>NZ_RHLQ01000047.1 GCF_003711845.1 Lysinibacillus halotolerans
ATCCTAGTGAGCCACTTAAATATTCTTGAACCACCATCAATTTAAATTCTTCATTATATTTAGTTATAAAAAATCACCCCAAAAGTTAGTTTTTTTACTCTAACTTTTGGGGTGCAGTACCTCCTTGAATAAGGAAAGTGCTTTATTCAAATTAAAGGGCGATATTGTTGAGAAGTGCTTATAAGTAGGGAAGTGTAAAAAAAACCTAGAGCGAAATACATATTTTGGTAGTTATCTATTTTATATCACTATATAATGAATTAAAAGGGGTTTTTGTCATGTTGGTAAATTCCATCATCTATTGGTGGCCGATATTAATTGCAATTGTTTTTATTGTCTTTCAAGCAATGGTGAGTATTAAAAGAAGGGTACTGTGGAGTTTAGTTCTTTCAACACTTTTCACAGGCTTTACACTATTTGCATTCTCCTTTTTTAATCTAGTTGTCATACTAGTATTTTTCTGTGTTATATCCTGGGCAATCTCACTTGTCACATATTTTACAAGGTAATTAAGCAATGTAATTGAAGTTAATTTCAATGACTAATAATGCTGACATGCTCTATTGGAAGTGACTGTACGTTAATGAAATCCATTATATATTGATATGTAATTACTATGTAAGTCTTTATGTATAACTAATGAGGGCCTTGTTAAATAACGATTTTCCACAATCGGGCACTTTCCTTGAATTGAACTGCACTCCAAATGATAAATTTGTGTCTAACATTTGGGGGTCACTTTAGAATAAGGAAAGTGTTTTATTCGATTAAAGAGTCAGATTGTTGAACAACATTATATGAAAGGTTGTCAAAGGACGTATTGGGAACCATATAATTACAATTAAAGTCTATATAAAAAAGGGAAGAATTGGAGACATCATTATGTGGCTAATAATAGGTCTTTTTGCTTTAGTAGCCACTATTGTAAATCTTTATATGTATGCAACAGGTAAAGATTACAAGTTCGCGATGGCAATGGGGTTATCATTTACAGCATTAACACTTTGTACAGAATACAGTCTTGTATCGGAGTGGGTAAAAAAGGAAGATTGGTCACTTTTGGGTGAAGTACCTAATTACGGAAGGGCATTATGGTTTATGACAATTGTTTTTATCTTACTAAATATAGCACCTATATTTTTAGAACGAAAAGGTAAGAAATAATTCTTATTGTCACTTTATTTATATCAGCAGTTCCTATATTAGTCGTAAATCGAAGGAGCGAAGTCTGTTTGGAACAAAATAATAAATTTAAAAATACTATTGAAACTGAAGAAGAATTACGTTCTATTATTGGATTTCCGAGTGAATTAGTAATAAGAAAGATGATTACAGATTTAGACCATCATTGTTATGATTTTATTTCTATGTCACCTTTTTTAGTAATTTCAACTTCTGATAATTTAGGTTTCTGTGATGTTTCACCAAGAGGGGATATGCCTGGTTTTGTTCATGTACTTGATAATAAGCATTTAATTATTCCAGAAAGACCAGGAAACAAAAGAATAGATTCTATGCGTAATATTTTATTAAATCCGAAAGTGGGTCTTTTATTTTTTATTCCGGGATTAGGAGAAACACTCAGAGTTAACGGGAAGGCTTGTTTGGTAAAAGATGATGAACTACTTGAAAAGATGGCTGTTAAAGGACAAAAACCTATTGTAGGTATTGTAGTGGAAGTAGAGGAATGTTTCATACATTGTGCAAAAGCCTTTAAGAGGTCAAAATTATGGGAACCGTCCTCTTGGGCTAATAAAGAAACATTACCAACTGCTGCTAAAATTTTATTTGAACACGCTAAGATTCCAAACTCTAGTGTTGATGTAATTGCTGAAAGACTTCAGGAAAGTTATACAAAAAGACTTTATTGAAAAGGTATTTTTCTTAATCGTCAAAAATGATTTTCAACAGTCGGGTGCTATTTTTAAAAAAATTGTTTAAATATTAAAATTAAATCACTTTATTGTATTTTAACATTTATTAAATTTGTACTGTCACATTGTCCGGATATAATATCTTTTTAATCATTCTGGAGGAAAATATAGATGAAACATAGAATTGCATTATTAGCAGATGTCCATGGAAATACAACGGCGTTAGAGGCGGTTGTCGAAGATGCGGTTCATGAAGGTGTCACTGACTATTGGTTTTTAGGAGATTTAATCATGCCTGGGCCAGGGACAAATGAGTTATTTGAAATATTAGATCGGCTTAAAGTTACTACTTATGTAAAGGGGAACTGGGAAGACAGCTTCCTTGATGTCCTTAATAAAGAAATTGATTTTGATAACGCGACGGATATTTATGTTTCCCGGTTAGCCCAATATCAGTGTGAAAATTTAAATGAAAACAATATGAATCGCCTTAAAAATTTACCATTACATATAACAAAACAAGTGAATCATCTATCTATTAGTATTAATCATCATTTGCAAAATAAAAGTTATGGTGGGGATTTATGGCCGACTAACCATCAGGAAAACTTTGATCAGTTATTTGATCAAGATTATGATATTGCTATTTATGCGCATACCCATCATCAATTGTTACGCTATAGTAGCAATGATCAATTAATTATTAACCCGGGAACAATCGGACAACCGTTTTACAGATGGGACAATTTACATTCCAACCAACGTGCCCAATATGCCATTCTTGAAATAGATGATAAAGGGATGGCAGAGGTGAAATTTAAAAAAGTTTCCTATGACATAGAAAAAGAATTCAATAGGGCCATTCAGAAAAAACTACCGTATCTTGATTTATATCGAGAACTACTTGAAACAGGAAAAGCCCATACTCATAATCTTGATTTATTGCAAAAGATAAATGATACATACCATTATAAAGAGGAAATCGTTCAATTTTTTGAGAAAAATTATTGGAACAAATAAAAACAATCAAAAGAAAGTAGGGAGTGGGAAAGTGATAGAAAACAAATTTCCTATCCTTGAAACGGACCGTTTAGTTTTAAGGGAAATCACGCCAGAAGATGCGGAAAATATTTTTACCTATTTATCTGATAAAGAAGTGATGAAATACTATGGATTAGCACCATTTCAATCAGTAGACGAAGCTTTAGATGAAATAGCTTGGTATCAATCCATAAGAGAAAACAATACGGGTATTCGATGGGGGATTACGTTAAAAGGCAAAGGCGAAGTCATTGGTAGTTGTGGCTTTCTAAATATAGTTTCCCAACATTTTCGTTCAGATATTGGCTTTGAACTAAGCAAGGATTACTGGGGACAAGGAATTGCACAGGAATCAATCGAAGCCGTGATTAAATATGGATTCGAACAGCTTAACTTACAACGGATACAAGCATTAATCGAACCACCAAATGAAGCATCACAAAAGCTAGTGGAAAGACAAGGGTTTATAAAAGAAGGACTTTTAAGAAATTACGAGTTTACCAGTGGGAAATTTGATAACCTATATATGTATTCCTTATTAAAAGAAGACTTTGAAAATTAGTAATCAACATGCAGACCATAAGTAAAACCTAACTATTCGATAGACGAGAATAGTTAGGTTATGTTTCAATTAACTTATTTACCACTTACCGCTGATAGCTCTTCTAGGGTAAAGTCTCGGTCATTTCTTAAATGATTTGCCATCAGTTCACCGGCAAGTTCTTCATTTCGCTCCTCGATTGCTTTGTAAATTTCTTCGTGCTCATCAAGTAATTGCGGACGTTTATAAATGTCTAACTTTAAACTAAATAAATAGAACACCGTACGGACCTTTTCCAATATTTCAATCATTTTTGGATTACGGCATTCTCCAGCGATCAAATCATGGAAGCGTTGATTGGCAGCGTATATATTTTTTGACTGTGCTTTTCGAGATTCCTTTAACGTGTTTTTAAGTTCTTTTAGTGTTTCTGGAGTCATATGTTTTGCTGCTTTTTGGGCTGCAAAGCTTTCTACTAAAATACGCATTTCATATATGTTGATCAAATCTTGAACGGTCGGATCATAAATATGCTTGTCCTTAATTAATCCTTCTTGTTCAAGTCGTCGAATTGCTTCGCGAATCGGTGTACGACTTACCCCAATTTCATCGGCAAGCCGTTCTTCAACGACCTTCATACCACCTTTATAAGTGCCGTCTAACATACGATCCCGAATGTATTCATAGGCATATATTTGAGCGCTTTTTTTATCTGAAACCATAATATTACGGCCCCCCGAAAATTTTTTACCACTCTTATTATACTTTAAAAGTTTCCCTTTTTGATGGATTTATAAGAGGAATCTACTTCCATTTTCTATAAGATTCGCTTTTATCTATTAATTTTTAAAACGATTTATTGAAAAGGGCGATAAATCGATATCATATTGACCAGAAAGGATTAATTGACTTAATGCTTGTCCAACGGCACTACTAAATTTAAATCCGTGTCCAGAGAAACCTGCTGCGATGGCCACGTTAGAGTAGTTAGGATGTAAATCGATGATAAAATCCTCATCAGGAGTAAGGGTATACATGCACGTTTTTCCATATTGTAATTGACTGATTTTAGGCATGTATTGATGTAAAAAATGAATTAAATCTCCTTTATCTTCTGGTAATTCTCCAAAGGGAAGGATGGATTCATCTGGATGGATTTGATCTCCGCCATCATGTCGACCTACCTTTAATCCGGCGCCATCAATACTTGGAAAACCATAATATTGTCCATTTGGTGTTTCAAAGGTAAAGGCAGGGAAATGATCTTGATGATACATTTTTTCATCCGCCTGAAACCAAGCAAACGTTTTTCTAACTGGTGAGAGGGGAAGCTCTAAGTCTAACATTGAAAGAAGGCTTCCTGACCATGCACCTGCTGAAACGACTAATGCATCCGAGTAAAAGGTCTGATTGTCGGTCTTTATCGTTACTCTGTCATCCTTAATCAAAATGTCTTTTACCTGACTATTTGTTAAGATTGTCGCACCGTTTAATTCGGCAAGTTCTTGGTAAGCTTTTATACTTTCTTCGCATTTTAGCACGCCAGACGTTGGTTCAAAGCAGCCAATAAAATCATTCGGTAGTGTTATGCCAGGCCAGCGATTATGTACTTCTTTTGAAGACAGAATATCTAATGGTAATGAATATTTTTTCGCACTCGAAATCGTATTTTGGATAAAATCCGAATGTTCCTTGCCCACATTTAAAACTCCTGTCTGGAGAAATAATTGCTTCCCAGTTGCTTTTTCTAAGTCATTCCATAATTCCTGTGCTCTAAGGACAAAGGGAACATATTCTTCACCTTCACCATAAGCGTATCGAATAATTCTAGTTTCCCCGTGATGACTCCCTTTGTTATGAGGTGGGGTACAGGCATCTAATAATAAAGTCTTTTTCCCACTTGTCGATAAAAAATAACCCGCTGCCATACCCATTGAACCTGCACCAATTATAATGACATCATAATTCATCCCATCTCATCCTCCATTCATTGTTCTTGTGATACAAATTATAATGGAGTAGTCTATTGTATACAATATTGGGAAAATATTTGTTTCAATTAAAAGGAAAAACCTTCAATCGAATAGATTAAAGGTTTTTAACGTGAATTTTATAAATTAAGTCGATCTCGGGCAGAATTCAGTTTTGAAGTTACGGCAACGGGGTTCAATGCTTTTCCTAAGCCATAAGCGGGCATATTGCCATAAAAAGCTTCATATTGTTCTGATTTTAGTTGATAGGTCTCATGGTAAATTCCAACGGCATTATTGTTACCGACCTTTTGATTAAAATGTTTCCATGCAGTTAAATGTTTTTCTGATTTTGCATAAGCAAGAAGATCATCCATTGAACGCCAATATTGAATCATGACCGTCGTTCTTAAACCGAAATAACTTTCCATCGATAAAAAGCCTAATTCATCTTTATGGGAATAAAGTTCCTTAATCATCCCAGGCATCGCGTTAAATACTGGTAACCATTTGTGAATAGCTAGACGTTTATTAACTCGCATTCCAATGATGAATACAACGATATCCTCTGTATTTTCCGTCGTATAACGGCCAGTGAAAACCTCTTTGGTCATTATGACTCCTCCTCAGCTATGAACTTCTCAAGGGTAACATTACACCAGTCAATTGCAGCTCTCGTGACTCTCTTTCCATAGTCTAAAGTAAATAACCAATACATTGCGTCCATATCATTTTCGTCTGCACAATCGATAATGGCCTGTTCAATCGATTGATATGTTTCCATGCGCGTTTGTAATTTTTGTTTGTAATTTTCAAGGAGGGAGATGGTCGTTTCACGGGTTTGGAATCGTCCGAAAAATAATTTTAGTAGAATCTCATTGCGTTCGGCGGGAAGTTGTTCAATCGGATGCTCAAGCCATTTTCTTAAAGTTTCAATTCCTTTTGGAGTTAAAGTGTATTCGTTTTTATCTGGTTTACCTGAAGTGGTAGCGGTATGAACTTCCGCTAAACCTTCTTGTACGATGAATTTTAATGTTGGATAAATTTGTCCGTAACTAATCTTCCAGAAATGATTAAGACTTCGATCGATAAATTGTTTAATCGAATAGCCAGATCGGCAATCCGTCGTTAAAATTCCTAAAATGGCATAAGTCGTTTCATTATAACCTTTCACTAGCAGACCACCTATCTAAAAGATATGTATCATTTAGATATATAATAACGAAAATAAAAAAGAAAATCAAGTTTTAATTTTTAGAATAAAATTGAATGCAAAACAAAAAAAAAGTGGGGTAGTATCCCCACTTTTTACGCAGTAATAGATAGCTTTTCTGCTTCGCAACGGAGTTTATAAAACTCCTGAACGAGTTCGTGTTCCGTTAAAATGGAATCTTTCATTTTAAGTAAAGTTCTTTTTCCGACACGGCGATCTAATAAACATAATATTTTCATTAAAATATCTGTAGATTGTAATGAGTCTTCAATAGATGAGTTAAAATATTGTTCTAATGTAAAGAAGAAGTCATATTGACCATAGATTCCTTCTTTTTTTAATTGTTGATGAGCCTCATCTTGAATCGAAATATTGTTTTCCACATCATCGAAATCGTAATTATCAAAATGAGCTCTTATCTCCCACTCTTTGTAATGTTCCGCTCGTTCTGCTGTAATTGTACACATACTAAGTTTTTCTACTTTATCGATAGTAATAACCGCTCTGCCTAATTGATCATGGGCTCTTCGGTAATTGATTACTTGAAAGTCGACCCTTGATCGTAATGTATCACAAACTAAACTTTTCAAATGTTTCTTTGCTTTACTCCATTTAGGACTATATAACAAATAACTACCTCCACAGTAAAAATCTATTCATTTGTTTCCATTATAGATTCTATTTCCATAGTTAAACAACCACTTTCAACTAGATCATAACAGCAAGAATGAGGACGAAATAAAGGGGGATTCCTTGTTAAAATGAATCCAGTAAACTTTAAAAGCACATTATCTTTACCAGTACTTGTAAATTGTAATATGCTTAAAGGCAAAGGGGTTACGGGAGATACTAAAGTGGAAGAGGTGGGAACATGGTGACGAGTATTCATCTATCATTTGAAGAGATGTGGGAAAAAATCATTGCCTGTGATCGGAAGTATGATGGTCTCTTTTTTACGGCTGTGAAAACAACGAAAATTTATTGTCGTCCTTCTTGCAGATCAAAAAAGCCAAAGAAGGTGAATGTGGAATTTTACCATGATATTAATGAAGTTGAAAACGCTGGTTACCGTCCTTGTAAAAGGTGTCAACCGGAAGTAGTGCACTCTCCACATATCGAAACAGTTCGAGCAATTATAACGTTTTTAGTAAATCACTATAAACAATCGATTGGATTAAAGGATATAGCGGAACAAGTAGGGTTAAGTCCTTTCTATTTGGAACGATTATTTAAACAAGAAACGAATGAGACACCCCGTACGTATTTAGAAAAAATACGTATCGATAAAGCGGCTTATTTATTGAAAAATACTAACTTAACAAATTTAGAAATCTGTTACGAAGTTGGATTCCAAAGTCCTTCTAATTTTTATAAAGTATTTCGAGCTTTAAAAAACTGTTCACCTAGTGAATATCGAAAGGAACTTCTCTATGAAATGGATTGATGCTGAATCTACTATCGAGTTATATCCACCGACTGATTTTCATTTTGAAGAATGTCTCATTTTTTTAGGTAGATCTAACCAGGAAATTCTCCATCAAATAAACGGGGAAGCGGTCTATAAATTAATCAAAGTCCATGATGAATTGGTTTTATGTAAAATCAGTTTTAGTGACGGCGCCATAAAGGTAGAATTTCCGATGACCGTTCCATCTAAGTTTGCCCGTGAAAAAGTAGGGGAGTTTGTTTCAGAATGGTTTGATTTAGACAAAGATTTAGAAGGCTTTTACCAAATGGCTAACAACGACAAAATTTTAAAAAATGTTGTGTCAACATATAAGGGCTTACGGATCATTGGGATCCCAGATTTATTCGAAGCCCTCGTTTGGGCCGTTATCGGTCAGCAAATTAATTTAACCTTTGCCTACACATTAAAGAAACGTTTTGTGGAGCAATTTGGGAAATGTTTAACCTATGAAGGTAAGCAGTATTGGTTATTTCCATCCTATGAAAAAATCGCCGCTTTAAATGTGGACGATTTAAAGAAATTGCAATTTACGACGAGGAAGGCTGAATATACGATTGGCATTGCAAAAATGATGGCAGAAGGGGAATTATCTAAGGAACAATTGCTTCAGAAAAAGGAACTCCCACAAATCGAAACAGCATTAAGAGAAATAAGAGGAATTGGAGCATGGACAGCCCATTATGTCATCATGAAATGCTTGCGGGATCCATCTGCATTCCCAATCTCAGATGTCGGGCTTCATAACGCTTTAAAAGAGCAATTAGGCTTGGAGCGGAAACCGACAATCGAGGAAATAGAAGACTATGCGGCTAGCTGGACAGGTTGGCAAGCCTATGCAACCTTTTATCTTTGGAGGTCAATATATGACAACGTTTAAAGTAGAATACAAATCACCAATTGGGGTAATCGAAATTATTGGAACAGAACAAGCAGTCCAATCCATTTTATTCATTGAAAACGAAAGCGGCGCGGAATGGGTACAAGCAGAAACACCTACTTCTTTAATCGATTGTTATAACCAACTAGATGAATATTTTCGAGGCATTCGCCAAGAGTTTACTTTCCCGTATGAGTTAAAAGGAACGGATTTTCAAAGAGAAGTATGGAATACGTTAACAGAAATCCCATATGCCAAAACCCAATCATATAAAGAGCTTGCCGTTACGATTGGAAACGAAAAAGCGATTCGCGCAGTCGGCAGCGCCAACGGTAAAAACAAATTAAGTATCGTTATCCCATGCCATCGAGTCATTGGTTCGAACGGAACATTAACCGGTTATGCAGGTGGTCTGTGGAGAAAGGAATGGCTACTTGAGCATGAAAAATCAATGGAAGCCAAGAAGATGGGAAGTGGGCGGAAATAAATGTTTGTCAAAATATACGAGTACCATATTCAAAAGGATAAAGTGGAGCAATATTTAGCCATTCAAGAAAAAGCCTCCGAAATTTACAATCGTTATTTAGATTTCCATACAGTCTATTTAAATAGCAAAACTGAAGAAACAAAATGGTTAGAAATTACAAGGTACAAAGATGAAGATACCTATCACAAAGGTATGGAATTAATCAACGAACAAAAAGAAATTCAAGACTTATTCGAAACCTTCCAATCCCTTTTACTAACGGAAAAAAGGGAAATTCGAGAAGAGGATTTTTTAGAAATGAAAGAAATCGGGAAATTATAAAGAGGGGAGTTTCAAGGCAAATTATATTGAACCTTCTATAATCGAATCGATAAGATTGTTCACAACAATAGATAAATAATCTTATTTTTTATTTTTGAAAATGAGACTATATTGACAAATTGAAATTAATCTATAAAATAATAAACAATTCGAAAAATATTTGCAAAACGAAATATAAGAACAAAGGCTATGAAAAGAATTAGTAGCAATCATGTTAACAGACAGAAAGTAACCGGTTGATGAGAGGTGCATGTTGAACAATTGTGAATTCATCTTGGAGCTGTGTACTGAAAAGGGTTTCCTTAGTAGGCTACACCGGTTTGGCATCCGTCACTATGTGCTAAAGTATCGTCGGAAATGACCGTACTTACGAAGATAAGCAATGTGAGTTGCTTATGAAAAAAGGTGGTAACACGAATTGAATCGTCCTTTTGGTTAATCCAAAAGGGCGTTTTTTTATTCCTTTGTTTTTATCGAACTTGCAATGGAGAAAATCTCGAACATTTAAGGAGGAATACATTTTGAGTGAAAATAAAAAGCTTCAAAGAGGTTTAAGCAACCGACATATCCAGTTAATTGCCCTAGGTGGTTCTATTGGGGTTGGCTTGTTTTATGGCTCTAGTGCAACCATTCAAATGGCTGGACCAGCGATTTTACTTTCCTATTTAATAGGTGGATTCGTTATTTTTACCATTATGAGGGCACTAGGAGAAATGGCTGTAGAGGAACCTGTATCGGGTTCATTTAGTACATATGCAAATCGTTATTTAGGCCCCTTTGCAGGGTATTTATCGGGTTGGACTTATTGGTTTATGTGGATTGTCGTTGGAATGGCCGAAATAACGGTAGTCGGTGTTTATGTGAATTATTGGTTCCCGGATATTCCCCAATGGGTGTCAGCCCTTGTCGTTCTCATCCTCATTACAATTGTAAACCTTGCGAATGTAAAGGCGTTTGGGGAGTTTGAATTTTGGTTTGCGATGATTAAAGTAGTCGCTATTATTGGGATGATTATCCTCGGATTAGGCATTATTTTATTTGGTATTGGTAACAATGGTGAGCCAATTGGTTTTGATAATTTATGGTCCCATGGAGGTTTTGTACCAAATGGATTTGAAGGAATCTTAATGTCCCTTGTACTTGTGATGTTCTCCTTTGGTGGCGTCGAGTTAGTCGGTATTACAGCAGGAGAGGCAAAGAATCCTCAAAAATCGATTCCTTCTGCTATTAATAATGTTGTCTGGAGAATATTAATCTTCTACATCGGTGCATTAGGCATCATGATGATTTTATATCCGTGGGATGAAGTCGGATCTAACGGAAGTCCCTTTGTATTAATTTTTGATAATGTTGGTATTCCAGGCGCAGCCCATATTATAAACTTCGTTGTCATAACAGCGGCGTTATCGGCCTTTAATAGTGGTTTATTTGGTTCAGGAAGAATGCTTTACAATTTATCTTTGCAAAATAACGGACCAAAATTTTTTAAAACCCTTAGCAAGAATGGTAGTCCAAGACGGGGCATCTTATTTTCTTCATTCTTTTTACTAGTGGCTGTTGTGTTGAATTATATTGTTCCTGAAAAAGTATTTTTATATATTTCCGCAGTGGCAACCGTTGCGGTCATTACGAGCTGGACAATTATTCTCTTAGCCCAGTTAAGTTTTAGAAAATCAAAAACGAAATTGGAAGGGGAAAAAATTAAATTTAAAGTACCGTTCTACCCGATTTCAACTTATTTAGCCCTAATATTCTTAGCCCTTGTTATCGTTTTAATGGCCTTCATTCCGGATATGCGCGTTGCATTATTCGTAGCCCCTGTTTGGTTCTTCATTCTCTATATTGGCTATAAGATGAAGAAGTAACAAATAATTTTTAGAGAGGGGATCATGAACCTTTTATTGAATAATGAAAAAGAGGATTTTTATGGGGAGGTTCACTTTAGATGGCTACACCAAAACATATTATTTCAGCTGCAACGATTGTCTTAAATGATGATCATGAAATTTTATTAATTAAAGGACCTAAAAGAGGCTGGGAAATGCCAGGTGGTCAAGTAGAAGAAGGGGAATCTTTAAAGGACGCGGCCATTCGAGAAACGAAAGAAGAATCCGGTATTGATATTGAAATTACGAAGTTTTGTGGCGTCTTTCAAAATGTCCAAGGGTGTATATGCAATACATTATTTTTAGGTAAACCTATCGGAGGAGTGCCAACTACAAGTTCTGAAAGTTTAGAAGTAGGTTATTTTCCAATCCACCAAGCATTGAAAATGGTCACTTGGAAAAACTTCAAACAAAGAATTGAGTACTGCTTAAATGATGAACTACAACCTTTTTATATTGAATTTTAAAGTCACTAATTTAATAAAAGATGAACGCTTTTAGTAATTACTACTTTACACTTTTAAATATAGCGTCTCACTTTATTCATATATTTTATATAGTCGGCACCAAATTTCTTTATACACCATCTTTCTTCTGAAAGAATAATCCAGTGAGATGAGGATTGGAAAATGATTAATAACCCAAATAAAATCCATGATTGGGTAAGTAAAACACAGCCTAAAAAATAAATAAAATAGGCAACATACATCGGGTTACGGGAGATTCTATATAGCCCGTTTACATTTATTCCATTCATTTTAGGGTTGGCAAAATTGATTGTAGATACCGCATATAAAACAATCCCTAAAATATAGACAACTAGTCCGATATTAAATAAAAGAGAATCGGGTTTAATGTTGAGAAAAAATAAACTTAATAGTATAAGAACGGTCGTCACTTGATATATATAGTAAGCAATTTGTTCTTTTCCTAATAGCGGGGCATAAAAAGCTGCACGTCTAAGCCCCTGCTTATTTATTAGACTTAGTAAACCATACCGTATAAGGAAAAGGGGAATAACTGTTAGCAATGCATTCATTTTAATCCTCCTTTTTTGTTCTCTTATTTATTTATATTACGAAAATTTTAAAATAGAATTCATTTCTTCTATAAAATAGATGAAGTTAAAGTCCGATTGAAGAAGGAATAATGAGAGATTTTTTGAATAATAAACAGAGGGAAGGAGAGAGGCAATGGTGCAGGAAGAAAATTTAATGTTAGGAACTGTTATAGCGGTCAGTTTAAGTAGTAAGCATACCTTTAGTAAAGATAATCAAGAGCGTATCCAGTTGGTAAAAGGCTTAGGTGTGGAGGGGGATGCCCACTTCGGTTCTACGGTAAAACATCGCTCGAGAGTTGCCCAAAATCCTAACCAACCAAATTTAAGACAAGTCCATTTAATTCAAAACGAGTTGTTTGAAGAGTTAAAAGACGATTTTACGGTTGAACCAGGGCAAATGGGTGAAAATATTACGACCGTTGGCATCAATCTCCTTGAACTACCTACTGACACAAAGCTATACATAGGGGAGAAGGCCATTGTACAAGTGACAGGATTACGTAATCCATGTGGTCAAATCGATGACTTTAAACCGGGATTGTTAAAAGCAGTCGTAGAAAAAGATGCTAATGGAAATCTCATACGAAAAGCAGGAATCATGGGTATTGTTTTGGAAAGCGGTGAAGTAAAACCGGGAGATGCCATCCGAGTTGAATATCCTTCGAAGCCATATAAAAAACTCGAACGGGTATAGGCTCAACCAATCCCACGATTTGCCATGAAAAAATACACGCAAGACAATCTAAATTTGAGAGTGTCAATCCATCACTCTTTTCTTATTTAATCAAACAACGCTGCATCCTATTTTAATAGTTTTCAGCGTTGTTTTATTTTAAAGGTTGGCAACATAATTGACCTTCGCCTTTTTCAAGAGCTGATTTTAAGCTTTCTAACACACCTGACCAAGCCATTTCATGCCAATTAATAGCCTCAATCCAGCCATCACGATCTTTAAATCCAGTATGCAAAATAACGACCTTTGTTGAATTTTCATTGATAGGTGTAAAATTTACTTTAACAGTTGTTAAGTCGTTTTCGTTGTTCATTAATGTGTCGAATTGATCGGGACCTTTCCAAGTGCATTGAAGCTCTTGTTCATTAATGAGTTTAATAATTTTACAACCTTTCGTATTCATACCCGTTCTATTTCCTGGTATGAAATAAAGTTCGTACGCACCGCCTTCTTCCGGCTCTACTATGCTCTCTGGTGCAAACCATTCGGAAACTCTTTCGGAGATTGTCCAAGCATACCAAACGAAGTTCAGAGGGACATTAATTGTTATCTCTTTCATAATTGACTTACCATTTGTAGTAGTTGTCAAAAAGAATCTCTCCTTATATAAATGATTACAAATGATTTTACCATTATTTTGAACATTAAGAAATATTTGTGTGCGAATGATAAAAAACAGCGGAAATAGTTATTCCGCTGTTTAAAGTGTGAATGCTAATTGCTTATTCCGTTTCTATATCTTCTAAGTCATCTGGATATACCATTTCATCAAGCACTTCATCAGTGGCTTCATCTTTTACCGAAACGGTTACTTTATAATCATCTGGATTTGCTCCATCATAAAGTTGGTACATCGCACCAGAGATACCTAGGCCAAGCGCTACAAATCCATCCATACTATTTTCATAAGCTGCTTTATCTACTACTACAGTAAAGTCCGTAAACTTATCGTTATGGGCAATATCTTTAATAGATGCATAGTCTCCACTTGTTTTCATTTCTTCGATAGACTCTTTAATCGATGTTTCTATTTCGTTCATCAATTCTTTATGTTTCGATTTTGACATTTTAAGAGTAACGGAACCGTCATCATTTTTTGTCACCTTATCGATACCATCAGCTTCAGCATCTGCAATCACCGTATCAATATCTTCTTCTCCCTCAAACATAGAAGCAGGTAACGTTACTTCAACGTTTAATAGACCTTTGTCTACATTAAGGCCTTCTTCTTTCGTCTCTTCACTAGCTTTCGTATCTTGCTTATCGTCCGAACAAGCAGTTAGTAAAGCAATCATTAATAAAAATAGAATGTATGAAATCTTTTTCATCATATGTCCTCCTTGGGCGTTTATAAAACTATCGAAATAGTCCGATTACTATTATACAGTTTGTTTTAGCTTATCCTTAGATTTCTAAAAATTTGAAATAATGTCATGATGTAGTGGTGAATAAAAATACGGTTTACATAGCGTATGAATCCTTGTAGTATAGGACTAATAATGAAAAAGCGATGAAGAGAAGAGTAGATAAATGATTTCTTTTCAGAGAGCTCCTGAATGGTGAGAATGGAGTAAGAAAGATTTATTGAAGCAAGCCTCTGAGTATCATATCGTAATTTAAAGGTAGATATGGCGGGAGCTCCCGTTATCGAGCTAGGGTATAAAACATGTACCTAATAAGGTTAATATGGCGACATATTAATAAACTGGGGTGGCACCGCGATTAAAAATCTCGTCCCCAAGACTTTACATTGTAGAGTCTTGGGAACGGGATTTTTTTATTTTTAATTATAAAAAGGGGGATAAAGAAATGAACTTAAAGAAAATGGAATCTTGGAAATATCCGTCTATCTTATTATTTAGTATTGGTGTTTCAAACATTGGAGATTGGATTTATTTTCTTTCTCTAAATTTAATCGTTCTAAATATGACAGATTCTCCACTTGCTGTCTCCATATTGTATATCATCAAACCTTTCGCTACTTTATGTACAAATTTCTGGGCAGGAAGTATGATTGATCGATTGAATAAAAGAAAATTAATGGTTTTCTTAGATGTATTCAGAGCGTTACTAATTGCTTTATTACCGTTCTTTTCGTCAATTACGCTCCTATACATGTTCGTTTTTCTTCTAAATATGGCGAGTTCCATATTTGGCCCAACATCCATGACATACATTACAAAATTAATTTCACCCGAAAAACGAAAGCAATTTAATTCTCTTCATAGTTTAGTAACATCGGGTGCCTTCTTAATTGGTCCCGCTATTGCAGGATTCTTATTTTTAGTCGGAACTCCAACATTAGCGATTTATATTAATGCCATCGCATTATTTCTATCAGGGATTATTACATTATTTATGCCACACTTAGAAAAGGATAGTATAAACACTTCAACTGATAACATGATCACGCTAGAGACAATGAAAAAGGATTGGTCCGTTGTTATCGATTTCAGTCGTCAATTTCGCTACATAATGACTATTTATATTTTATTTAGTTCCGTCATGATGATTATGGCCAGCGCTGTCGATTCCCTTGAGGCAGCGTTTGCAAAAGAAGTGTTATTGCTATCCGACGGACAGTACGGATTTTTAGTTTCAATTGCAGGGGCAGGGATTATGATTGGAGCGATGGTGAACGCATTAATTGTAAAAAAGGTTCAACTATCTGTATTAATCGGTATGGGCCCTCTGCTTGTATCAATTGGTTATGTGATTTATGCTTTTTCAAATTCCTTTTCAGTAGCTGCAGTTGGCTTCTTTTTCCTCGCTTTTTTTAATGCCTTTGCAAATACTGGATTTCTAACGTTTTATCAAACGAATATACCGGTTGAAATAATGGGGAGAATCGGAAGTATTTATAATTTAATACAAGCGTTGATGATCATTCTGATGACAAGCGTGATGGGGGTGATGGCACAAGTACTATCAATTCAGTTTGTTGTCATTATAGGTGTTTTCATCATGTTAGTAGTCTCGATCATTTTGTGCCTATTTAGCCTACATCCTTCCAAAAGGGAAGTAAGAGTTAAAGAATAATTGAAAAACCCTCTTTCTAATAAGTTTCTATTGTAAACTTTGTAAATAGAAACATTGATAATTTCTTGGAAGTTTCCAATAGATTCATCGAAAATATCATCTAAGTAGGATGATAGAATTAAAATTAAATTATTTTAAAAATTTTCCATAGGTATTTTGACTAAAATTTTGTCATTGAACATTTACAACCGATTCATTCCCAATTAATACAGAACACGTAATCTACTAACGTAATATAAATCATATTTTTTAAGGAGAGGTTTTCATGTTTAAAAAAGTTGGTCTAATTGCGTTAAGTACAGGACTTGTTCTATCAGGAGTAGGTTTAAGTACTGCCGATGCTGCAAAAAAAGATGCTTCCCAAGGGAAACAAAATGGAAATAAAGCTGTGGAAAATGTTATTTATATGATTCCAGACGGATTCGGTGCAAATCACGCTGCCAATTACCGTATTTTCAAAGGGGAGGAAGCTGTATGGGATACCCACATTAAAGGAATGTACACGACTTTTTCAGCCAATGCGGATATTACAGATTCAGCTGCTGCAGGTACAGCGATGTCTGCAGGTATTAAAACAAACAATGGTGTCATTGGTTTTGATCCAGAAGGAAATAAAGTAAAAACAATTCTTGAAGCATCGGAAGAAGCAGGTAAATCTTCAGGTTTAGTTGCCACTTCTACGATTACCCATGCAACTCCTGCTAGTTTTGCATCCCATGTAGAACACCGTAGCAACGAAACTGAAATCGCTCGCCAATACATTCAAGAAAGCGGTGTGGATGTCATCTTAGGTGGAGGTAAAAATAACTTCTTACCAACATCAAAAGGTGGTAAACAAACTGAACTAAACTTAATCGATGAAGCACAAGAAAAAGGGTTTGAATTTGTTGAAACCCGTGAACAGTTACAACAAGTTAAAAAGGTAAATGTAGAAAAGGGAGAAAAATTACTTGGTTTATTCGCAGGTGAAGCCCTTGCGCCTGAATTTGACCGTGTTGATACGGAAGAACCAAGCTTAGCTGAAATGACAGAAAAGGCAATTGATACTTTAAACCAAGATAAAGATGGTTTCTTCTTAATGGTAGAAGGAAGTCAAATTGACTGGGCTGGCGAATCCAATGATGCAGCTTATGCTATGCATGAAACAAAAGCTTTTGAAGAAGCAGTTCAAGAGGCAATTGAATTTGCAAAAGAAGATGGCAATACTTTAGTCGTAGTGGCTGGAGACCATGAAACAGGTGGTATTTCAGTAGGCTCTTCTTCATCATCAAATACAACAGCTGACGTTCTTAAAAATGTAACAGCTACGGGTGAATTTATGGCGAGTCAATTAAACGCAGACCGTTCAAATGTAAAAGAAGTGGTATTACAATATACTGGTATTGAATTAACAGATGCAGAAGTTGCTACTGTTCAACAAGCAGAAGATGCGAAATCAGCGATCAATAAAGTTATCAGTGAACGTGCAGGTATTGGTTGGACAAGATATGGTCATACTGCAGCCCAAGTTCCTGTCTTTGCATTCGGTCCAAAATCCGATAAATTTGTAGGGTTCCACGATAATACCGACTTACCACAAATTATGAAGGATGCAATGAAACTTAAATAATATAAACGTAAAAGACTGTAGGTAAAAATGATGAAAATCGTGATTGCCTACAGTTTCTTTTTTTAGTACATCTGTGCATGCTGGAAAAATGTTTAACGATTTCTCTAAGATAAATATAGATGATTAGTAGAATAATCACCTATAATGAAGACAACAAGCTGCTTTAGGAAGTGTACAAATATGTCACCATTAATGATAGGTATTATACTTGTTTTTTTAGGTCTATGTTTGATTCCATTAGGTTATTCAGAGTTGAAAGAAGAATTGAAAATGGTCAAAGTAGAAACATCTAGTTTTAAGAGATTAATAGTTTATGTAACTACGTTTATTGGTTTATTAAATTTTAATAGTTATTTAGGGTGGATACTAAGTATAGCGTTACTTTTCGTATTTGGTGGTGGAGCATTTATTTTTCTAACGATTCTCCAATAAAGCGTATTTTCTCTGTAAAAGGGTGAAGAAGTGTATTTGATATTTTTATCAAATACGCTTTTTTTATAAAACAAATGAAAAACGGAAGAGGAATTTTTTGCACTAAATTTAGTACTAGGTCATAATAGTAACTAGTAAAATGATTGTAAAAACTAAATGAGGTGAATATGATGACGAAAAGTAAAGCACGCATTACAGCGATAGGTTCTTATGTCCCTGAAAAAAGGCTGACAAATTATGATTTAGAAAAAATGGTCGAAACAAATGACGAATGGATCGTTCAACGGACAGGTATAAAGGAACGGAGAATTACGAGGAAAGATGAATTTACAAGCGATATTAGTTATAAAGCTGTTCGAAATTTAATGGAACGTTATGACAAAACGGTAGATGATGTGGATTTGATAATCGTCTGTACATTAACGCCTGATTACAAAACCCCAAGTGTTAGTTCGATGCTACAAGCAAAACTTGGTATTAAAAATACGGGGGCAATGGATTTAAACGTTGCTTGTGCCGGATTTACTTACGGGTTATATGTGGCGAATGGTTTAGTTACATCAGGTTTAAACAAAAAGGTTTTAGTTGTTGGGGCTGAAACACTTTCGAAAATAACGGATTATACAGATAGAACAACTTGTATTCTTTTTGGAGACGGAGCCGGTGCAGTTCTAGTAGAGTACGATGAACAAAATCCTAGCTTCATCTCCACTCATCTCGGGTCGGAGGGCGAAGGAGGAAAACATTTATATAGTACAAATCTATCGAATAGCATGAATGGAGAAGACATAATAGGCAATGGTTGCATTGTTCAAAATGGTAGAGAAGTTTATAAATGGGCGGTAAAAACTGTTCCAAAAGGAATGCAATCTGTTATGGGAAATGTGAATATGGAGTTGGAAGAGGTCGATTGGTTTGTTCCCCATAGTGCCAATTTAAGAATGATCGAATCCATTTGTGAGAAAAGTAGTTTCCCAATCGAACAAACATTATATAGCTTAGTGGATTATGGTAATACTTCATCAGCTACCATTCCATTATCTTTAGATATGGCAGTACGTGAAGGGAAAATTAAAAATGGACAAAAACTATTATTATATGGTTTTGGCGGCGGCTTAGCCCATGCAGGACTGCTTATTACATGGACAGTGTAGCCTAACAAATTATTTACAAGCATTTATCTAAATGGATAAATGCTTTTTTAAGCTATTACAGAAGGAGATAAGTATATTTTATTGAATATGTAATAAAGTACGAAAAGGTTTTCAATAGGGGGTAAAGCATGATTCATTATAATGATCGAACGTTTATTTCAACTGAAAATACGGCAAATGGGGAAGTCTCTTCAAAAACGACCTTTCATTACAAACAAGAGGGGAATATTATTTCAGCAACATATGGCGGCGGAGAAATTATAAAAGGTTTCCTAATAGGCATTGTAAATGAAGATGGTTCTTTAAAGTTTAAGTACAACCACGTCAATACGAAAAAAGAAATAAGAGGAGGAAAATGCGTTTCCACCCCTGAAATTTTAGAAGATGGCAGAATACGATTACATGAAAAATGGGAATGGTTCGATGCGGAAGACAGTAAAGGAAATTCGATTATAGAGGAAGTTTGATTTAAAGATTGGACGATTACGATTAAAATAAAGTGCTTTGATCTGAGTAAGGTTGAAGCCTTTTTTTATTCATGGATTCAATTCATTGTTGGGGGGTACAAAGATGGGTAAAGAAACTCCGGAGCAAACAAGGGAAAGACTTAGAAAAGAAGAACGAAAAAGAAATCCTACTGGTAATATGAATAATGCCTTTAAAAAAGCCGGAGCAGGGAGTTTTGCTGATTTAAACTGGAAAGGTACAGGAATTCTCATCCTTGTCGTTTTATTCGTTTTTATCATTGCATCCATTATGAAATAAGGGACCCAATTTTAGGGCCACGGTATTATTTATACTTCTGCCTCACTCACATTATCGGAAAGTATAGCTTTTCGTGCAAAATTTACTAAGATGAATCCGAGTATTCCTCCAGCTATATTACATAAAAGATAAATGATTTCCATCATATTATAGTGACTCATCACTAAACCAAACCACTCAAATAAAAGACGAGAAATGTCTATTCCTAAGCAACTTATAACAATCATGAAACCTAATTTCTTTAAATTGTTCGAATGGATAAGAACCGTTAAATAAATGCCAAGAGGAATGAAGAGGAGGATCGAACTCCAAATGGAAATATTGATATGCATCGTATCATAAATACCAAACCAGTCATTCGATGAAAGAAAGGAACTGTGTATGTCATTTGGATTTTGAGGTGGAATGGTAATACCTCCGAATTTTATTTGGATCAAACTGATGCAATAAAACAGAAAACTATATATGAGAATTCTTCTTACATTACTGCTTTTTGATTTTCTAAAGTAATCAAGCAATATATCAATAAAAATATACATAAGTAAAAATAAAAATCCTAAAGGAACAATATTGTAGAGAATATAAGTTGAGCTCATCATCTGCCTCCTTATAGTTGGATAATTAATGTATCTATCTTACATACTTTTACAATATAAGGCAATGGATGATACAAAAAGTTCGTTAAACAAGTTAGGTATGAAAATAAAGATAAGCATAAAATTTTAGAAATTTCCAGTCCATTAATTTCATATTTTGTTTAAACAAAGGTGTTTATCTAAAAGGGATGAACGCCTCTTTTGTTGAAGTTCTTAAAATGCATAGAGAATACTAGAGGTGATTAGGTGAAATATACATGTCCATGTTGTGGATATAAAACATTAGATGAACAACCTCCTGGTACATACGATATTTGCCGTATTTGTTATTGGGAAGATGATGGGATTCAATATGATGATCCGAATTGAAGGAGGCGCAAATATTCCATCTTTAAGACAAGCGCAGAAAAACTTTATTGAATTTGGTGCCTGTGAAGAAAGATGTATTGAATTTGTCAGAAAGCCAAATGAAAAAGATGAGAAAGATGTTCATTGGAAACAGTTAGTTTGAAAAAAGAACAAGGGGGTATGAAAGATGGGGAAAGGGACTGAAAGAAATGAATCATTGGAATGGGTTAAAGCAACATTGATTGCCTTTATATGTGTTTGGGGAATTCGATTTTTCCTTTTTACTCCTAAGAAAGTAGAAGGTGCTTCGATGATGCCAACTTTTGAAGATGGCGATCGAGTGATTGTGAATAAGATTGGACCGAGATTAACAGCGTATGAACGATTTGATGTCATTGTATTTAAGGTAACAGAAGAAAAAAATTATATTAAACGAATTATCGGCTTTCCAGGTGATCAAATCACTTATGAAGACGATGTTCTGTATATAAATGGGCAAAAATATGATGAACCTTATTTAGAACAGTATAAGGCAGCGTTGAAAGATCATGGAACGCTTACTGAAGACTTTACAATAGAAAAATATTTAGGGGAAAAAGTCGTTCCAGAAGGTTACTTGTTTGTTCTTGGAGACAATAGAAGAAAAAGCATTGATAGTAGAGACCCTCACCTTGGATTTGTTTCAATGGAAAAAGTGTTAGGAACTGCAGATATTAAATTTTGGCCAATAAATCATATGGAGTTCATTAATAAACAATAATAAAAAAGAATAACATATTGAAAGGTTTTTTGTTTAATTAGACTCCTATGTTGAAGGTATGGAACGTATGATGCAGGTTCATTGAGCGAGAAAGGGTATAATGGATGCAATTTCAAACGTTCATGAAGGGAGAGGTTATATGCAAAATAGTTGGGAAAAGGCGATAGACTCTCTTTCCAAGATTACGGTTTTATCAAATCCAAATAATGAGCCTGTAACAATTATTGGTGAAGCAGATGATTTGAAGTGTATTGGAATGGGTACAGATGCGGCTGTTTTTCAATCAGTAAACGCCCCAGCTTTTGCATTAAAATTATATGCTAAGGACAAAAAAGAAAAAGTAAAAGTGGAAGCAAAAGTTTATGAAAAATTAGGGGATTCCCCTTTCTTTCCTAAATGTTTTGCTGCATATGAAGAATTCCTTGTTATAAGCTACGAGGAAGGAATAACCCTCTTTGACTGTGTTCTACAAGGTATTCACATTCCAGAACAAGTTGTAAATGATGTGGAGGAAGCGCGGGAATATGTCCGATCAAAAGGACTGAACCCTCGGGATATCCATTTAAAAAATATATTACTACAAAACGGGAGAGCTAAAATACTCGATGTGTCGGAATATATATTGCCCGGTAATGATTTCCGGTGGGAACATTTAAAAAAAGGATATGAACAGTACTATCATTTAATAGACGGGAATCCTGTCCCTTTTTGGTTAGTAGAGACTGTTCGCAAATGGTATAACCAGCGAAATAAATACTTCTCTTCCTATGAAGATTTTACAAAAAAGGTGTTTAATTTTTTGTATAAAAAATAAGGAAACATTATAAAGAGCGTTATTCTTTAGGCGTTTTTATACGAATCTATTTTGAGTTTATTGATGCTCAAACTCCTGGTATTCATTTGAATAAAAAGATTATACAATTCGCAAATAATATAGGGGTAGATATTGAAGTATTTATTGATAATGAAGTGGAAAAAGTGAAAAGATAGGGAAATGGCTCTGTATCTGATGATGCTTAAAGTATTTGTTAATTGTTTTAGAAAGGGTTGGTCCGGAACAGACAAATATAAATAATACCAACCTAAAAAAGTAATTACGTGTTCATAAGGAAGTAACTATTCAATTAAACATACCACTCCAATATTTTTGGAGTGGCTTTTTTCTAAAATATTATTTTCAACAATTGGGCCAGATTGTTGAGGAAAGTAAAAACATATTTTTATAATGCAATTGAAATTTTGAAGAATTAAAATTAAATTTATTTTGGCATTTGAATTAATTTCAGTATAAAAACGCTAACCAAAATGATTAATGTATTATACATAGTATAAGTGAACACGCAGGTATCTAAGGTTTACTGCGTTAATTCAAAAAGATGATATTTAATTTGAAAGCCCCGGCGTTTATAAAGTTTAACTAAACGATAGAAAAAAATCATGGAGCAGGTTTCTAATATGGAGTTGGAGTAGGAGGAGAACAATGGAAGGCGTCAATGCTTCTTAAAGCAATTGAATATTGATTCCATCTTCCACCGAAAAACCTGTATCCATAAGCTCTTTCGTGGCCAACAGCTGTCAGAAAGAACCAGAAATTGTCACCGTTTCTAAGCCACATATAAGTAAAACGAAAAATACAATTGTCAAGACCCCTTGGATTCTGGCCATAGAAAGGCATTTGTTCTATATATTGCATAAATCAATATACACTCCTTTTTGAAATTAGACATATAACCAGTTTATGCTCAATATCAAAGCATGGGTTGGATGTATGCCCTAAATAGTTTTATGTATGGGGATAGCAGCCACTGCTAAATGGAATAGCCATAATTCCTTGCTAAGTGACGGGTGTGTAACATAAAGTTAGGTTGTTTAGGCGAGCTTTCAAGTAACGGTTGCTTTTCAGATAAGGAAAGTGCTTTTCTCGATTTAAGGTGCTAGTTTGTTGAGGAGATAAATATAAACTGTATAATGCGATTTTTGGACTACACTTAGAGACAGCTTACGCTAATAAGCAAATATAAGGTTCTTTACTATCGGACACTTTCCTTGAAGAAGGAGGTATGCAATTGTGGAGCTAGGAAGGGAATCAGATTGTTCATCTCGAAATTATAGTAATGCCAGATTAACTTACCGAAACTGAAGATTTTAGCAAAGGGATTATCGATTTTCGGGATGAAATAGGGGGAATAGAAAATGGATGTAAGGACACTTTTGTTACAGCAATGGGCGAGTTGCTTAGATAAAGAGGACTGGTTTCCACCACTTGAAAAAGTGCTAGAGAATGTCACTTTTGAACAAGCACTTTGGAAACCAGCTGATGGGGCAATGAATTCCATTTGGGAATTAGTTTGTCATTTGCTTTTCTATGAAAAGAGATATCTCATGCGATTCCTTGGTGAAACAGCGAATGAACCAAAGGCAGAAAATAATGAATCTACATTTCAATTACCAACTGAGACATTAGAAAATTGGGAGGAAACAAAACAAGAATTCTTTTATGTTCATCGTGAACTTGAAAAAATACTAGCAACATCAGAGCATGAAGATTTATATAGGCAGGTCCCAGGAGAAGATTATTCATTAGTGCTTGAACTAAAGAGTTTAGCAATGCATAACGCATATCATATTGGGCAAATTGTATTTCTAAGTAAAATGCAAGGAGCTTGGGCAAGGAAACGCAGCTTTTAAAAAACTTTATTAGTTTTACAGTTATTTCATAATTGGGCGCAATTCTGCAGTAAGAATTGTGCTCTTTCTTTATATTAAGGGCCAGATTGTTGAAACAACATTCTTTTATGAAAAGTTGCAAAGGACGCTTAGGGAACCATATAATTACAGTTTATGTCTGTATTAAAAATGGAAGTGGAGGTATTATTATGTGGTTAATAATAGGTCTTATTGCAATAGTAGCAACTTTTATAAATCTTTATATGTATGCAACAGGTAAAGATTACAAACTAGCAATGGCAATGGGGTTATCATTTACAGCATTAACACTTTGTGCAGAATACAGTCTTGTATCGGAGTGGGTAGAAGTGAAAGATTGGGCAGCTTTAGAGGATGTAGTACCTGGTATGGAAAGGGCATTATGGTTTTTGACAATTGTTTCTATTTTACTAAATATAGCACCAATATTTTTAGAAAGAAAAGGTAAGAAATAATTACTTATTGTTGTCACATCATTTTATAATTTGAAATTAATGTGTAAGTCTTTATGTAAATAACGAGGGCTTTAGTTAAATAACATCTTCCTCAAGCACATTTCTTAAATAAGAAATGTGCCTTATTAATTCTTTTAAAACCACGTGCTCTGCACGTGTGAAAATATACTTTTAGAGTGGTAATGGAGATGGAATTAAAAACTCCTCTCGATATAATGAAAATGGCCGTCAAACCAAATTCAA
>NZ_RHLQ01000048.1 GCF_003711845.1 Lysinibacillus halotolerans
AAACGATTTGATCGATTCAGATTAAAGGTGTTATTACACCATCAATATAAAAATATAGATGTTCGGGTCGCATAAATTAGGAGTGAGCTAAATGCTCACCCCAACATTTGACTTAGAACCCGTAAATTTTCTTTTTTGTTTGTTGACCTTTTTTTAGGTCTCTATTTTTTATAATTCGACTAAATTGGACAGTTTCTTTTTTCGTTCAAATTGAATCCTATTTTCATATTTTTCATATACTATGAAAAATGAGAATGGATGAGGTAGTGAACAAATTATGGAAATGGATTGCTGCTGTTCTTCTCTGCGTAGTTGTATTAGTTGGAAGTCAATTACATGAAAGAGGGCAAATTGCAGTAGACGTAAATAAAATTGTATATAGTTCCGAAGATTTAACCATTATGAGAAATTTTTTAAGAGAAGTATTTGGAAAAGAACCGGATACGACGATTACTGTTTCCTCGGATAAAGTAAATCAAGAATTATTATCCTTTGTTGCTGTCAAACCTTATGATAGCGGATACTTGTTAACCTTCGAGCAGCCTATTCCGATTCTCGCGATTGAAAATGGATTGGTCGTTTATACAGGGCATTCAAAAAATACAGGCAAAACAATCTCAGTTTATTACGAAGACGATACAACGGTCACATATGGCAATGTGGATTCCTTTTCTTTACTGCCTTATACTTCTATTGAGAGGGGAAGTACGATTGCGAATAAAGAACCGGGAGATCTTTATATTAAAATTGAGGAGAATGGGAAAGTTTTAAATCTTGAGGAAACGTTAGAATGGATGAAAGAGCATACGCAATCATGATGCGTATGACAATTCATCCATTATTTTTACCGGTTCTTTTTAGTATGGTGTTATATGGTAACGTTTCGTATTATGCACTTATTTTATCTTCTTTAATAATTCATGAAATTGGCCATATAATTGCTGCTTATCTTTGTAAAGTAAAAGTGGAACGCTGTGTTATTATGCCCTATGGCGGTGAAATAGTATTGAGAGGTGGTATGTCTATTTCGCCACGAAAACAATTCATCATCGCCATAGGTGGACCGCTTGCTACAATCGGATGTATCGCTGTGACACCATTGTTGGATCCTTTAGTAGCGGATCCATTTTTAAAAATTCAACTTATTTTACTAGCGATTAATATCATTCCAATTTGGCCATTAGATGGTGGTCGAATGATGTTATCATTAATTTTAATTTTTCATCCGCGTATTCGAATGATTGAACTTTATTTAACATTATCATTACTACTCATTACGATTTCGGTATTTATCACCTTTATTTTATTGCCAAAAACTTTATTTTTATTAGGATTGAGTTTATTTCTACTCCTTCAAATCGTCAATGAATGGAGATATCGAAAATATCGGTTTGCCTTTGAGAAACATGTTATGAAAAGATTGACGTGAGAGTATTGTTGTGGTAGTATTTTTAATGTTATTGTTTGTAGCACCCGTGCTACAACCGCTCTGGAAAGGTTTTTTAAGAATCGAAAGATCACCTTTCGTTACAGGCGAGTCTGAGTCTAAGAGGAGGTGCATTTTAATGTACGCAATTATCGAAACTGGTGGAAAACAAATCAAAGTAGAAGCTGGACAAGAAATCTATGTTGAAAAACTAGGTGTTCAAGCTGATGAAGTAGTAACATTTGATAAAGTTTTATTCGTAGGTGGAGAAACAGTGAAAGTTGGAGCTCCAACTGTTGCAGGTGCTACTGTTACAGCGAAAGTTGTAAAAGAAGGACGCGCTAAAAAAATTACTGTATTCAAATACAAAGCGAAGAAAAACTACCGTCGTAAACAAGGTCATCGTCAACCTTACACAAAATTAGTTGTTGAATCAATCAACGCTTAATAAATCGAGGTGAATAAAATGATTACTGTTACGATTCATCACGATGAAAATAGACATGTTTCTGCATATGAATTCTCAGGTCATGCTGAGTACGATCAAACGGGGAAAGATTTAGTATGTGCAGCTGCATCTACAATTGCCATTGGTACTGTAAATGCAATTTATGCTCTACTTCAAATTGAACCGAAAATTGATCAAGCAACAGAAGGCGGTGGCTACCTTCGTGTAGATCTTCCTACTGATATAGACGGAGAAGTCGATGCAAAATTACAACTTATTGTCCAAGTAATGACTGCTCAAGTTTACTCGATGGTTCAAAACTATGGACAATATATTCAAATTAACTACAACCAAGTAGCCTAGTAGGAGGTGGAACGAAATGAAATTGTTACTATCTTTAGACCTTCAATTTTTCGCTTCGAAAAAAGGGGTAGGTTCTACAAAGAACGGACGTGACTCTGAAGCAAAACGCCTTGGTGCGAAACGTGCTGATGGTCAATTCGTAACTGGTGGTTCAATTCTTTACCGTCAACGCGGTACAAAAATTTACCCAGGTACAAACGTAGGCCGTGGTGGAGATGACACACTTTTCGCTAAAGTTGACGGCGTTGTTAAATTCGAACGTTTAGGCCGCGACAAGAAAAAAGTAAGTGTTTACCCTGTAGCTCAAGAAGCTTAATTCCATATTTAAATGAAAGGACTGCTAGACAGCAGTCCTTTTTCATGTGTTAAGGGTATTTTTTTAATTTGATAAAAATGACGAATGATACTATATCTCTAATGGATAACTGAAATTTTCTTATAGTATTCTTACAGAATTAGGGGAAAAAAGGGAAAAGTATAGAAAAACTTGTTATACTAAAAAAGAATTTAGTAGCATTTTTCTATCATGTGGAGGTTCAAAATGAAAACTCTATCCCTATCAGTAAATGAAGTATTAAGATTTGCAAATCATGATTATATGAATCAACTACAGCTGATCAAAATGAACTTGGATTTGGGCAGAGTAGAAGAATCAAAAAAAATTATTGAGCAAATTTCTGAACAATGTAAAACCCTTTCAAATATCAATAAACTAAAATTACCAAATACAGTAGAATGGTTACAAACGCTTCAATGGCGCTACCCAGCTTTCCAAGTGACATTAAAAAGTAATGTAACAAGTCCGGTTGATATGAAAAAAGATGAACAAATTGTAGAATACTTAGAAAAGACAGTTATTCATGTTTATGATAGCTTAGATCCATTTACTGAACATGAGCTAACGATTCAAATTGAATCAAATGAATTAGCATTCCATTTAACTTTTGAATTAATCGGAAAATGGGATTGCCATTTATTTGAACATGAAGTAACAAATTTAACCGTTCAAACATATGAACAAACTACGAATCAGTGGAAATATGCTTTGAGTATAGAACAGGAGTGAAAGTAATGTTTGTCGATCACGTAAAGATTTATGTGAAAGGTGGAGACGGCGGAGATGGTATGGTCGCCTTTCGCCGTGAAAAATTTGTCCCAAATGGTGGACCTGCTGGAGGAGATGGCGGCAATGGCGGAAATGTTGTCTTTGAAGTAGAAGAAGGATTGCGTACTTTAATGGATTTCCGATATAAACGTCATTTCAAAGCAAATCGTGGTGAACACGGGATGAGTAAGGGGATGCACGGGAAAAACTCCGAAGATCTAGTAATTAAAGTTCCCCCAGGTACAGTGGTGATGAATGAAGAAACGGGCGCTGTTATTGCAGATTTAGTTGAGCATGGTCAAAGGGCTGTCATTGCTCGTGGTGGCCGTGGTGGCCGTGGCAATAGTCGCTTTGCTACACCAGCTAACCCTGCGCCAGAACTTGCAGAAAAAGGGGAGCCAGGGCAAGAATTAAATGTTATATTAGAGTTAAAAGTATTAGCCGATGTAGGATTAGTTGGATTCCCAAGTGTAGGGAAATCGACGTTACTATCTGTCGTTTCAGCTGCAAAGCCTAAAATTGGTGCTTACCATTTTACGACGATCGTACCAAATTTAGGTATGGTTGAAACAGAAGATGGTAGAAGTTTTGCCATGGCTGATTTACCTGGGTTAATTGAAGGTGCACACCAAGGTGTAGGATTAGGTATGCAATTCCTACGTCATATTGAAAGAACTCGAGTAATTGTCCATGTTATTGATATGTCAGGTATGGAGGGTCGTGACCCATATGAAGATTATTTGACAATCAATGAAGAATTAAAACAATACAATTTACGTCTTACTGAAAGACCTCAAATTGTTGTCGCTAACAAAATGGATATGCCAGATGCAGAAGAGAATTTAAAAGAATTTAAAGAAAAAGTGGGAGATTCCGTTAAAGTCTTCCCTGTATCGGCCATTTCTCGCCAAGGTTTAAAACCGGTATTGTTTGAAATCGCTGACCTTCTTGAAGTAACACCTCATTTCGAATTGCACGATGTGGTGGAAGAAGACAGTGATGCATCCGTTCTTTATAAACACGAGAAAAAAGGTGAAGACTTCGATATTACTCGTGATGATGACGGTGCATATGTATTATCTGGCTACTCCATTGAACGTTTATTTAAAATGACTGATTTCAGTAGAGAAGACGGTGTACGTCGCTTTGCACGACAATTACGTGGAATGGGCGTAGATGACGCTTTACGTGAACGTGGAGCAAAAGACGGGGATATCGTTCGATTATTAGAATTTGAATTTGAGTTTGTAGAGTAAAGTTTGCTTAATGTATATTGGGAAGATGTTGGAGGGAGAGTATGAAAAACGTTGCGAATCAACGGTATTATTTAGTACGTGAAGACGTATTGACGGATGCGATGCAAAAAACATTGGAAGCAAAGCATCTTCTACAAAGTGGTGCAGTTTCTTCAATCTGGGATGCAGTAAAAGAAGTGGATATATCTCGGAGCGCATTTTATAAATATCGAGATGCCGTTTTTCCTTTTCACTCCATTGTTCGAGAACGTATTTTAACAATTTTTATTCAATTGCAAGACGAGAAGGGAACACTTGCCAAACTATTAGAAATTATATCGATCGCCCATTGTAATATTTTAACAATTCACCAAACAATTCCTATTCAAGGGCGTGCTAATGTGACATTATCTTTGGATGTAACAAGCATGGAAATTGAACTGGATGATTTATTACAACAATTGAAAAAGTTAGAGTTTGTTGAATCTGCAGAAGTCATTAGTTCTGGAGCGCTTTAACAACGATTGACAAGAGAGTAAGAGAGTCTTCAATTGCTCTCTCTTTTTTACATAAAATTGAAAGAAAAATCGCGCTAGTTAGAAAATGGTGGAGGGATCAAAGTGAAAGAGAAAGAGTTAAACAAAATAGCATATTTAGGACCAGAGGCATCCTTTACATATTTAGCTACAAAAAGTTTATTCCCCAATGAAACGTTAATCCCTTATACAACGATTCCTGAATGTATTGAGGCGGTATCAAGTGAAAAAGTCGATTTGGCAGTCGTGCCTTTGGAAAATGCTATAGAAGGGACAGTACCGCTGACGATTGACTATTTATATCATGAGGCAGAATTATTTATTGTGGCAGAAGTTTTGTCAAAAATACAACAACATTTAATGGTTCATAAAGCGCAAAAAGATAATTGGCACAACATAGAAGAAATTTATTCCCATCCCCATGCTTTAGCCCAATGTCATAAATATTTGTTTTATCGATTTAGTAAAGTACCTTTACATCAGTTTTCATCTACATCAGCAGCAGCAAAGCTAGTTTCTGAAAATCCGGATCGTTGCATCGCAGCAGTCGGAAATACATCCTCTGCTGAAAAATATAATTTAGAGATTGTAGAGAAAAATATACATGATTTTCATTTTAACCATACCCGATTTGTCGTATTATCAAAAAAAAATATACGGCTACAGGGAAAAGAATCGGAAGGGAAAACGAAAACAACGGTGATGCTCACTTTACCGGAAAATGTATCGGGTGCGCTCCACCAAGTTCTTTCCGTTTATGCTTGGCGCAAACTGGACCTAAGTAAAATCGAGTCGAGGCCATTAAAAACGGGTTTAGGGGACTATTTCTTCATCATGGATATATTGGCCGATGAAAATGAGCCAATGATGAAGGGAGCTTTTGAAGAATTAAAGGCACTTGGCTGTACAGTGAAATCCCTCGGTACATATGATACTTATTTAACACCAGAGTGAAGTAGGTGAGGATATGAACATTATTTTATTTGATGGGGAATGTCATTTTTGCGATGCAACAGTCCAATTTATTATGAAAAGGGATCATAAAAAGCATTTTAAATTTGCATCAATTCAAAGTGATATAGGGCAAACTTTAATGGAAAAGTTTCACGTTCCAAAATCAATAGATAGTGTCATTTACATTGAAGGCGACAACTGTTATTTTAAGTCAACAGCAGTATTGCGAATTAGTCGTAAATTAGATAGAGGATGGAAAGGGTTTTATTTATTCACCATCATTCCGACACCTATTCGAGATCTGATTTATGACAAAATTGCAAAAAATCGTCATAAATTAATTAAAAACAATCAATGTAGCATTCCGAAGAAGGATGATTTAGATCGATTTTTACAGTGAAATTTGAAATAAAAAATGGGCTACTCTTTTCGAGTGCCCATTTTTATTATCCTTCTATTAAATATCCTTTTTCCCTTAACTTCTGTTCTGCAAGATTTAATTGTTCTTCAGATGAGGCAGAAAGGACATGTAAATGGGTACCGTTCGTCAGTACAGATAAATAATTTGCTTTCGTTTCATTGACTCGCTTAATGAAGCTATCCACATCATGACGATTGGACAACATCATGGAAGCGGTAATTTCACCGTAAAGAGGATGTTCAACGATCACGCTTTTTAATGTTACACCACAATCGACTATCGTTAACATTTCGTCTTCCGCCTGTTCTGCAGTATGTAAACAAACAATTTTTCTTTCATATATTTCATTATGATCGTCCCGCAGCATATAAAGGTAACCTTGACTTGTCGCAATAATCGGTTCATTTCGTGCCTTTAATAAATTCATATCATTGACGATTACTTGTCTTGATACATTCGCATGTTTAGCCAAATCTGATCCTGTTATTGGGGATTTTGAACTCTTTAATAAACGGAGCAATGTATTGCGCCGTTCTTCTCCTAATATTTTTTTCATCTTGGCACCTCTTTCATTGGAAATTTCATGTATATACATTACTCCTTCATTCATAGTTTATCACGAGGAACAACACAAATCGTTTAATTTTTTTGTGTCCTTTTCGTTTGAGTAACATATTATAAAACGAGAAAAGGAGGATGTTTGTGCGAATTCATATTGTTCAAAAAGGTGAGACATTATGGCGAATTGCCAAACAGTATGGGATTGGACTTGATGAGTTAAAACGTTTAAATGCGCATTTGGCTAACCCAGATTATATTGTTCCAGGAATGGAAATTATTTTACCGGATAATGGTTCAAATGCCAATACAAATGCAAACCCAAATAGTAATGAATCGTCAAGAATGACGAAAGAACAGCTAACTGCACCAATGACAAGAGAACAGCAAACGGCACCGATGACAAAGGAACAACAGACAGCGCCGATGCCGAAGCAACAACAAACAGCACCAATTACAAAGGAACAACAAACAGCACCAATCACAAAGCCAAAACAAACTGCACCGAAGGAAAAATTAACACAAGAAAAACCGGTGGAAAAGGCGCCTATACCAGCACCTGTTCCAATTCCGATGCCGATGCCACAGTTCGATTTAACACCACAATTCCATTTCGATTTTGCACCACAATTACAATTCCAACAACAACACCCACAAGCACAACCAATGCCGCAAGCACAACCGATTTTTATTGAAGTACCACAACAGCCAATGATGCAAGTACAGCCAATTTTTGTTGAAGTACCACAACAACCAATGCCGCAGCCAAAAGTAGAAACAAAAGTAGAAAAAGAAGTGGAATATGTACCTGTTCCGCAACCTCAAATTATTTATGTACCATGTATGCCGCAATACTATCACCATCCGTGTGAATGTTTCGAGCAACCACATTATTTTGATTTGTGTGGATGTCAGGAACAACCATATTATCATCATCAACCATACCCATGTGGATGTCAGGAGCAACCTGTACAACATCATGACTGCGGATGCGGTGGCGGCTATCGGAATGAAGTAATGCCTTATGGACTTCCGCATTTTGAACCGAATTATGATGTTTCCCCTTCAATGGATGTGGCACCAGCAATGGATAATTCGTTCGATGATGAAGACGGTTTACCTGATTGGTTAAAGGATTCTTCTGAATTAAAAACAAAAGGTATTGAAAAAGTAGAAGATAATCATCAGGTGCTAGGTGAATTCGAAGAGAATGTTGAAAATTATCACGATGTAGATGATTTTGATGATGTCTATGATCCTGAATCTATGGGGACTTCCCATTATCCACAAAATAATTATTATGGACATCATATGTCCCAAGTGATGCCTGAACATATGCATCAAATGATGCCTTATATGATGCAGCAACCGATGATGTCACATCCGATGCACCCTAATTGCCAAAGTAATCCTTATATGAACCCTTATTCATCCCATTACACACCTTGGAAATATTAATATGCAAATTAAGAACAATATATGGAAGCAAGAGACATCAAACGGAACATTATTTATAAAAAAATATGAAAACGTTTCGGTTGCTGAAAAAGTAAAATCGATTCATAAACAATTGGATTCGATTAAGTTTCCATATGTTATTCCGTTAGTGAAAAGTAAGGAAAAGGATTTAGTTATTCAACTTTGGCAAAATAATAGTTATAGTGCCGATTTTTCCAATGCCGATCAAAGAAAGCAAAGTTATAAAATATTAAAAGCATTACATGATACGGGAAATGTCATTGATTGGAAAAGTCAAGTCATTTTCCCAAGACAGCATCTTTATCAAAAATGGAATGCACGATATGAACGATTTCTTATTAATGAAAAAGAATTAATTCCCTATTTACAACACACTTATTATGATATTACTCTTTTTGCAAGCAGAGTTTTGAAACAAATGCGAAGAAAAAGGCATAAAGTGAATGGGAAACTCACTTTGTTACATGGGGATGTCGTTCATCATAATTTTTTAATCTGTGAAGATAAGAAAATGAAATTAATCGATTTTGATCTAGCCGTAGTAGGTGATTCAGCGGAAGAAATGATATTATGGATGCACCGTGTTTTACCTACTATGGATTACGATTTGAAAAAGTTGTTTAAGGAAATTCCGTATCTTCATCAATTGTGTTTACCAAAAATAAATTATTTACAGTATCCGAATGAGCTGTTACGAGAATGGCTCTATGTACTGCAATTAGGTAAGTATGAGCGAGATGCTTTCTTAGACTATTTAATGCCATTTACAGAAAAAGCGTTAAGGCATTGGCCTGATTTAATTATAGAAACAGAAAAATTACATTCAAACTATCAATAATTGGGGAAAGTTTGATAAAATAATAGAAAGCAAAAGAAAAACAATTGGCCGTCTATAAAGACGGTCTTTCTTTGTTCATTTACGCAATGGTGGAAAAGGATTCTCTAACCTTCCATTCAGAATTTAGGTTTCCTACTTTCAAACGAGCACTATACAATGAGCAAAAAGATATCGTAGTATTTGTTCGGGTGAATACCGAACAGTATGCTATAATTTAAAGCAGTGAATGTGGGGGAATGACAATGTATGACTATATAATTGGCCAAATTAAACGGATAACGCCAGAATATGTTGTGGTAGAGCAACAAGGAATTGGTTGGCAAATCTTTACACCTAATCCCTTTGCCTTTCGCATAAAAGAAGATATGCAACAAATCTTTTTACATATGCATGTTAGAGAAGATGCCCATATGCTATTCGGATTTCGCTCGCTGGATGAACGGGAGTTATTTAGAAAACTTATTCAAGTATCAGGAATAGGACCAAAAGGGGCATTAGCTATTTTAGCAAGTGGTAACCCGTCTCAGGTCATATCTGCCATTGAAATGGAAGATGAAGCATTTCTAGTTAAGTTCCCTGGAGTTGGCAAAAAGACGGCTCGTCAAATGATCTTAGATTTAAAAGGAAAATTAGGATCATTACTTGAACAAGTAGAATTACCAAGTGCAGAAGATGAATTGCCACTATTTGGTGTTAATCCAAATAAACAAGAATTAGAAGAAGCGATGTTAGCGTTAATAGCCCTTGGGTATTCGGATAAAGAGTTGACAAAGATTAAGCCGAAGTTAGAAGAAAATGACCAGTTAACGACAACAGAAGCTTATATGAAACAAGCTTTACAACTATTGCTAAAAGTGAAGTAAGGAGGGAGTGATTTATGTCCGATCGAATCATTTCAAGTGAGGCAAATCAATATGATGAACAATTTGAGATGTCTCTACGACCTCAAAAGCTTTCTCAATATATTGGTCAACATAAGGTAAAGGAAAATTTGAATATTTTCATCGAAGCAGCAAAGCTCCGACAAGAAAGTTTAGACCATGTATTATTATATGGGCCACCGGGATTAGGGAAAACAACATTAGCTTCCATCATTTCCAATGAAATGGATGTCAATATTCGTTTAACGAGTGGTCCTGCTATTGAACGTCCTGGCGATTTGGCAGCTATTGTCAGCTCCCTCCAACCAGGGGATGTCTTATTTATCGATGAAATTCATCGTCTTCCTCGTTCTATAGAAGAAGTTTTATACCCGGCTATGGAAGACTTTTGTTTAGATATTGTTGTCGGAAAAGGACCAGAAGCGCGCTCCATTCGTTTAGATTTACCACCTTTTACGTTGGTCGGTGCGACGACAAGAGCGGGAGCATTGTCAGCGCCGTTACGAGATCGCTTTGGTGTATTATTAAGACTGGAATATTATGATGAGGAAGCGTTAGAAGAAATCGTATTACGTAGCAGCGAGCTGTTCAATGTGGAAATTGAACGACTTGCTGCAAGAGAAATTGCTCGTCGTTCAAGGGGAACACCGAGAATCGCCAATCGTTTATTAAAAAGGGTACGGGATTATGCCCAAGTGATTGGAGACGGGAAAATTTCCCTTGCTATTGCAAATCAAGCCCTTGAATTATTACAAGTCGATTCCAGAGGACTTGACTATATTGACCATAAACTAATCATTAGTATGATTGAACGATTTAAAGGTGGACCTGTTGGGCTAGATACGTTGGCTGCTTCCATTGGGGAAGAACGTTTAACCATTGAAGATGTTTATGAACCTTTTTTAATGCAAATTGGGTTTATTCAACGTACACCACGGGGACGGGTTGCAAGCCAACTAGCCTATGAACATTTTGGTTATACTTATCCAGAACAAATATAATGAAAGAAGATGTAAAAATGAAAGTTGAAGATTTTGATTTCTATTTACCTGAAGAACTTATTGCTCAAACACCGTTAGAGGATCGTACAGCTAGTCGATTAATGATAGTAGATCGGAAAACTGGTGAAGTGGAGCATAGTCAATTTAAACATATAGTTGATGAACTACAAAAAGGGGACTGTCTTGTACTAAATAATACGCGTGTCATGCCTGCAAGACTTTTGGGAGTAAAGGAAGAAACAGGTGCCCATATTGAAGTATTATTGCTTAAACAAGGTAATAACGATGAATGGGAAACCCTTGTTAAACCAGCAAAACGTGTGAAAGTCGGTACTGAAATTTCCTTTGGAGATGGCTTACTAAAAGCGACTTGTATCGGTGAATTAGATCATGGCGGTAGATTATTTAAATTTAACTATGAAGGCATTTTCTACGAAATATTAGATCAGTTAGGAGAAATGCCACTCCCACCATATATTCACGAAAAATTAGATGATCGGGAACGTTACCAAACGGTTTATTCTAAAGAAATTGGTTCTGCTGCCGCTCCAACAGCAGGATTACATTTCACAAATGAAATTTTAGACCAAATTAAAGAAAAAGGTGTAGAAGTTGTTTTCATTACATTACATGTTGGACTTGGAACATTCCGTCCAGTCAGTGTAGATTCCATTGAAAACCATGATATGCACTCGGAATTTTATAGTGTATCGGAAGAAGCAGCAGAAGTTATTAATCGAACAAAGGCGAATGGTGGGAAAGTTATTGCTGTTGGTACGACATCAACACGTACGTTAGAAACGGTTGCCCATAAATATAACGGTGAAATTCGCGCGGAGCAAGGGTGGACAAATATTTTCATCTATCCTGGCTTTGAATATAAAGCGATTGATGGATTAATTACAAACTTCCATTTACCAAAATCTACTTTAGTAATGTTAGTAAGTGCCCTTACAACTAGAGAAATTATATTAAATGCGTATAATAAAGCTGTAGAAGAAAAGTATCGATTCTTCAGTTTCGGAGACGCAATGTTTATTCGACCAAATCGATCTTAATTTTTATTAATGATATATAACGGATTTTTACTTTAAAAGAAGAGAGGATTTTTTTCACCTATGACAAAACCAGCCGTAACATATGAATTAATTAAAACATGTAAGCAAACTGGTGCCAGACTGGGGATTGTTCATACACCCCATGGTTCTTTTGAAACACCTGCTTTCATGCCAGTTGGAACACAAGCTACTGTTAAAACAATGTCTCCAGAAGAATTAAAGGAAATGGATGCAGGCATTATTTTATCGAACACATATCATCTATGGCTTCGACCAGGGAATGATATTATAAAAGAAGCGGGCGGACTACATAAATTTATGAACTGGGATCGTCCCATTTTAACGGATTCTGGTGGTTTCCAAGTATTTTCACTAAGTGAATTTCGTAAAATTGAAGAAGAAGGCGTACATTTCCGTAATCATTTAAATGGAGACAAGCTTTTCTTAAGTCCAGAAAAGGCAATGGAAATTCAAAATGATTTAGGGTCTGATATTATGATGGCCTTTGATGAATGTCCTCCATATCCAGCATCATACGAATATATGCTAAATTCTGTGGATCGTACGACTCGTTGGGCTAAACGTTGTAAAGAGGCCCATGCCCGTCCAGAAGATCAAGCATTATTTGGAATTGTACAAGGTGGGGAATACGAAGATTTACGTAAACGGTCTGCAGAAGCCCTTGTGGAATTGGATTTACCGGGTTATGCCATCGGTGGATTGTCAGTTGGTGAACCAAAAGAAATTATGAACCGCATGTTGGAATATACAACACCATTACTACCTGATAATAAACCTCGTTATTTAATGGGGGTAGGTTCTCCAGATTCTTTAATTGATGGAGCGATTCGCGGTGTTGATATGTTTGACTGTGTATTACCGACTCGTATTGCCCGCAATGGTACATTAATGACTTCAGAAGGTCGTTTAGTGGTGAAAAATGCGAAATATGCCCGAGATTTCAGCCCGATTGATCCAAATTGTGATTGCTATACTTGTAAAAACTATACACGGGCTTACGTTCGTCATTTAATTCGTACAGAAGAAACATTTGGTATTCGTTTAACAACATATCATAACTTACATTTCTTATTAAAATTAATGGAACAAGTAAGACAAGCGATTCGTGAAGATCGTCTAGGCGATTTCCGTGAAGAATTTTTTGAGAAGTATGGTTTTAATAAACCGGATGCGAAAAACTTCTAAAAATTGTAAGAGTATCGTCAATAATATGGCGATTTGAGAAAAATATGATTATTTGTAGAAAAATAATCGTTTCAAATCGCTTTTTATAACCATTTTATAATATACTTAAAAATGAGGTTTGAAAGGAGTGTATATATGGAACAACTATTAGGTTTATTACCAATTCTTATTATGTTCGTTGCGATGTGGTTTATTTTAATCCGTCCAGCACAAAAAAGACAAAAAGCAACGGCACAAATGCAAAGTAATTTAAAACGTGGAGATCAAGTTGTAACAATCGGGGGACTTCATGGTGAAGTTGACGCGATAGAAGATACAGCGGTTTATATCATCGTTGATGGAAAAACACGTTTAAAATTTGAGCGTCAAGCAATTGGTCGCGTCATTACACAATAATTCATTGAAAGCTTACTAATTTGGACATGCTCCAAATTAGTAAGCTTTTTTCATTTCTCTAATATACAAATTCATGAATAGTAACCCTCCTTTGTGCTCACAATGGGGAAAGGAGGGTGTGTGAAAAATGGAAATGTATGGGGAAATCATTTTAAGAACCGTGTTTTTATATATTTTCATATTAATTGTTTTCCGTATGATGGGCAAAAGGGAAGTAGGCGAACTAAGTATAATGGACTTAGTCGTCTTTATATTAATTGCTGAATGTGTCGCCTTTGCATTAGAAGAAGTTGACAAACCTATTTTTCAAAACATACTTCCCATTATCATTTTATTTGTCATTCAATATATCAATTCACTCATGACATTAAAAAATAAAAATGTCCGTGATTTAATAGATGGAGATCCTTCCCTTATTGTTGAAAAAGGGGTTATTAATCAAGAAGAGATGAAAAAACAACGGTATAATTTAGATGACCTGTTTCAACAAATGCGTGAAGAAGGAGTCCCATCCATTCAAAGTATTGATTATGCATTTTTAGAACCATCGGGTAAATTATCGATATTTCTAAAAAATGAAGATCCACTTATTTTACCCCTTGTTGTTGATGGTTATATTGTGGAAAAACATTTGAAATTAATGAAAAAAGAACGTTCATGGCTTCTGGAAAAGTTAAAGGAAGCCGGTTATGAAAAAATTGATAATGTTTTTTACTGTTGTTATGAAAATGACAAAATTCACGTTCAATTAAAGACGACGGGAAATGATCGAAGTTAAATATTTAAAATCACTTATTTTAATTTGATTCGTTAAAATTAATAACAACGTAAGGATGATTAAAGTTAGCGCACTATTTGTCCAAAAATCGAAGGAAGAATTAGAAATTAAATACGTTTGAATAAAACTTGTTAAAATAAAGATTCCATAAGGGACAGCGAAGAATCTAAAACCTGCACTAATCATTTTATGTCCACGTAGTGTTGCCATATGTAGGAAGGAAGTAATTAATACACCAAACCCTATGGCGATAATAGCTCCAAACTCTCGAATAAATGGTTGAGAGGCTAGTACAAACATAACAAACAATTTAGCGAGTCCGCCGTAAATGGAGTTCATCATAGCCGGTCGTGCTTCATCCACGGCTTGTAAAATGGATTGCAATGGACTTTGAATGTAGTAAAAATAAAAAATTGGAGCTAATATTCTCATAAATCCACGATTTTCTTCAAGATGGAATAGTTTCATCGCTAGTTCATCCCCATGTATAAAGAAATAAGTAGCTGCATAACAGCCAATAAGGGATGATAAACGTAATGAAATACCAATCCGTTCATTTAACAAATTATAATTACTTCTTGCAACAGCGTCGCTAACAGCTGGGATTAATACAATCGCAAGGGCATTCGGGATAAATGACGGAAATAGTAGTAAAGGAACATGGACCCCTGAAATAACACCGTACAATGTTGTAGCGCCAGCAGCCGTTAATCCTGAAACGGTTAACGCTTTTAAAAATACAATTGGTTCTAAAAACCATGTAAAAGTGCCAAATAATCGACTACCTGCCGAAGGAACAGCTATCCGTAATAATGGTAATGCAGGATACGCTTTTGTTGAATCGGTTTTCTTCGGCTTTTTTTTCTTTAATCTGTAATGAATGTACAAATAAACTAAAGAAAATACTTCTCCAACCGCTGTAATACCCATCGCATAAGTAGCAGTTAACGCTGGATTTTCTGGAGTAACGAAAAATGGTAACAAAAAAGTAATGAGTGAAATTCGAATAATTTGTTCAAGCATTTGTGACCAAGCCGTTGCCGAAATAACGGCGATCCCTTGAAGATATCCCCTAAACAACCCAGAGAAAACAACAATTGGCACAGCACCAAGGGCAACATATAATGTCAATTTCGTCCCATCATTATGTAAAAGTGTCCCAGCTAAATATGGTATAAATAAATAAAGTAATGGGGTGAAGATAATAATGGAAAGAATTGACCATCTTGTGGCAGTTGTCATAACCGATTTAAGTTGTCCATCTTTTCGTTTTGCATGAAGTTCGGCTACGACTTTAGCAACCGCTAAAGGAATTCCTAACTGTAAGATGGAAATAAAGAATATAAAGGCCGGATAGGCGGTCATGTAAATCCCTACGGCTTCTTCTCCCGCAATCCGCATGAACTGCATTCTATATACAAATCCGAACATTTTAGACAAAAAAATAACAACGGTCAAAAACAATGTTCCCTTAACAAATGAACCCATTCATTCAATCCCTTCTCATTTCAAGAAATTTCAGATACAATATTTGTATGCTTAGTGGTCGTTAGTTAAAACTACTGGTTGGGGGGATTGTCATGATTCAGTTCGAACAGCTATACAAACAAGTTTTACCGGTATTACAAAGCAAAGTGGAAGAGATTAAGTATTATGAATATGATGGTATTTCGTTAGAAGATCTTTGGAATTTTTGTATTCAAAAAAAATGGAGAAAACAAAAAATAGAAGATCTACGCGTATATGAAATAGTAGAAACGATATACGGGATTAAACCTTCGGAAATTGTTAGTCATTTTCAAATTCAACAATTTCATTCCGCCAATTGGTTTAGTGACGTAAGTCAAGAAGAGTTGCAAGAACTATTAAAATCAAAAAGTACGAACGAAGAGCAGTAAACCCATGGCATTGGTTTGACAGTTGGACAAAGGTGTCTCATAATATGTTTGGTACATAGACTAGTTTGGCCAGTTGTAAAACGAAATAAAAAGCATTAATCACTTTGACAAAAACGTAGTTGCGTTTTTTGTGTTTACGTTTATGTAAACACAATTGAGGAGGACTTAAAAATGAAGCAAAAAAGCCGTATTTTTACTTTTGTACTCGTTGTAGTTGTATTATTAGCTGGGATTGGTACGACGGTACAAGGGATTTTAAAAGATGTAAAACTCGGCTTAGATTTACAAGGTGGGTTTGAGGTTTTATATGAAGTAGAACCACTAAATGGTGAAAAAATAACACAAAGCATCCTTACAGATACGACAACCGCTCTATCGAATCGTATTGACCAATTCGGTGTTAGTGAACCGAGCATTCAAGTTGAAGGAGACAATCGTATACGTGTTCAATTGGCAGGGGTTGATGACCAATCTTCGGCTCGTGAATTGTTGTCTTCTACAGCGAATTTAACCTTCCGAGATATTCATGACAATTTATTATTAGATGGTACGGATTTAAAAGAAGGGGGTGCAGCAGCTTCCTTTGATCAGCAAAATCGTCCAATCGTTACGCTTACATTAAAAGATGCATCGAAGTTCGCTGAGGTGACGAAAAAAATATCGGAAATGCCGGTGGGCGAAAACTTATTAGTTGTATGGATGGACTTTGAAGAAGGTGTCGATTCATACGCAAAAGAAGTACAGAAGGAAGATCCGAAATTTGTTTCTGCCGCTTCAGTTGATCAAGTTTTAAATACAACAGACGTAATGATTAGTGGTAATTTTACCGTTCAAGAGACGAAGGATTTAGCTAGTGTTTTAAATGCGGGAGCTTTACCGGTAAAATTAACTGAAAAATATTCAACATCCGTTGGTGCACAATTTGGTGAAGAAGCGTTAAAAAGTACAGTATTTGCTAGTGTTGTTGGGGTAGTCTTAATCTTTATTTTCATGTTGTTGTATTATCGATTACCTGGATTTGTATCCATTATCACTCTAGTAGTCTTTACTTACTTAGTATTAGTTGTATTTAACGCTATTAATGCCGTATTAACGTTACCGGGTATCGCAGCATTAGTACTCGGTATCGGGATGGCAGTGGATGCGAACATATTAACTGCGGAACGTATTAAGGAAGAACTTCGAGTAGGGAAAACGATTCAAGAGGCATATCAATTAGGTTCTAAACAATCGTTAACAGCGATTATTGATGCCCAGTTAACAACTTTACTTGCAGCTGCTGTATTATTTTTCTTTGGTAATAGTTCAGTTAAAGGGTTTGCGACTACTTTAATGATTACAATAGTTTTAAGTTTCGTGACTGCCGTTTGGTTATCTCGAATGTTAATCGGTCTACTTATTAAAAGTGGTTATTTCAACAGTCCATTCTTTTACGGAGTTCGTAAAAAGAAAATTCATGATGCATCTGAAGGGGTATCTACTTTAGATTTATCAACAAATTTTGATCGATTTGACTTTGTTCATAACCGTAAAAAATTCTACAGTTTATCGATCATTATCTTATTAGTTGGTGTAGTCATAATAAGTATATTTAGATTAGACTTAGGTATCGATTTCTCTAGTGGTACACGGGTAGAGATTATGGCGGATGAGCAAGTCAATCAAGATGAAATAAAAGATTATATCGATGAAATTGGGTTCCCATCGGAAGATATCGTCATCTCTGGTGAAGAACAAAATACGGCTGTTATCACTTATAAAGATGACTTATCTCAAAAAGAGATCTTAACTTTTAAATCGGAAGTATTAGAAGATTATGGACATGAGCCAAATGTAAGCACTGTATCTCCTACAGTAGGACAAGAGCTTGTGAAAAACGCTATTGATGCCCTTGTTATTGCTGCCATCGGAATTATTATTTATGTCGCATTCCGATTCGAATGGAGAATGGGATTAGGAGCTATTGCTTCATTAGTACATGATGTATTCTTTATGGTTGCCATCTTTAGTGTTTTCCGTTTGGAAGTAGATATTACCTTTATAGCTGCCGTTTTAACTATCGTCGGTTATTCGATTAACGATACAATCGTTACCTTTGACCGGATTCGTGAAAACGTTGATCGAAAAGGTGTTATTAAAACGAAAGAAGAATTGGCGGATATTGTTAATAAGTCTCTTCGTCAAACGATGTCCCGTTCAGTAAACACAGTATTAACAGTGATTATTGTCGTAGTAGCATTGTTAATCTTTGGAGCACCTGCTATTCAAAACTTCTCCATAGCGCTATTAATTGGATTAGTTACAGGGATGTATTCTTCAATCTGTATTGCCGCACAAATTTGGTATACATTAAAGTGTCGCCAAATGGACAAAAAAGGTACAGTTGTGGAGAAAAAAGAGAAAAAGCAATGGGGTTCAGACGAGCCTGTTGTTTAATAGAGAAAGTGAATAAAGTGTGGATAAAGTCATGTTCGACTTTGTCTACACTTTTTTCTTTTGAACATAATCGATGATTTATACTATCCCTTTGTAATATTTCTCAATTTATCTATTTTTAAAGATTAGTAGAAGCGTTCCATTTTCGGTATAATGAAAAATTGAGGATGTGACAAAATGATCGAATCAACGAAGAAATGGATTGTTGAACAACCGAATGAAGAAAACATAATTGAATTACAAAAGGAATTAAATATTTCATCCATTGCAGCAAAAATATTAATTGCACGGGGTTATACATCTGTTCAGGAAGCAAAATCCTTGTTGCAAATGGATGAAAGTCAATTACATAGTCCATATTTATTAAACGGTATGAAAGAAGCTGTAGAGCGTATAGAGAAGGCTTTACATAATGGGGAGAAAATATTAATCTATGGCGATTACGACGCCGATGGGATCACGAGTACGACCGTTATGATGAATGTTTTATTGGATTTAGGAGCGGATGTAGACTTTTGTATTCCAAACCGATTTGACCACGGATATGGTCCAAATGAGGAGCTCTTCCACAAGGCATACGAGAACGGTGTACAATTAATTATTACAGTCGATAATGGGATTAGCGGGATAGAACCGATTCGTATTGCAAAAGAGCTTGGAATGGACGTGATCGTTACAGATCATCACGAGGCTGGAGATGTGCTACCACCTGCGGATGTCATCATACATCCCCGTGTTCCTGAAGGTCATTATCCTTTCGGTGAGTTAGCAGGAGTAGGAGTTGCCTTTAAATTAGCCCATGCACTATATGGGGAAGTACCAGAGCATTTATATGAATATGTAGCTATTGGAACTGTAGCTGATTTAGTACCTCTCGTAGGAGAAAACCGTTATATTGTGCAACAAGGTATAAAACATTTAAGAACATCTTACAATCCATGGGTACGCGCCCTTTGTGAAGTAACGAGTGTGAAACAGCATGAGATTGACGAAGATTCCATTGGGTTTTATTTCGGACCTCGTCTAAATGCGATTGGACGTTTAGGTGATGCTGATCCGGGTGTAACATTTTTAATGAGTGAAAATGATTTGGATGCAGCAGAAGGGGCAAAACTTTTAAATAAGAAAAATGTGGAGCGTAAAGAAATCGTCCAATCTATAACGGAAGAAGCGATTCACATGATTGAAAAGGATCCAAACATATCGAGTTCTTTAGTCCTCGTAGTAGCTAAAGAAGGTTGGAATCCAGGTGTTATTGGAATTGTAGCTTCCCGATTAGTGGAAAAATATTATCGTCCGACTATCGTTTTATCATTAGATCCGATCAAAGGGACGGCGAAAGGTTCTGGTCGTAGTATTGAAGGTTTCCACTTATATCAAGAGTTAGCGAAAAACCGCGAAATCTTGCCCCATTTTGGTGGTCACCCGATGGCAGCAGGAATGACCTTTGCCCTTGAACATGTCGATGAATTACGTAAACGTCTTCATAAACAAGCGGAAGAAGTATTAACAGCCGATATGTTAACACCGAAATTAAAGATCGATGTACCTGTAGAGTTAAGTGAAGTAACGGTTGAGTCCGTTGAAGAAATTAAAAAGCTTGGGCCCTTTGGAACAGGTTTTGCAAAACCGATCTATGCACTACAAAATGTACAAGTACGTTCGATGAAAAAAATTGGTTCAGGTGAAAATCATTTAAAAATGGAGCTAGAGGATGCCTATGGTACAATTGATGCTATTGGCTTCGGTAAAGGTCATCTTTATGATGAAATTACGTATGGTGTAAAGTTATCCTTTGTTGGGGATTTACAAATTAATGAATGGCAAGGAAATAAAAAGCCTCAATTGATGATTTCGGATGTTCAAACGAAGGAATGGCAGCTGTTTGATTATCGTGGGAAAAACCAAGTACAAAAATGGATTCATACTCTTCCGCAACAAAATTGTACCTTTATTGCCTTTAATCAAAAAACGGTTGAACATTTCAATCAAGATTTAGGGAATAGCGATATTCATTTTATAACGGAGCAATCTGTATTCAACCATCATTCATCTTATGTGGTTTTGTTAGATTTACCACCAAGTATGGAATTGCTTGAAAAATATATTCAACAAGCACAGCCAAAGAGAATTTATGCGGTTTTCTACACACCGGAATCGAAATTTTTTAATGGAATGCCGACCCGAGAGCAGTTTGGCTGGTATTACTCCTTCTTAAAAAAACGTCCAGGATTTAATTTGTCCATTCATATGGAACGGTTATCTCAACATATTGGATTGAATTTGGAAATAATTAAATTTATGACAAACGTGTTTTTTGAGCTAGGTTTTGTTACAATAGAAAATGGTCTGACGACTGTAAATATAAATGCGCCAAAGCGTTCTCTTTCAGAAGCGACAAGCTATAAAAAAAGAGTGAAACAAATTGAAATAGAACAAAAGCTTTTGTATGCACCATATTTAGAATTAAAACAATGGTTTAACGAACGAATGAAGGAATATCTTTATTCCTAAGGAGGACAAATTAATAATGGATTTAAAGCAATACGTAACAACTGTAGAAAACTGGCCGAAAGAAGGCATTAGTTTTAAGGATATTACAACAATTATGGATAATGGACCAGCATTTAAATTTGCTGCCGACAAAATTGTTGAGTTTGCAAAAGAAGTAGGGGCAGAAGTGATTGTAGGACCTGAAGCGCGCGGATTTATTATCGGGTGCCCGGTTGCCTATGCTCTTGAAATCGGATTTGCACCGGTACGTAAAGAAGGAAAACTTCCACGTGAAGTCGTACGTGTTGAATACGGATTAGAATATGGACAAGACGTTTTAACAATGCATAAAGATGCGATTAAACCGGGACAAAAAGCATTAATCGTGGATGATTTATTAGCAACTGGCGGCACAGTAGATGCAACGATTCAATTAATCGAAAAATTAGGAGGCGTTGTAGCTGGTTGTGCATTTATTATTGAATTAAAAGACTTAAATGGTCGTGACAAAATCGGCAATTACCCAATCAAGACGTTAATTGAATATTAATCATTTCAAGGAAATATTCCGTTTACATTCGGGATATTTCCTTTTTTCATTCGATTATTAGCTGCTCACCAATTTTTGGATTCGTAATAAAATAATTGAAATAAGGTTTTATTAAAAGTAAAATAATGTTCGAAAATGTTCGAATTTGTCGTATTTCTGAAATGATTTATGTAGTTATCTTTACTTTTTGTACATATTTTTTATACAATTAAGATTATAAATTAAATTTGAAAATTTTTTAGCAAGGTGGACAACTAATGGCGAAAGAGCAAATTTTGACGCCCGAAGATGTATTCGCGCTCGTCAAAACATATATGAACGATGAACATGTTGCCTTCGTAAAGAAAGCCTATGAAGTAGCAAATGAAGCCCATAAAGAACAGCTTCGTAGTTCAGGGGAACCATATATTATTCATCCTATACAAGTTGCAGGGATTTTAGCTGAGCTCCAAATGGACCCAGAAACAGTTGCTGCAGGTTTTCTTCATGATGTCGTAGAGGATACTTCTGTTACACGGGATGATTTAGTAAATGAATTTAATGAAGAAGTAGCGATGTTAGTTGATGGCGTAACAAAGCTCGGGAAAATTAAATATTTGTCGAAAAAAGAGCAACAGGCAGAAAACCATCGAAAAATGTTTGTTGCGATGGCTCAGGACATCCGCGTTATTTTAATTAAACTTGCTGACCGTCTTCATAATATGCGAACGTTGAAACATTTATCCGCTGAAAAACAAAGACGTATTTCCAATGAAACGTTAGAAATTTTTGCACCACTTGCTCATCGCTTAGGAATTTCAAAGGTTAAATGGGAGTTAGAAGACACAGCTTTACGTTATTTAAACCCACAGCAATATTATCGAATCGTCAGCTTGATGAAAAGAAAACGCGTTGAACGAGAAGCGTATTTAGAAAATGTTATGGATGAAGTGAGATCCCAACTGACTGATGTCGAAATAGAAGCTGAAATATCCGGCCGACCGAAACATATTTATAGTATTTATCGAAAAATGGTTTTGCAAAATAAACAATTTAATGAAATATATGATTTACTGGCTGTACGGGTTATAGTAGATAGCATTAAAGATTGCTATGCAGTACTTGGAATCGTACATACACTATGGAAACCGATGCCAGGAAGATTTAAAGATTATATTGCTATGCCGAAGCAAAACTTATACCAGTCCCTTCATACAACCGTTATCGGTCCTTATGGTGATCCGTTGGAAGTACAAATTCGAACGCGTGATATGCACCAAATTGCAGAATACGGGATCGCGGCTCACTGGGCTTATAAAGAAGGAAAATCTGTTTCCAATAAGGAAAGTATTGACCAAAAGTTAACTTGGTTCCGTGAAATTTTAGAGTTCCAAAATGAATCGTCAAACGCTGAGGAATTTATGGAGTCTTTAAAATTTGATTTGTTCTCAGATATGGTTTACGTCTTTACACCAAAAGGGGAAGTCATTGAACTACCTTCTGGTTCTGTTCCAATCGACTTTGCTTACCGAGTCCATTCAGAGGTCGGAAACCGTACAATTGGAGCAAAAGTAAACGGTAAAATGGTTCCGTTAGATACGCCGTTAAAAACAGGGGATATAATTGAAATTTTAACGTCGAAACAATCCTTTGGACCAAGTAGAGACTGGTTGAAAATCGCCCAAAGTTCCCAAGCAAAAAATAAAATCAAACAATTCTTTAAGAAACATTTACGGGAAGATAATATCGTGAAAGGAAAAGATCTCATAGAAAAAGAGATTAAATCCCAAGATTTCGATATTAAAGAAGTACTTTCTGCCGAAAATGTAAAACGTGTTTTAGATAAATTAAATTATACAAATGAAGAAGATTTGTATGCTGCTGTTGGTGTAGGTGGAATTACCGCTCAACAAATCGTCAACCGACTCGCTGAAAAGAAACGCAAAGAGCGGGAACAGGAAGAAGCCTTAGAAAAAATCGTAAAGGAAATGCAAAATCCTTCTACGAAAAAACGTAAAACCGAATCAGGTGTTATCGTGAAAGGCATTGATAATCTATTAATTCGCTTATCCCGTTGTTGTACGCCTGTACCTGGAGACGAAATCGTTGGTTTTATTACAAAAGGTCGAGGTGTTTCTGTCCATCGTTCAGATTGTCCGAATATACAAGAAGGGGACAATATGAATCGCTTAATTGAGGTCGAGTGGGAGCATAGTCAAGCGCAAGTACGAAAAGAATATCCTGTAGATATTGAAGTGTCTGCCTTTGACCGCCCTGGTATATTAAACGATGTAATGCATGCAGTTAGTGAGGCGAAAACAAATATTTTAGCTGTTTCTGGGCGGGCAGATCACGATAAAATTGCAACGATTCATTTAACAATTGCGATTTCAAATCTTTCAGGATTACACAAAGTAGTAGAAAGAATTAAACAATTACCAGATATATATTCCGTTCAACGGGTCATTAATTAGTAGACGAGGTTTAATGAATGAGAGTAGTTATTCAAAGAAGTAAACAAGCATCGGTTACGGTTGATGGTAAAGTAACTGGTGCTATCGATTCAGGATATGTATTATTAGTTGGATTAACCCATACTGACACGTTAGAAGATGTACGCTATGTGGCAAAAAAAGTGGCGGAAATTAGGCTATGGGAAGATGATCAAGGTAAAATGAATCGTTCCATTGTTGAACATGGTGGCGATATTTTATCTGTTTCCCAGTTTACTTTATACGGGGATACTCGAAAGGGTAGAAGACCGAGTTTTATAGAGGCAGCAAGACCTGAAGCCGCCTTACCTTTGTGGGAATCATTTAACGAAGAGCTTAAAGCTTTTGGCCTTCACGTTGAAACAGGTATTTTTGGTGAAATGATGGATGTTGCACTAATTAATGACGGACCTGTTACAGTAATTGTTGAATCAAAGCCAAAAGAATAATAGGATAAAAAAGAGTTGCTCAAAATAAAGTGTACCCTTTGTAAAGGACATTTTTAAAAAAGGCTTTTAAGCAACTTGAAGAAGATGGTGACTGTATTGTGCAGGCGTCATCTTTTTTAAGTTCCATTGACCTCGGTAATGATTGT
>NZ_RHLQ01000049.1 GCF_003711845.1 Lysinibacillus halotolerans
CAATCATTACCGAGGTCAATGGAACTTAAAAAAGATGACGCCTGCACAATACAGTCACCATCTTCTTCAAGTTGCTTAAAAGCCTTTTTTAAAAATGTCCTTTACAAAGGGTACACTTTATAAAGTGACGACTTTTTTTATTTACATATTTTTTAGGGGACAAGCATACATTCTTTTAACATACAATAAAGGATGGTTATGTGGAATCAGCACTAATCTATATGGTTTTATTACGAATAATATCAGGAAGTATCGAAGTTACTGCCGCCGGATTCATGTATAAGTCCCATGATATCGAAAAAGCTCTCGCAATTAATTCCATGCTTGCCTTAGTTGGTCCTACAATCCTTATCATTACTACCGGGCTAGGCATTGCAGGCATAGGTGATAAAATCTCTTACCAAAAAATGATTTGTCTGTTTGCTGGTGTTTTGCTCATTTTATTTAGCTTACGAATGAAATAATTCAACGAATAAAATATCTATTTAAACCAACCTTTTCTTCTAAACCAAAGCAACATACATAAACCGATTAAAGCCATTAATATTAAAGAAAAAAAGTACCCATATTTCCAAGTCAACTCAGGGATATAACTGAAATTCATACCATAAATACCTGCGATGAACGTTAAAGGGGCAAAAATAGACGTAATAATCGTTAATAACTTCATCACATTATTTGTTTGATGTGAGTTTAAAGATAAATAACTATCCCTTATATCTGCCGTGACTTCTCGATTTGTCATCACCATATCAGATAATTTTAATAAATGATCGTAAATATCGGAGAAATACTCTTTTCTTTCTCCAATGCGATTTAAATTTAAATGATGGGAATTTAACATTCGATACAATAAATCCCTCATCGGATTAACTGAATGTAATAAATTTAATAACATATTTCTCGTTTCAAACAGTTCATTCATCAAATTATTCATCGATTTTTTATTAATGCTATCATTCATCTTTTCTAATTCATCTTCAATTTTATAAATAAGGGGGAAATAATTATCGACGATTTTATCTAATATTTCATAAAAAATATAGTACGGGTCCCAACCGACTAACGACTCTTGTGCTAAAAAACGATTCCAAACAATTAACACTTCATCGGAAGGTACTTTATGAAAAGTTACGATACAACTTTCCCCTACAAAAAAGTCCAATTGGTCTTTCATAATCACTTCATCTTCTTCCCGGAGAAGATGAGTAACGAAAAACGTATAATTTTTATAATAATCTAATTTTGGTCGTTGAAATTCCTGTACACAGTCTTCAATGGCAAGGGGATGAAAATGAAACGTTTCGGAAAGATGTTTGACTTCTTCATCGGTTGGTTCACTAAAATCCACCCAAAACCATTTATAATCTGATAAAACAGCGTTATTAATCGAAATATTTCTCTCTAAATGATTATCATTTGTTATTCCTATGAAATTGATCATCGCATATGCCCTTTCATATTCAAACATTAGATTATATTTCTTTATTCCCTTTTATAAGATTGAATAAACCGATGGATTGCATCATGTAATTTCTTCGGTTCTTTCGTTGGAATTTGATGTTTTGCATTCTCAATAAAAATTAGTTCGTTATGAGGCAAGTTTTCATGAAGTAATTGTGCATACTGGTGAAATGTTTTATTTTTTGCACCGTACGTTAATAAAACAGGATGCTGAATCTCTTGTAAAAACTTCGTACAGTTATAATTTCTACTATAAAGGTAATATTGCTTTATATTTATCGAATGACCTTCTTTTGCTCCTTTTCGAAGACTATTGAAAGTTTGGGATGAATTCGCATTCCCCCTAGTAACCATATAGGTAAGAAATGGTATCGTTTTATCGTTGGAAAGATTAATAGCGGCACCTAGTCGAAGTTTTAAGATACGATCTTTCACTTCAGACATCCCACTAATGACTATTCCTCCAAAAGCTCTTTCCGGATGTTGTAACAAAAATTCTAATACGATAGAACCTCCTGTTGAATAACCACAAATAAAAGCTTTTTCAATATTCAATTCGTCTAATAGGGCAACGATATCTTCTACAATAAGTGGATAAGTGATCGGCTCATCGGAATAATCACTTTTTCCATGACCACGAATATCAAAAGTAATCACTTTATACTTTTTCGAAAAATGCTCCAGTTGAAATTTAAAAATAGTACTAGTTAATAAGGGTGGATGAATAAATATAATGGGGATTCCATCTCCTTTTGTATCATAATGAATATTTATTTCATTAATAGTTAATGTCGGCAAAATCAGCACCCCACTCTTTTTCATAAAATACTTACGCAACAAGCCCTTTTAAAGCCATTAGTTTAAAATGATACTAGCTGCCTTCAAACCCGAAACAACTGCTCCTTCCATCGTTGCGTAATAAGGCTGTTTTGTATAATCGCCAGCCAAAATTAAACCGCTAATATCCGTTCTTTGATTTGGCCTTAAACGATCATGATTAGGCTCTAAACTATAAAAATCCTCACTTCTACTTACAATTCGATAATTCGTTAAGTTCGTTTCTAGATCTAACCCCAGTTCCTTTGCTTCCATTTGAACCTGCTTTAATATTTCTTCTTTCTCCATTACTAAAAATTTTTCAGGAGGTGTCAATATAATGGACAATCTTCCCGGTACATGGGTAAAGGTTGAACGGGATTGCTCAGCAAAGCTAGCTAACGATGTCAGAGGACCAAAAGTTGTACGATCATAAGGTAAAACTGGCTTTAAAAACTCCATTTGAATTGTGACAGCGGGCATCGTTGGTAATTGAAATAATGATTGAAACAATGGATGACTTGAAAAGTTCTTTTTTAATATTTTCTTCGCTCCACCTAAATCAGCAGCAAGTATGACATGTTTAGCTTCGTAACGCGAGCCATCCTCTAAAATAACTCCCCTTACCCCTGTGCTCTCTACGATTAAATTGTGCACTTTTGCATTCGTTTGAATAATGCCCTTTTTCCCTTCAATATAATGGGCGATTGGCCGAGCTAAAAGTTCTGTCATTCCTCCTAAATAGGCACCAATTCTCATTCGATAAAACCTTGGTATCGCAGGGAAAAACAATCCGAAAAAAACCTTTGCAGAATATCTTTCAGGAGGCAAAAAGAAAATGCCAGCGCTAAGGGGAATTACAGCATAATGTAACGCATCTTCACTTACATGATGTTTTTTAGCATAATCTCTTACATTCCATTGATCGAGAATATGAGGTTTGCTTAAATAATCAATAAAACCACTCATAAAAAATCGCATTAATGAAAGCTTATCTTTCAACGATAAAATCTCATTATTTCCTAAAACCCCTTTTAATAAATCAATGGGACCAAAAATGGGCGATACTCCAAACGTTGCCACATCCCTTTTTCCTTTTATACGAACATCTACGTTTTCTTCCCATTGAACAAGGGAATCCACATTTATCCCGACCTTTTTTAATATGTAGGGCAATGCTTTATAGTAGCCAATATGGCGATGAAAGCCCGATTCAACAAGCATTCCATCTTCATCCCATGACGATGTCCTTCCGCCAATTACCTTTTCCTTTTCAAGTACGAGCACGCTCTTTCCTCGATCACATAACTCTACTGCAGCCGTTAATCCTGCTAATCCTGAACCTACAATAATCGCATCAAATTGTTCCACTTGGCATCATTCCTACCTAATTAAAATGAATTCTCACTTTATGAAGTTTTCTCATTTCTCCTCTTTTTTAAGCGGACAATCATGAAGTCACGATTCCAATCGGTAAAAATTTTTAAAGCCTATAAAATGAATAAAAAAATAGGGCAAACCAATACTTCTATTGAAAACTTACTCTAGGGAGGAAAATCTATGTATTTTTATAAGGAAGATTTAATTAACATCATAGTTCCAGATAAACCAGATCCGTCAGCTGCAAAAGTTCTACAAGAAACATTAGGTGGCCGCTTTGGAGAAATGCGTACGATGATGCAATTTATGTTCCAAAGTTCCAATTTCCGTGGAAAGGCAAAGCAGTATCGTGATTTAATACGCGGAATTTTTCTAGAAGAAATTAGTCATGTAGAGTTAGTCCAAACAACAATTAATCAATTGTTAAATGGTGCTGGGGAATCTGGAGTAGGTAATGCAGGAACGGATCAAGCACCATTGGATGAAGTCATTAAACATGCAAACCCCCATCACTTTATTATGGGTGCACAAAGCTCATTACCAGTAGATGCAGCAGGAAACCCTTGGATGGGGAACTATGTTTATTCCCACGGAAATTTAGTCGCTGACTTACTTGATAACCTCGTACTTGAGTCCACAGGTGTACTTCAAAAAACTAGAATTTATGAAATGAGCTCCAACAAAACCTTTAGAGAAACATTAGCATTTTTAATCGTTCGAGATAACGCACATCAAAATGCATTTGCTAAAGCTCTAGAAACCCTTGGCGTCGATTGGGCAAAAATATTCCCTATACCGAACTACGACATAACAAAATATCCTGAGTGTCAAAAATATGTTGATATGGGCTTCCATAACGCATTTTTTAACTTCAGATTAGATGATCACCGAGCGGGCGAAATCTTTAAAGGGGAATCGCCAAGCCGTAATAGTGGTGAATTACTTGTTGTGGACCCTCCTACACCTTATCCTGTACCAGAATTACCGGACATGCCAAATGAACATAGCCCTGGTTTATGGGATTTAAATAACTAAAAAAAGTGCTAGCCTCTTCACGAAAGAGACTAGCACTTTTTTAACACAATTACATCGCTTGATTAATTCGTTTTTGTTGACGTTTTACCGGGTCTAGTTTTCGTTCGATTAATCCTAATAAAACGTCCGATAAAATTGCCATTAAAGCCGTTGGTAAGGCACCTGCAATGATAATCGCCGTCCCATCTGTCGCATTAGTACCGCGGATAATGATATCACCTAAACCACCTGCTCCAATAAACGCACCAATAGCCGTAATCCCAATTGCAACTACAAGGGCAATACGAATACCTGTAATGATGACGGATAAGGATAATGGCAATTCCACCATGTATAATACTTGGGCCTTTGTCATCCCCATCCCCCGTCCGGCATCGGTAATACTTTTATTAATATTTTTAATTCCAACATAAGTGTTTTTAATTATTGGAAGTAATGAATAAAAGAACACCGTTACAATGACAGTTGTTTTACCTAAGCCTAATACAAGCATTAAAATGGCCATTAAAGCGAGAGCTGGGATTGTTTGAATGATATTGGCAAGGGTAATAACGACTCCAGATAATTTACTATATTTCGAAATAAGAATACCAAGTGGGATACCGATGAGCGCTGCAAGTAATACCCCATAAATGGAAATAAGGAAATGGTCTAAAAATTGACTAAACACATAAAATCCGTTTTCCTGCATGTAATAAAAAAACTGTTCAGTTGTAGACATTTGAGACATATCTTGCATTACTCATCACCCCCTTCAAAGTAATTATGTTCATTTAAGAACTGTTCTGCTACTACAGCGGGCTCCATTAAATTATTATCCGCTTGGTAATTGAGCTTTTGCATCGTCTCTGTAGAGATTTTCCCTACTAAACGTTCAATTGCCTTTTTAACCTCAGGCTTTTCATTTATTAGTTCTGTATCCGCAAAAGGACTCGCATCATATGGAGGGAAGAAATTTAAGTCGTCTTCTAAAACGACTAAATCGTAGGAAGCAATACGCCCATCTGTTGTATAACCTAATACAACATCCAATTCACCCGAATCAACAGCGTCATAAACTAAACCGATTTGCATTGGGTATGTTCGAGCAAAATCGAAACCATATGTTTCAACGAATGCTTTATAACCATCCCCTTCTCGGTTCATCCAAGACGTATCAACACCCGCTTGTAAGTTACTCGCAACAGAAGCTAAATCACTGACTGTTTTTAAGTTATATTTTTTTGCTGTTTCCTTTGTCACCATAAAGGCATACGTATTTTCAAATCCATAGGAATCAAAGAACGTTTGATTAAATCGTTTCGCAAACTCCTTTTGTACAAAATCCAATGCTTTTTCTGGATCTTTAATCGGTTCTCCTTGTAATGCACCGGTTAAATCGGTACCTGTATAGCGGACCGATGACATATTGGCATCACCATTTACCATCGCTTGGTGTAATACCGTACTTGAACCTAAATTATTGATTAGTTCCACATCTTCATCCGTATAATGCTCAATCATATATTTCATCATATAAGCTAATATTTGCCCTTCCGTCGTAACAACAGAGGCAATTTTAATTGAATCGTCCTTTTTATTCCCTGAAAGGGAGCAACCACTAATAACTAAAGATAAAACTAAAACAATTGTCAGTAGGAGTCTATTTGTCATGAAGTACGACCCCCTTCAATTTTTAACCCTTTAGGTGTTACCCATTTTTCTAATTTCCCTAATAGGAAATCCGCAAGTAATGCTAATAACGTTACAATAATCGCGCCTCCTATAATTAACTCCGTTTGATATAAATTCAATCCATTAAAGATAAAGTCTCCAAGACCACCCGCACCTATATAAGATGCTAATGTTGCCCAAGAGATAACATATACCGCTGATAGACGTATTCCAGACATAATGACAGGAACTGCTAATGGTAGTTCAACAAGGAAAATGGACTGCATCGTCGTCATCCCCATAGCAATCCCTGCACCTTTCGTATTTTCATTGACCGAATTCATTCCAATAAAAGTATTATTTAAGATTGGTAACAATGAATAGATACATAGTGCAACGATTGCGGGTACTTTCCCAACGCCTAATAAAGGAATCATAATGGCTAATAAAGCAAGGGATGGTACAGTTTGAAGTACACTTGTAATACTTAAAACTACCTTCGCAATATATTTTGTTTTTGATAATAAAATGCCAATAGGAACAGCAATAAGTACCCCTAATAACAGGGCAATCATTGATATATAAAAGTGCTCCCATGTTTTCAATAAAATATCAGAGCTGTTTTCAGTGAAAAAGGCAATCATTCACTCATCAACTCCTTATTCTCAGAAACCATTTCCTCTTCTTCTCCCCAAATTGTGTCATAAACGATATCAACGATGTTAGCACGTGTAACTAAACCGACTAAACGGTGCTCCTCATCGACAACAGGGATATTTTTTAAGTTACGCTTTAAAATTCTACGAACAGAATCTTGTAATTTCGAACCAGTTTTCACGTAAAAAATGTCCTTTTCATAACATTCTGAAACACTTTTCTTCGTTTTACGTGCACCTGTAAAGCTTTCTACATCTAAATATCCTTGTAGTCGATTGTCGCCATCTGTTACAAATAGTGTGTCTACTCGTTTTTCCACCATTAAACGGATCGCTTCATCAAGACTTTTTTCAATTGTAATGGAAATTGGTTTAATCATTACTTCATCGACAGTTTTAATGTTTGGTTTTTGCTGAATGAGGCGATGGGAACCGATAAACTCTTTTACAAAGTCATTCGCAGGGTTTGCTAAAATGTTATCGGGTGTATCAAATTGGATTAGTTTTCCTTCATGCATAATGGCAATGCGGTCAGCAAGCTTAATCGCTTCGTCCATATCATGGGTAACGAAAATGACCGTTTTATTTAAACGTTGCTGAATATCTTTGATAAGATCTTGAAGAGTATCACGTGTAATTGGGTCAAGGGCACCAAATGGTTCATCCATTAAAATAATGTCCTGATTTGCAGCAAGGGCACGCAAAACACCAATTCGTTGTTGTTGACCTCCAGATAATTGTGCTGGGTAAAAATCTAAATAGGAAGGCGGTAAATTAACAAGTTCGATTAAACGACGAGCTGTTTCATCTTTTTTCTCTTTTGACCATTTCAATAGGTGGGGAACAAGCGTTATATTGTCACGAATTGTCATATGTGGCATTAATCCGATTTGTTGAATTACATAACCGATGCTCCTCCTTAACGTAACAGGATTCATTTTCGTAATATCCTTATCATTTAAGGTCATTTTCCCACTTGTAGGTTCTACCATTCTATTAATCATTCTAAGGGCGGTTGTTTTCCCACTCCCACTCGTACCAATGAAGGCAATAAATTCACCTTGATTAATATCAAGGTTTAATTGATCGACAGCGACTTTGCCACCTCGATATACTTTTGTTAAGTTTTCAATTTTTAACATGTCTATAAAACTCCTCCTCTCAACTATATGTTACATGGTTTCCACTAACAATTTAAAGGGATATTCATAATGCAATATATAATTGTGACAATTTAATGAACATTTTATATATTTTATGTGACATTTAATATACCCTATTTTCAGAAAAATTGTGTAGCTATCCCTTCATATTAAGGCATTTTCATAGGATTTAAAAAAATGGGCTACAAGTAAGTTAAAGATAAAATATCTGAATATTAAAACTTATGACAACTTGACAGAAGAAATCGTATTTTTATAGAAAAAATCGACACAAAAGTGAACCTTTTAACCTTAAACTGGCCATAAAGAAACAAAGAAAGACAATCTCAATCACCTTACAAAATGAATGAGATTGTCTAACCTATATTTTAAAATCCGATTTCTGGATTATTTCAGTAGATGGCATTTGATAAAACAAACATTGTGGAATTGGACCTCCATTTTTCAAGTAAGACTCAACTATACGGTAACCAATACTATAACCAACCCATTTTGGTAACCCTCGACACTCATCTCCATATAAAAAAGGATGATGTTGTTGTACTCCCTTTAAATTTAAAGCTGGAACAAAGTATTTTTCCCACAACATTCTCACATCGTCTATAACATACTTTTTCGTCCATGGAGAAAGCCGCTTTTCGCCATATAGCTCTTCTACAGCTGCTTCTGCCATGCCTTCAATAATTAATGAATCAATCAACTCGATTTCTTCCGGTCGTTTATTTAAATAGGCAAGTCTACAAATATGATGATATTCATGGGCTAACAATGCCTTTAATTCCTCTTCTTTCAAGTCGGTTGACACAAACAAAAATAAAACACCATTATAGGTAATACCATTCTTTTTAGCTTCTATTCCATCAATCATTGGTCTATATTTTGTTAAAGGATATATATAAATCGGTACATCTGGCCCTTTCCATAAACTTCTTAATGTTTCAAATTCCCTTTGAAGCATTTGCCATACTCCTTGTTGTTCTAAGAACTTTACAGTTTCATCAATTTCTAACCCTTCATCAGGGTCAAACAATCCATTAGTTAAAAGTTCAAACTGAATCTCCTCTGTTGACCTTTCAGGAAAGAAAAATTGGAGTGGCTCACAAAGCATTTTACGATGAATTTCTATTAATTTGTCTCGGTTTTGGTTAGTCATTTCACATAATTTATAAAGGTCGGGTAACAAATTTACTACTGACATCTATTTCCTCCTTTGAAATTAGTATATGTTTTAGACTATTAACTCGTGTCGACTTTTAAAAAAATCATATATTAGTTAGCAGTCTACATGAAAAGGAGGGATATGGATGCATCCTAGACAAATATATGATCTATGTTGTCGCCATAAGGGCAAAAAGGTTTGTATTATTGAAAAAAGCGGACGAAGACATGTCGGAAGAATTACTCGAGTAGAACGAGATATGGTATGGATTATGCCCGAAGGTGGTTTCGGTGGCTACGGTATTGGTTACTGGGGCTGGGGCGGAAGCGGATTAGGTGTTGGAATTGCTATTGGTGCAATTGCAGGTATCGTTTTAGCGAATGCTTTCTGGTGGTAAATTGAGGTACTTTCTATAACAAGAGAATCTATTTTGAGAAGTTTCTTTCCAAAATAGATTCTTTTTTATCCTTTAAATGATAAAAAAAGCTACCTTTAAGGTAGCTAATTCTTTACTATTCATTTTCTGCGACGAACTTCAGTTTTGTTAACTTGTTATACCAGAATTGTTCGTAGTAAGCTAGCCAATCTTTTAATTCCTTCAATGGTTCAAACTGCAAATAATAAATTTTTTCTCGACCATTTTTTTCGCCTCGAACTAATCCAGCCTCAGTTAAAACATTTAAATGTTTTACTACAGCCGTACGACTAATCTTAAAGTGGGAAGAAATTTCAGCAATCGATTGATTTCTTTCTGATAATAGATGGAGCACGTCTCTTCGTGTCGGATCCGCGATTGCCTGGAATACATCAACCTTTTGAGCTGCTTGGCTCATTAAGCTTCCACCAACTGTTTTAATTTTTGAACAATGCCTTCCCAACCTTTGTTCATTGTATCGCGAATGACGGATTGAGGACGTTGCGCCTTTGCAACTAATGTATCTTTTTCTTTCCAACCACCATGGATTACTGTAAATTCAGTTTCATTGCCAACTTCTTTTAATAAGAAGGTTAATACCCATCCATCTGTATCCCATTGAATCGATATTTTCTTTTGTTCTTCAATTTCAAGTACTTTACATGGCGACGGACCGAAGGGAGACTGGATTGTAAATTCAAACCCTTCTTCTAATTTAAAATCATTTGGTGGCATAAACCATTTTGAAATCCCTTCAACGGTGGAAACATAACTCCAAACTTTTTCAATCGGTGCTTCAATTAAAATACTTTGCGTAATATCTGGTAAGTTCTCTGTCATGCCGTTATTTCTCCTTTACCTCTTTAAATATACAACCCATAGGTGTTACTTAGATTATATATAACCAAAAGGTGTTATGTCAAATTATTAAAGAACGAAAAGGACAATGGCATATAGTAATGGCAGTATAGTGAATATAAAGCCGATCTTTGTTAATTTCTTAATAAATAGGAAGATAACGCCTAAAATCCAAAGTAATACAAATAAAGCATCTACATAAAGCGTTTTTTCTAAGCTTCCACTCTCTAAGATTGGTATCGAAACGTAAAAAGCAAAAATTGCTGTCCAAATAATATGTACGATTCTATAAATCTTAAACATTATAGCAACCTCCTTTTCCCATTTTAATAATGACGTCACAGTACAAGAAAAGATTCGTCACTATTAGTATAAACTATTATCCTAAGAAGGAAGCTTACATAACACAAAGTTCTTATTGCCAAATAAAGGAGTTAGAAGAAAAAAACGTCGACCCATTAAATGGATCGACTTTCTTCTTTTAAAGCAAGTTGAATATGAGCTAGATGATGGTTTCCGTGCCAAGCATAGATGCCAACGTTCTTCTTTAATGAAATGGCACCATTGTCTGGATGTACAAATGTTCTGTTTAACTGTTCTTCCGTTAAACTTTCTAATAAATAGACCCAACGTTCGTGTAAAGCTTCAATAAGCTGTATGGAAACACTAATCGGTAAGTGGGAATCAACAAGGAGAGCCCATTTTTCTTCCGCATAAGGTTTAATGGTCGGGTTGTCTTCCGTTAAGGCTAATTTAAATCGAGTATATGAATTTAAATGGCTATCTGCGATATGGTGAACGATCTGACGAACAGTCCATCCACCTGGTCGGTATGTTTTTTCAAGCTTTTCATCCGTAAGTCCCTTTACCATTTCACTCAATCTAGTTGGTAATAGTTTAATTTCTTGAATCCATTGATGTATATCCTCGTGCGTAATCGTTTCATTACAAGTAAACTGTCCGATAGGATATTTAGCATCCATTTTCCAATCCCCCAATTTCATCTAACTATTTTTCGCTAATGCCCTTTTATAAAAAATTAAGCTGGATAACATAAGAACAGCCATAACAAAATAAATTTCGCCAGGGAAGTGAATGAGAAGCCATCCGCCAAAGACAGGACCAATAAAGCCACCAATATTTTTTAATTGAGAAGCCCCTAAATAAGTCGCTTTTTGAGTGTCTGGTGCGATTTCTTCGATCATGGCGTTCATCATTGGAAAGGCAAAAATCTCCCCAATCGTAAAAATGACCATAGCGCCAATGAAAAATGGCCAATTGGTAGCCATATTAAACAAAATTAGACCTAATGCGAAAAAACACGTACCAATGACTAAACTTTTCAACATTGAAATTTTCTCACTATAAATGCTAATTGGTAACTGTAACAATAAAACAATAGAAGCATTTGTAACAAGTAGAATTGAGAATAATTGAACACCATCTTCGACAGACAAATTCACTAATTGAGGCAAAGTGGAATCATATTGGGACCAGCCAAGATTAATTAACGTTCCTCCTGCTATTAATAGAAGCAGCTTTGTATCAGCTCCTACCACTTTGAACATTTGGAATAGATTTTGCCGTTCTGTAGCCATCTGTTGACGCATCTTAAAATGATTTAAAAGAATAACAAGAACACATCCATATAGGGCATACATAATACCCGTAATGATAAAGGGCATAGCTGGACTTGATAAGCTTGAAATCCAAACGCCTAATAGGGGACCTATGACCCCTGCAACGTTAATAGCTGTATACCGGACCGAAAATAACCTTCTCCGCTTTTCTTTCTCCGTAAAATCAATCATTAAAGCCTGGGTGGATGGTTCGAAAAAGGAACGACATAGACCATTTAGCGCACTAAGTACTATAAACAAAGGAACACTATGGAATAATGCAAAACCAAAAAACACAGCACTCCATACAAAAATGGTTAATAAAATAATTACTTTCCTTCCGACCTTATCAGTAAGATATCCACCAAATATCCCTCCAAAGGTCGCAAATAATTGGGCCACGCCGAGGGTCACCCCAATATCTACTGGCGATGCATTTAATTCACGGTGTAAATACAAAGCCAAAAAGGGTAGTGTCATGAAACTCGCTATTCGAGTAAAAACCGTTCCAAAAAGAATACTCCATACTAATGGATGAAAATAACTTAGCTTTTTCAAAATACCACCCCGAAACGTCCATTCCATGCAAAAACAAAGATCGATTGCTCAATGGACTTTGTAATCAAATCACTTAAAGATTCTTCTGAAAAAAGGTTACGCTAATGGGAGGTATCTAATATCCATTCATACAGAAGATCAGGTAAACCTTCTTCATTTTCATGTCCTCTACCAATAATCTGAAACCCATGTTTTTCATAAAAGGCTTGTGCCTGCTTATTCACTTCAAATGTGTATAAAGTTAACTTGCCAGAAGATTGTTCTTTCGCTCGAGCTAGTAAAGCAGTACCAATCCCTATACCTTGATAATCTAAATGAATATAAAGCTGGCTAATTTCATGATCATTGTAGGCAATCATTCCTACAACATGATGATCAATTAGGGCAAGTTCAATTGTGTACTCTTTAGGCAATAAATAATTTAGGAAATAGACATGATCCTCAAAACTATGTCCTTCCTTTTGTCCGATGGCATTCTCTTTACTTTCTCTCCACATTTCCACCGTCTGCGTATCATAAGTACTACTATAAGGGATGATGGTAATTTTCGGCTTTCCCATTTGTTCACTCCTATTCTTAAAAGTCATTACTTAAATTGTTATCCGGATAAAACTTCACCTTATATTTTTCAATTATTCTACTAAACTGGGATGCAAGTATTTGTTGAAATAACATCCCAAAAACAACTGGCATCATTACTTTCGCAGGAAAGTATGTACTTGCAATGACGACACCTACAGCAATATTGCGCATTCCTCCTGTAAAAACAACGGCTGAAATGACTTCAGGATCTTTAAAGAGATAATGACCTAACCATAGACACATCACATAGCCTGACATGGCAAGCAGTAAAACAACAACGATAATTCCAAAAATCTCCCACGTAATATTTTTCAAAAAAGGAGCAATAGCACTACTATTAATCATGACAATGAAAAAGAGGCTAAGCTTTTGAAAAGGAGCGAGGGTTTTTCCTACGGTATTGTCAATTTTCCCTTTTGTCCATTCATTTAGTAAAACAGCTATAATCGATGGAATCACAATCATCCACAATAGATCTAGCATAATAGACATCGTATCAATTTCAATGTTTTGACCGACTACAAAATGTACTAATAACGGTATAACGATAGGCGAAAGAATCGTATCTATTAAAATAATCGATAAGCAGAGGGCTAGATGACCTCTACATATACTTACCCATATAAAACTTGTAATTCCAGTTGGAACTGCAACAGATAATACAAATCCAATTGTTAAATAATGATCATTAAAAATAAACGTTGCTACAAAATACGCCCATATTGGCATAAGAATATGTAAAAAGGAGATTGTAATTAAAATGACCTTCGGATATTTTGCAAAGCTACGTAACCCTTCAAAATTCATACTTAAACTGCCGGCAAATGTCATAAAGGCAAATAACCATGGCACTAAAAATAATAAATGCCCACCTACATCCTCAAGTAAAACACCGATTACTAAACTAAGTGGTGTTAAGATCGGCATTAATTTTTGGAGGTGTTTATTGATAGTTGCTAACATTGAATATAAGCCTTCTTCCTCTTAAAATCTTATATTTACCATTGTCACTCTTCTCCCTAATAAAGGGAACTATTTTTTGAAGAAGACGAGCCACTTTATATCTTAATTAATATTTTCCCCTCATACTGACGACCTTCCATGAAGAGATGGGCCTCTTGCGCCCTTTCTAATGGAAAAATTTTTGCAATTGGTAGTTCAATTTCTCCCTTTCCAAATAGGTCGATTACTTTTTCCGCTACAGGTTTTAAACGCTTTGGGTCATATTGTCTTGTTGTGCCTAAACTAAATCCTTTCACATTCCGGCAACTGCTATGCACATCACTCGTTTGAAAAATACCAGCCTTGCCGCTACTATTTCCAAATTGAACAAGGGTGCCATATAAAGCTAAACACTCCATGCTTTTTGTTGTTACTTCCCCTGCCATTGAGTCGAATATTATATTTGCCCCCTGTTGATTTGTTAAAGATAAAACTTCATCGGTAAATGTTTCGTATGTACAAACTATGTCCGCACCTAAATTTATACAATAATCTTTTTTTCTAATATCCCCTACTGTAGCGATAATTTTTGAGACTCGTGCTAATTTGGCAAGTTGAATTAACATCGAGCCAACTCCCCCTGCCCCGCTATGGATAACAATTGTATCCGTTGCCTTCACCTGACCGATTTCATGTAATAATATATAAGATAATATCGAAACGGTTGGCATAGCTGCTGCCTGTTCAAAGGAAAGGCTGTCTGGAATTTTATAAACAAGGTCCTCATTGGCTATAACATATTCCGCATAAGTCCCTGACTTTGGAAAGGCGATGACCCGATCTCCTTTAGAAAAGGAGGAGTCTCCAGCCACTTCTTCAATCACTCCAGCACAATCGAGTCCTAACATCATCGGAAACTTCCCTTTTCCCTTATTCCCTACACGTTTTTTTATATCTGCGTAATTGACACTCGTATACGCAACTTTTATTAGCACTTCCCCTTTTTGAATAGATGGCTTTTCAATTTCTAGACATTGTAGAACATTTGCATCCCCAAACTGATTTTGAATTACAGCTTTCATTATCTACACCCCTTTTTACAATAAATACTTACGATTTCCCCCATTACAATTACCACAATTATACATTAAGTAAAAAGTAAAAACAGCTTGCATTTTCCATGCAAGCTGTCTAGTAAACCCTTATCTATAAGAACCCTTTCTGATTCTTCGAGTCATTATTTAACTTACTTTCTATCACCAAAATTGAAAGTATCATCTGTAATTGGGGCTACTTTCGCTTTCGCATAAGTTGAACCCTTTTGCGAGAAGAAGTCATATGTTGACCCTTCATTACGAATACCGTTCATAACGATAGGATTCACTTCTTCTTCCGGGAACATTGGATCAAAACCAACGTTCATAAGCGCTTTGTTGGCGTTATATCGAACATATGACTTAACTTCAGGCGATAATCCCGTTTCTGCATATACATCATCTGTATAAGCCATTTCATTATGATATAAATCTAGCAGTAACTCATATCCCCAAACCTTTAATTCATCCTGTTTTTCAGCAGAAAATTGTTTAAATAAATTTTGGGCGAAGAAGCCAACTGCAACCCCATGGATTGATTCGTCACGTAAAATTAAAGATATTACTTCTGCCGAGTTGCGTAGAATCCCTTGTCCACCTAGATATAACGGATAGAAAAATCCAGAGTAAAATAGGAAAGATTCAAGCATAACGGAAGAGAACATCGCTTTCCATAAAGATTCGGAGTTACCCTCTTCTATGCTATTATAAATGTCGCTAATTTTACTTGCTTTATATTGAAGATATTCATTCTTTTTTACCCACTCAAATAACTCATCAATTTCTGAATTCGTACAAAGGGTTGTGAAAATATAAGAGTAGGATTTAGCATGAATCGCTTCAAAGGCACCAAACACAGTAAATACCGCTTTTTCTTGTAAATCCGTTGCATAAGTGGCGATTTGATTCATCCCAATATTCGTTTGCACCGTATCCAGTAGCGTAAGCCCTGCAAATACCTTCTTATACGTTTCTTGATGCTCGAAACTTTGCCATTGTTTGATATCTTTACTCACAGCTATTTCTTCTGGAAACCAAATTTGCTTCCATTGCTGATCCCAAAAAATTTGTGCTAATTCACTCGTCGGTTTATTCCAATTGACTGCCTCATAAACTAAATTTGACATGCGACACACTCCTCTAATGTTTGTAGACGTTGACGGACATAGTAAACCGATTTAATTCCGCGCGACCATGCGTAAATATAAATTTTCGCTAGTTGCTCCGTTGTCCAAGCATCTGTTACATAAAGAGTCATAGAAATCCCTTGATCGACATGTTTTTGGGCAGCTGCATATAAATCGATTAAATCATAGGCATTCACATCATATGCTTCCACGTAAAGGTGAGCATTATCATTGTTTAAATGGGGCATCGGGTAAATAGTACGACTGTCAGCGTAATCCCGAACCTCCACTCTTTCAGTACAAGGTGCAATAGATGCTGTGCAGCTCCGAATATAAGAGATGCTTCCTGTTGGTGCGATAGCTAATCGATAGGAATGGAACAAGCCGTGTTCCATCACTTCTTCTTTTAGTTTTTGCCACATTTGTTTTGTAATAATAGGCACTTTACCAAGGGCATTTAATACTACCGGAGAAAGTTCTTTTTCTTCCTTCTCCACATATTGTTTAAAGTAAGCACCTGATGCATATTCACTCTCTTCAAATCTATGGAACGTTTCTCCACGCTCTTTTGCAATTTCCATAGATGTTTTTAAAGAATAGTAATTCATTGCTTCCATAAAACAATCGATAAAGTCAACCGAATCCTTTGAACCATAAAGAATTCCTTGAGTCACTAAATGGCCGTGTAAATTCATTGCTCCAAGCCCTACAGAATGCATAATTTTGTTCGCTTTTGCGATAGACGGCACATTTTGAATATATGTCATCTGTGACACATTCGTAAGTAAACGCATTGCTGTATCAACTAATTGTCCAAAATCATCCGTCTTACTTGCTGCATGGATATCGATGGATCCTAAATTACAGGAAACATCTAAGCCGTATTCATTCGGCTCTCCTTGGTCTGTAATGACGCTTGTCTCTTGTACTTGAAGTATTTCCGTACAAAGGTTAGACATTTTAACTCGTCCAATATTTTTCAATGGATGAACATCATTTACATTGTCATCAAAAATTTCAAAAGGATAACCCGATTCAAATTGGGCTTTTTTCACTTCTGTATAAAGTCTACGGGCATTCAATCGTTTAATTTTTCTGATATTTGGGTTATCTAGTAATTCATAATACATTTCGGAGATAGATATTTCCGACATGCGTTTCCCATATTCTTTATAAATATCATATGGGCTAAATAATACTATATCTTTATCCCGTTTCATTAATTCAAAGAAAATGCTTGGAATAATAATACCCGTTGAAAGAGTTGCTAATCGTATTTTATCGTCAGCATTTGGCTTCTTCGATGAAATGAAGTTTTCTATATCACCATGGAAAATATTCAAGTATACAACCCCAGAACCATTGCGTTGTCCGAGTTGATTGGAATAACTAAAAGCATTTTCTAACAGCTTGGCCACTGGAATAACGCCACTCGCACGGTTTAATATGCCTTTAATTGGATCACCCAGGGGACGTAAATCCGTTAAGTTAACACCGACGCCTCCACCTAAACGGGATAGCTCTAAACAATACCCAATATTTTCAGCAATACTATTCATCGAGTCATCCATCGATAATTTAAAGCAACTTACTAGTTCCCCACGGGCTCTTTTCCCACTGTTCAATGCTGTTGGAGTAGCAGGTTGGTAAGCTTCCATCATCGCTTCCACCGCTCGTTCAGCAAGGGTTCTATCACCTTGTGCTAAATACAAAGCAATAATCACAATACGATCTTCATATTTTTCTAGAATTTCTTCTCCGTCACGGCTTTTTAATGCATAGCTATCATAAAACTTGCTCGCACTCATAAACGATGGAAAGCGGAAGTTGTAATCGTAAGCCTTTTTATACAATTTTTTAATAAAATCCATATCATACAGCTCGATAAATTCTCTCTCATAGTAACCTTCATCTACTAAGTAACGAATCTTTTCTTCCACGTCGATAAAATAACGTAACCGAACATTTACATACTCTAAAAAGTATCGGCGTGTCGCCTCACGATCCTTTTCTAATTCCAATTGTCCTGTAGAGCTGTAACGATTTAACACATCATTATTTAACTTTAAATATGTCTTCATACAAGTACCCTCGTTTCATAAAACTGTTGAATTGCTTCATAATCTGCTTGGTAACCTCGTAAATCTAATTTACGGACTAAAGGAATTTGATATTTGGCAGCTATTTTGTCCCCGGCACCACCAAAGTTACTTGGTCCAAAATTGCTATTACCACTTACCACTACCCCTTTACAATGGGCTTCATTTTGTTCTAAAAATCGTGATACCTTCATTGGAATATCACCAAAGCCATCTGTATAAGTAACTAATAAATAGGGCTCGTCTATTTGTAAATCCTCTTGAATTTCAATAGACTCTGCTTCTATTTTGGAAACGATATATCTTACGTTTCCTGTGCGACTTGCATATGCAATCATTGATGAACCAACTCGATGTGGGAGATAATTTCATTTACATCCCCAATAAACTTCCCTTCATGTTCTAAAACGGGCACTGTTAAAAAGCCTGCATCTATTAACCGTTGTTTTTCAGTTTCATTATGATCAATATTAATAATTTCTACTTCAAGTCCCGCTTGTTGTATTTCTGTTTTTACCCACATACATTTTGGGCAAATTGTTTTCGTAAATAGTTTCATATAATCCCTCTTTCTTAATCTATTAAATCTATATTTTGTTACTGATTTTAGACAAAGTTTTATATCTTGCCTCAATCAGCTATAACAATATGTAGTTAGAATGTTAAAATAATAAAAGGCTATCTCTTCGAAAAGAAATAGCCTTTATGGAAACGTTCGTAAAAATTGAAAAATGGTAACGTCTCCATTTCTCAATCCCCGAAGAAATGTCATCGCATTTTTATAGGCAGGTCTCCTGGCTTAGCCTCATTCTCCGATTTCCTTCCCATGCATTTGCACAGTGGTATTCAAAATCCTCGTCAGCTTCACAGTTGCGGGGACAGCGTCGGCGTCATGACCGAACTTCCCTTTTAAACTACATATAGTAGTACCTAATAAAAATGAACACAATATATAGTTTTTATCTTCTGGAATTAGTTTAGCATACTCCCCAGGATTATGTAAATGAATAAAATCTGCTTTTCCAATTCGTCACCTTTCAAACCCTCTATTCTCCTTTGTTTTTCATAAAAAAAAATTAAAAAAGATTTGCTGAACGCTCATTCAAATTATGCTATAAAAAAGATATAGGGGTGAGGTTTATGACGATCACGATTTTAATTACGAGTGACTTACATGGTAGATTGGATCGGTTTGAGCAATTATTTCATCAAATGAAAAGTCTTAAGGCTGACTTAGTCATCGATAATGGTGACTTTTTAGATGGTAGCCCAGCTTCTTTTTATTACAAGCATATAAGTAACAATGAAATTCAGCCTATGATTACCCTTGCAAACGAATTGTATGATGTGGCCGTTTACGGTAACCATGAGTTTAACGACCATTTGCCCAATATTAAAAAATTACACTCCCAATTTCGATTTCCTTGGATTAGCTGCAATATTGGAGACTTTTCCAAACCTTATTATACGAAAACCATTCGTGGAAGAAAATTTATTGTCATCGGCGCTACAACTCATTTCACCCCATTATGGGATGAACACGGCTATTTAACCGATCTTTCTTTCCAATCCGCTCTTAAGTCTATTCAACATTGGGTTACTTTTGTAAAGACTTATGAAAAACCCGATTATTTAATCGTCGCCTATCATGGTGGTTTCTCCGAAGACCCTTTAACAGGAGCTATATTTCAAGAACGAATAGGTGAAAACGAGGCAAATGAAATTTTAGAGTTAACGGAAGATATCGACCTCCTTATAACAGGACATCAACATTTATATTTCAATAAGAGAATTCAACAAACATTAACAGTCCAGCCTGCTTCCCACGGAAAAGGCTTTATAGAGATTCAAGTAAATTTTTATGGCGAAACGAAACAAAGTAGTGGTAAATTTCATCCATTAAAAACTGACCATACTTCTTATCCTTCAGAAGTTGAAAGGTGGTTAGATGAGGAAATTACCTATATAGAAAAGGATTATACATACGAAGGGTTATTAAAGGCTAGGTTAACAAGTCACCCTTATATACAGCTTCTTCACGACATGCAGATCAAAGCAACAGGCGCACAAATTTCTGTATGCGACCTCGCTTTCCTTGAAAAGGGAGGATTTAAAGGAAGCATTACGAACCGAGATATCGTATTCAATACGAGGGAACATACCCTAAAAGTCATTTCCTTATTCGGATTTGAAATTAAACAATTAATGGAAAGTAGTGCAGCTGTTTTCGCATTGAATAACGAGGGTAAAATTGACTTTCGTACAAATGTATACCCAAAAACACCCCAACCTTATCAATATGATTTTTGGGGCGGACTCTCTTATACGATTGACATAAGGAATCCCGTTGGAAAACGTGTAAAGAATATTACGTTTAAAGGAGAGCCATTAAAAGACGAGTCAACCTATGAAGTTGTTCTCAACAGTTATCGATTAACTGGCTATGATTTCCCATTATTAAAGAATCGGGAAATTCTTTATGAAACAGCTTATACCGTTTTCTTCCTACTAAAAGGTTATTTAAAAAACTTTATGCCTATTGATGTACCTCATCACGGTTCATTTAAAGTAATTGATTAAATAGGAAAAGCCCTCCAATATTTGGAGGGCCTGGATGATTACTGGTTAATTAGTAGCCACCGTAGCCACCGTTCCAGAAGTAAGCACCAACAATAATTAAAAGGATGAATAAAACGACTAGTAATGCAAAGCCTGAGCCATTACCATAGTCGTTACCGCCATAACCGTATTCACCACCAACGTTTTTACCCAAATCGAACACCTCCTCAAATTCATTTCAATACATCATATGTAATGCTTTTAGTTGGAACTAGACGGATGTATTGGTCCGAATCTTTTTTTAATTTTCTCACTACAAACATCCAGTAAATGGTAATATTGTAGAAATACTTGTTTCTATAGGGGGCGCAAATGCTAAAAAAAAAATACGGAAATCGTTTAGATTGGAAACGTGTAGTAAAAAAAGAATGTGCACAGGCTTTTGTCGACTCAAAAAAATTTAAAGGATACATCACTTTAATACATATTTTGGAAGTAACTGAACCATTAACAGTAAGCTTAAATGGAGAAAATGTCTGTATCGCAGATAGAGGCTACATGTGGTTACAGCAATTTCCTTTAGAAAGAAATTATATCGTGACAACGATGTTCAACCCTAAAGGCGAAATTATAGTAAAAAGGAACCCCTACTTAGTAACGGCTATTTTTATTTGGCCCACCTTTTGGACAAAAAACAAGAGCCTACTGAAAAGGATCATCTTATGAATTGGATTGATATCGATAAAGTGGGAACACTTCTTTTTCATGAACATCATATTTGGGCAGTCAATGCAGGGTTAAAGGTTCATTTAACTTATATTATTTTCTTAGTCTCTATTGTATTAATTTACTTTCTGTTCCCCAAAGTGTACTATCACCAATTGCAATGCCCAATTCAGCTGTATTTCCTTTCATACATGCTAAATCTACATATCCGATAAACGTATTTTGAAACTCGATACCCTTACGAATAAAATTTTTTGGCGGATTATTTACACATTGAACCCATCATGAATAGAGCTGTTCTGCAATTCGATTGTTCTCCCAACCATTTGCTAAACAAAAGTAAATATCTTTACTCCAACTTAAAATAAATTGATAATCCTCTATTTTAATAGGTCGAATTGTTATTAAAGATGTTAGGATATTTTCGTTTTTCAAAACAACTCTACTCCTTTCAGCCAAATTCTTCATAGATTTATATTAAAATCGACATATAATACTCATCCACATATTCATCATCTATCAATAAGGAATGCTTCTTTACCCCTTCCACTTCAAATCCCATTTTCTTATATAAGTTGATTGCCACGTCATTTGTTGATATGACCGTTAATTCTAATCGATGAAGCTTCACTTCCTTTGCCCATTCTAATACGTGATGAAAAAGGGCTGTTCCAACCCCTTTACCCCGACTTTCACTATGTACACCAATAACTAAATATGCTCTATGGGCGACGCGTGATGGCTTATCATTTTGAACAATGATGTAACCTAAAATTCGATTGTTATCTACTGCTACAAACAAACTTGATTTGAGACTATTATTTAGGGAGTCCATCAGTTTTGCTAAACCATCAATAGTTATTTTTCTTTCTCCCGGAGAAAATAACATAAATCCCGAATCCTCTGCATTTTTCATGACTGTAATGACCTGTTCTGCGTCACTACCCATCCCTTTCCTTACTTTAACCATAGTTATCGGCTCCTTCTTATTTACGTCGGAGGTAATTTTATCCAAATTGATGGAATGATGCAACCCTTTAATTCGTTAAAAAAGAGGATAGCAATACCTGCCACCCTCTTCATAGAACCATTTTTTAGTTTCTTGATGTTGGATCACTAATTGAATTTGAAGCCTCTGGAATATCATCATAAACTTGCGTATCAACTTCATAAATAGATCCATCAGCAAGTCCTTGGAAAACTGCAAAGAGTGGTTGAGTAACCGTTTCTTTCAGCATACCGGCCTGCTTTTGTCCTAATGTTTGGCTTTGACCTTTAATTTCAATTAACATAATTGAAGTATCATTTAATGCAAATGCTCCTAGAGCTGTACCTGGTAAGTTTACATCAGGATATTTCTGAACAGCACCGAAATGGGATTGCCCTTTTTGCAATGTTAATGCAGATAGTGCATTAACCTGTTTAGCTAGCGTCAGAACATCTTCATCTACTTCATATTGTTCACCAGTGAATGGATCTGTATATGGATCAGCAACAACTGCAGCGAATTGGACAGGTACTGAACGATTATCCTCATCAGATACTGTATTGAAACCACGGTGATGTACATCTACATACACATCCGGTTGGAACTCTTTAAACACACTTGTAACAGTACGTGCCTCTGCTGTAACATAGAAACCACCGTATTTGCTGTTATTTGTAGATTGGGAGTTTAAGAACGAAGCAACCTCGCTAAGGTCTTGGTTCTCTACTCTAAAATCTAAATTTGGATTGTAGTCCCGGTTTTGGTCATATCCAGGAATACCATAAACGACACGTCCTTCATTATTTTGAGCTCTTTCGCTACCATCGCTATTATAGTACCACGGAGCAACCGTATCTGCTGGAAGACCGATATTTTCAGGCAACCATGTTTGATGGGTATAACGAGTTGGATACCACTTACCTTCATATTGATTATCCGCTCCTTCTGGGTTAATACGAGGCATAATCCAGATGGACACGTTTTCTAAAATTTCTTCAACTTCCTTCCCGTTGGAAGAAAGCTTTTGAATAATATCAATAGCCGCTTCAGCTCCAATTTGCTCATTCCCATGAATCTGAGCGGTAATTAATATACGTTTTTTATTTGGATCATTATCCCCAAATTTTGCTACATAAATTGGTTCCCCTTTGTCCGCTTCGGTTTGATAACCATCGGGAGCAAGGTTGGAATAGCCAGCAACTTCCAGCTTCATCTTCCCATTGGAAGAAGCTTCGAGCTTTTGTAATTTAGTTGCTAATTCTGCATTTGACATATAACTTGATAGAGAAATATTCTGGTTGTCTTCAATGTAAGGTCCGTTCGGTGTTGATTGCGGATTTGCGTAGGCAGCAGATGATACACTTACAGTTAGTGCCAACGCTGTTGGTAAAATTACTTTTGAAAACTTCTTTTCCATAAAATCCCTCCTAAGTATACTTGTCCCAATCTACAATTTATTTTGGGGCTCGAAATAGATTGTACATGATTGAAAAAGAAAACAAAACAGAATATTTTATCTTTTCAGAAAATTGAGTCTTTATTAGTGTTATTTTTCAATTATTAAGGATTACAAGACTAGTAAACAAGAGATAATTTAGAATATTCCTTCTTTCCGTAGGTAAAATGGAACGTTGGCTAGAAAAAAGGTCTCACTATGTTCTTATTGATAAACCTTCTAACATAAAAAAGAAGAGGCTGGGACATAACTAGCTTCAAATAGTGGGAAAGGTGAATTTGAGGAAACTCAAATTCACCTTTCTCTATTTTTGTATGTAAATTCTTTTTTTCTTTAGTTAATGGCCATGAAT
>NZ_RHLQ01000004.1 GCF_003711845.1 Lysinibacillus halotolerans
TAAAAATTCTCCCGTTCATAAATAGTATGTTAAGTATAACGGGGTAGTTCATTGAAGAAAATAGAAAAACCCCGAATAGGTCCACTTTTTTTAAAGTGTCCACTATTCGGGGTTCAGTTCACATACGGTACAAAATCCTTTATTATTCATTCAATTTTTCTAGTGAATTATAGATAATTTGTTCAAGCTTTGAATAATTATATTTGGATTCAATCATTGCTTGTATATATTCTTCTTTTTGCATCTGATTGTAATGCCAAATATACCCTTTTGCTTGAGCCAAATTTTGTATGAATATCCGAAGGGTACGACCATTACCCTCTCGAAATGGATGTAGCATGTTTAATTCTGCTATGTAGTAGGCTAATCGTTTTGCCGCTATCTGAGTGGTCATCCAATCCGATTCATTTTCTAGCTGCTGGAAAATTTCATTAGCCATTGATTCTATGAACTGAAACTGACAGAATCTTGTACTACCCTTTGTTAATTGGACATTACGTATCTTGCCTGCAAATGTATAAATATCTTGAAATAAATGGTGGTGTAGTTTAACTAAATCATTAAAAGTAAACCCTTGTACTTTATATAGTCCTTGCTCCAATTGAAATGAACGAATGAAAAAGGCGTATTGCTCGATTTTCTCAAGTTCATCTAAATTTTTGACTTTATGAACACTCTGAGAAAGTAAATAAGTTTCATCTTCATCAAAATTATATTTTCCCATTATTCAACACATCTCTAATTAGTTTCGGTGTTATCGGTTGGCCAGAATTCACCACTTCCATTGCCTTTTTGGCAATTATAGGGTCTATAGTGAAATTTTCCAAAGTTAAATTTTTTTCAACTCGTTTATATTCTAAAGAATTTACAGTGATTTTTTTCATTCTTGCTACACCCCACCGATTAAAAATTTTTATATAAAGAAAAAACAGCTTAGATCATTAATTAGACCAAGCTGCTATCATCTTCTATGGAGACGGCGGGAGTCGAACCCGCGTCCAGAAACTCCAATACTCAAGCTTCTACGCGTGTAGTTTGCCTACTTACAATTCGCGTGTCATTATGCCGACAAACAGGCGTCCTGCACGCTAGCTTGGAAATCTCTTGACGGTGACTCAAGCGGCACCACCGACCGTATCCCACTAAAGTTGAGCCCCACGTTCTCTACATGGGCGATAGAGAGGCGGAGCGCTACGAGACTAAGCTGCGTAAGCTAAATTTTGTTGTTTGCCAGTTATTATATAACTTCCGTTGATGACGGAGCCGAGACCTCCGACGCGCAGCTCAAGCTTGAACCATCCCTGTCGAATCCGTAACGTCCCCCTATTATAATAAGGAGATGTGTTTACACACATACGGGAAAAGGCAGTATAAGCTTGTGCCTTAATGCACTGGCAATTTGTATTCTTATTATAAGATAATTATAGCAAAACTTCAACACATCTCTTTATTCCTACAGTACCTTTATTAACCAAAGTCCTATAGAACTAGCGAATCTCTAAAACTGATTCCTCGCTTAAATGCTCGTTACAATTTCCGTTTTGCTTCCGTTCACTCCGCAGAAGAATGAGAACCAACTTTCGTACTCACTTTACCTTAGAATTGATTCTTCGCTTTAAACGCACGTTCCATTTCACGCTTTGCTTCCGTTCACTCTGTTAACTACGCAGAAGATTATGATTCATCTTTTGTAATCATTTTAACTTAGAATTGATTTTTTGCTTTAAATGCTCTTTCCATTTCACGCTTAGCTTCTTTTTTCTTCATGTCATCGCGCTTGTCGTAGTTTTTCTTACCTTTCCCTAGCCCGATTAATAGTTTGGCATAGCCGTCTTTAATGTACATTTTTAATGGAACAATTGTGTAACCATCTTGTTTTGTTAAGCCGATTAATTCATTAATTTGCTTTTTATGTAACAGCAATTTACGCACACGAAGTGGATCATGGTTAAAACGGTTTCCTTGATCATATGGACTAATATGCATATTAGAAATCCATGCTTCGCCGTTTCGAATACGCACGAAGGAATCCTTTAATTGGACTTTTCCTGCGCGGATGGCTTTAATTTCCGTTCCTTGCAACACCATTCCCGCTTCATACGTTTCTTCAATAAAGTAATCATGGCCTGCTTTTTTATTTTGTGCTAATACTTTCCCAGTTCCTTTTGCCATAAAAGGACACCTCCCAATCTACCAATACCAACAAAGTATACTATCTTTTTAAACAAAATAACGTCCAAGTGCAAGCTTTCGCTTACACTTGGGCGATGTTTATCGTCTTTTTGATTTTTTCTTTTTCGATTTTTTCGCAACGCCTTCGTAAAACTTTTGTTTTTGTTTTACTTTACGTCCGCCTGAAGCTTTTTCATCTTTCCCTCGTCCAGCGCCACCTTTTTCGTTGCGCTCCTTTTTACCAGGGCGATTACTTCGGCCTTCTCCATCGGCTTTTCTTCCTGCATGAATAACTTTTGGTGCACTTTTTCGCGTTCTGCCACCATAAGATTTCACCATATCGACGATTTCGAAGTCAACCGATGACTCTTCTATAATAACATTGGATACGCGAACCTTCACTTCATCCCCAATACGGAATTGGCGGTTCGTATGCTCGCCAATCATCATCATCGAACGTTCATCGAAATGATAATAATCGTCGGTCATATTGCTAATGTGGACAAGTCCTTCAATCGTATTTGGTAACTCGACGAAAATACCAAAGTTCGTAATGGAAGAAACAATCCCTTCAAACTCTTCGCCAATTTTATCGGACATGAATTGTGCTTTTTTCAATGCATCCGTATCACGCTCTGCATCGACTGCACGGCGTTCCCGTTCGGAAGTATGATCCGCAATTTCATCCATTACTTGTGCCCATTTGAAAGTAGTTTCCTTCGATACATCCCCTTCAACTAAATACGTACGGATTAAGCGGTGAACGATTAAGTCCGGATAACGTCGGATTGGTGATGTGAAATGGGTATAGAAATCCGTCGATAAACCGAAGTGACCAATCGATTCTGGATAATATTTCGCCTGTTGCATCGAACGTAATAACATTGTTGAAATAACCGGCTCTTCTGGCATTCCTTCAATTGCCGTAATAATATCTTGTAACGCTTTTGGATGAACCGAATTTCCTGTTCCTTTAACAACTAAACCGAAATTCGTGACGAATTCAAAGAAGCGTTGTAATTTTTCTGGTTTTGGATCTTCGTGAATCCGATATAAAAACGGCACTTGCATCCAATGGAAATGTTCGGCAACTGTCTCATTCGCTGCTAACATGAACTCTTCGATTAACCGTTCAGATACTGTGCGCTCACGAATAACGATATCCGTAGGCCAGCCATCTTCATCTACTAGCACTTTCGACTCTTTAAAATCAAAGTCAATCGCACCGCGCTCCATTCGTTTGTTCCGTAAAATGGCAGCGAGATCTTTCATATCTTGAAACATCGGCACAAGCTTTTCATATCGTTTAATTAGCTCTTCGTCTTCTTCTTCCAAAATTTTATACACATCGGAATAAGTCATTCGTTCCGTCGTTTTAATGACACTTTGGAAAATTTCATGTTCAATGACTTGTCCGTTTTGGTCAATAATCATTTCACAAGACAAAGTTAAACGATCCACTTGCGGATTCAATGAACAAATACCATTGGATAATCGGTGAGGAATCATTGGAATCACTCGGTCTGTTAAATAAACACTCGTTGCCCGTTCATAAGCTTCCGTATCGATAATGGAACCTTCTGTTACGTAATAACTAACGTCGGCAATATGAACGCCTAGTTTATACGTACCATCTTCCAACTTCGTAACGGTTACAGCATCGTCCAAGTCTTTTGCATCGGCGCCGTCAATCGTCACAATCGTTTCGTTCCGTAAATCACGACGACCGACTAAATCCGCCTCCGTAATTTCATCTGGCACTTCTCCAGCAGCCTCTACTACTTCTGGTGGAAACTCAGGTGGAATGCCATGTTTATAAAGAATCGATAAAATATCGACACCTGGATCATTTTTATGACCTAAAATTTTCGTAACCATTCCTGTTGCCGATTTAATATCATCTGGCCAATTCGTAATTTCCACAACGACTTTATGGCCATCTACAGCCCCCAAGGAATCCTCTTTCGTTACGAAAATATCCATGTTTAACTTTTTATCATCTGTTACGACAAAACCAAAGCCTCTGTTTGCTTGATATGTACCAACAAATGTCGTTTTACTACGTTCAATTACTTTTGTAACGGTACCTTCTCTTCTGTCTCCCGATGATTCTTTTAATACACGAATTAAGACGATATCTCCGTTTAATGCGCCATTGACTTCATGGGGTGGAATAAAAATATCATCCATGCCTTCTTCATCTGGCGTCACGAAACCGAAGCCTTTTGCATGACCGATGAATTTCCCTCGAAGTAAGTTCATCCGTTCTGGCAATCCGTAACGATTTGAACGGGAACGTACGATTAACCCTTCATCTTCCATGCGGACAAGCATTTTCACTAGCTCTTTAAATTCGTCCGCATCTTCTAATTCAAGCAGCTCTTCCAGTTCATCCACCTTTAGTGGTTTATAATCATCTTGCTTCATTAACTGTAATAGACGCTCTTGTAATTCATTACTTTGTGTCATATAATTTCCCTCCTTTTTGCAATACTAAATACAATGCTGGGTTTACGGTTAGTCTTCCCAATCCAGTGATTGTAAAAATTCATAAACCGTTTCGTGTAGCAACGCTTTTTCTTTATCTAATGTAATAACGTGCCCTGAATGCTCAAACCATTTGATTTCTTTTCTTAAGGATTCCACTTCATCATAAATAATATGAGCAGAATTCGGGTCAATAATTTCATCATTTTTTGATTGTACGACGAGAATCGGTGCATAAACCATATCTAACTCAGATCGAACACTTTCGACAAGTTGTTTTAGTTCCGATAACGACGGCATTCCCTGTTGACGAATCGATTCTACTTCCTGTTCGATGACTGCTTCGTCTTTTCCTTCAAAACGTTTAAAGTCGCCAGCATATTTTAAAACGCCATCAAACATTTTTTCCGTTGTTCTCATGACCATTGGCGAACACATCGTTACAATTCCCTTCACAGGTGTTGATAAACTTAATTTTAATGAAAAGACGCCACCTAATGATAAACCGACGACAGCGATTTTTTCGTAGCCTGCCTCTTTTAATGTGTTATATCCTTTTACAACATCTTGCCACCAATCCTCTGGCGATGTTTCGATTAACTGTTCAGGTGGTACGCCGTGACCTTTATAATGGGGAGCATGGCTTGTATAACCTTTCTTTTCTAAAAACCTTCCGAGCATCCGAACGTCTGAAGAACTGCCTGTAAAACCGTGTAATAATAGTACGGCCCGTTCCCCTGCTTTAAAGAAAAATGGTTTTATTTCAGCATTACGCATATGAAATCCTCCAAAAAATAGTTACGTATACATATTCTGTACATCTCATATTATAAATTAAAACGCCTAACCATTCTCGGTTAGGCGTTGGATAATGTAAATTAAATTCATTTATTTCTAATAGGATTGGCGAAAATTTCACCATTTAATCATGTACAATCGATTAAATTTTCACAATCACTAAAGCTAAAATGAAAAACAATACGGCAAGAACAATCGTTATTCTATGTAAAATTAAATCCATTCCTCTTGCTTTTTGTTTACCGAAAAGTTGCTCAGCTCCACCCGAGATGGCACCTGATAAGCCTGTACTTTTACCTGATTGTAGTAATACGATCACGATTAAAGCAACGCTTACGATAATCAATAATGTTAGTAACAAAGTATGCATAACTCCACCTCCTGAAATAGAAACTTCACAACATAGTCAGTATAGCAAAATTCCACTAAAGATACAATATTCAGACGGAAAATGGTTGGTATAATTTAGTATTCAATAGAAATCTTTCAAAACGGTGTTAGTTTTAATTTGAATGTAAATCTATGAAATTAGGATGATGCCGCCTTTATTCATATTAAGAAAACGCTTTACTGATTTCTATCATTTTTTCTCTTTTATTCTACATTTTTATACTTTTTTTCTCACTTAACGACAATTATTCTTATTTTTCAGAATTTTATTGTAATTATGAAAATATTCTTTTAGAATGATACCCATTCAATAGAAAAGGGGTAACACGAATATGAACGCTTTACAAAAAATTGGGAAATTTGCCGGAAATACTTTTGCCCTTTGGGTTTTAGTAGCTGCCGGATTAGCCCTTTGGATGCCAAATAATTTTACATGGCTTGGTAATTATATAACGCCATTACTCGGCATTGTCATGTTTGGGATGGGGATGACGTTAAAAGTTGAAGATTTTAAACTCATTATGAAAGAACCAAAAGGGGTATTAATTGGGATTGTGTCCCAGTTCGTTATTATGCCATCCTTAGCTTTTGCTTTAGCCAAACTATTCCAACTACAACCGGAAGTTGCCGTTGGAGTCATTTTAGTCGGTTGTTGTCCTGGAGGTACATCTTCCAACGTTATGACGTTCTTATCGAAAGGAAATACGGCCTTATCTGTTACGATTACTTCCTTTACAACATTATTAGCACCATTAGTCACACCTGCTTTAATTTATTTACTCGCTAGTGAATGGTTACCGGTATCATTCTCAGCTATGTTTATGTCGGTTGTACAAGTTGTCTTAATTCCGATTATTTTAGGGATTATTGCTCAATTCGTCTTTAAACCACTTGTGGCAAAAAGTGTAGACATTTTACCGACTGTTTCGGTTATTGCGATTGTATTAATTGTTGCTGCTGTCGTAAGTGGTAGCCGCGACAAAATTTTAGAAACGGGGCTACTTATTTTCGCAGTAGTCATTCTCCATAACGGGCTTGGTTATTTATTTGGCTATTTAATTGGGAAACTATTCAAAATGAAATATGAAGATAAAAAAGCGATTTCCATCGAAGTGGGAATGCAAAATTCCGGTTTAGGCGCCCAATTAGCTATGGCCCACTTTAATCCGGTTTCTGCCGTACCGAGTGCCATCTTTAGTTTCTGGCACAACATTTCCGGACCAATTTTAGCCACTTATTGGAGTTCGAGGGCTTCGAAAATGGCGAAGGAAGAAGAAAATAAATAACTAAACACAATGAAAGGGTGGATACAATCTCCACCCTTTTTGTTATGACGATGATGTGGCCTTTTCACTAAAAGTTTCGGCGACGTTCTGTTGTTTTCGTTTTTTCAACCATTCCTCTACTCCACCGGTGCCAATTAAAACACCGATCACAATAAGGAAACATCCGATAATTTGAGAAACATGAATTTCTTCCCCTAAAATAAGGACAGATGCGATTAAAGCGAAAATCGTACTTAAATTATTAAAAATGGCCGTTTCGGCAGTACCGATCCGTTTAATCATCGAATTAAATAAACTGTGTCCCACAGCTGTGGCAAATACAGCAGAAAATAAAAAGATTCCCCATAAAGTTATATCAATTTCGGCAAAACGGATAAATCCTTTCGGCGTCATCACGAAAGTAAATAAAACGAGTAACAGGGAGCCGATTGTTAACATATAGGCCGTTACAACAAGGGGCGGTATCGTTAACGTAATACGACGAATGATAAAAAAACTAAAAGCTTGAACAATAATGGAAGCTAATACATAAAAATCACCCGTAACAAGATTCGTGACAGCTGACATGTCATCGACTACTGCGACCATAATGCCGATAAACCCTATCACAAATCCAATGAAACGCAACACCGTTAGTGAAGTCGACCTTGTCGCTACAGCGATAATCGCGGTAATTAACGGTGCTAAACCTAATATAAGCGAGGATTTGATGGCAGTCGTTTCGAATAATCCAGTCGCTAACAATGAATGGTGAGCAATGACCCCTAGTAAACTCGCTAATAAAAGAAACTTCCACGGCATTTCTTTATAAATCATTTTCTTTTTCATCACGAGTAAAATAAGAAACAACGTTATTCCAGCAATGAAGATACGTGTTCCTTGCATAACCAACGGAGGGATTTCTACAAGGAGCAATTTTAACAGGGATACATTAATCCCCCAAAGAAACATCGTTAACACCATAATTGAATAAACTTTAAGCACAGTACTCCCCCTTTTGAATAGAGGTTTCCCTCTTTGACCATTTGTGGTTCCGGTTCCACCATATTAGGGACTTTGAAGCACCTTTCTCTCCCCTAACAAGATTATAATATAATCATAGCGTTATTCGAACCGGAATTTGTAGAAAAGTCAGAAAGATTGCGAATAAAAAAAGGCTGTTAGCAGAAAGTATGACGACTTTCTGAAACAGCTTTTTAAATTTATACTGGGCTTACTCCGTGTTTGCGCTCGGAGAATAGTAAATATTTTGACATATAAGCTTGTAATCTTGTTGTCAACGCTTCTCGTAATTGGTTCGGTTCAATGACATCGTCAATAATTAATTCGGAAGCAAGACGATAGACATCGATTTCTTCTTTATATTCATCTCGTTTTTCTTGGATAAAGGCCGCTTGTTCTTCCTTCGGTAATTGGGCAATTTTATTCGCGTATACAGCATTAACAGCTGCCTCTGGTCCCATGACAGCAATTTGTGCTGTTGTTAAGGCGATACAGCAATCTGGTTCAAATGCCGGACCTGCCATTGCATAAAGGCCTGCACCGTATGCTTTCCGTACAATGACCGTCATTTTCGGTACGGTCGCCTCACTCATGGCAAAAATCATTTTTGCCCCGTGACGAATAATGCCCGCTTTTTCAACTTGTGTACCAATCATAAAGCCTGGTACATCTGCTAAAAAGACGAGTGGAATATGGAAGGCATCACATAAATTAATAAATTTCGCTGCTTTATCGGCTGAATCGTGGAATAATACGCCACCTTTTACACGAGGCTGGTTCGCGATAATTCCAACAACTTGCCCATCCATTCGAGCTAGACCCGTAATCATTTCCGCCGCGAATAATTTCTTCACTTCACAAAATGAACCTTCGTCAATTATGCGATCGATGACATCGTACATATTAAAAGGAACATTTTGATTTTCCGGGATAATGTCTGCGATTGATTTTTCAAAATCAGCCGGACGCTTCGGTTCTGCCACTGCTGTTTTTTCCCGATAATTGTTTGGGAAGTAGCTTAAATAGTTACGAGCATAGTCGATTGCTTCTTGCTCCGTTTTCGCTAACACATCGCCACAACCGGAAATGGAACAGTGCATTTTTGCGCCGCCCATCGTTTCTAAGTCTACTTTCTCTCCGATAACCATCTCCGCCATACGAGGGGATCCTAAATACATCGATGCATTTCCTTCGACCATGACGACAATATCACAAAAGGCTGGGATGTACGCCCCACCAGCAGCTGAAGGACCGAATAATAAGCAAATTTGCGGGATTTTCCCAGATAATTTTACTTGATTATAAAAAATGCGCCCAGCTCCTCTTCTTCCAGGGAACATTTCAATTTGATCGGTAATCCGTGCCCCTGCAGAATCGACTAAATAAATAAGAGGACAGGCTAACTTTTCAGCCGTTTCTTGAATACGAATAATTTTTTCGACTGTTCGTTTTCCCCAAGAACCCGCTTTTACCGTGGAGTCATTAGCCATGACACAAACGGTACGTCCATGAATTTTCCCAATACCTGTTACAACTCCATCGGCTGGTAAATCCCCTGCCATACAGTTTGCAAAGGCGCCGTCTTCCACTTGTAAATCATCATCAAACAATAATCTTAATCTATCTCGAACAAATAATTTTCCTTGTTCTGCATTTTTTTCATGGTATTTTTGTTGACCACCTTGGTGAATCGTTTCTTTTAATTGGCCATGTCTATTTTCGATAATAATATCGCTCATATCCGTTCCCCCTTGCTTAGTTATTTTCCCGTATATTTTGGTTGACGTTTTTCTTGGAACGCCAATAATCCTTCTAATCGATCTTCTGTATGGAGTAATCGATCATAGGCTAAAGATTCAATTTGTAATCCGGTCATTAAATCGACTTCCAGCCCTTTATTAATCGCTGTTTTTGCTTGAATCAGTGAAAGAGGGGCATTTTTCCCCATCTCTAAAGCAAGTTGTATCGCTTTATCCATTAATTGTTCGTGCTCTACCACATGTTCCACTAATCCGATTTCGTAAGCTTCCTTCGCATCGATTCTTCTAGCTGTATAAATGAGTTCCTTTGCTTTTCCAATTCCAATTAATCGAGGTAAACGTTGTGTTCCCCCTGCTCCAGGAATAATGCCGAGGGATGTTTCCGTTAAGCCCATTTTCACGTGGCTTGCCGCAATGCGCAAATCACAAGCTAAAGCCAGTTCCAAACCGCCACCGAAGGCAACACCATTTAACACAGCGATGACTGGTTGGGGTAATGCTTCCACTTGGTTAACGGTACTGCCAATTAAGGATACGACTTCTTTTACTTGCTGCTCATTCATCCCTTTTCGCTCTTTTAAATCTGCACCCGCGCAAAATGCTTTCTCTCCATCCCCGGTTAATAACACGACACGAATTTGAGGGTTGTAATGAATTTCATGTAACGTCTCCTGTAATTCCGTAAGTAATTGAACCGACATCGCATTGGCCGCTTCTTTTCGATTTAACGTAACGATTCCAATGCCATGTTCAATCGTTTTTAATTGAACGAGCGTCATCTGCTTACCCCCTTTCCTTTCTAGCAATCTCCATTTGCTTTGATACTAGATTTCTTCCTATTTTTTGTTCGATGAAAAATCCGGCATTTATAATTGATTCCATTTGTACCCCTGTTTGAATGCCCATTTCCGAAAGTAAATAAAGCACATCTTCTGTAGCCACATTTCCCGTTGCTCCCTTTGCATATGGGCATCCACCAAGTCCACCGACAGAACTATCAAAGGTCGTGATCCCCATTTCAAGGGATTTCACAATGTTGGCAATGGCCGTTCCTCGCGTATCATGAAAATGCATCGCAAAGAGGCTTGGAGAATAATGGTTGAATAAAAGAGTTAATAGTTGTTCCACTTGTGTTGGGACCGCAACACCAATCGTATCCCCTAAGGAAACTTCCGTTACCCCCATTTCTAAAAGGGCATCCACGACTCTTAACACTTTTTCCGGTGCAATTGGCCCTTCAAAAGGACATCCGATAACCGTCGAAACATAACCTCGAACGGTTAAATTTGCTTTTTTCGCTTCTTCCACGACTTCCTTTAACACGGGAAACGTCTCATCGATCGTTTTATTAATATTGCTTTGATTATGACTTTCACTTGCTGACATAAAGACACTTGCCTCATCGATTCCTACTTCAAGGGCACGCATGAGCCCTCGGATATTCGGGATAAGGGCTGCATATGTAACGTCCTTTTGACGTTTAATCGACTTTAACACTTCCCCAGCATCTGCCAGTTGGGGAATCCATTTTGGATGGACGAAGGATGAGACTTCAATATAGTTCAATCCCGATTCACTTAACTGATCAATCCATTGAATTTTATCCTTCGTTTCAATTACACCTTTTTCATTTTGTAACCCATCCCTAGGTCCTACTTCTTTAAGAACGACGTTTTGAGGAAGGTTCATCCGTAACCCTCCCTATTCCAGTTCTAAAATATCATCATCGACATTAATAAAATCGCCTTCTTGGGCAAGGATTTTTTTCACTTTCCCGTCTACTTCAGCTGTAATCGGAATTTCCATTTTCATCGATTCTAAAATGGCCACATCTTGCCCTGCTTTTACTTCTTCCCCTTCCGTCACGATGATTTTCCAAACTGTACCTGCCATACTTGCTTTTACTGTTGTCATAAATAATCCCTCCAAATTTTTCATATTAAGGCTTCTAAGTTTTCCTAGAAGCCTGTAATCGTTAATTCTTTACGTTCTGTATTTGCGGTAAATAATAATCATTTACAAAACTTGTCGTCGTCATCCCGTCAATAAATGGTTGCTTTTGAACGACTTCTAACAGCATTGGGATATTCGTTTCAATCCCTGTTACTTTATACTGTTGCAATGCATCTGTTAGTCGCCTTACCGCGATTTCTCTCGTCTCGGCCCAGACAACTAACTTTGCAATCATTGGATCATAGAAAGGTGTGACGGCTGAGCCTGATTCAACCGCTATTTCATGACGAATGCCTTCCCCTTCCGGAAGCTGTAATTCTGTAATCGTTCCCGGCGATGGGAAGAAGGTTTTCGGATTTTCCGCATAAATACGCACTTCAATGGCATGACCGTGTTTCTTAATGGATTCCCGCGTAAAGGTTAACGGAGCACCATTGGCAACATGTATTTGCCATTCGACTAAATCTAGTTTTGTAATTTCTTCCGTTACGGGATGTTCCACTTGTAATCTCGTATTCATTTCTAAGAAATAGAAGTTTTCGTCCCCATCGACTAAAAACTCAATCGTTCCCGCATTTGTATAGCCGATATGTTTTGCCGCCTGTACCGCCGCATCCAGCATTTTCTCTCTAGTCGAAGTAGAGATAAATGGTGATGGCGCCTCTTCAACAACCTTCTGATTGCGTCGTTGTACAGAACATTCCCGCTCAAAAAGGGGCACGACATTGCCATGGCTATCGGCGATAATTTGAACTTCCACATGGTGAGGATTTTCAATCAGTTTTTCGATATACATCGTGCCGTCTCCGAAAAATGATTCCGCCCTTTTTTTATTTCCTTCAAAGGCTTTTTCCAATTCCTCTTCCCGATCGATTCGTTGCATCCCGATGCCGCCACCACCAGCAGAAGCCTTCAACATAATCGGAAATCCAATTTTATTTGCAATCTCCTTCGCTTCTTCGATGTTTTCTAACGGCACATCGATTCCTTCGATAATTGGAACCCCTGCCTTTTGCATCGTTTTCCGCGCTTCCAATTTACTGCCCATTGAAGCAATGACTTCAGCATTCGGACCAATAAAGCGAATGCCTTCTTCTTCACAACGTTTTGCAAATTGGGCGTTTTCTGATAACAAGCCATATCCAGGATGAATCGCATCAGCCTTCGTTTCCTTTGCCACTTCTATGATTTTTTCGATATTTAAATAGCTTAAAGCAACAGGCGGTTTCCCAATTTCAAAAGCTTCATCTGCTTCTTTCACATGAAGGGCGTTGGCATCTGCTTCTGAATAAACGGCAACTGTTTGAATGTTCATCTTTTGACACGTTCGAATAATTCTTCGTGCAATTTCACCACGATTGGCAATTAAAATTTTCGAAATCATTCGCTTCACCTCTCATTATTTAACAAGTTCAGTAAACTGCTCTCTTAGCTTATATTTTTGTATTTTTCCGGAAGCTGTCATTGGATAGCTATCGATAAAGAGAATGTATTTCGGAATTTTATGTTTGGAAATTTTATTATGACAATAATCCCGAATCTCTTCTTCCGTCGCTGTTTCACCTGGACGTAAAATAATGAAGGCAGCTGCTTCTTCACCATATTTTTCATCTGGAACCCCGACCACTTGCACGTCTAAAATTTTTGGCAATGTATAAAGAAACTCTTCAATTTCACGCGGATAAATATTTTCTCCACCACGAATAATCATGTCCTTTAGACGACCGGTAATACGGACGTAACCATTTTCATCCATTGTGGCAATATCCCCTGTATGCAACCAATTATCGGCATCGATTGCTTCCTCCGTTGCATCCGGATTGTTATAGTATCCTTTCATTACATGGTAGCCGCGAGTACAAAGCTCGCCTTGTGTATTCGGAGGCACTTCTTCATTCGTAATCGGATCTACAATTTTCACTTCAACATTTGGCAATGCTCGACCGACCGTTTCCACTTTTAAGTCAAATGGATCATCTGCCCTTGTTTGGGTAATCACAGGTGAAGATTCCGTTTGACCGTAGCAGATTGTGACATCCTTCATGCCCATTTTTTGAATAACCGCTTTCATCACTTCGACTGGGCAATTGGAGCCTGCCATTACCCCTGTACGTAACGATGACAGGTCATAATCCGAAAAATTCGGTAAATTCAATTCACTAATGAACATCGTTGGTACACCATGCAGTGCAGTACATTTTTCCTTTTCCACCGTTTGTAAAACGACTTCCGGATTGTACTCTTGAACAGGCACCATTGTTCCACCACAACTAACAATGGCTAATGTTCCAATAACACAACCGAAACAATGGAAGAAAGGTACCGGAATACATAGACGGTCTTCATTCGTTAATTTCATACATTCGGCAATGTTCACTGCATTATTAATTAAATTCGAGTGGGTTAACATAACCCCCTTCGGAAAACCTGTTGTTCCGGAAGTGTACTGAATATTAATGACATCCTCATAATGGAGGCTCGCTTTTCGCTCTGCTAGCTGCTCATCCGAAATAAGCGATGCGGCATTTAAAATGTCTGACCAATTGTAAACACCATCGTAGGAATGATCCCCTAATACAATGACATTTTTTAATTTCGGTAACCGTTTTGATTCCAGCTCCCCTGGTTTACAATGGGCTAGTTCCGGACATAGTTCATAAATCGTATCAATGAAACGATGATCTTTTAGCTGTTCGATTAAAATGAGGGTTGTCGAATCCGATTGTTTTAGCAAATACTCCAGTTCCGTCGAACGATAATTCGTATTCACCGTCACGAGGGGTGCCCCCATTTTTCCAGTACCAAACTGAAGGCTTACCCATTCCGGTGTATTTGTTGTCCAAACGGCGATATGTTCCCCTTTTTCAATGCCTAATGCCATCAAGCCTTTTGCCACTTGATCACAAAGGGCGTCCAACTCTTTATACGTCAATCGTAAATCCCGGTCAGCATAAACAAGTGCTTCATCATTCGGATAGAGCCGTGCTTTTTCTTCTAATAACTGACCAATCGTTTGATAAACTAAATCTGCCATTAAACTCCTCCTCACCGTTCCTATTTCATATGCTAGCAACCTATTAATCTTGAAATGACAAGACGTTGAATTTCGGACGTTCCTTCCCCGATTTCCATTAGTTTAATATCCCGTAAATGACGTTCCACATCGTATTCTTTCATATAGCCATATCCGCCATGGATTTGAATCGCTTGGTTACAAACTCTAAAGCCCATTTCAGAGGCAAATAATTTCGCCATTGCCGCTTCTTTTCCAAATGGTTTTTTATTGTCTTTTAACCATGCTGCTTTATAAACTAAATTTCGCGCGAGTTCAATTTCCATCGCCATATCTGCTAATTTAAATTGAATCGCTTGGAATTTTGAAATGGACGTTCCAAATTGCTCTCTTTCCTTTGCGTATTGCAATGCCTTTTCGTAGGCAGCTTGAGCAATCCCAACGGATAATGCCGCAATGGAAATACGACCACCGTCTAACGTACTTAAAAATTGACTAAACCCTCGTTTTTCGTCACCTAACACATTTTCCTTCGGTACCCGTACATTTTCGAGTACAATTTCACATGTGTTGGAAGCACGAACCCCCATTTTGTCGTAATTACAATTAATTTTGACACCTGGCGTTTCTGTCGGAACAATAATCGATGTAATAATTTTTTTGCCGTCTTCTCTTTCTCCCGTAACCGCTGTGACGATTACTTGTCGAGCGTATCCAGCATTCGTAATCCAACATTTTTCGCCGTTAATGACATATTCGTCGCCTTCCAATACCGCCTTTGTTCTAGTTCCCCCTGCGTCCGATCCAGCATTTGGCTCCGTTAAACCAAAGGAACCTAATGCTTTCCCTTGCGCCATCGGTACTAACCATTCTTGTTTTTGTTCCTCTGTACCGAAGTAATAAATTGGCGAGGCTCCTAAACTAATAGCCGCAGCATAACTTAATCCTGTGCCGCCACACGCTTTTCCGATTTCCTCTACCGCAATTGCGTAGGAAATCGTATCTCCACCAGAACCGCCATATTCCTCAGGAAATGGAATACCTAATAAGCCGAGCTCTCCCATTTTTTTAAAGCTTTCTACACGAAAAGAAGATGTTTCGTCTAATTTTCGTGCGTACGGTGCAATTTCCTTTTCTGCAAATTCCCGTACCATGTCTCGTATCATTAATTGTTCTTTTGTTAATTCAAAATTCATCCTTTTCTCCCCCTAATACCGACTAGTCGGTTTCAGCATTGTAAAAAAATAGACCGACTAGTTGGTTTATTTATTTGATACCCCTGTTGCCATGTTCAACTCGTTTAACTTACGTGCTTCTTGAAATCCTTGTTCCGTTGCTAACGAATGGAAGATCAAATCTTTAAAGATGTCTGTAATTTGTTCCATCGTTAACGGACCATCGGATTTATACCATTTGTACGTCCAGTTAATCATCCCGATAATGGACAATGCCGCGATGTTCGTTGGAATTTCCCTTCGAAAGTCACCGCCTTCTTGCCCCTCTTTGATAACGCTTTCAATTATTTTGCGATAACGGTCTCGTTTGTCATTAATAACCATTTTATACGCATCTTGTAAATAAGCACTTTCCTCGTAAAAAACCGTTATATACGGTTTATACAGATCAAATACTTTTACGAAAGATTGCAATATACCGCTTAACCGGGTGATTGGCGTGGCATTTAGATTATATGATTCCTGTGCCTTTTCAATGACATAGGAAATAAAGACATCATGAATTTCATAAAGTAATTCATCCTTTGATTTAAAATTGTGGTAAAACCCTCCCTTTGAAGTACCAGCTTGTTCCACAATTTGATCTACAGTAACGCCATGGTACCCCTTCTCTTGAAATAACAATAATGAACTTTCCAATATTCGTTGCCTCAATGGTTTCTTATGCATTTGAAATCTACCCTTCTTATCGTTTTATCACTCCACATTCCCCTCACAATTGCATTATTTTTCTCTAATATGTTTATATTCTCTACATTATGAAAATATGACAAAAAAATAAAAAATATTTTTTAATTTTTATAAAGGTAGAAAGATAATAGAAAACAGTTGGCGAAAAACGTTGAATGACGAAGGTTTAAGCGGATTTTTGAAGGTTTAGGCAATGAAGTGATAGATAAAATAGTAGGAATAAAAACTATAAAATTCTTTGAACGATAAAAAAATGCTGGCGTCTTTAAAAGACACCAGCATGTTCATTATTTTAAGTTGTAGAAAGATTTTAATCCAAGGAATTGAGCTGTTACACCAAGTTGGTCTTCAATACGAAGAAGTTGGTTGTATTTCGCTACACGGTCTGTACGGGACGGAGCACCTGTTTTAATTTGACCTGCATTTGTTGCAACGGCAATATCTGCAATTGTAGCGTCTTCTGATTCACCAGAGCGGTGAGAAATAACTGCTGTATAACCAGCGCGTTTTGCCATTTCAATCGCATCAAATGTTTCTGTTAACGTACCGATTTGGTTTACTTTAATAAGGATAGAATTTCCTACTCCTTGTTCAATACCTTGCGCTAATTTTTTTGTATTTGTAACAAATAAATCGTCCCCAACTAGTTGAACACGGTTGCCGATACGTTCTGTTAATAATTTATGACCTTTCCAGTCATTTTCATCTAAACCATCTTCAATAGAAATGATTGGGTATTTTGAAGTTAACTCTTCATACCATTCCACCATTTCTTCAGATGTTTTCACAACACCTTCACCAGCTAAATGGTATTTCCCATCTTCTTTATTGAAAAGTTCAGAAGATGCTACGTCCATTGCTAAACGTACTTCTTCTCCTGGTTTGTAACCAGCTTTTTCAATTGCTTCTAAAATAACTGTAATTGCTTCTTCATTTGAACCTAAGTTTGGCGCAAATCCACCTTCGTCACCAACAGCTGTATTGTAACCTTTGTCTTTTAATACCGCTTTTAAGCTATGGAAAATTTCAGCACCGATTCGAAGGGCATGACGGAAACTTTCTGCACCTACAGGCATCACCATGAATTCTTGAATGTCCACATTGTTATCGGCATGGGCACCACCATTTAAAATGTTCATCATAGGTACTGGCAGTTGTTTTGCATTGACGCCGCCAAGGTATTGATATAAAGGAACATCTAAGTAGTCTGCAGCAGCGTGGGCAACCGCTAAAGATACACCAAGGATTGCGTTCGCACCTAATTTCCCTTTATTTTCAGTACCGTCAAGTTCGATTAAAGCTTTGTCGATCACAACTTGATCAAGAACAGAGTAATTACCTTCTAACTCTTCCGCGATAATTGTATTAACGTTTTCTACTGCTTTTAATACACCTTTACCAAGATAACGAGATTTGTCACCGTCGCGTAATTCAACTGCTTCATATTCTCCTGTGGAAGCACCAGATGGCACGATCGCACGACCAAAGGCACCTGATTCAGTAAATACTTCTACCTCAATTGTTGGGTTACCACGGGAATCTAAAACTTCTCGAGCATAAACTTGTGTAATAAATGGCATAATCAATTCTCCTCACTTAATCAATTTGATCTCGGCAAGAAACTTTGCCGGATAGTGTGACTGCTTACTGAATAAAGTCAAATAGTGGTTTACCTGTCATTTCTTGTGGTTGTTTGATACCTAACAATTTTAACATAGTTGGAGCTAGGTCGGCTAAAATGCCTCCATCTCTAATCACTATATTTTGTTTTGTGACAATAACCGGTACAGGATTTGTTGTATGGGCTGTCATCGGTTCTCCTTCAATCGTCACGACTTCATCGGAATTACCGTGGTCAGCCGTAATAATTGCCGCTCCACCTTTAGCTAGTATTGCGTCAACTACTTTTCCTAAACATTCATCCACTGCTTCAATTGCTTTAATCGTCGGTTCAAGCATACCGCTATGGCCGACCATATCTGGATTTGCATAGTTTAAAATAATCGCATCAAACTTATCAATGGACTCTAATAAGGCATCTGTTACTTCATATGCACTCATTTCTGGTTTTAAATCATATGTAGCAACCTTAGGGGAGGCGATTAAAATTCTTTCCTCTCCTGGGAATTTTTCTTCCCTTCCCCCACTCATAAAGAATGTGACATGGGGATATTTTTCAGTTTCTGCAATACGAAGCTGCGTTAAACCTTCCCTTGCAATGACTTCACCGACAGTATTGACTAGATCTACATTTTCAAACGCTACATCTGCCTTTACATCGTGACTATAGTGGGTAAACGTAACGAATTTTAAATTTGTCGGATGTTTCTCAGATAATTTAAAGCCGATAAATTGATCGTTCGTAAACACTGTTGATAACTGAATCGCCCGGTCCGGTCTAAAATTGAAAAATACGACCGCATCGTTTGTATCAACAGTAGCAACCGGTTTTCCTTCTTCCGTAATGACAAAAGGAATAACAAACTCGTCTACGACATCACGGGAATAGGATGATTCCACGCCGATTTTAGCCGATACGGCCGTTTGACCGATGCCATCTACTAATGCGTTATACGTTAATTGAACCCGTTCCCAACGTTTGTCTCTATCCATTGCATAATAGCGGCCATGAATAGAAGCAAATTTTCCGACACCAATTTCATTCATTTGCTTTTCTGTTTCTTCGATATACTCAATGGCTGTAGTTGGTCCTACATCCCGGCCATCTAAGAAACCATGAACGTACACTTCTTCTAAACCATTGGCCTTTGCTAATTTTAATAAAGCAAATAAATGCTCATAGTGACTATGAACGCCACCATCAGAAAGAAGTCCCATTAAATGTAGTTTCGAATTATTCGCTTTTGCATGTTCGACCGCAGCTAAAAATTTTTCGTTTTTATAAAAGTCACCTTCACGGATTGATTTATGGATTCTCGTTAAACTTTGATATACGATTCGGCCCGCACCGATGTTTAAGTGACCTACTTCAGAATTTCCCATTTGACCATCCGGTAAACCGACAGCTTCCCCACTAGCTGTTAATGTTGAGTGGGGAAATTGGGACCAGTATCGATCAAAATTCGGTTTTTTACTTTGAGCGACCGCATTTCCGAAGGTCTCATCGCGAAATGCGAAACCGTCTAAAATAATTAATGCAACTGGTTGTTTAGGCATTGACTGCCGCCTCCAATAATTTTAAATAAGAATCTACTTTTAAGCTTGCTCCACCAACAAGGGCTCCATCGATATGTTCCTTCGATAATAATTCATCAATGTTTTCTGGTTTTACACTACCACCATATTGAATGCGAATACTTTCCGCAGCTTCTTGGCCGTATAACCCTTCAACGACTTCACGAATTTTACCGCAAACATGATTCGCATCATCTGCTGTTGCAGTTTTCCCTGTGCCAATTGCCCAAATTGGTTCATATGCAATGACCATATGTTTTACTTCTTCAGGAGTAAAGCCTTCAAGGGCAGCGGTAACTTGTGTCGAAACTTTCTCTTCTGTTTGACCAGACTCTCGCTCTTCCAACGTTTCTCCGCAACAAATAATCGGTACAATCCCGTTGATTAATGCTGCTCGAACTTTTTTATTTACCGCTTCATCCGTTTCGTTGAAATACTCACGACGTTCGGAATGCCCTAAAATGACGTAGTCTACATTAATGGATGCTAGTTGGGAAGGACTAATTTCCCCTGTAAAAGCACCTTCATTTTCAAAATGCATGTTTTGGGCACCGATTGCTAAATCCGTTTCCGTTGCTACATCAACTAACGTTGGTAAATAAAGAGCTGGAGCACAAATTACTGCATCTACTTTGTCTTCAGAAGGAACTTGTTCACGTACTGCCTCTGCGAATTCCACTGCCTCATCAAAACTTTTATACATTTTCCAGTTCCCTGCGATGATCGGTTTGCGCATGAAAATGCCTCCTTAAATTTCCGCTCTGGCGACTACTTTTAATGTACCACCATAAGCATTTTTATTTATCGTTTAATGCTACGATTCCCGGAAGTTGTTTCCCTTCCATTAACTCAAGTGAAGCGCCGCCACCAGTTGAAATATGATCCATTTGATCGGCTACTTCGAATTTTTCTACCGCAGCTGCAGAATCGCCACCACCAATAATTGTGTAGCCTTCTGTTTCAGCCATTGCTTGTGCTACTGTTTTTGTACCATTTGCAAATTTGTCCATTTCAAACACACCCATAGGACCATTCCAAATGATTAGCTTAGATTGTTTAATAATTTCTGCATAACGTTCTGCTGTTTTCGGACCAATGTCTAGACCCATCCAGTCTTCTGGAATGTCTTCGATCGAAACAACTTTTGTTTGGGCATCTTTTGAAAATTCATTCGCTACAACAGTATCAATTGGCATATGAAGTTGTACACCTTTTTCTTTTGCCTTTGCGATGAATCCTTGGGCTAACTCAATTTTATCTTCTTCCAATAAGGATTTACCGATGGAATATCCTTGAGCTTTTGTAAATGTGAAAGAAAGTCCTCCACCGATAATTAAATGGTCTACTTTATCTAATAGATTTTCAATAACCCCGATTTTGTCCTTAACCTTTGCGCCACCGATAATGGCAGTAAACGGTCTTTCAGGATTCGATAAAGCCTTCCCCAATACATCCAATTCTTTTTCCATTAATAAGCCAGATACTGCAGGAATGTATTTCGCAATTCCTTCTGTTGATGCATGGGCACGGTGGGCAGCGCCAAAGGCATCATTGACATAAATGTCAGCTAATTTAGCGAAGGATTTAGATAATTCTTCATCATTTTTCTCTTCACCTTTATGGAAACGAACGTTTTCTAATAGGACGATATCGCCTTCTTTCATGTTTCCAACCGTTGTTTCTACTTCTTCCCCAATGGACTCGTCTAATTTAATAACCGGTTGTCCAATTAGTTTCGATAAATGGTGTCCAACTGCTGTTAGGCGTAACTCTTCTTTCACTTCACCCTTTGGTCTGCCTAAATGGGAAGCTAAAATAACTTTTGCTCCTGAATTTACTAATTGTTGGATCGTTGGGATTGCCGCGCGTATACGTGTATTATCTGTAATTTCGCCATTCTCCATCGGAACGTTGAAATCCACACGTACAAATACTCGTTTTCCCTTTACTTCTACATCATTCATTGTCTTCTTTAAAAACATGGAAGAAGCCTCCTTCAAATCAATCGAGAATCGATTTCCTATGGTATTTAAAACTGCTTTTTATAAGTAAGATAAACAATATATCCTTTACCTTACGACGTGAAATGTACGCCGTCTAACCTTCGAAAAAAAAGCGATGGGTAGTTTACTCCATCGCTTTTTACCCCCCATTATTATAAATGGTAATAATTATAAAGGCTATACTTTTTATATACTACAAGGCAAATATGCCACATATTTTTAAAAAGTATAACACATTAAACCTATTCTTTATTGTTGTGTAATGTATTTAGATAAATCTAATAGTCGATTAGAATATCCAATTTCATTGTCGTACCATGCAAGTACTTTAATCATATTATTATCTAATACCATAGTAGATAATCCATCCACAGTTGAAGAATGACGGTTACCGTTGTAGTCGATTGAAACTAAAGGTAATTCGTTATAGTCAAGAATACCTTTTAGCTCACCGCTTGCTGCTTCTTTTAACGCATTATTAACATCTTCTGGTGTTACAGTTGTATTTAACTCAGCCACTAGGTCCACACAAGATACGTTAGGTGTTGGTACACGCATAGAGAAACCATCTAATTTCCCTTTTAATTGCGGTAAAACTTTCGCAACCGCTACGGCAGCACCAGTAGTTGTTGGAATCATTGATACAGCACCTGCACGGGCACGTCTTGGGTCACTATGTGGGAAGTCTAAAATACGTTGGTCATTTGTATAAGAGTGAATTGTTGTCATCAAGCCGCGTTTAATGCCGAATTTTTCATCCAATACTTTCGCAACAGGTGATAAACAGTTTGTTGTACAAGATGCATTGGAAATGACATTTTGACTTGGATCATATTCCGTATGGTTAACGCCCATTACATAAGTTGGCATGTCGCCTTTTGCAGGAGCAGATAAAATCGCTTTTTTCGCACCAGCTTGCACGTGTAATGAAACTTCTTCCATTGAACGGAATCTACCAGTAGATTCAATTACTACATCGATATCTAGCTCACCCCATGGTAAATTCGCAGGGTCTTTTTCAGAAAGAACTTTTACTCTTTTACCATCGACGATGAACGCATTATCTTCTGATTGTACTTCTCCGTTATATATACCGTGAACTGAGTCAAATTTTAAAAGATGAGCCAGTTGATGAGCATCTGATAAGTCATTTACAGCAACAACTTCAAATTCATTCGATTGAATTGCCTCACGAAAAACTAATCTACCAATACGTCCAAACCCGTTAATTGCAATTCTGATTGCCATATCAAATTCCTCCAAATAAAAAATTTATTTATAATATTTCTTAAGGCCTTTAAAAGTTTAGCCTAAATAAAACTTATTTATCCGTGATTTACTTGCTATAAGGAAAGTTCATTCGTTGAACTTTGTAACATTTCATTTGCAGCACCTTCGTCCGTAATTAACGTCGTTTGCTTTGCTGCATTTTTAAAGTAGGCTTGAATCGCTTTCGCTTTCATCGAGCCTCCTGCCACAGCGATAATTTGCGGACTATTTTTCACTTCGTTTAGCTGAATGCCAATCGTATTTATTCGGTATATTACTTCACCAAACTCATCAAAATAATAACCAAAGGCTTCGCCAATCGCATTTTTTTCCTTTAACAAATTGAGTATTTCTTCGCTGGAATGACGTCGGTTCGCCATATCTTTTGCCGTACCGATTCCATGGATGACAATATCAATATGTTCATACAAATCAAGCACTTCTTTTACAACGGGCTCTTCGCTCATCGTTGCGTAGGCTGCTTCACTTAAATTTTCTGGCAAATACAATGTGCGGAAGTCCGCACCACATTTCGAAGCAAATTGGGAAACTAGGGTATTAGCTTGTAAATTCATTTGATTCCCAAAACTACCTCGTGCAGCGACAAAGGTTAACGTGCTGAGCGTTTTTGTCGGTGACAAAAACTTCGGTAGTGATGCAATTGTGCTACCGCCCGTTATGGCAACCTTCTGCTCCTTTTTAGCAATGTTTGTTAAATAGAGAGCTGCTTCTTTTCCTAAATGTTGCTTAATACTTTCATCCGCATCAACATCTCCAGGGACGATGATAACTTTTTCTATCCCTAACAATTGGGCAAGTTTTTTCTCTTTTAAGCTTAAACCGGAAAGTTCTTGGAAAACTTCTTTTAAATTTTCTAAAGCTTCATATCCCTTTTCGGTACATATCATTCCCTTTTGGGACGTTTCAATTAAATTTTGATTCATCAGCAATGTCGTTTCATTCCGAACAGTTCGTTCTGAAACATCTAATGTATCTAATATCGTTCTCCTTCCAACAGGTCCCGATACTGCAATGATTTGAAGTATTCGATACCTTAAAGGAAAGATTGTGGAAAGCTCAGGAATAAGTTGCTGAACTAACTTATAAGGATCATGTTTTATGAAAACACACCTCCAGTTGGGTAGATTTTGTCCCACTAAATATTTTTCGTCCCACATAGGGTAAAAAAATATTCTACGTAAAGTATACAATTTTCTATAAAAATCTACAAATGATTTCAACCATTTTTTTCAAAGCACTTCATTTTAACGATGAAGTGCCTCATAAAGGGTAACATAGTCTAAATTTCCATATTGTATAATTTGATCATCTTTTTCAACGACTGGAATCATCAACATATATTTTTCATGCAATTGTTCATTTTCTTCTATATTAATAACCTCAATATCAAAATCCATATCTTCTTGGACAAGCTTTAATGTAAGCAAACCTTCTTCACATAATAAACAATTTGGTCGACTATAAAAATTGATTTTCATCTTTCTTTTCCTCCACATTCGTTCAACTGTTTATAGCATTACAAAAATGAGCTGAATAATCAAATTGTAACTTACACAAACTAATGTCGTACAATTTGTACACTAAATTCTGGGAGGAAAAAATTTATGGAAAATCAATTCATGAATGAATCTCAAGCAATGCAAGGAAATATGCCACTTTCGATGAACCATGGTGCCCATGAAGTATTAGACGTTCATGAAGTTCTAAGTGCTTCCATTGGTGCAATGAACACATTTATCTTCTTCCGTCCTCACGTACAAGACCAAGAACTTCTAAATATTTTGGATAGACAATATGCCTTCATGTTAGACGAGTACAATATTACGGCTGAATGTTTCAAAACAGGACAAGATCCAAGTCACCCTACTCGTTCTTACAAAATGCAAATGGGTAACGATACAAAATACGGTTTAACACCTGGCCAACCGAAAAAACCGATGACTTCTGCAAACGAAATCAATGACGGTATTATTTCAGGCTTCTTATTAAACTGTCATAAAATGGGGGCAACTGGTAAAACAACGGCAGCCCTTGAATCAACAAACCCAGTAGTACGTCGTGTATTACAAGACTCTATCCAAAACTGTATCGAAATGGCATACGAATTATCTCTTTACCAAAACAAAAATGGTTACTACCAAGTACCACAACTTTCATCACAAGATATGCAAACGATGTTAAATATGTACGGGCAAGCAGATAAAGCAAAAGATATGCCAAACTAAAATAAACAAATCCATTTGATGGCATCATCAAATGGATTTGTTTTCATTTATAATACTTTTCCTAAAAAGGCTTTCGTTCGTTCATTTTGAGGACGACTAAATAATTCTTCAGGATTTCCTTGTTCCACAATATACCCACCATCCATAAACACGACCCGATCCGCCACTTCTCGGGCAAAGCCCATTTCATGGGTGACAACAACCATCGTCATTCCTTCAACGGCTAATTGTTTCATCACATCTAATACTTCCTTTACCATTTCAGGGTCAAGGGCAGATGTTGGTTCATCAAACAACATCACTTTCGGTTTCATCGCGAGGGCCCGCGCAATGGCTACCCGCTGTTGTTGCCCACCGGAAAGCTGTTCAGGATAATTGTACGCCTTTTCCTTTAAACCTACTTTATCTAATAGTTCCAAGGCAAGGTTTTCCCCATCCTTTTTGTCCATTTTACGTATGAGCATTGGCGCCATCGTAATATTTTCAATCACTGTCATATGGGGAAATAAATTAAACTGTTGAAATACCATTCCGACTTCCGTTCGGATTTCGTTTATGTTCGTTTTCGGATCATTGACCATAACCCCATTAATATAAATCGCACCATCGGTAATTTCCTCTAATAAATTGATACATCTTAAAAACGTACTTTTACCAGAACCCGATGGACCGATTACACAAACTACTTCCTTTTCATGAACTTCATAGTTAATTCCCTTTAATACTTCTAATTTTCCGTAAGCTTTGTGTAAATTTTCTACTTTTATCATGATGCAATCCGCTCCTCTCGTTTTTTCCGCGGATTGTAATGGATACTAAACCGTCTCTCAACATATGCAATTAGTTTCGCTACAGCATACGTTAAAATTAAATACATAATTGCTGCCACTAAGTAAGGTTCCCAGAAACGTTGGTAAGCGCCTGCTACCACTTTCGCTGCATATAAAATATCATTCGCAGCAATAACCGTTACAAGGGAAGAATCCTTTAATAATGCAATAAATTCATTACCTAATGGTGGAATCATTCGACGAAAGGCTTGAGGTAATATAATTTTCCGCATCGCTTGGCGTTCCGTTAATCCAAGGGAGCGGGCAGCTTCCATTTGACCTTTATCAATCGATTCAATCCCGGCACGGATAATTTCTGCATTATAAGCGGCACTATTTAAAATGAGGGCTGTTATACCGGAAACCAAAAAACCAAAGGATTGACCGAAAACCGCGGGTATAAATGCTAAATGAATGATTAATATTTGAACTAACATTGGCGTTCCACGGAAAAGATCTACATAAATTTTACAAGGCCAATAAACCCATCTTTTTTTAGACGTTTTACCTAATCCTAGTAATAACCCTAGTACGATACCTCCTAAATAACCGCATATCGTTAAAATAATCGTCACCCATAAACCATTTATAAAAAACTCACGGTAGTCCCAGACAATATCCCACCGCATATCTAAGAAGTTCATCTGAAACACCTCCAACTAATTAATCCAGCTCTTGACCTGTAATTTCAGCCAATTTACCATTCTCTTTAATTTTTTGAAGGCCTTCATTTAATTGTTCAAGCACTTCTGTATTTCCCTTTTTCACCATTAACCCGTAATATTCTTTTTCAAAACTATCATCCTCGATCGCTTTTAATTTCGAATCTGGGTTGTTTTTAATATATTCAAGAATGACGGCGTTATCTCCAATAGCCGCATCTACAGTACCATTAATCACTTCTTGAATCGCAATTGGCGTTGTTTCGTAAGGTAAAATATTCGTGCTTGTTTTCCCTTGTAGATCTTGGGCTGCGTAATGACCAGTCGTATTAATTTGTACTCCGATTTTTTTATCTTTTAAATCATCAAGTTTAGTAATATCCGAATCTTCTTTTGTGACGATTAATTGGGTAGCCTCATAGTACGGTTCTGTGAAATCATAAGTTTCTTTCCGCTCATCCGTTATTGTAATCGCAGAAATACCTAAATCAATTTCTCCATTTGTTATTTGTTGGAATAACGGCTCCCATCCAACGTTATTAATTTCAAACTCTACTCCAATTTCTTCCCCTATTGCTTTCACAATATCAATATCAATACCGACAATATTCCCACTATTGTCAAAGGATTCGAAAGGTGCATAGGCAGCATCTGTACCTACTACTAGTTTCGTTGTTTCCCCTTCAGTACTTGTTGAGTCGGATGATCCGGAAGCTCCATTCTCTTCTGCACCACATGCAGCTAAAATAAGTGAAGCGGCAGCAAAAGGCATCAATAGCTTAAATAAATTTTTCTTTAACATCGTATTCCTCCTTCAAAATAAGTGATTCATATTATTCTATAATCAGAAAATTGAAAATAAAATAAGTTTAGATATTCCCAATTATATAAAGTTCAAAATTTTAATACAACATTTAATTTTCTAAATACTTAAAATAAATTGCGGATTATCGGTTATTTTTTACTAGAAACTATTATAGAAAAGTCGAATATTTATGACTTAAGAGGGGTTTTGTTTAGATTTCTTATTAATGTTCAAATACAAAAAAAGACCCGAGAGTTCTAATTGAACTTTCGGATCTTGTTTCTTTATTCAAACCTCAAACTAAAATTATTCCATTATCGACGCTCATAAATTTATATATGAAAAAATTGGTAATGATAGTTTAAAGAGAATGAATTAGGGATAAAATGAATTGGTACAGTAATTACATTTTATCCCTTATGTTTCATTCCCTCTGAATTTTAATAGGCTGCTAAAACTAGTAAAATTCAGGAAGGTATTACGTATTATATTATATAGTTAAAACAGTAAAATGGCGCCCTCGGAGGGAATCGAACCCCCAGCGGAAGAACCGGAATCTTCTGTGTTATCCATTACACCACGAGGACGTTTAATATGTCACTTGTATCGACTAAAACGATTTTCAATATAAAATTGAACTTCTAGTAAAAAGCATAGTGTCGATTTATGACCTTTCTATTATACAAATGTATATAAGACAATTCAACTATAAAATTGAAGTTAGGGATAATTTTTTTAAAGAAATACTGGATGATTTCATACACAAAATTGGTTTGAATGCCTTTTCCATTCCCATCTTATAGCTCTACTATCCCCATAGAATAATAGTAATTTTCATTTTAAATTTATTTTATTCACAATTAGTGGTTTATATTTGACCTTCCTTGACTATTCTGTGTATGATATGAGTACAGCTGAAGTGAAAGCTTCAGCACGTAGTAAACGACTAAATCTTTTTAAGGAGGATTTACAATGAATTTAATTCCTACAGTTATCGAACAAACAAACCGCGGTGAACGTGCCTATGACATTTATTCAAGACTTTTAAAAGACCGCATCATTTTACTTGGTAGCGCTATTGATGATAATGTAGCAAACTCCATTGTTGCCCAATTATTATTTTTAGCAGCAGAAGATCCAGATAAAGATATTTCCCTATATATTAACTCACCTGGTGGCTCCATTACAGCTGGTATGGCTATTTACGATACAATGCAATATATTAAGCCTCAAGTTTCTACAATTTGTATCGGCATGGCAGCTTCAATGGGTGCATTCTTACTTACTGCTGGTGAACCAGGTAAACGTTTCGCATTACCAAATGCTGAAGTGATGATTCACCAACCACTTGGTGGAGCTCAAGGGCAAGCAACTGAAATCGAAATTGCTGCAAAACGTATTCTTTTCTTACGTGATAAATTAAACAAAATTTTATCTGAACGTTCTGGTCAACCGTTAGAAAAAATCGCTCAAGATACAGATCGCGATAACTTCATGACAGCAGAACAAGCGAAAGAATATGGTTTAATTGACAATATCATTACTCGTATCGAAGATTCTAAAAAATAATAATCGAAACAAAATGGTGATAAGGAATTTCCTTATCATCATTTTTTTATAAAAAAGGGACGTCTCATTTAAGTATGAGACACCCCCTTAAAGTTGCGAGCGTTTACAAGTTTTCTCATTGTTATTCTTCTCTTTGAATTAAGGATGATAATCCGTCGATAGCCTCTTGTTCATCTTTACCGTCTGCGATAAGTGTAACAGTTGTTCCTCTTGCAATTGCTAAGCTCATAATCCCCATAATGGATTTAGCATTCACTTTTTTCTCGTCTTTTTGTAAATACACTTCTGATTTAAAACGATTTGCTTCTTGTACAAATAAAGCAGCTTGTCTTGCCTGTAAACCAGATTTCAATTTCACTTCTACATTGGTTTCAACCATTTATCGATACTCCCTTTCACACCGTACATAATATAATTTTATCTTATCTAAATTGTATAAAAAGAACAATGTTAGATTACTACAATTTTTTGAACAATCACTATTTTATCGTTTCGCCGCGTCTTAAAGCATCCGCTATTTCGTCAATTTTACGTAAACGATGATTTACCCCCGATTTACTTACAGTTCCAGTGGAAACCATCTCGCCAAGTTCTTTTAAAGTCACATCTTGATACTCAACACGAAGCCGTGCAATTTCTCGTAACTTTTCAGGAAGTTGATCAAGTCCGACCGTATTTTCAATAAATCGGATGTTTTCCACTTGACGAATAGCCGCACCGATTGTTTTGTTTAAGTTCGCCGTTTCACAATTGACGATACGGTTTACACTGTTTCGCATATCCCGTAATATCCGTACATCTTCAAACTTTAGCATCGCCTGTGTGGCGCCAACAATTCCTAAAAAATCAGAAATTTTTTCAGCTTCTTTTAAATAGGTGACAAATCCCTTTTTCCGTTCGATTGTTTTTGCATTTAAATTAAATTGATTCATTAAATCGGCTAATGCTTCCCCATGCTCTTTATATAAAGAATAAATCTCTAGATGATAAGCAGAAGTTTCGGGGTTATTTACAGAGCCACCTGCTAAAAACGCTCCACGCAAATAGGCTCGTTTTTGATTTTTATTTGATAACAACGAACTAGAAATGGAATGATTTAATTGAAAATCCCCAGATAAAATATCTAAATCTGTTAATAGTTCACGAGCACCATCCCGAACCCGGCAAATGTAAACATTATTTTTCTTTAAGCGCATTTTTTTTCGCACTAAAAGTTCCACATTGTATGGATATAATTTTTTAACAATCGTGTACAGTCTTCTTGCAATTGCTGCATTTTCTGTTTGCACGTCTAAACTCAGCTGTCTATTTGTAAAGGATAATGATCCGTTCATTCGTATAAGTGCAGAGACTTCCGCTTTTAAGCAATGCTCATCCGTCTCTACTTGCGTTAACTCTTTTTTTGTTTCGGAAGCAAATGACATCTTTCTCCCCCCTTTTACCTATGTATGAAAACAATCATATCATATATTCCATTCTAGAGTTCGTTTTGCTTACTTACATTCTCTTCAATGTGTAATCATACAACCATTTCGCAATTTTATTGGATTCATGGCGGACAACCCCAGATTGGATTGTTGCGATTTCCTTTTTAATAACTTCCAATCCCATGCTCTTTAATTTTTCTATATCAATCAGAACTGGTTCTGCATTTTCTTCTCGATAATTTTCTTTTATCGGTAAGGGGAGTTCAATATCATTTACTAAAATGGCATCTAAACAAGGCTTTCCTACATGATCATAAATCGCTTGAACATGATCTGTGGCACGATAACGAATCGTTTCACCCTTTTGTGTCATTAAGTTGCAAATATAAATCCGTTTTCCCTTTGCCTTTACTAAAGTATCTCCAATTTCTTTGACTAATAAATTGGGAATAATACTTGTATATAAACTTCCAGGTCCTACAAGAATAAAATCGGCCTTCTCAATCGCCCGAATCGCTTCCGGGAGCGCTTTTACATCTTCAGGCACTAAATAGACCCGTTTAATTGGAAGATGGGAAGATGGAATTTTAGACTCCCCTTCAATAATAGATCCGTCAACAAGTTCTGCGTTCAATGTAATTTTTTTATTTGCTGCTGGTATTACTTTCCCGTGCACCTTTAAGACCTTACTCATTTCAGCAATCGCATGACTAAAGTCTCCTGTTATATCCGTTAGTGCTGTTAGCATTAAATTTCCTAATGAATGACCACCTAATTCAACGGATTGCGAAAAACGATACTGGAACATTTGCTCAACTAACGGTTCCGTATCAGAAAGGGCAGCAATCACGTTGCGAATATCACCAGGTGGCGGAATATCGTAGTCATCACGGAGTCGACCTGAAGAGCCTCCATCATCGGCAACCGTTACGATTGCAGTAATGTCAAAGGGATATTTTTTCAATCCGCGCAACATTGTTGAAAGGCCCGTTCCACCTCCGATGACTACAATATTCGTTCTCTTTTTTTTCATTACTTCAATCCTTTCTGCGATTGATGTCACGGTGGGTAATGGCAGTTTTGTAATGATCGCTAAATAGTTTCCCGAAATATTCAGCTAATGTTACAGAACGATGTTGACCACCTGTACATCCAAAAGCAATCACTAATTGTGCTTTCCCTTCATGGATATATTGCGGAATCATAAACTCAAACAAATCTTTTAATTTCGTTATTAACATTTGTGTTTCTTCAGAAGCTAATACATAGGATGATACTTCCTCTTGTAAACCTGTCTTTGGACGTAATTCCTCCACATAATACGGATTCGTTAAAAAACGGACATCGAATACTAAATCTGCGTCAATCGGAATTCCATTTTTATATCCAAAGGACATGACATTAATAAAGAACTTTGGCCTGTTCGTATTGGAAAACTCATTGCCAATTCGTTCTCGTAATTCTCTCGGTTTCATATGGGAAGTATTATAGACAAACTTTGCTCGACCTTTTAGTTCAGCAAGCATTGCTCTTTCCTTTTCAATTCCTTCGAGGGGTAATCCTTGAGGAGCTAAAGGGTGAGATCTTCTTGTTTCTTTATAACGTCGAACGAGGGTTTCATTATCAGCATCCAAAAACAATACCCGTGTTTTAACATATGCTTCCTTTTCCAATAAATCTAGGGCATCGATTAATGATTCGAAAAATTCTCCTCCACGCATATCCATTACAGCGGCAATACGTGTAATGTTTCGTTCGGATTCTTTCATTAATGCTAAAAAAGTCGTTAATAGAGCAGGGGGTAAATTATCAATGCAATAATAACCTAAATCTTCAAAGCTTTGGACTGCGACTGTCTTACCAGCTCCGGACATCCCTGTAATAATGACTATCTCATGTGTATAGATATGACTATTACCCATGTGATCATCTCCTCTACTTAAGTTCATTCGACGTTTGCAACCGCTCATCTAGTAACTCAAAATCCTCTGTATATATAAATGTACCATATTGAATCCCTTCATTTAATGCGGCAAACAATAAATTTTTCCGATCGCCTTCAGCCATTGGAAGATTGGATAGATGATCAACCGGGTGCCATTCTAGAACCCCTTCCCTTGTCTGTTCAAAGGGTTGTCCTTCGATACCATGGGCGACAAATGTATAAAGCATCCATTCGTCTTTAACGGTTTCCCCATCTTTAATAACCATCGTATAGACTCCCTTAAGATGTAAATTTTTTGGGGTAACATTTGTTTCCTCTTTAAATTCTCTTAAAGCTGCCTCATAAATGGATTCACCTAATTCCATCTTTCCACCTGGCGCAACATACCAACCTCTTCTAGGCTTTTGGAGAAGTAATACTTCCCCATCTTGAATTGCTAATAAATTTGCAATACGCTGCATTACACCCACCTCAAATCATTTGATACTCCCTTTGTTTTCTATTATACCCTCTATTGAGACTACCTTACAAAATAATACGTTTATAAAATAGATTTCATGCTATTTTCAAATAACAAAAAAAAGTTGCTTCCATAACGGAAGCAACTAAAATACTAAAAAAAGGGGGTCAAAGTTTATACCCCCGATTATACATATTCTTTATTGCAAGGAAGTTACAGGAAAATTAAAAGCACATTACTTTTGCCCAATTTTTTCCTTTAGTTCTTCAACATAATGTTGTGCTGATTGAGCTGCGATACTGCCGTCACCAGTTGCTGTTACAATTTGGCGTAGCATTTTATCACGAACATCACCAGCAGCAAAAATTCCTTTTACAGAAGTTTCCATTTTGTCATCTGTTACGATATATCCTTGTTCATTTAATATGCCCAAGTTTTTAAATGGAGCTGTTAGTGGCACCATTCCGATATAAACGAAAACGCCATCTGTTTGGAATTCTTGTTCACTACCATCTACTGTTGAAACTAATGTTACACTTCCTACTTTACCGTCTTTTTCATGAATTTCTTTTAATGTGTGATTCCAAATGAAGTCTACTTTTTCATTTGCAAAGGCACGATCTTGTAAAATCTTTTGAGCACGTAATTTATCACGTCGGTGAACAATCGTTACTTTATCAGCAAAACGAGTTAAATAAACTCCTTCTTCGACTGCTGAATCCCCACCGCCTACAACGATTAAATTCTTTTGTTTAAAGAATGCACCGTCACAAACAGCGCAGTAACTTACACCGCGGCCACCAAGTTCTTTTTCCCCTGGAATACCCATTTTTTTGTACTCGGCACCAGTAGTAATAATGATAGAACGTGTTTTATATTCTTTTGAACCTGCTTTAATTACTTTATATTCTTCACCATCAATAATTTCAGCAACATCACCATAAGCGTATTCTGCGCCGAATTTTTTTGCGTGTTCGAACATTTTTGTAGAAAGTTCAGGTCCTAAAATTGTTTCGAATCCTGGATAGTTTTCAACTTCTTCCGTATTGGCCATTTGCCCACCGGGAATTCCGCGCTCAATCATTAAAGTTGATAAATTTGCACGGGAAGCATAAACCGCTGCTGTCATCCCTGCAGGACCTGCTCCGATAATAATTACGTCATATATTTTTTCTTCAGCCATTAAAAAAGCCTCCTTATAAAGAAGCGACAAATTTCCTTCGCTTTCATTCATTGTATTACTAAAATTTTTTACACACACCGTTATAAAAAATTGTTCTTTACATCTTTCATCCTAGGACATTCCACAACTAACTTCAAATATATTGCCTAGTTAGTCGAAAGGTAAATAGTGAATTAATTCCTCCACATACTTCGTTAACGTTGATACGGAAATATTATATTTTTCAGCATAATGCTTTTTCGTCACTTTTTTACTATTAATAGTTGAAAAGAACATATACTCAACAGCTGCTGCTAAAGCTTTTACATTTTTAAATGGATAATCATTTTTCAATGCCCGTTCACTTAATACAAACCACATTTGGAATAAATATTGTACTTCTAACGTAATCGGGTTCAAGCTTTTATATAATTCCTCCGCAACTTCCATAGAACGAACAAAATATTTTTCCGTATCGTTATCGTTTGTAAATTGATGTTGAAGAGCATAGGCTAAACATAATTTTTCAATACCACTATACTTTGATAGATCGATTAATTTAGGATGTGCGATTATTTCTTGCTTATAAGCTGATTTACTAAGTAAGAAAAATCCAAACATACGATGGGTGCTATATTTACTACTAATTTTTTCAATAATAAATTCCCGATTGTTTTCTAATGATTCGTCATGTTCTTCCGATGCATTTAACCATGGTTCATAGCCATCCTTTGTCGGATCCATTTCCACCAACAACTTCCAAGCTGCTTTTCCTTCTTCTATATGACCAGAAAAATAAGCCGATTGTGCCAACCAAAAGTAAAAGCCTGCATCTCCCGGGAATCCTTTTCTTTTCATGCTTTGTAGCCATTTATAAGCCACTTCATATTCGCCGATTAAAGCTAAAGTAGCTCCTAGCTTATAGCGATTTTCCCAATCATAGGGATTTATTTTCTTCAACATTTCGACTAAAGCGGATAACTCGGATTCATTTTTCTCATAATATGCTATGACAGCCAAATTACAAAGGGCATGTAAGTTTCCTAAACTTTCTCGTAAAACATTGTTTAATAGTGCCCTTGCCTGTTCCGTTTCTCCAACATAGAAATAAGCTAAAGATAAATTGTTATAAGCTGGCCATAAGTCTGGGAAGGTTTCGATTAATTGTTCCAACACTTCAATCGCTTCATCAAATTGACCGTTTTCCATTAAACGACGAGCTTTTTCTTGGGCAATTAATTTCTCAGAATCTTCTTCATCAATATGTTCCATTTCCTCTTCTTCATATTGAAGAAATTCCAATATTTCTTCCGCCTCTACGACATACATTCCATCAGGTTCCATTTGCAAATACATTTCCGCATATTTTTGGGCATCGCGTACCATCCCGATACAACCTGAAATTTCCGCTAAGAAAAATACGTGTTCAGGCTCACTAGGATCCAAACTATATGCTGTATGTATTAGTTCATATGCCTTTTCGAAGTTTTGGGCATCCATTTCTAAAATCCCAAATTGCATTAAAACATGGGCATCATCTGGACTTAGCTCTGCCGCTCGTTTCATATATTTATACGCTTTATCCATTTGATCTTTATCCATAGCTTTCAGCGCTTTATTAAAATAGTAATCTCCATTTGGAATAAAGGATACAACATTATTTAATTTCTCTTTTTGACGTTGTTTTTCCAAAGTAAATCCTCCGAACTTCATACATTACGCCTTGGCGTAACGACCATATACGTTACGAGTAAAAAAGAACTGTAACATAGCAAAAGGAACGTAATAGTACGTTCCTAGGCAAATTAATTTTCATTATACCACAATTACAAATAACGTCATTAAATTCGAATTAATCAATTTGTTTTTTCAACGATTATTTTTTAGTACTCGCTCTTTTTTCCTCATGACGAGTTTTTAATACTTTTAAAACGTCATACACATTAATTTTTTGTTCTTGTAGCAATACGAATAAGTGGTAAAGTAAATCGGCGGCTTCCCATTTCACTTCTTCCGCATCACGATTTTTCGCACCGATTACAACTTCCGTCGCCTCTTCCCCTACTTTTTTACATATTTTATCGATTCCCTTTTCAAATAAATAGGTCGTATAAGCTCCTTCAGGCATTTCGATTTCACGTTGACGGATAACTTCTGCTAAATATGGAATAATGTCAACGGAACCAACTTGATCCTTTTGTACAATTGTTTCAGTAAAGCATGAAGTTGTTCCATTATGACATGCTGGACCAGCAGGCAATACTTCTACTACTAACGCATCCTTGTCACAATCAGTTTTAATGGATACTACTTTTTGTGTATTGCCACTTGTTTCTCCTTTATGCCAAAGTTCTTGTCTTGAACGGGAGTAAAACCAAGTTTCACCTGTTTCGATCGTTTTTTGTAGAGATTCTTCATTCATATATGCAACAGTTAATACTTCTTTAGATTGTGCATCTTGCACAACTGCAGTGATTAACCCTTTGTCATCAAACTTTAATCCTTTTATCATCTGACACAAACTCCTTTTTCGCGCAAGTAAGTTTTCACTTCTGCTACGCTCGTTTCTTTATAGTGGAAAATGGATGCTGCAAGGGCTGCATCGGCATCTACATCTTTTAATACATCAACAAAGTGTTGGGCGTTACCAGCACCACCACTAGCTATTACTGGAACGGTAACAGCATCCCTTACTGCTTTTGTTAACTGTAAATCGAAACCCGTTTTTTCCCCATCTTGATTCATACTCGTTAATAAAATTTCACCTGCGCCTAAACGTACAGCTTCTTTTGCCCATTCGACCACTTGCCATTCCGTTTTGTTACGTCCACCGTGGGTATAAACCATCCATGTCCCATCTTCTTCTGAAAATCTTGCATCAATGGCAACAACAATACACTGGGCTCCAAAGAAATCAGATCCTTCTTTTATTAACTCAGGTCGCTCTAATGCTGACGTATTGACGGAAACTTTATCTGCCCCTGCCCGTAAAATTCGTTTCATATCTTCTAAACTGCGAATTCCTCCCCCTACTGTAAAAGGGATGGCAAGGGTAGAGGCGGTCTTTCTTACGACATCTACCATCGTTTCTCGACCTTCATGGGAAGCAGAAATATCTAAAAATACTAATTCGTCTGCCCCTTGTTCATCATAAAATTTTGCCAGCTCAACCGGGTCTCCGGCATCGCGCAGTTCTACGAATTGAACTCCTTTTACTACCCGTCCTTCCTTCACATCAAGGCAAGGAATGATTCGTTTTGTTAGCATGTTGACACCCCCACCCCTTGTAACCATTGGCGAAGTAAAAATACACCGAAGTTCCCAGATTTCTCAGGGTGGAATTGCATGCCGCATACATTTCCTCCTTGCACAACTCCTGGCACTTTCACATCAAAATAGTTTGCAGTTGCAACTAATTGTTGCGGCTCCGTATTCGTTCCATAAAATGAATGAACAAAATATACGAAACGATTTTCCGGTAATCCTTTCCCCTCTAACCATTTCGGGATAGATTGGAAGTCCAACGTATTCCATCCCATGTGAGGGACACGATATTGCTCACCATTAGCTGTTTCACCAGAGAAGCGGACGATTTTTCCTTTAAAAAATCCAAACCCTTTCGTAGGTGTCACTTCATCACTTTCTTCAAAAAGTAATTGCATACCTAAGCAAATTCCTAATAGCGGTTTTTTCGCCTTTACTTGTTCCTGAATAAATCGATCTAGCCCCGTTTCTGCCAGCCGTTTCATCGCATCTGGAAATGCTCCAACCCCCGGCAAAATGAGTCCGTCGGTTTTAGCCAATTGTTGAACATCGGATGATACAACAACATCACAATCTAGTCTTTTTAATGCTTGTTCAACGCTAAATAAATTGCCCATTCCATAATCAATAACGCCTATTTTCATGTCAACAACCCTTTCGTTGACGGTACTCCTTTTACGCGGGGATCAATTTGTACCGCATCATCAATCGCTCTTGCCAACGCTTTAAATATTGCTTCTATAATATGGTGGGTATTATGACCATAAGGGACAATGACATGGACATTCATGCGGGCTTCCAATGCGAACTTCCATAAAAATTCATGGACAAGCTCTGTGTCAAAGGTACCTACCTTTTGTTTTAATTCCGGTTCAACGCGAAATTCTAAATGAGGTCTATTGGAGCAATCAATTACGACTTGTGCTAATGCGTCATCCATTGGAACAAAAGCATTCCCATATCGTTTGATTCCTTTTTTATCGCCGAGGGCTTCACGTATTACTTGTCCTAAAACGATTCCAATATCTTCTGTCGTATGGTGATCATCGATATGCGTATCTCCATCGGCAACGATCTTCCCGTCAAACAAACCGTGTTTTAGGAATAAATCCAACATATGATCCATAAAAGGAACACCTGTATTAACCTCTGCTTTTCCTTCTCCATCTAAATTGATTTCAACATAAATTTTCGTCTCGTTCGTATTCCGTTCTTTTTTTGCAAATCTTCCATCTGTCATTTTATTAATCTCCTTTAGTCCATCCACGGGATTCTACGGCACGGGCATGACCTTCTAACCCTTCCATTCGAGCAAGTCGGGCAATTTTCGGTCCATTTTGTTCCCACGTTTTTTCAGTGTAATAAACAACATTTGTTCTTTTAATAAAATCATCGACATTTAATCCGCTGGCAAAACGGGCTGTACTATTTGTCGGTAAAACATGGTTCGTACCAGCAAAATAATCCCCTACTGGCTCTGAACTGTATCTACCAATAAATATCGCTCCAGCATGGCGGATTTTTAGCGAGTCTTCTTCCGCATGTTGTGTCACAATTTCTAAATGTTCTGGTGCAAGGGAATTCACTGCATCAATTGCTTGCTCCATCGTGTCAGCTATATAAATTTGACCAAAGTTTTCAATCGATTTTCTTGCTATCTCTTCTTTCGGTAAACTTCTTAATTGTTTCTCAACTTCTTCTGCCACAGCTAGAGCTAACCGTTCACTTGTCGTAATTAATACGGCGCACGCTAATGCATCGTGTTCTGCTTGTGATAAGAGATCTGCTGCAATTTCATCTGCGAAGGCTGTGTCATCAGCCAATACAGCAATTTCACTCGGACCGGCTATCATATCAATCGCCACTTCTCCAAACACTTCCCGTTTAGCTAAAGCAACGTAAATATTTCCTGGACCTGTAATTTTATCGACTGGTGCTATACTTTCCGTACCATAGGCTAATGCCGCAATGGCTTGCGCTCCACCAACTTTATAAATTTCGGTAATGCCTAATATAGAAGCTGCCACAAGAACCGCTTCAGGTAGCTTCCCATCTTTTCCGGCAGGGGAAGTAATCACAATCCGCTCCACCCCCGCCACTTGGGCTGGAATAACATTCATGAGTACCGATGACGGGTATGCTGCCAATCCACCTGGAACGTATAATCCAACTGCATCCAATGGGACGATACGTTGGGCTAACCAAGAACCATTTTCTAAAGGAAGCTTGTAACCTTCCCTTTTTTGCGCTTCATGGTAATAACGGATATTCGCTGCAGCCTCTTCTAAATCTGATTTTAATTGTGGGTCAAAGTTTAAAACGGCTTCTTCGATTTCTTGTTTCGATACACGAAAATCTTCTATTTGGATCCCGTCCCACATTTCACTATATTTGCGAAGGGCTGCATCTCCTAAATTCCGCACGTCTTGCAATACTTGGCGAACGGTTAATAGCTGTTGTTCGTTGCCACCCTCCAATTGTCGTTTTAAAGATATTGCGTTCGATAATTTTGTTATTTTCACAAAAAGCCCTTCTCTCTAATTGACCAATTTTTTTAACCGTGTCACTAATTGTTGAATACGTCCACTTTTCATTCGATAACTAACAGGATTTGCAATTAATCTCGAAGACACATCCGCTATATGTTCATATTCAACAAGACCATTTTCCAGTAACGTTCTTCCAGTCGATACAATATCGACAATGCGATCGGCCAACCCAATCATTGGAGCCAATTCGATGGAACCGTTCAATTCTATAATTTCCACTTGTTCGCCAATTTCTTTATAGTAGTTCATCGCAATATTCGGATACTTTGTCGCAATGCGAGGTGCAATTTCGTTCATCGTTGTATTTGGTAATCCGGCAGAGGCGATATAACATTGACTAATCTTCAAATCTAACAATTCATGTACATTACGTCTTAGTTCAAGTAATACATCTTTTCCTGCAATTCCAATATCAGCTACGCCATGTTCCACATATACAGGTACGTCCATTGGCTTTGCTAATATAAAACGGATTTTTTCTTCGGGAATTTCAATCATAAGCTTGCGGGACATTTCCACTTCTTCCGGTAAGTTAAAACCTGCTTCAATAAGCATTTGATAAGCTTCTTCAAAAATTCGTCCCTTTGGCATCGCAATTGTTAAATGAGTCATAATACTTAATCCTCCTGGCTGACATAGACAACCTTTTCAAATTGTTTCGTAAAGGCTTCTTCATCGATTAGCCCTTTTTTCGATTGAACTGTAACGAGTTTTCCTTCTTGTCGTAAGCTGTTTGCTAATTCCAATGCTTTTGTAAATTGACATTCCTCAAAGATGATCGCTACTTGTTGTTCCAAAGTTGGTTTTGTCGGTAAAACTTCTAAAAGTCGATCCACTCGAATTCCAAAGCCGGTTGCCCCAACTTCACTTCCAAAATGATGAAGTAAACCGTCGTACCTTCCACCATTTCCAAGGGCAAAACCACTACCTTCTGCGAACACTTCAAACAACATACCTGTGTAATAATTCATATGACTTGATAATGTGAAATCTAAAGCAACATAAGGTGATAAATCGGCATTCGAAACTAATTCCATTAATTGTTGCACATATGCCAACGCATCATTTTTGCGTACGTATTTTTCAATATGTTCAATGGAAACAATATTTGTCGCTTCACTTATAAACTGTAGTAGCGCATCGGACTTTGTTTTTGGTAAATGAAATTGTTCAACCGCTTCTTCAAACCCTACATAATTTCGTTCCACTAATAATGTGCGAAGTTTTTCTGCTTGCTCATCGCTTTCTGTATAATCCTTTAAAATACAATTTAATACGCCGGCGTGGCCGATTGTAATTTTAAAGGAATGGATACCAAAGGACTGGATTAAATGAATCGCTGTAATAATCGTTTCAGCATCTGCATAAACGGAAGAATCACCGATAATTTCAATGCCCATTTGTCCAAACTCAGCTGGACGGCCCCCCTCTGTTTGTTGAGCACGAAAAACATTGGCAAAATAGGCTAAACGCAATGGGATTTTTTCTTTCAAAAGTTTTGATGTTGCTACACGGGCAATCGGCGTTGTCATATCTGGACGAAGAACAAGGGTATTGCCTTGACTATCCACTAACTTAAATAATGAAGCATCATAAATTGCGGATGCTTTTCCTACAGTATCGAAGTATTCTAAACTTGGTGTTTCAATGAAATCAAATCCACGGGCACGTAGGAATTTCCGACCTGTTTGACGAACTTCTTCTATTTTTTCGTATGTAACGGGGAATGTATCCCGCATTCCTAATGGTTTCTCGAACATTTTTATCGCTGACATCTTTGACACTTCCCATCATTTCACTTTAACACACTAGAGAATTAGAGAGTTAGTATATGAAAGTATTTTATCTAATTTTCAATAAATAGTCAACATCATTGCTCTTTAAATAGATTGATAATTATAAATAGTAATAATTTTATTATACTCCTTTTCTTAAAGCATCAAGCATTGCTATAGGAAAAGAAAAAGCATCCAAAGTATTTTTGAAAATACTTTGGATGCTTTTTTAACTTTCTGACCTTTTTCTTTCTGCCATTTGTTCAGCAGTATAAATAATACGCATTGGGTTTCCACCAACCATACTCCCTGGCGGAACATCTTTATGAACGAGTGTAGCTGCGGAGACAATGGCTCCATCTCCAATTTCAACACCAGGTAAAATTGTAGTATTGGCACCAATCATCACTTCGTTTCCGATTTTCACATCGCCTAGTCGGTATTCTTCAATTAAATATTCGTGGGCTAAAATGGTCGTATTATACCCAATGATTGTATTCCTTCCAATTGATATTCTTTCAGGAAACATCGAATCAGGCATTACCATTAAAGCAAGAGATGTTTTTTCACCTATTTTCATATGTAAAAACGTACGATATATCCAATTTTTCATCCCCATAAACGGAGTAATACGACCAATTTGAATAAAGATAAAACATTTCATTACTTTCCAAAAGGATACCGTTTTATATACTTTCCATAATGAGTTTGCACCTTGAACAGGATATCGTTCCGTTCTTCTCATACAATTAGGACTCCTTCACAATCGTTAATAAATCCGACATATGTTGTAGCATATAATCAGGATTAAATTGTTGTAAGAATTGCTCTCCCTTTAACGACCAGGCAACACCAGCTGTTTTAACACCAGCGTTTTTTCCCGCCTCGATATCATGATAGTTATCCCCGATCATGATCACATCCTTTTTACTTACACCTAGTTTATCAATGGCAAGTAATACCGGTTCTGGATCAGGTTTTACCCGTTTTACATCATCTGTGCCTATCCAAAATTCAAATAAATGTTTTGCTCCCATTATGTTTAAACCTTTTTCAATCGTATCTTTTCTTTTCGTTGAAACAATTGCTAATCGAATACCTTGTTCCTTTAGTTGTTCTAAAGTTGGAACGACTCCTTCGAATTCTTTCACTAATTCATCATGATGTGCTTCATTCCATTGTCGATATTTTTCAATCATTTCCTCAACTTCGTTTGGCGTTAATTGTTCAAAGGTTTCTTTTAATGACGGACCGATAAAATTTATGCAATCTTTTGGCGAATATTGCCCGGGAAATCGTTCTTCTAAAACATGCATAAAGGTTTGTATGATTAATTCATTCGTATCTAATAGTGTTCCATCAAAATCAAACAGTAAAGCTTTCATAGTTCGTAGCTCCTTTAATCGCTATAAAACAACAGATGATAGAATTTATTTTGGATCTAAATAGCGGACTGCAGGTCTTACTTTCATTCTTCTATAAATAATGGCAACAATTCCTATAACGATTGCGAGAATCGATACAACTTGTGCTGAACGTAATTCTCCAACTAAATATAGGCTGTCCGTTCTCATACCTTCTATATAGAAACGTCCGATTGAGTACCAAATCATATAAGAGAAGAAAATTTCCCCACGATGCAAATTGACTTTTCGTAATACAAGTAAAATAATAAGCCCTAAAACATTCCATAATGATTCATATAAAAATGTCGGATGTACATAAGTTCCTAAATCTTGAATGTACATTTGTTCAATAATCCAATTTGGCAACATTAAGTTTTCTAAAAACGCACGGGAAACCGGTCCTCCGAAAGCTTCTTGGTTCATAAAGTTACCCCAACGACCAATAATTTGCCCGATTAAAAGACTTGGTGCAACAATATCTGCTACTTTTAAGAAGCTAATTCCACGACTTCTACAGAAAATAAAAGCAGTAATAACCGCACCGATTAATGCACCATGGATGGCAATCCCCCCATTCCAAATTTGAATAATTTTTTCCGGATTTGCGCCATAATATTCCCATTTCATTCCAACATAATATAACCGTGCACAAATGATTGAAATAGGGATTGCCCAAATTAACATATCAGCAAGAAAATCATCAGGTAACCCTCGTTTTACCGCTTCCCTTTGACCAACGAAATACGCTAGTACAATGCCACTGGCAATTAAAATTCCATACCATCTTACTTCGATGCTACCTATCGAAAATGCCACTGGATCAATTGCTAGTAATATTTGTTCCATTCATAAGCCCCTCTCAAGTTAAAACTACTAAACCCTTTTGTTAGTAATCATCTATTTCATCTTGATAAGAAATCATCTCATCTAATCTTCTTGAAAACTCTTGCGCTGCATTCACTCCCATTTTTTTCAAACGGTAATTCATAGCCGCAACTTCGATAATAACGGAAACGTTTCTTCCAGGTTGAACTGGAATCGTCAATTTCGTTATTTCTGTATCGATAATTTTCATTTTTTCTTCATCTAACCCTAGACGGTCATACGTTTTATCTGGGTCCCAATTTTCCAGTTCAATAATTAAAGTAATCCGTTTATAAGGTCTAATTGCACTTGCTCCGAATAATGTCATAATATCAATGATTCCAATACCTCGAATTTCGAGCAAATGTTCCAATAAAGGAGGTGCACTTCCAACGATTAAATTTTCAGCTTCTTGTCTAATTTCTACACAATCATCCGCAACTAACCGATGGCCCTTTTTAATGAGCTCCAGTGCCGTTTCACTTTTCCCAACTCCACTTTTCCCAATAATTAATACACCGATTCCGTAAACATCGACCAAAACGCCATGTACAGCAGCGTAAGGAGCCAATTTACTTTCTAAATAGTTCGTTAATCGACCTGAAAATTGAGTCGTCTTCATATCCGTTAATAATACTGGGACATTCGTTTCATTGGAAGCGTCGATTAATTCCTTTGGCACTTCCATCCCTCTAGAAACGATAATAGCAGGTGTATCTTGTGAGCAGAGTTTTAACATACGTTCTTTTTTCAATTCCGTTGGGAGCATTTCAAAAAAAGATAATTCGGTTTTACCAATTAACTGCACTCGGTTCGCCGGATAATGGGTAAAATAACCAGCCATTTCAAGTCCAGGTCTAGAAATATCACTCGTCGTAATATATCGGCCGATTCCTTCATGCCCACTTACTAACGTTAAATTAAATTTTTCAATTACCTCTTTTGTTGTTACTTGAATCATCAGTATACTCCCCTACCTTTTTACTGGCATATAGTAACTATTTTAGCATGATAGAGGAAGTTTGTATTTAAAATATACTTGACTTCACGAAATCACAACATATAAAAAAGACAAAGTCAACAAGGATGACTTTGTCTTTCACATTATATTCAAGCTTATTTTTGTGTAGCTAACCAAGCTGCAGCTGCTTCCGCATCTTCTCCTTGAAGCAACCCGCCAGGCATTCCACCTCTACCATTTAAAATAACGTCTAAAATTTCATCTTCAGAAAGACGCGTACCGACGTCAGCTAATGAAGGTGTGTTACCCATACCTTGTAGGTTACCGCCGTGACAAGTAACACAAGAGTCCATTACAATCTCTTCACCTGCTCCAGTGTCGGCAGTACCCCCATTGTCAGTTGTTTCTTCTGTTGTTGTCTCGTCTGTACCTGTGTTAGTATCGTTTGCTTCATCGTCACCGCCGCCACAAGCAGCTAAAAATAGTGCAGATCCGAATGCAAGTGCTAACCATGTTTTCTTCATTTTGAACCCCTCCAAAATTTTTAAATAGGTGGATACCATTGGTCATTATACCAAATTTAAACCTGTTTAAACCCGTTTAAAACCTTCTCCTAACACTTCATACGCATCAGAAACAATGACAAATGCAGTGGCATCAACCGTTTGAATAACCTGTTTCAGCTTTGTGAACTCTGTTTGATAGACGACTACCATTAACATAAGTCGCTGTTCACCAGTATATCCACCAAAGCTTGGCATTTTCGTTACTCCCCGGTTAATTTCCTTGTAGATAGCATCTCGCATTTCATCTTGTTTATTCGTAATTATATAGACCATTTTTGATTGACTAAATCCTAACTGAACAATGTCAATTGTTTTCGTCGTCACATACAATCCGATTAATGCATAAAGGCCTTTTTCTAAATCAAATACGATGGCAGCACTTAAAGCGATCAAACCATCAATCATTAGAACGCTTGTCCCTAATGTGAGCCCGGTATATTTTGTAATAATTTGGGCTAATAAATCGGTACCTCCAGTTGAAGCCTTTCCTTTAAATACTAAGCCGATACCTAATCCGACAACAATGCCTCCAAAAAGAGCAGCCAGTAACGAATTCGTTGTGAGCGCATCCATCTCCTCAAACAAAATGACGAAAAATGGTAATGCGATTGTTCCGATAAACGATTTTAAACCAAAGTTTTTACCTAAAATAACAACACCAGCTATGAAAAGGGGTATATTAAAAGCATATTGCACAATCCCTGCATTCCATCCAAAAAGACCGTGCAAAATCGTACTAATTCCACTAACCCCGCCTGATGCAACTTGATTTGGAAATAAAAAAGCATTAAATCCAAAGGCAATTATGGCAGCCCCAAGAAGAACATAAATATATTCCATCACGATTATTTTTGGCGAATTCATTACAATCTTATTATGTTTACCCATACAGTTCCTCACTCACATCGTTTCTCAATTTTCTCTGCATGATTATAACAAAAGCAGTAAAAAAAGAGAAATTTAATAAAGTCTACATACCGGACAGATCACTCTAACCTAAAAATACTATTTTTTGAAGGTAAAAAAACTGTAAGACTCCATCAAAGGTGTAATACTTAATTTCTTAAGTCACAGCCTTTTGAATCAAACCAAATTTATAAAGATTTTTATTATTGCTGATTGCCAATAAAATGCCTTAGAATATGCCTCTTCTACAGATCTTTTGTCAATATTCTAAGTCTAATTTGAAAATTAGACTTTCTAAAAACGATGTTCATCTATAAACCGTCATTTTCTCATTTTTCACATCACTAACCGGTTCATATAAAAAGGAGGTTGCACAATAATAGGTGTACTTCACTAACGTGAATTTAAATTTACTTACTATTTAACATTTATCAATTCCTGTATTTGACAATTGATTAAAATTAATCAAAAATTTATTTAGATAATATTCTAAATATCTAAAGAAGGTGTATTATATTGCCCGATGTATTTAAAGGCTTAGCTGATCCCACTAGGAGAGAAATACTCTCTTTATTAAAAGATAGAGATTTAAATGTAGGTGAAATTGCAAAACACTTCCCAATTTCCATGGCAAGTCTTTCACACCACTTAAATATTCTTTATGAAGCAAGGTTAGTTACTAAAATTAAAAAAGGACAGTTTGTATATTATTCCTTAAACACAACAATTGTAGAGGATGTCATCTTAAAATTGGTGTCTTTGCAAAAAAAGGAGGAGTAAATTTTGGATATATTAAATTACTATGCTTTAATAATTTTTTTACTTCTTTGTGCATTTTTATTTTTTCAGCTAAATTACTATAGATTTGGAAGAGCACATAACTTATTCTCATTAATCTCACTAATACTAATCGTAACATTAATCTTTAATTTATCTAATAAAACTAATAATGTTACTTTGTACTCCTTACTCACCTTCTATATAGGATTATTATTATTACTCTTGGGGAATTATTTCACTCACAGTTTAGGGAAAAAGATAGGAAGAATGTTTACAACAGTTCATTTGAATAAATATAGATTAAGAAGAAGAATTGGTTTAATATCTATAATTTGTGGTTTATTATATATAGTTCTGTCATATTTTAATTTTAATAATTATTATGTTCTATATATATCAGTTTGGACTTTGATGCCGTTACTAGGAATTTTAACCATCTTTATAATTATAAAATATTCAAATTTGAAGGAGGTCTGAATATGAGGTCAATAACAAGGGGCTTGCATATTTTTTTCAGTTTAACTGTTTTTTTCCAATTAATCGTGATCAGCTATGTCATTATAAGTAATAATAATCCTCAAGTACCAATTCACTTCTCTTTCGGTGGAACTGCTGATTCGTTTGGAAATGCTTCTGAATATTATTTACTAATAGGGATTAACATTTTAGTATATATCATTACATTTCTACTTGGAAAAAAGGTAAAGGTAGACATGAAAAAATTTCACAGTACTTTTAAGACTAACGAAGATGAAATAAATGCCCAAAATAACATAAAAACAAAAATTCAGGTATTCTTACAAGTGTTAAGCACAAATTTTTCTTTATTTATTTCTGTATTAATTGCATTATTATTAAATAATATTATAAATGATGTAACAAGTGGAAATATTAATAGTATAGGTATTGTTGCCTTCTTCCTCTCTAATCTGATCATTATCATTGTAGGTTTAATTTGGATAAATACCTTTGATAAATAGTTAAAATACCTCGATATGATTGAAATGGAAAAGGCATTCTCCTCAAAGAGTATGCCTTTTCTAAAAAATGCCCTATTTTCCCGATTGTTCTGTCAACATATCCAATGTTTCTACAGCTGCTTGTTCAATAGCATACGCCTGTTGAACGGAACTTGATGTATATGCAACATATTTCCATATACCTGTTGTAATTGCAGCCCCAGTTTGTAGAACTACGCCCTGAACACCGCCAACATATAAGTATACGCCTGCTACTACAACTAAAACGCATACTGTTGGACCACATGCTTGAGGTGTAACTACATCTTCCTCAGTTAATACCTCTGTTTTATTTCCGCTATCTTCGGCATAAGAAACAATTAACTTTTCTCCCTCTGCTAATGTCTCAACCAGTTTATTTGGGTCCTTATTTTCAATAGAGCTTTTTAGCTCATCAAAATATGTAGGATCCACTTCCTCGATGTACTCAACAATAGCGACGGCAGCTTTCTCCCCTTCTTTTGATTTTGCCTTTTTGGTGACGTATCTTGCGAATATTTAACTGCTCCTTCTGCATTTTGTGTTGCTGACCATTTTAACATTTCTCTAGAATTAATTAGATTTTTAATGATCCTCTGCCTCTTTATTATCGCAAGTGGCTGGAGACCCCAATATACCGGTATTATTCATTGGTATATAGCATATACCCTTCAGTGGTCAGCTACTACAATAGACGGTGGAGAACAGATAAATACCGTCCTTACTTTTTTGTTAATTCCAATCACACTTTTGGATAGAAGAAAGAATCATTTTTACAAAACTGTTGAAAATTGTAACAATTTTTATAGCAAATATATAACTTGGCTATTTATGATATTAATAAAAATTCAGGTGGGTATTATATATCTTAATGCTGCTTTAGAACGATTAAAAAATCCTGAATGGGCAGATGGAACTGCACTATATTATTTCTTTAGTGATCCAATTTTCGGCTTACCTCCTTATCAATTAAATGTATTAGAACCATTATTAAATAGCCCATTCATTATTCTGGTAACATGGGCAGTCACTGTTTTCGAATTGTTTTTGGTTATCTGTATGTTTGCTTCAAGTCCACTTAAAAGATTTGGACACAATTTAGGGATTATTTTTCACATTGGGATTATTTTTACGATTGGGATTGTAACTTTTGGAATCACAATGTGTGCAGCTGTTATATTGTATTTAAGACAGTGGAATAACGAATATTCATTTACAAAAGTAAAAAAGACATTGAAAAAATATATTAATTTGAAAAACACTAAACGTTTCTTTGTAGATAGTTCAGGACGGAGTATCTTTAAGTAAAAAATAAAAAAGGATTGAAAAAAATGAGCGGGATTATTTTATTTGATGGGGATTGTAACTTTTGTGATTGTGCAGTTCAATTCATAATTAAAAATGATAAAAAAGGCTATTTTAAATTTGCATCATTACAGAGTGAAATCGGGATTTGTTTATTAAATAAGTATAGTGCGCCACATGATATTGATAGTATTTTTCTGTTGGAAAATAATAAATATCATTATAAATCTTCTGCAGTACTTCGAATTTGCAAAAATTTAAAAGGATGGTATAAGACGGGGTATATATTGATAATCATCCCTAAACCATTAAGAGATTTCATTTATAATATTGTTGCAAAAAACCGCTATAGGTGGTTTGGTAAAAGAGAAACTTGTATGATTCCTTCTCCAGAAGTTCGCAAACGTTTCTTAGATTAATATGGACTAAATGGAGATTATATTTTTTCAAGAAAAAAGCATAGTTCTTAACAATTAAAGAACGGTCACAGAGTATCGAAATATACAAATTATTACCAAACTTTAATGTTACTTTTTGAATTTTTTTAATTTTAATACTAATTTTACATCAGTTATTTGTCAGAATATGATTTACTGAATAAAAAAATAATAGACAAAGTCGTCGAAAGCGACTTTGTCTAGAGTATAAGACCAGTCTTTAATAATTAAGGAAAGGCTGGTCATTTTAGTTTGTTATTTATTTCACTGATGACATTTTGAGTTTAATATAGACTTGGGATAATTAATTTGTAAATACCAGGAGATAGGTCTATTTCATCTTCATCGAAGAATCTCTCTTTTTTAATGGGTGTATACTTTGGATTTTACTACAACCATTCATCTTCCTTATATCAAATTTTGATTCATTAAATAAAAAAATGTTATAAAAGTGTTCGATAATATATTAGCGACACTAAGGAAAAGAATAGTTCTCAAAAAGAACAGTGTTTGCTAAGTTAAAAGAATCAGTAATAAAGTAAAAACAACAAAATTAGTAGCAAAATTTGAGAATTAAACTCAGATTGTAGACAAACTAGAATTTTCAAGTTTGCCTACAATCTGAAGTAATAATTTTTCTTATTGTTCCTCTTTAAAAACCGTTGACCATTCGCTGCGTTTTTCTAACATTTCTTTTGCAAGATTTTGGGCACCTTCTAAACTATGGTTTGCTGCCCAGCCACATTGCACTTCATTACAAGCTGGAACTTCCGTAGCGTTAACAACATCTTGTAATGTCTTTTCTAAAATCGTTAACACTTCTTCATAGTCATCATGGTTAATCATCGTTAAATAAAAACCTGTTTGGCATCCCATCGGACTCATATCGACTACAAAGTCCGTATAGTTACGAATATTTTCTGCCATAAGGTGCTCTATTGAGTGAAGAGCATCCATTTTCATATGTTCTTCGTTTGGTTGTTTGAAACGGACATCATATTTACGGACAACATCGCCATTTTGCCCTTCCTTAATCCCGGCAAGTCTTACATATGGCGCTGCCACTTTTGTATGATCTAAATTGAAACTTTCAACATTCATTTTTGGCACGATTTTATACCTCATTTCTAATTTCCTTGATTGTAAACGAGCAATCATGAATAGTAGACGGATATTCAACTCTCATTTATCTATACTATTTTACAGGTTTGGCTTATTTCTGTCACTGGTGACAACACCATTCCTTCAAATTTTATAAATAGTTTTTAAACCATGTAATAATTTGAGTTAAACGCTCGATTCGTAGGCTCGGTGTACCTGTACGAGATAAGTTATGATTATTGTCAGGGAATCGAACGAAACTCGTTTCTTTCCCCATCGATTTTAATGTAATAAATAATTGTTCGGCTTGTTCAATTGGACAGCGGAAATCCAGTTCACTATGCAATATTAATAACGGTGTTTCAATATTATTCGCGTATTTTAATGGAGAATGATGCCATAGCTTTTCTGGATCTGTCATATCGGCACCAATTTGCCACGGTGTAAAATAATAACCAATATCAGAAACGCCAAAGAAACTAATCCAGTTAGATATGCTTCGTTGCGTTACCGCTGCTTTAAAACGGTTCGTATGACCGACAATCCAATTTGTCATAAATCCACCGTAAGAACCTCCTGTAACTCCTAGGCGTTCTGCATCAATCCAAGAATGCTCGCGAAGGACTTCATCCAAACCAGCCATAATGTCTTCATAATCTCCTCCACCATAATCACCGCGCACTGCATCAACAAACGTTTGACTATAGCCATGGCTTCCCCTTGGATTTACATAAAGTACACCGTAACCTTGAGCTGCTAACAGTTGCATTTCATGGAAGAATGTATTGGCATACATCGTATGAGGACCACCATGAATTTCAACAATTAATGGATACTTTTCCCCATCTTTAAATTGGCTAGGTTTCATTAACCAACCATGGACAGATACATCATTTGTACTTGTGTAGTAAAAGGATTCTGGTTTTACAAGTTCAACTTCTTCTAACCATTCATCATTAAAGTGCGTGATTTGATTTCGTTCGCCCTTCGCAATATCAACTTTATATAACTCCCCTGGGGAAACAGGATTCGATACACAAACTAATGCAATTTGACCATTTTTGTAAATGGCATAATCATATGCGTGCTCCCCTTCTGGTGTCGCAGGATAAACAGCCCCATCTAAACTTGCATAATATAATTGAACATCCCCCGTTGTAGAAAGTTGGAAATATAAGTCGTTGTCTTTCGTCCAAACTACATCTGGAGCTGCAACCCCTTGCTGAACATCGGCAACAGCATAATCACCTACAGGGCTATCAATGCTTTCTGTTAAATTTTGAGTTAACTCAGTCTCCGTATCATAAATATACACGTTGGAGTGGGTCGCGTTTTTATAAGTTGCATCGCTTCCAACATAGGCTATATATCTACCATCATATGAATATTTTGCCCCGCCATAGTAACCTTCCTGGTCTACTAATACCGTTCTGTTTTTCGTTTCAACATCTACAATAAATAATCGATTATTAAATTCGTAATCAGGCTGATCATGATGTTTTATACCGATAATAAGTTTTTTTCCGTCAGGAGAAATATCGTTTAAAGAGTAAGAATCTTTCCCTTCTGTAAACTGTTGAATGGAGTTATCTTTTAAAGAAACAAAGCCAATTTGGGAGGAAACCTTTTGTTTAACAAGCCCATGTCCCTTTACCCCATCCATTTTATAACGCATTTTGTGTACAGTATAAGCTTCTAGTTTTTCCTTTTCTTCCTCTTTTTTCACCTTTTCAGCAAAGGTTGCCCCTTCCTTCAAGCTACTCGTAAACCATATTTTTTCCCCACATGGTGACCATAAAAATGATTGGATTCCTTCTTCAAGGTCTGTTATTTTTTTTGCTTCGCCACCACTTTTATTTATCATATAAAGTTGATTTTTTTCATTACGATTGGAAATGAAGGCAACTTGTTTTCCATCTGGTGACCATTTAGGATTTGAAATTCGTTCCTTTTCAAAAGTCCATTGAACGACTTCATTAGAATCTACATTTACATAATATAAATGGTTAAAATATTGATCCTCTTTTTCATCAATAAACGTATTAAGAAAGACAGCTTCCTTTTCTGTCGGAGAAAATTGTGGGTTTGTAATGGACTGAATTTTAAACAAATCCTCTTTTTTCAGCTTTCTTTTTGTAACCATTTGTTCCACCATCCTTTTCAATATTTCGATTTCCGTAATATAAAGTTTATCACGACGACCATTTATGTCAAACTATTTTTAATTATCAAAAATATAGAATCTAATAGAAAATAAAAAAGATTATCCCCCTTATTGGAGATAATCTCTTTCCATCTATTTATTTCGCTCTCTCAAATTCTTTTAAGGAACGGCGTAATATTTTCCCTGTCGAATTTTTCGGTAGTTCATCTAACAGCTCGATTACAGTCGGAACTTTATATTTCACAAGACGATTGGAACAATACTGTTGTAATTCTTCAATAGACGTATTATTTTCTTTTAATACAACATAGGCATGTACTGCTTCTCCTAAATTGGAATCAGGCATACCGACGACTGCCGCTTCTAACACATTCGGATGAGAGAATAATACTTCTTCCACTTCACGGGGATACACATTAAATCCGCCCACAATAATCATATCTTTTTTCCGATCGACAATATAGAAGTAATCTTCTTCATCCTTTTTCGCCAAATCACCAGTATATAACCATTCACCACGAATCGCATTATACGTTTCTTCTGGCATTTTATAATAGCCTTTCATCACATTCGGACCACGAACAATTAATTCGCCTACTTCTCCAACTGGGACCTCATTTCCATTTTCATCAACAATTTTATTATCAACATTTGGAATGGACATCCCAATCGATCCAGCTTTACGTTCCCGATCCAATGGATTGAAACATGTTACGGGTGAAGCTTCTGACAAACCATAACCTTCTGAAACGCGTACTTTAAATTTCTCTTCAAAATTATAAAGAACTTGAACAGGTAATGGTGCCCCACCTGAAACGGCTAGACGTAAGTGTGAGAAATTTTCCGTATTGCCATCAAATTGATAAAGAAAATTGAACATTGTCGGTACACCTGCAAATACTGTTGCCTGTTCCCTTCCAGCAAGTTCATAAATTTCACTTGGACTAAATTTTGGCGCTAATAGTACCGTAGCCCCTTGAAGTAACGGCGCATTGACAACAACCGTTAAGGCAAACACGTGAAATACAGGTAGAGTAGCAATAACTCGGTCATCCGGATTCATTTCTAAATAATGCCCAACATCCCGTGCGTTGGAGTACAGGTTGCGATGGGTTAACATAGCTCCCTTTGGATAGCCCGTCGTTCCTGAAGTATATAAAATAATTGCCACATCATCCTCTTCCACATGAACTGGATCTATGGAGGATGTAGCCTCCCCTAGTACTTCAGAAAATAAAAACGTCTTTTCCTTTGCTATTGAAGAAAGGGATTCTATTCGTTCCTCTATATTCAATGATGTTTCACAAATAATGTACTTTTCTACCTGTGGTAATACGTTTACCCCCGCTTCTACGAATGGCAGTAAACTATCAAGGGCGATGACTACTTTCACATCACCATTTTGAATAATGTACGATATTTCTTCCTGCGTATACGTTGGATTTACTGGTATTGCAGTTGCTCCGATTCGCATTGTCGCATACAACGAAATTAAAAAATGTGGAGTATTTCCTAATAAAAACGCCACATGATCTCCCTTTTCCACCCCAAGTTGTTGTAATGCCCATGCAAAACGACTTACTGTTTGTTCGAACTCACCGTATGTAGTGTCACTCCCTAAAAAATGATATGCACGTCTTTCGGGTTGTTCTAATGCTGTTTGTCGAACACGTTCAACTAAATTCAAAACACCCTTCCCCCTTTGCGCTTAACTCCCTTTTGCTACGAAATTGACAAAAGGGAGATGAAAATGAATTACTATTCATTTTCTAAATATTATAAATTATTTATATTAATAAAACAATCTATTTTAGTATTTTATTACATTTTTCTCTTCGAAAACGAAAAATTATTCTACTAATAACATTTATTTTGTTAATCTCGAACATGAGCTAAATAGCGCCATCGAATTAAATAAAAATAAATAAGTTGCAAAAGGATTAATAGGCTAAAGGAGATAACAACTTCTTTAACAATTGATATATTAGCAAAATCTCTCAATAAATTTTGCAGCGTAAAGAATGCAAAAAGACTATGGAATAGTGCAACACCCCATGGTAAGAAAAATTGAGGTAATAGGTGTTTCGTAACAAGGGATTTCAGCTCACTATTGGAGATCCCCATACGTTTTAACACATCGAATTTTTTCTTATCAGCTTCTAAATTCGTATGCAATTTAAAGTAAATAAAACTACCTGCTGCTAATAAAAAGACTGCTGCTACTAGTAAGCCTACTAAAGTAAGTAATGAATACGTAGATAAAAGATACGAATAATTTAATCCTGCATTTTCAAAATAATAAGGTAAATGATATTCATCTTTTAAATACTCCTTCGAAACCTTTTGTTGAATATTAAATCCGACTTCATTCGCTTCAATCCACTGGGGAATATCGAACGTATATAAATGATACCCTGGTTCTACTTCAGGGAATCCACTATATGGATGTACTAGTTGTTTAAAATCTTCATCACTAATAATAATGGCATTTAAACCAACGATAGTTCTTGGAAAGATTAACTTTGGATATACTTCGTCAATATGGATAGGTACATTGTTTTCAACTAAAACAGTGTCTACTGTTCGTTTGGCCAATTTCTTAATCGAATCTTCCGAATAAGGAATAAACATTCCTTCCCCCTTCGATAAGTTAATTAACGGATAGCCATAAGAAAATAATAAACTATTAATATCAGACTCACTAAAAACTTCCACTTCATAATTGGTGAAAGATGATGTCTGCTTTAACACAGTAAATTGGGTAAGTTGATAAGATAATCCTTTATGCTCTAACTCCGATACGATGGATTGAATATGTTTATGTTCATACGGATTATCGATATGCCCTTTATAAATTAACCCTAAAGGATTCAGTTTATCGTATTGGGATGTATAAGATGAAAAAGCAGCAAGCAATCCAATCGATAAAAAGGCTAATGTAGATACCATCGTCATAATAAAGTAAATTTTTCCGTTGTTTTTAAAAATAAACGTCTGTTCTGCAATCGGTAGCATTCGGGATTTTTTCCAATAAAGACTTTTTCTCCCCTTTACCCTGGCAAAGAAATATTGGGTCGTATGGGCGAAAAAGTAATACGTACCAATCGTAATAAAAATCGGAATTAATACTGAAAAAATTTCGAAGGTTCCCCGTGTAGTAAGAAGAGCTAAACAGTAGCTCAAAACGATGAAGATAAGCCCAAGTATCGCTTTGTTTTTCGTATAGTCCACCTGTATTTCAACACTTTTTGGTCCATTAAATACATCAATAATATTTTTCTCCGGTGCAAAATGGAAACAAAATAACGAAATAAAAATGAAAGCACTTAAATAAACACCAATCGTTAATAAAAATGGTTCCCATGAAAGATAAAGGGGTAGATCTTCCAAAAATAAAATTTCCCGGACAATCATAAAGAAAAATTTAGAAAAGGAAAATCCAAAAATAATCCCTAACACAATAGAAATGGAGCCGATAATAATCGTCTCCAAAAAAATGAGCTTCGAAAGCTGTCTTCTCTCCATCCCTAAGTGAAGCAAAATCGCAAATTCTTTCGATCTAGCTTCTAAAAAAGCTTTCATCGAATAGAAAATAAAAAACCAAGAAAACAGCACTAAAATGATTTCAGCAATGACCATCCAAAGAATTGGGACATTCCCTAAAAAGCCATTCTCCGTTGCGGGATGGAACATCAGCATCGAATATATAAAGAAAACAAATACGGAAAAAAAGCTTGCCATAAAGAAAGCGGCATAAATTCGAATATTTCGTATCACATTACGGTAAGCGAATTGATGAAAGGTCACCTACTTGTCCTCCCCCTAGTAAGCTCAGCACATTTAGTATTCGTTGGAAAAATGTTTGGCGTCTATCATCCCGATGAATTTCATTGAAAAATTCACCATCTTTTATAAATAACACCCGATCACAAAAACTCGCGGCAATTGGGTCATGGGTAACCATAATAATTGTTGCCCGTTTTTCTTCATTGATTTTACTTAACAGCTCAAGCACTTCACGGGAATTATTTGAGTCTAAATTCCCTGTCGGTTCATCAGCTAAAATAATCGTAGGCTCATGAATTAACGCCCTCGCAATAGCTACCTTTTGGGCTTGTCCACCGGAAATTTCATTCGGTCTTTTATGTAAGTAGGAAGTTAAATCGAGCCTTTTAGCTAAATTTTTCAACCTTTCTTCCATCATCTCTACCGGCTTTTGATCGAGAGTTAAAGGTAAAATGATATTTTCCTCTACCGTTAACATAGGCAACAAATTAAAATCTTGAAAAACAAATCCTAGTTCCCTTCTTCTAAAATAGGCTAGTTCATTTGGACTTAAGCTTTGTGGCTTCATATCATTGAAAATAATTTCACCGGAAGTGGGACGATCAATCGTCGAGATTAAATTTAATAACGTGGATTTCCCGCTACCTGAGGGACCCATTACAGCTAAAAACTCCCCTTGCTCCACATCAAAGGAAAGCTGATTTAATGCTCGATTCGTTACTTTTCCTTCATATACTTTTGTTACATCTTTCACTTGTAATATTGGCATTGTTCCATTCCCTCATATCAAATAGTATTAGAAAGTTAGTATGATAGTCGTTCCTACCCCTACTTCAGATTCAATCAATAATTCGTGCCCTAATTTCTCACATATTTCCTTCGCTAAATATAATCCCATCCCCGTAGATTCGCCGGTTTTACGCCCGTTTTCCCCTGTGAAAAAGGCTTTCGTCACTCGGGTCAAATCTGACTTTGGAATACCTATTCCTTCATCTTTTACGGTTAACGTCACTTTCGATTCATTCTTTGTTGCGGACACGATGATGCGTTTATTTTGTTCAAATGTATACTTCACGGCATTTGTAATAAATTGACCTAAAATAAATTTTAACCATTTCGAATCACTGGCAACCGTTAAATCTTCATCAATATGGGTTTCTGGAAAGACTCGATTTGTTATAAATAAACGTTTGTTGTCGTTTATAGTTGCATTGACGATTTGTTTTAAGTTTACTTGTTCGACTTGCATATCATCTTCGAACTTATCGAGTCTTGCATTCATTAACACCATTTCCAGTCCACGTCTTAACCGTTCTACTTCCTCCTGGACACTGTTTTTATCAAGAGGGCCATCTTCTTGCAACAACAACTCCAATACGGCAATAGGTGTTTTCATTTGATGAATCCATTGGTTTAAAAACTTTTCATGTCTTGTTTGAGTGGCATACAAAGCTTGTACTTCATGTTGATACACTCGATATAGTTCTTGTAAAAATTGTTCCGTTTGAAAATGTTCCGGGGATTTAGCGTTTTTCTGTAGGGCGTCTTCCATCGTGAAAGGTAATTGGGTAATCTTATTCAAATATCGATGACGGAAAAAATAGCGAACTCCTAAATAGGAAACCGTTAATATTAAACTAATAATAATTGTATAGATAGCGGTATTAATATTTCGAAATCCATCCAACCAATAAACGGATAATATAAAAAGAACGATAAATAGCTCAAAAACTACTAATGACCAATTATCCTTTATAAATAACTTTAACCCCATTACATTTCCTCCGCATTCAACACGAAACGATATCCTGCCCCACGAACCGTTTCAATGACCGAAAGAACGCCGTAATCAGCTAATTTTTTTCGAACACGGGTCATGTTAACGTTCAACGTATTTTCATCGACGAAAGTTTGGTCATCCCAAAGTTCTTCCAGCAATTTTTCCCTTGATACGACTTTTGGAGATTGACCCATAAGTAAATCTAAAATAATACATTCTTTCTTTTGCAACGGAATTTCAATTTCCCTTAAATGCAATTCCATTCTTTCTAAATAAAGGGTTAACTGTCCTAAAATGATTGTTCGTTCTTCTTGTCTAGAAGAATATTCACCATATGTTCTTCTTAAATGACTTTTAATTTTCGCTAAAACAATTTCATAATTAAAAGGCTTTGTAATAAAATCATCCCCGCCATTTTCTAAGGCAAAAATTTGATCCATTTCCCCAGAACGAGCTGAGATGAAAATAATTGGACACTTTGTATATTGTCTTAACTGTCGGCACCAATAATAGCCATCATAAGATGGTAAATTAATATCTAACAAAATGATGTGGGGTGCAAATGCATTACATTCCTCCACGATTTCATCAAAATTTTGTACTATTTCTACTTCATATTGGTATTTTCTTAATGTATCTGCTAAAAGGGAGGCGATTTTATGATCGTCCTCCACAATGAATATTCTTGTGTTTACCATACCCATTCCTCCGTTATATTTTGGAATGCTTAATTACTTTATTTTATCAAAAAGTCAAAGGGTCATAAACCTGGAGCTATTCTTTTTTCTAAACGTTTCGATTACAAAATAAAAAAGATGCCCCTAAACATAGAAGGAGCACCTTTTAGCCTTGAAAAACTAGTATTAATAAATTAATTTTAAAAACTCTTCCCTTGTAACACCACCGAAATAATAGGGAATATCAATTGATTCTAAAGCATCATCAATGCTTGTCCGATTATACTTTGTCCCAATTAAACGTTGTTCAATTTCTGCAACATCACCTACACCGAAGAAGTCTCCGAAAATTTTAGCTTCTTCAATAATTCCTTTGTTCACTTCTAAACGGATATCGATACTTCCTGAAGGGAAGCGATTCGTTTTTTGAATGTTAAAACGTGGTGATTTTCCATAATTCCATTCCCATGTTTGATAACGTTCTTTTGAAATTTGGTGGATTTTTTCCCAATCTTCATCGGTTAAATTGTAATATTGAATGTTTTCTTCTCCGCCGAATATCGATTTTAAAATTTCCATTCTAAACTGTTCTACTGTCATTGGTTCTTTTAAATAATCAGAAATATTACCAACTCGAGAACGAACAGACTTAATACCTTTTGACTCAATTTTATCTTTTTTCACTTTTAACGCGGAAGCAACCGCATCCACATCTGTATTAAACAATAATGTTCCGTGACTAAACATGCGACCTCTAGTTGAATATTGGGCGTTCCCCGATACTTTACGACCTTCTGCTAATATATCATTGCGACCAGATAATTCAGCATTTACACCAAGTTTCGCAAGGGCATCTACTACAGGTTGTGTAAACTTTTTATAGTTGTGGAAGCTATTGCCATCGTCTTTTGTTAAAAAACTAAAGTTTAAATTGTTTAGATCATGATAAACTGCCCCACCACCAGATAAACGTCTTACTACAATAATTCCATTTTCTTCTACATAGTCTATATTGATTTCCTCAATGGTGTTTTGATTTTTCCCAATAATAATGGAGGGCTGATTGATATAGAACAGTAAATAATCGTCCTTTTCTATATCCATATTTCTTAAAATATATTCTTCAATGGCTAAGTTAATACGAGGGTCTGTAATCCCTTTATTATCGATAAAATACATAGCTTTTCACTCCTCTTCAAATACATTTACTATTTTACACGAAAATCGAAATAATGTGTTGACGAAATGAAACTGTTATAATACAATTAAAAATATCAAATCAGTAATATAACAGATGTCCAAAAGGAGGGGCGGCTCTTGTTAGAAAACGTTGTTGAATTCTTCAAAAATTTACCTGACAAAGTTTGTGTACAATGTGGGGACAAAATGGAAGAACAAAGTGAATGTTACGGCAACACTTGCGATAAATGTAATTCTCTCTAGTCGTCAGTCGGTGTATTATTGATTCAGTATTAACCTTCATCTTATTAGATGAACCTATAAGTAAATAGCTTACACGATAAAACCCTCAAAGCTCGCTCAAGCTTTGAGGGTTTTCAATTTGATTGTTTAATGATGATTGCTTTCTTCATTTGATTCGCTATGCTCACCGTGATTACTATGATCAGTTTCTGTAGATTCTCCTTGGTCACTTGGCATTGAATCATCACTATTATCTTCTTTTACTTTACTCATATCTGGATTACCGACAATGATTTGTTGTTTCGGCATAACGTGTAATCCCCTTGCCGTTGTATGGGCATACATATAATACACCCCATCATGATCAAAGGTAATTTCCGCTTTATAAACACCATCTGCTTCTAGCTTACCATCCATCATTTGCCCTTCATCTCGATATCCCGATTCCCAAACTTCAAATTCAACAGACTCTGCATCGTTGATATTCTCACCATTTTGAGAGACATGGGCAGCTAATTCAACCGGTTCATTTACTGCTACTTTTTCAGGCGTTAATATGTCTACAACTACTTCTAGTGACGCTGCATCTATTGGCCCTTCATTCGTATCTACTTCTTTGTCATTGGACGAACATCCTACTAATAGCGCCGTAATTGCTACGAAACTTGCAAACCACTTTTTCATTGTTTTTTCCTCCAACTTTTAGATAGAAAAACTTCATCGGTTACAAAACTTTCATTTTCATTCGAAATAAGAGCTTATTCTTTTCTAAAAAATAAAAGCTGTCTATCCATTTAAGATTCGACAGCTATGTTCAAGATTTAATTTAAATAAGCTGCATTTCAAACATTTTATTTAACATTTCATCTGCAACGCTTTTTCCTTGGGAAACACAATCTGGAACACTAATACCTTCATAAGAACTTCCTACTAATTTAACATTAGGGAACTCTTCCTCCAATTGTTCTTTCATGGATTCCATACGTTTTTCATGCCCTACTGTATATTGGGGCATCGATTGCTTCCAACGGGAAACAACTGTAAATATTGGTGCTTCCGTTAAACCAATGGCTCTCTCTAAATCATTTAGAACCGTTTTTTCAATATCACTATCTGATAGTTCCACAATGGCTTCATCACCAACACGCCCAATATATACTCGCAACAAATCATAGCCTTCTGGGGCAACATTTTCCCATTTATGATTGCACCAAGTACATGTCGTAATGGCAAAGTCACTATTTCTAGATACAAAAAAATTCATTGCATCTTGATATTTTTCAACTTCTCCTTGTTTAAAGGCCATAGTTACCGTTGCTATTGTGGCATATTGCATTATTGGTGTATGTTCCAACAAGCCATAACTTGTAAAAATATCTTTTGTCACATTAAATGGCGTCGTCATAATAACAGCATCACATTTAATCGGTGCCATATTATTAGAGAATAATTGAATCGTACCGTCATTTAATTTATCAATAGATTCCACTTTTACTCCCTTTAAAATGGAATTGGGCGATAGTTGGGATTCCAAAGTTTCAACAAGGGTTTCTAAACCATTTTCAAAAGTTTGGTAGGACTCAATATGCTCTTTTCTTAATGCTTCTCCCGATTTTTTCAAACCAAGAATTAAACTTCGATGTTTCTTTTCAAGCTGATAAAATTGGGGAAACATCGACTTGATACTTAAATGGTCGATGTCCCCCGCAAAAGTTCCTGCAAGTAAAGGTTCTACTAAATTTTCAACAACTTCTTTACCAAAACGGCGTCTAAAGAAATCCCCAATCGGTTCATCCTCCAAATCCCTTGTTTTAGGTAACAATAAATCCCCTGCAGCACGAATTTTGCCAGTTAAAGAAAATAAACCAGACGTAATGAATGAAGAGACTTCAAGCGATCCAAACATAAAATTGTTTGGAATTGGATACAGATTGCTACCGACTGCTACATACGTAAGTCCATTGTTATTCTTCATCATCTTTTGTTCGATACCTAAATCTTTAGCTAGATCACGAACACTATTGTTATAGTCTAAAAAAGATTCAGGACCCCGTTCGATAATAAATCCATCCTTCCTTAAAGTTTGGATTTTACCCCCTAAACGTAAAGATGATTCGATTAACACGACCTCAATCGGCAAATTGTTCAATTGTGCTTTTCTTTGTAAATAGAACGCTGCCGTTAAACCGGTAATACCTCCGCCTATAACAGCAACTTTTCGCATCCTTAAAGTCACCCTCATCATCACTCTCTAAAATTAATTAGCCAATTTATTATAAATAGCATCCACCATCGCATCTATAAATAACGGATGCGTGTTTGGCATTGGTGGACGACGATAGTTCGCACCAAGCTCATCACAAACAACTTTACATTCATAATCGTTATCATAAAGAACTTCTAAATGTTCTGTCACAAATCCTACAGGAATGTACACGAATGAACGGAATCCTTTTTCTTCATAAAGTTCACGTGTTAAATCTTGAACATCTGGTCCAAGCCAAGGCTCTGGTGTTTGACCAGCAGATTGCCAGCCAACCTCCACATTTTTCACACCTGTAGCTTGTTGAATTAAACGAGCAGTTTCAATTAATTGGTCTTCATATGGATCGCCAGCTTCTTTAATTTTTTCTGGTAATGAGTGATTGGAAACGATTAGACAAGCTTTTTCACGTTCTTCTTCGTCCATTTCAGCAAATGCATGATTCACAGCTTCTTTCCAATATTCGATGAACTTCGGTTCGTTATACCAAGCTTCTACAGACGTTAATTTCATAGAGCTGCCTAATTTTTCAATCGCTTCTTTTGCTCTACCATTGTAGGATTTAATTGAAAACGTTGAGAAGTGTGGTGCTAAAACGATAGAAACGGCTTCTTCAATACCGTCTTTTACCATTGCTTCTACTGCATCTTCAATAAATGGTTCGATATGTTTTAAACCGATATAAAATTTATATTCTACTTCATCTTGCACTTCATTTAAACGAGCTTCAAGGGCTTGAGCTTGTTTTTTCGTCATTTCTGCAAGGGGTGAAATCCCACCGATTGCTTTATAACGACTTTTTAAATCTTCTAAATGTTCTTCAGAAGGTTTACGTCCATGACGAATATGTGTGTAATATCGTTCAATATCTTCTTCTTTATATGGTGTTCCATATGCCATTACTAATAATCCACGTACTGGTTTCAATTTTTTCACCTCATAAAATTTTACTTATTGTTATATATTATTTTGCTAAAACATTTCCTTAGCGAATTCACTACCTTATTGACCTAACTGACTTACTCTTTCACGACTGTATTCATGAATGAAAGTTGTAAGGCGTTTTAGTACATCTGGATTGACTTCAGGGAACACGCCATGACCTAGATTGAAGATGTGACCAGGTACTTCTAGTCCTTGATCGATAATATCTTTTGTACGTTGTTCAATTACAGACCAATCTGCTAACAACAATGAAGGATCAAGGTTACCTTGCACAGCTTTCTGTACGCCTAATTCACGAGCTTTTCGAATTGGCATGCGCCAATCTAAGCCAACAACATCAATAGGTAGATCATTCCATTCATTAACTAAATGGCTTGCACCTACTCCAAATTGGATTAATGGGACATTTTCTTTTCGCAATTCAGCAAAAATACGTGTCATCACTGGTTTAATGAAAACGCGGTAGTCTTCTACGTTTAAAGCGCCAACCCAAGAATCAAATACTTGAATCGCTTTAGCGCCAGCTTCAATTTGAGCTGTAACGTCATTAATAATCATATCACCTAGCTTGTCCATTAAAGCAAACCATGCTTTTGGCTCTGATACCATAAATGATTTTGTTTTATTGTAGTTACGTGAAGGACCACCTTCAATCATATAACTTGCTAAAGTGAAAGGTGCACCAGCGAAGCCAATTAATGGTACATTTAATTGTTCTTCCGTTAACAATTTAATTGTTTCCAAAACGAATGGTGTATGTTCTTTTGCATTGAATTCTCCTAATTTCTCCACATCAGCTACTGTGCGTATTGGATTAGAGATAACTGGTCCAACGCCTGCTTTAATTTTCACATCAACACCAATACCTGGAAGCGGTGTTACAATGTCTTTATAAAGAATTGCTGCATCAACATTGTAGTTTTCTACAGGTAATCTTGTGACATAAGCACATAATTCCGGTTGATGGGTAATTTCTTCTAATGAATATTTTTCTTTTATTTTTCGGTATTCTGGTTGTGAACGGCCAGCTTGACGCATATACCAAACAGGTGTGTACTCTGTACGCTCTCCTCTTGCAGCCCGCAATAATGTATCATTAATCGCTTTCATTTTAGTACCTTCCCCTCAATTTAATAAGCCCTGTTTCCTACTTTTCTTTCGAGCAAAGCATATTTATATTCAGTATAGGTATCCCTATAAAGAATAAAGCAAAAAAATAAAAACTACCTTTATTTCATTTCACTCGTTGATGCAAACGTACCGTTCTAAACATTCGTTACGAGTTCGTAATAAAGACAATTGGGTGATCTTTGTTCATTTTTTACACTCACCTTAAGAAAAGCAAAAAATGAACAAAGAAATATATTAGTTCATTGATATCCGTTTTCAAATATATACTTTTACCATCATATTGTATAGTTTTATCGACGAAATGTCATAAAATTGTTCTTTAACGAAAGATTTTACCAACAATAATTTTTGACAAACGTTACTTCTTTTGCTTTGATGAAATCAATAGAAATTTATGAAAGGGGTTTGGTTACGTTTGTTTATTTATTTAACATCTGGAACTGCGGAATATATGGAGAAGTTAATGAAAAAATATCGTTCAAAGGAACATATGATTGTTTTACATGGTTCTGGAACTTCCGTTTTACTCCATGAAACTGAAGGAAAAACTCTATTTGCTACTCCACGAAAATATGAAGTATTAGATAGTGTGAATGAAATTGAGCAACGGGGGTATTTCGTTTTTAATCATATCCCTGTATCGGATGAAGGTAGACCTATTTTTGAAAAACGTTTTTTAGAACGTTCGAAAACGATTGAAAACGAACCGGGATTCATCGCTTTCCGTTTGTTACGTCCGTTAGCTTCTGATACGTATATCGTCCTTACCCAGTGGACTGGTCCAAACTCCTTTGAAACATGGAAAAACTCCCAATCCTTTAAAGAAGCCCATAGTAAACCTAGTGGTACAACACCGGGTGTAAAAAAACAAAATATTTTTAACGCAGCCAGTTACCTTACGACTTATTCAGGTAAATTAATGGAAAGTGAACAATAAAAAATATAGGGGTGTCAATGGACACCCCTACTTCACTATACTTCAATCGTTATTCCTCGTTTATCCTCTAATGCTTTATAATAGACACCCTTTGCAACAGCCAAATCATAATAAGCTGCGCCAACAGATTTAAAAAAAGTTATTTCCTTTTCATTTTCTCTTCCTATTAAATGGCCGCTTACTAAAGATTCCAATTCCCCATATAGTTGTTCAAAGGACCAAACACCTTTGTGATTAGCATTAATAAGTTCCCCAGCTTCATCCTTTGCACCATGTACATCATCTACCACAATTTTAGAAGCGGATTCAATCGTTGTTTCATCGATTTCATGCATATGGGGTAAATAAGAACCGACGCCGTTCACATGGGTACCCGGTTTTAAATAATCCCCGTTAAAGACAGGTGTTGTCGATTTCGTAGCACAACAAATAATATCGGCTTTACTGACGGCTACATTCACTTCCTCTTCAACGGTAATAATCGCTGATATGCCAAAATCCTTTAACTTTTGTAAAAATACTAGAGCTCGTTCCTTCGTTCGATTGACTAAAAGTATTTCTCGAATATTCCGAACCGCTAATACACCAAGTACTTGTTCAAATGCCATTCCACCTGTTCCAATAACCGTTAACACTTCAGAACTTTCCTTAGCAAGATAATCTGTTGCTAAAGCAGTCATCGCGCCAGTCCGCAATCTCGTTAAATAAGAAGCATTAAGGAAAGATAAATGCTCCCCCGTCTCCGTACTCGTTAGAACGATGACTCCTTGAGTTGTTGGTAATCCCTTTTCATAATTATTTGGAAAAATCGTGACAACTTTCACCGCAGCCACTTTATTTTCCAAATCCGCGCTTGGCATATAAAGAGAGGAAGCATTCCTTTCTGGAAACTCTAAAATCGTTCGATGGGGGGATTGAACTTTATTTTGACCTTTTGCAATCAACGTTTCTCGAACATCGGAAATAGCATCTTCAATTGTATAAAAACTTTTAATCTCTTGTTCATTTAATAGTATCAATCATAACATCTCCGTTATTTTTATTTACTAATGTACAGCAGTCTTTTCCCGTTCTTTCCCCTCTGTTTTAACCTCTTTACTTACAGTTTCGAATTCATCTAATTCTTTATTACTCTTTTCTCTTACAGAAAATACAGCAATTAAAGAAATAACGGCTGTTAATATAATGTAAATAGCAACTGGAACATAGGAATTGTTAAATTGAACTAATAAAGCAGTAGCTACTAATGGAGCTGTTCCACCGGCAACTGCAGCACCAATTTGGTACCCTAATGAAACTCCTGTATAACGTACTTTTGCGTCGAAAATTTCAGAGAACATCGTTCCTAATACAGCAGTAATTGGAGCCCAAATAATACCTAGTCCGATAATCGTTGCAATTAATAACGTTGCAAAAGTACGTTGTTCAAGTAGTAAGAAGTATGGGAATGCGTATAAAATCATCCCAATCGTACCCCAAATATAAACTTTTTTCCGTCCAATTTTGTCAGATAAACTCCCCATAACTGGCATTAACAGCGTAGTAATAATTGTGGCAATCATAACCGCTACTAAAACTTGTGTATTGGTAAAACCTAAATTACTCGTTCCATAGGACACGATAAACGTTGCAAAAATATAAAATGGAGCTGTTTCAACAACTTTTCCACCAATGGCGATTAATACTTCTTTCCAATGGTATTTAAAAATATCAACAATCGGTAATTTTGGAATCTCTCCTGATTCTTGTACCTTTTTAAAGGAAGGTGTCTCATCAAGCCCTTTACGAATCCATAGACCGAAAATAACTAAAACTGCACTTGCTATAAATGGAATACGCCATCCCCAAGAAATAAAGGCATCTTGAGAAACAACCGAAGTGATGAACGTTAAAGCACCTGAACCTAAAAACATCCCAATCGTAACGCCCATTTGTGGGAAGGCACCAAATAATCCTCGTTTGTCCTTTGGAGCATATTCTACTGCTAGAAGCAATGAACCTCCCCATTCACCGCCAATCCCAATTCCTTGAACTAAACGAAGGGTAATTAATAGAATAGGAGCCGCAACGCCTATGGCTTGATAAGTTGGTAATAACCCCATCAATACAGTTGCAACACCCATAATTGTAAGAGTCACAACTAGGGTTTTTTTGCGTCCTATCCGGTCTCCGATATGACTAAAAATAACACCACCTAATGGGCGTATAAAGAAGGCTAAAGCTAATGAAGCATATGATAACAATAGGCCGACGGTTGGATCATCGGCGACAAAAAACACTTGATTAAATACTAATGCGGCAACTGTACCGTATAAGAAATAATCAAACCATTCAATTGAACTACCTACTAAACTTGCAATCCATACTTTCACCATTTGATTTTTACTCACTACATTTCCTCCTTAATTTTTTTATGTCACTAAAAATCGAAGAAAGAAAAAAAGTATGTACAAAAATTTAAGTGACACTTAAATTATTTCAAATCAAATATTACACATTTTAGAATTTTCAGTCAATAGTTTTTTATAGGTTTGAGTTAAGTAGAATACTAGCGTATAATTTTTTATGGAAATATTAGGAGGTGTTAGACATGACGATAGGTGAACGACTCCGAAAAATAAGAAAAAAGAAGAAAATGACATTAAAAACTCTTTCAGAACTTACAGGGGTTTCCATTAGTTTCTTATCTCAAGTAGAACGAAACAAATGTAATGTTACATTAGAATCATTGAGGAAAATTAGTGATGCTCTTTACGTTAATCCAAGTATATTTTTTTCCGATACAAATCATGATAGCCCAGAAGTGAAAAGCTTCCCCTTTTATTATGAGGATCTTTCAAATAATATTAAAAACCCATCCTTTCACCCGATACTTGTTACACTAAAACCGAGGGAAAAGGAAATTAAAGAACTTACCCATTATGGACATGAATTTATATACGTTTTATCTGGAACATTAACATTATCCCTTGAAGGCAATATGATTGAACTGAAAGAAAACGACTCCATCATGTTAGAATCCACAAGAAACCACAATTGGTGGAATAATAGTGAACAAGATGTTCAGTTTCTATTAGTTTCTACAAATTAATAGTAAAAGGAGTACTTAAGCATCTCACAACTTAAGTACTCCTTTTCTTTTGTTTAATATTCTTCAGAAGGATCCTTTGTCATCATAAAGGTTACTTCACTTATCGCTATAACAATAACCGGTAATACAAAAAACAAAGGTTGTCCTAAGGCGCAAATCGTTACAATAATGGCTTGAATAACCATAAAAAGACGTAACACTTTTTGAACTGCCTGTTTTCGTTGCGTCTTTACAACTGGATAAAGCCGATCCATTCTAAAATCTCCTGAAGATAGAAGGGCATATTTTAGTTGAATCGTTGTTGCAAAGGAAAGGGCCGCTGCAACAATCCACGTAACAATTGGAATGTTCACTAACAATACGACAATGCCAGAAATGGCTGTTAAACGTACCCATAAATAAAAATGATCATCAGTTCGGATAAACGTTCGATATACTAAATAATTTTGGGTACTTTTTTGACTGTAAGGAACAATAGAATAAACAAAATTTAACCAACTTCTTCGGCGAATCGAACCACGCAAATGAGGGACATCTGTAAAATAGTTGGCAAATCGATAAAAGCCCATCATGCGGTTTTGTTCTAGTTTTACAAAATGCTCATAAGGGATTGGTTGTTCCTTCACCCGTCTTACTAATGCCCAATCGTATATTAAAAGTAAAACGATAAAAAGAATAACAAAGGAAAAGCGTGCAGTTAAAATAGATTGCACCGTTAAAATTGAAAGAACGGCACGAGTTACTTTGTCTACTCCAACGTTATATCCTCTATTCGCATATCGATAATGAAACTCAATTTGCACATTCAAATATTTTAAAAGAATAATGATTATCAATACAGTCCAAATTTGGGCAGATGATAATTCTGTCACTGTATTTAACAAAGGAATCGCCACAATGTAAACAACGGATACTAGTCCAATTTGAGACCAAAAAGTCCATGTCAGTGCCTTTTTAAAATATAAAGACATTTTAGATTCTAACGGTAACAAATAAACTTGATCCGGCTCACGCAACAATGTAACAGGTCGACTGAGTGCTAAAATGATACCTATAATAAGCGCTACAATCCATTCCGCTGGGAAAGACGGTTTGACAACTTTTAACCATTCACTATATTGATATCCAACGGCACCAATGACAAAAACTAGAACAAGCGCCAAATGCCCGGTGAAAACGAAACGCATATATTTTTGCACTTCATTCATATAGTGGGTAAATCGCTTAGACCAGACCTCGTTCAAATTATTCATGGTCTTGCTCCTTTGTCATTGCGATATATAGATCATCTAATGTAGCATCTGGCATATTAAAGGCTCTTCGTAAATCATTCATCGTCCCTTGTGCTCGAACTCGACCTTCATGTAATAAAATAATTCGATCACAATGCTTTTCGGCCGTTGATAATATGTGGGTAGACATTAAAATAGAAGCACCATCTTTTTTCTTTTCATCCATCTGGTCTAGTAAAGATTGAATTCCTAATGGATCCAATCCAACGAACGGTTCATCAATAATATATAACTGTGGATTTACTAGAAATGCACACATAATCATTACTTTTTGGCGCATCCCCTTTGAAAAATGGGATGGAAACCAATTTAAACGTTTTTCCATTCGAAATTCCTTTAATAAATCTTCTGAACGTGATTTCAATGTATATTGATCAATGTCATAAGCCATTGCTGTTAATTCTAAATGTTCTTTTAAAGTTAATTCATCATATAACACAGGTGTTTCTGGTATATAGGAAAAGGAAGATCGATATTTTTTTATATCCTCATTCAACGTGACACCATTTAAACGAATTTCCCCACTTTGTGGTAAAAGTGTACCGATAATATGTTTTATCGTCGTACTCTTCCCCGCTCCATTTAAACCAATTAAACCAACAAGCTCACCTTGACCAATTGAAAAAGTTAAATCTTTTATTACTGGCTTTCTTGTATATCCACCGGTTACATCTGTTAGTTGTAACAATGTCATTTTTTTACGTCACTCCTATTCTTTCTACAGTTTAACAAAAAATGCGAATGGAATCAGTTGTCATATGTTAAAATATAAGAAAAACACGAATATTGCTAATCAAGCGGTATACGATGTCTTTGAAAAACTAAGCATATCGCCAATTAGGCGGCATGTCTCACTACTTTACTTGAAAGGGTGTTTATTTTGAACGATTGTATTTTTTGTAAAATCATTGACGGTACCATTCCAAGTACAAAAGTTTACGAAGATGAAAACGTCTATGCATTTATGGATGTTTCACCTTTAACAAAGGGACATACTTTATTAATTCCGAAACAACATGTCCAAGATTTATTTGAAATGCCAGAAGAAGTTGCATCCAAACTTTATTCCGTTGCACCTAAAATTGCTAATGCAATTAAAGATGCCTTTCATCCACAAGGAATGAACACAATTAATAACAACGGTGCCTTTGCAGGACAATCTGTGTTCCATTACCATTTACACTTTATCCCTCGTTATGATGAAACAGATGGTTTAAAAGTTAAATGGGAAACAAAACAAAACGAGTTTACTTCTGATGTTTTACAAACGATCGCATCTCAAATAAAAGAAAACTTAAACGACTAAGATTGTATCCTTTTACAATTATATGAAATTCGTTGAATTGTATTCTATTATATGAGGTTGCAAAATATTTATTAAGCGATTAAAATCAATGTAAGTTTCGCTAACGGCAACGAGTGCACGTTAGGAAATGAGAGCATAGAAAAGTAGAGGAGAGTTTTGTAAATGAATACAAAAAATTTAGTTTTAATGGCGCTTTTAGTTGGTATAGGTGCTGCGCTTTATCTTATAATCCCTGGTTACGGTGAAGGGATGAAACCAGATTTTATGTTAACGATGATGTTTATTGGGATTTTATTATTCCCTACCTTTAAGGAGACATTTTTGTTAGCTATTGCAACGGGTATTTTATCTGGTCTATTTTCCACATTCCCCGGTGGATTCGTTCCGAATATAATTGATAAAGTTGTGACAGGTATTGTCTTCTTTGTTATTGTGGTAGCATTACGTAAAGTAGCTCAAAAAATAGCGGTTGGAACAGTATTAGTTTGTTTAGGTACATTACTTTCTGGAACTACTTTCCTGTCAATGGCGTTAATGTTAGTAGGATTACCTGGAGGGCAAGCATTTGGGGCATTATTTGTCCTTGTTGTTTTACCAGCTGTATTATTAAATGCGATTGCGTTTATCATTATCTACCCAATTATTACAAACCTATTAAAACGTGCAAAATTCAACACGTCAATATCCCAAGCTTAAATGAAAAGTAGACAAAGTACATTCACTTTGTCTACTTTTTTTCTAGACAAATCCTTTCTGCTCTTACTTTTTTTAAATGTTCATTCATGGTTTAATATGGGGAAGAGAGGGAAACTTTTATATATATAGAAGAAAATAATAAACTATCGATTACAATATAGGAGTGATAAATATGCGTGCGAAACCATTTTTAATCGGATTATCAACAGGAATTATCGGAGGATTAACTGCTATTATTTTTTCTACTCCCCAATCGGGAAATGAGCTTCGTTCAAATGTTGCACGAAATTTAAAAATTGCTAAAACAAGATTATCTGAAATTCAACACCATTCCAGTTCAGTGAAAGAGTCGATTATAACTTTAAAAAACGAAGCGAAAAATAATATCCCAAATATAATGAATGACTTAAAAGGTTCCATTTCCAATTTTAGACAAGAAATTGGATCGGATACAGAGAAGTTAAAAGAAGAAATAGAAGGATTACAGAGATCTATCGCCGAAATCGAGAATAATTTATCAGAAATCAATAATAACAAGAAAAAAGAATAAAAAAACAATTACTCATTTATACCTAATTTATGGTTATTAAATGGGTAATTTTTAATTATTTCATCGTAAATTTTAATATTTTTCAGGCAAAATTCAATTATTTAATTTTTCTAACTTTAAACTTTTTTCTTTTATTGCTATAATATTTTCATAATGTTAAGGAAAGAAGAAAGTAGGTGTTCGCTTTGTCTGATGATTCATACACAATGAAAGAAGCAATGCTTTATAGCCAAAGAATTGCTCAATTGTCAAAAGCATTATGGAAAGCTGTAGAGAAAGACTGGCAACAATGGATTAAGCCCTATGATTTAAACATCAATGAACATCATATTTTATGGATTGCCTTCCATCTAAAAGGAGCATCCATTTCCGATGTTGCAAGATTCGGAGTAATGCATGTTTCAACTGCTTTTAACTTCTCAAAAAAACTAGAAGAAAGGGGCCTATTAAAGTTCTCTAAGCGGGATGATGACAAACGTAATACTTATGTCGAGCTGACTCAAAAAGGCGAGGATCTAATTCTACTTATGTACGATCATTATTACGATACACATCATTCAATCCTTGAAGGATCTCTAGCATTAAAAGAATTGTATGGTAGATTTCCAGAATTTCTTGATGTTATGGCCGTTATACGTAACATTTATGGGGAAGATTTTATTGAAATTTTTGAGCGTTCATTTAAAAACTTCCGTTCTTCTATCGTTGAAGATGAAGACAAATTGATTGTGAAAAGATAAATGACAAATCAAAACCCTTTATAAAGTATGAATATGTTTTAGAATGTCAAGGATGATTATGAGTGTAGCGATACACTCTTTTCTTTTTCTTAAAAAGATTTTCAAAAAATTGGTGTAGCATTAAGACCTTTTTTCCATTACAATATTTTCACTATAAATTTTAAGTGGGGTCATTTATCTTGCATTGTTGGAAAACAATAAACATAAAAAAAGAATATGGATCAACTTGGATAGCGATCATGGTAACTTCCTTATTTATACTAGTTTTTTCCTTTTCTTATTTAGTATTTAATCGCTTACACCCAACTTTATATCGGGATGATAATTTTTGGCAATTTGTCGTTGTGTTACTATTACTCTATCCATTACATAAGCTTATCCATTACTACTCGCTTTTCGATTATCGAGTCTTTGTTAAATTTCGAATGCGTATCGATTACAAGTTTATTCCAATCATTCGCATGCGTATTAAAACTATTATTTCAAAAAAACGATATATTTTTACGTTATTAGCACCGTTTATCATAATAAATACAATACTCATCATATTTGCTATTTCTATTCCCCAGTACACCCACTTCAGTTGTATTTTATTGGGGTATCATTGCAGTATTTGTTTTGTGGATCTTTTATATGTAAAAAATTTAATTGTTGCTCCTAAAGATGCTGTCATTGAAGAAACACCCAAGGGTTGTGAAATTTTAGTAAGAACCCTTTAGTGGTATAATTACTTGTATTACATTGACATTTTTTGTATCCTTAAAGGAAGTGAAAGAGGGGAGGAATAGACTTGCTACTTTTCGTTGTAGTGCTATTCTCAGTGTTTTATTTGTTTCAAATAAACCGCATGACATATGCACTTGTCATGTTAAAAGAAATTCCAGAAGAAAAGCATGAAAAAATATTCCGTACCATAAATGTACTGGTTACCATTTTATTAGTTTCCTTTTACGTTGAAGTTTACGTTGCAATGTAAAAGAAACTTGAAAAATTAATTTTGACTTACAATGGTTGCAATATAGGGGTTTAAAGAAGTTGGTATGGATAAAAAGATAAGAGAGCTAATGCTAAACATTAGCTCCCTGACTGTTTCGTTACGTATGTTGTTTTATTAGTAAATGAACGCAGCACCTACAATGATTAATAAAATGAACAACACAACTAATAACGCGAAACCACTACCATATCCGCCATTATAGCTTCCCATCACGACACCCCCTTTCAAAAACTATAGTATGCATGCATGTTCGTGGCATATAGGCAAATAAACATGCAACCATTTTTGTTTTTAATCCGTTTATGTTATAGTTACTATTGATTTCAATCGAAGTTAGGAGAGTTTATTACTTATGAAAAAACCGTTTTTAGCACTAACACTAGCTACTTCCGTTTTCGCTCTATCAGCATGTAACTCTGGTGATGAGGTAGTTGTTTCAACTTCATATGGAGATATTTCGAAAGATGAATTTTACAATGATATTAAAAAACTTGCAGGTAATGCCCTATTAGAGCAAGTTGTCATTGAACAAATTTTAGAAAGTAAATACAAAGTGACGGATGAGGAAGTAGATGAGCAATTCAAAGCTGTTAAAGAACAATATGGTGATTCTTTTGAATCTGTATTATCATCAAACGGCCTAACTGAGGAAGCATTCAAAGATAACGTTCGTTTCTCTCTTTTACAAGAAAAAGCTCTTGCAGAAGATGTAACGGACGAACAAATTGAAAAATATTACAATCAAGGAAAATATGAATTAAATGCACGTCACATTTTAGTAGCTGACGAAGAAACAGCTCGTAATGTGAAAGAAAAACTAAATGCTGGTGAAGATTTTGCTGCATTAGCTAAAGAATATTCAACAGACGGTTCTGCTTCTAACGGTGGAGAACTTGGATGGTTTACTGTCGGATCAATGGTAGATGAATTCAATGATGCTGCTTATGCTTTAGAAGTAAATGAAATTAGTGAACCAGTTCAAACACAATATGGTTACCATATTATCCAAGTAACGGACAAGCGTGAAGTAAAAGATTACGGTACATTGGAAGAAAAAGAAGATGAAATTAGAAAAGCCTTAGCACAAAAAGGCGACTGGCAATCAAAAGTAGTAGAGCTAGTAAAAGAAGCTAAAGTAGATATTAAAGATAAAGACTTAAAAACAGCTTTAGACCACTACACAGCAACGGAAGAGAAAGCGTCTGACGATAAAGCTGCTGAAGATGAAAAAGCTACTGAAGACGAAAAATCAGATAAATAATCAAATTGATTTAAAAGCGTAGTATTTTTCAAATACTACGCTTTTTCATATTTTATATTTGTCGTTTCCTTCCCTACTAAAAAAGCCGTTACCTTATTAGGTAACAGCTTTTAATATTTTTATTTCATTGTGAACTGCTAATTACTCAAAGGTTGGCTTGTAGAAAGAACGATTATCAAGTGGGAAAAGTCTTTCGGTAAACTCACCAGGTTTTGTTTTCGATAATGCCCTTGTTAACATGTTCATTTTGGCATCAATATTATCAATGTAATGGAGAATTTCAGCTTCTTGAACCATTGGCTTTTTCGGGCTACCCCATTCCTCTTTACCGTGATGGGATAACACAATATGTTTTAAAATGACAACTTCTTCCCCATCAATGCCTAATTCCTTAGCAGCCTGACCAATTTCATCAACCATAATGGAAATATGGCCTAATAAATTTCCTTCTACCGTATAGGCTGTAGCAATCGGACCCGTCAGTTCTTTTACTTTCCCAATATCGTGCAATATAATTCCTGCATAAATTAAATCGCGATTTAACGTCGGATAAAGATCACAAATTGATTTTCCTAGACGAAGCATTGACACAACATGATCGATTAATCCAGAAGCATAATCATGATGATTTTTCGAAGCGGCTGGAAAAACGGATAGTTCTGATTGATATTTTTTTATAATGTATCGTGTAATTCGTGAAATATTTGGATTTTTAATTTCAAAGAAAAATTGTGTCAGTTCTTCAAAAAGCTCTTCTTTCGGTGTAGATGCAGACGGTAATAAATCATTTATTTGAATACCTTCATCTGCTCGAGCAACCCTTATTTGTTTAATTCGAAGCTGGTTTTTCCCACGATAATCGTGAATCTCCCCACCAATATGTACGATAACTTCAGGACGATACATATTTTCATGCTCTTCGTTCGTATCCCATAATTTCGCCTCAATATCCCCACTCTTATCTTGTAAGATGAGTGTCATGAAAGGTTTGCCTACTGTTGTAACTCCTTTTGTTGCTTGTTTAATTAGTAAAAATTGATTCACTGATTCCCCCGCTTGGAGTTGGGTTATTCCTTTCATATCGAAAACACTCCTTTTTCTCTTCATTCCGTATGAAACTCTTATATTACTATTGTAACACGGGAACCTAATAGATACGATTTAAAATCAAAAGAACATTCCATTAATCAAATTTTCTTTATTTTCAATGAATTAATTCGATAGATTATGTATAATGTATTATATCTTCTAGTATGTAAAAAGGTGGGGGTACAATGGAGAATTTTCGTTTTACAGCATTTGAAAAAACAGGGGAAATTTTATTTGATGAAATTTGGACATTCGAAAGTGAAGAGGTTGCTAAAGAAAAGGGCCAAAAACAAATTGAAGAGCATGGGGTAGAAAATAAAACCCATCGTCTTGTTAATTCGAAGGGAAAATTGATTTTATTTCACATTTAAGTTAATACAAATTATTAGGCGTCTCCAAAAGCAGAGACGCCTATCTATTATTTCCCCTTAAATTGCTGCGTTCTTTTTTCAATGAATGCTTTAATGCCTTCTAAATGGTCTTCCGTTTTACGCATACGTACTTGCCCTTCTGATTCTAATTCTAATATCGATGTTAGTTCAGATAATTTTTGTTTATGTAAAATCGACTTCGTTTCTAACATCGCTAAAATCGGAGAAGATAAAATTTTACCGACTAATTGATCGACAAAGGATTCTGACTCTCCTTCTCCCACTTTATGATCGATTAAACCTAAATCAAGGGCTTCTTCTGGACTCATAACATTTCCAGCCCATATAAGTTGTTTTGCCTTTGATGTACCTACCCGTTCTTTCATAAAGAAGTGGCCACCGCCATCAGGAATTAAACCAATACCGATAAAGTTCATGGCAAGTTTACTTTTCTCTTCGGCAACAATAATGTCACAACCTAACGCTAAACTAAACCCTAATCCTGCAGCTGCACCGTGGATTTGTGCAATTGTAATCATTGGCAACTGATACAAAGCTAAAACCATTCTTGAAATATATTCCATGATGTTTCCGAAATCTTTCGGATCACCGGACGTCATCATCATTTTAATATCCCCGCCAGCTGAAAAGATGTTCCCTTCGCCTTTTATTACTAAAATTTGAACTTCAGGATTATCTTTCAGAAATTCTAAACAATCGGCTAGTTCTTTCATCATTTGAAAATCCATGGCATTTGCCACATTCGGTCTGTTAAAGGTTAACGTTGCACGTCGATCTGCCATCTCTACTTTTATTGTTTCATAAGCCATCATACCATCCCCTAATTTTTACAATTTATAGTTAACTATTCAATTTCTATCATCAAATATCCTTTATTTACTTAAATAATTCCCTACTTGTCTCCCGGAAAACAAACAGCCGCCAACAAAAGTCCCTTCTAGTGATCGGTAGCCATGGATACCTCCGCCACCGAAGCCGCTCACTTCACCTGCTGCATATAACCCTTTCAAGATTTCTCCTGCTTCATTTAATACTTGACCATTTAAATTTGTTTGTAGGCCACCTAATGTTTTTCGCGTTAACAAATTTAATCTAACCGCTATTAATGGACCATTTTGTGGATCAAGGAATTTATGGGGTTTTGCTACCCGTATTAGTTTGTCGCCTACGTAATTTCTTGCACTTTGAATGGCCATTACCTGTATGTCTTTCGTAAATTTATTCTCTATTTCCCTGTCTCTTGCCAAAATTTGTTCTTTTATTTTCATAAAATCTAATAAGTCATTTCCAACAAGTTGATTCATTCCATCCACTAAATCTTTTAAACTTCTTTCTACAATGAAATCTTCTCCAAATTCTTTAAAAGATTTAATTGGAGTCGGAGGTCCCGGTAAAACGCGCTTCAATAACTGTAAATAACTTTTATTCGTCAGATCAGGATTTTGTTCTGAGCCAGAAAGGGCAAACTCCTTCTCAATAATTTTTTCTGTTAATATGAACCACGAATAGTCGTGTCCCGTTTTTTGTATAGCCTCTAACGTACTTAACGTATCAAAGCCAGGGAAATTTGGGGCACTGAAACGATTCCCTAGTGCATCAAACCACATGGAAGAAGGGCCCGGTAATATTCTAATTCCATGATTGTTCCAAATCGGTTTCCAGTTTTTCAAACCTTCCGTATAATGCCACATGCGGTCCTTATTCACTATACGAGCACCAGCATTTTCTGAGATTTTTAACATTCTTCCATCAACAAAGGCGGGCACTCCTGCAATCATCTGCTTCGGTGGGTTGCCTAACCTTTTCGGCCAGTTTTGTCGAACGAGTTCCATATTCGCTCCGATTCCACCACTAGCAACAATGACTGACTCTGCAAAATATTCAAAATCAGCCACTTCTATTCTCGAACTTTCCTGTCCCCGTTCAATTTGACATTCTTCAAGTACCTTTCCACTAATCCCTATGACCTCACCGTTTTTTGTTATAAGTTCATCAACTCTATGACGTGGCTTATAATCGATTTTCCCTACCTTTTCAGCTTGCAGTACTTTTTTTGCAAAGGGCTCTACAAGTCCTGGTCCCGTACCCCAAACGATATGAAATCGAGGCACTGAATTGCCATGTCCGCCAGCTAACGCCCCTCCCCGCTCTGCCCAGCCTACGATAGGGAAAAATTTAATGCCGATTGACTTTAGCCATTCGTACTTTTCTTCAGCTGCAAACTCTACATATGCTTGTGCCCATTTATAACTCCATACATCTTCATCTTCCAGTCTGTCAAAACCAGCTGTACCAAGCCAAATCTTGCCATGCTAATTCTTTACTATCTTTAATACCTAATCTTCTTTGTTCTGGAGAATCGACTAAAAACACTCCCCCAAAAGACCAAAAAGCTTGGCCCCCTATCGAATTTGCCGGTTCTTGATCAACAATTAGTACTTTTTTATTCCCATCAAGTAATTCACAAGCTGCAGTTAATCCAGCGAGCCCAGCCCCAACAATGATGACGTCGTATTTCACACTTCCACCCCTTTTTGAAATGTATAATGTTATCTTTCTTGAACATTCTTTTTATTTCCTCTTTTCATTGAAGAATAAATTAACTTACTTGCCTGATTTTCTTTAAAAGACGAAAAATCTTAAAAACCTCAATTTAGTTAATTTAATCGAATAAAATCAACCTAATATTCTGATACTTCTACCATTTTCCCAATGTTAATAGCGTATAAGGATGGATATAAATACGAACGTTATATAAAATAAACTAGATAATATTCGTATATAATAGGTATTATTATCTTATAACGAAATTTTTTTTTGAAAACATGTTGACAAAACTGAACAATAGGGATTATGATGTTAACAATTAAATCAACGAAAAATATTAGGACGGAGACATACTCTTTCCTCGAAAACTTAAGAGAGCTGATGGTTGGTGAAAATCAGTGTTTTCTATGATTGAAGTTCCACTCCCGAATAGATTAGCGGAAATACAAGTATGCTAATCCGTAATCGTGCACGTTACGCATTTGCTTAAAGGTTGTCTGAGTCTATTTCAGCAACGAAAAAGGGTGGTACCGCGTAAGAATGTTAATTTAGCCTTTCGCCCCTTACTTAATTGTAGGGAGCAAAAGGCTTTTTATATTTTTTAGAAGCTTTCCCTTCTAAATTATCAAAATCTTTAGAAAAAACATATTTAAAGGAGCGTATTATTCAAATGGTAACAAAAACTGCTACGACAACAGATGAAATTAATGTATTTATTGCTGATCCCCTAAGTGAAGATGGTATTTTCCCCCTTCGCCAGGAAACCGAATTAAACTTAAATGTAATCGTCGATACAGGTCTCACACCACAACAATTAATTTCTAAACTAGCTGACGTCCATGTTCTTTTAGTACGTAGCCAAACAAAAGTCACACGGGAAATTATCGAAGCAGCAAAATCCTTAAAATTAATCGGACGTGCTGGTGTAGGTGTTGATAATATCGACTTGGCAGCAGCAACAGAACACGGAATTATCGTCGTTAATGCACCAGATGGGAATACGAATTCTGCAGCTGAACATACAATCGCGATGATGACTTCCCTAGCTCGTCATATTCCCCAAGCCTACAACTCTTTAAAAAATGGAATTTGGGATCGTAAATCTTACGTTGGCGTTGAGCTTAAAAACAAAACGTTAGGTGTCCTTGGTTTCGGGCGTATCGGTACAGAGGTAGCTTACCGCGCAAAAGGTCAACGAATGAACGTTATTGCTTATGACCCATTTTTAACAGAAGAGCGAGCAAAAGAACTAGGCGTAACAAAAGGAACAGTAGATGAAGTCGTTCAAGCTGCTGACTTTATTTCAGTTCATACACCGCTTCTACCGGAGACTCGTAACTTATTAAATAAAGAAAAATTCGCTATCATGAAAGACGGCGTTCGAATTATTAACTGTGCCCGTGGTGGAATTATTAACGAAGACGATTTATACGATGCAATCGTCGAAGGAAAAGTTGCCGGTGCAGCCCTTGACGTATTCGTTGAAGAGCCAGCGACAGATCACAAATTATTGAATTTACCCCAAGTCATTGCTACTCCTCACTTAGGTGCTTCCACAATAGAAGCGCAAGAATCAGTAGCCGTGGACGTTTCAAATGATATTATTAAATTCTTTAAAACAGGTACGGTTACAAATCCTGTGAATATGCCTTCGATTCCAAAAGAGTTATTGGCACAAGTAGAACCGTTCTTTGAATTAGCTGAGAAATTGGGTTCTTTCTTATCTCAAGTGACGACTGAAGCCATTAAAGAAGTGAATATTTCTTATGCTGGTGAAGTAGCAAATTACGATGTCCGTCCATTAACATCTAATGGATTAAAAGGATTGCTCATAAAAAATCATGGTGACCACGTAAACGATGTAAATGCCCGTTATTTATCTGAACGAATTGGGATTAAAATTAATGAGCATAAAACGACTACTGCGAAAGGTTTTACGAATCTAATCACAGTAGAAGTTAAAACAGAGCATGAAGTACACTCAGTAGCAGGAACATTATTAAACGGCCTTGGGGCTCGTATCGTAAAAGTAGAAAATTATGTTGTAGATGTTATTCCTGAAGGTCGCCTACTTTATATTAAAAATACAGATAAACCAGGTGCAATTGGTCGTGTTGCCACAAAATTAGCTGAAAAAAATATTAACATCGCCACAATGCAAGTTGGTCGAGATCAAATTGGCGGCACTGCTGTCATGATGTTGACAATTGATAACGATGTAACCGAATTCGATTTACAATACGTAGCTCAACTTGAAAATATAGATGAAGTTAAAGCAATTACTTTATAATACTTATATAAAAAGCCGCGCAAAGAAAAAATTGCGCGGCTTTTTTCTTAATTTAATACTTGATAAAGTACATAAAACCATTATTTATGAGCAATATAAAAGTATTGTATTTCTGGAAAAAGAGAAAGGGGCAACCATCATTGTCGGAACAATTATCATTAGATCCAATTTCTCTAAAGAAAGAAACAATTAGTGGAAATTTACAAAGTACTATGGAGATTTTCAATTCCTTTTACTCGATTCCTATCAATAGTGATGTTAAAGTTCGAAACCTTCTTATTGGCGGATTAAATAAAAAGGCTTCTATCATCTATATAAGTACCATTACAGATTCCCAAGTCATTGAAAATCAAGTTATAAAAAACCTACTATTAAATAGTGATGATTCGAAGGAAGTTCAAGATATTCTATCAACGAAAACAATTAAAAATGTAGAAATAATTGGGGATATATTAAAAGAAATAAATAAAGGAAATGTTGTAATTCTCGTTGATGGACATTCCATGGCTTATATTATCGATGCAAGCAAATTTCAAGGAAGATCTATAGAAAAAGCAGAAAATGAAGTATCCCTTAAAGGACCAAAGGAAGCATTTAATGAACAAGCAGTGGCGAACATTTCATTAATTCGGAAGAAGATTAAAAATGAAAGTCTCATTGTTGAAATAACCCCAGTTTCCGTAAGAGCCAATAATGAATTATATATTCTTTACATGAAGGATTTAGTAAATGACGAATTACTTCAATCAGTGAAAGAAAGAGTCAATTCACTAGATGTAGCATCTATACAAAACCTCTCTTTATTAGAACAATTTATTGAAGACCGGGAAAAATCCATTTTTCCAACTATTTTAAATACGGAAAAACCAGATCGGGCAGTTGCCTATTTAGAAGATGGTTTTATCATTTTACTAATGGATAATTCACCGACATCTTTAGTATTACCCGCGACTTTTTGGTCTTTTTTTCATCTTTCCGAAGAAAATTATTTACGTATACTATTTGCAAACTTTATAAGATCATTACGGATTTTAGCCTTATTTATCACTTTATTTGCATCTGCTACCTATATTTCCATCACAAATTATCATGTGGAAATGATTCCAACAGATTTACTTTTAGCAATCTCAGCAACTAGAGAAATTGTACCATTCCCATCGGTCATTGAAATATTGTTAATGGAAATCGCCTTCGAACTTATTAGGGAAGCTGGTTTAAGAGTGCCAAGCCCGATTGGTCCAACCATTGGCATTGTTGGAGCTTTAATATTAGGACAAGCGGCTGTACAAGCGAATATTGTCAGTCCACTTGTAGTCATTATCGTTGCCCTTGGCGGCTTATCCTCCTTTGTAATTGGTGATATTAATATGAATTTCACCATTCGATTATTAAGATTTCTATTTATTATCTCAGGGGCACTTTTCGGATTTTATGGGATGGCAGCAGTATTTACTGTCATTTTATTTTATATGCTATCCATCAAGACTTTTGGGGTTCCATATTTATCTCCGATGACACCAAAATATGTTTCCTCAAAGGATACTGTGTTCCGGAAATTATTACAAAATCAAATATTTAGACCCGGTTATTTAAAACCGAAAGATATGGATAAAAAAGCAGGAGAATAGCGATGGACAAAACAAAGGGGACAATTGGTACAAGAGAATTTATCGCCATTATTATTCTTACAATCGGAACAAAATTGGCGGATGATACACCAAGTCTATTTTTTAGTAGTATGGGAAGTGCTGCTTGGATGGCACCTATTATTATTGGGGTCACAACCATCTTACCCGTTTTTTTTATACTAAAAATTTTCACAATATATCCAAATAAAACTTTTGTTGAAATTATTAAAGAAGTATTCGGGAAATATGTTGGATTTTTCGTCCTATTCGCATTATGGATTATTCAAATCTCTGCCCTTATCATCGATTCCTCCATTTATACAGATATTATGGGAACGATGTACTTTAACGATACACCTACTATTGTTATTTACGCAGTATTAATTTCTGTAGCGGCATATGGAGCAAAAAAAGGTTTTGAACATATTAGTTCCTATGCATGGATTATTATTGCCGGTGTAAAAGTTACCGCATTAACCGTTTTAGTATTAATAGTTTTACAAGGTCGTCCCGAATTTATTTTCCCTCTATTTGGAACAGGAAAATGGGAAATTATAAAAGGAAGTACATCTTATATATCTATTTTTGCAGATTTATTTTATTTTGCATTCATTGCTTCGTATTTAAAGAGTACAAAGGTTTTAAAAAAAGGGATGTGGATTGGGTTAGCCTTTATAACGATTGAAATTTCTACAGCCATTATGTCTTATGTAATGCTGTTTGATTTTAATGGTATAAAGCTAATCGACTATCCTTACCATGAGTCTATACGAACAATCCAACTCGGGTTTATAAGAAATACAGAGTCGCTATTCTTTCCCTTTTGGTTAATTGCAACTTTTGCGAGATTTTCCTTTTACTTTTATATAAGCGTCTTATTATTCAGCACTCTATTTAAAATTAGTCAAAAGGAATTCATTATCCCTATACTTGCAACATTAATCGTATTTTTCGGTATGATACCTGAAACTCCAACCTTTGCAATTTATACGTTAAGAGGAGAATTTTTAAAACTAGTTACTCCAGTGTTTTTGTTCCTACCATTTGTTATATGGGTATTAGCAAAGCTAAAAGGAGGTTCAAAAAATGATAAAAAGAAAGCAGCTGAGTAAATTATCGTGCCTTTTTTTAATGTTAATTTTTTTAAGTGGTTGTTGGGATCAGTTAGCTATAGATGAAAGGGCCTATGCTTTTGCCATTGGACTAGATAAAGGAGAAGAAGAAAATCAAATTAAAATAACATTTCTTATTACGAATCCTGAATTATCTAGATCAGAAGGTGGACAAGGATCGAATGAACCTCCAAGAGAAATTATTACTTTTCAAACGAATGATTTAATTTCTGCGAAGGATATGGCGAATACGGTCATTACAAAACAGGTTTCATATACACAACTAGGCTATCTTCTTGTTTCGGAAGAATTAGCGAAAGACAAAAACTTTGTACGATTAATGTATGATGTTGCAAAGGAACCGGAAATAAAACGAGGTGTTCGGTTGATTGTAACAAAGGAGGATGCTAGTCAATTTCTAGAAAAAACTCAACCTAAACTTGAAACGAGGGTTCATAAATTTTTTGAATTAATACTCGAATATGGTATTCGAACAGGTTATATACCTGATACGGATATTAACAAATATTTTAGAATTATCGAAGCAAAAGGATCGATTTTTTTAGGAATATACGCTACTACTGAAAAAGACACTTCAGACAATCGTAAAGGCGAAGATAATTTTATAGCTGGGGAATTTAATGCAGAAGGACAAACGAATAATTCAGAATTCGCTGGATCTGCTGTTTTTAAAGAAGGTAGGATGTTAGGGACTTTAACGAGCGAAGAAACAAGACTTACTATACTACTAAATGATACATTAAATTCTGGGCATATGTTAACAACATTTCCCGACCCTTTTGATAGGGAGCATCAGGTTGTCACAAGGTTAGTAAAGAAAAGAAATAATGAAGTGAAGATAAATTTGAACGGGGATAATCCAACAATTGATATAACGATTCCTCTATATGTGGAAGTTCTATCAAATCATAGTATGATTAACTATGCAGTAGATAGTAAAAAAAGAAAGATTTTAAAAAATGATATTGAAGAACGTATTACTACGAAATTTGATAATCTCATTAAGAAGACGCAAAAGGAGTTTAAAGGGGAACCATTTGGTTGGTCCCTTGATGTTAGAAAACAATTTCCAACGATTCCAGCATACGAAAAATACAATTGGGGAGAAAAATATCCTGATTTACAAGTGAATGTATCGGTTAACATTAATTTTGGGCAATTTGGTAAACAAAGTGAAGTTCCTGCTTTAGAAGGAAGTGGCGATTAGGTTGGACTTAATCATTTGGTTGGTTATTGTCATCATGTTTCTATACGCAGTTGGTTTTGCCATCACCCTATGGAAAGAGCAAAACAAAAAAGGTGCCATTGCCGTTTTCATTTTGGCGATAATGATTGTAGTAGTTCCTTTTTTCTCTGTTTTACAATGACATCAGGAAAATAGAAAGCGAAATGACATTTGCACTGTCATTTCGCTTTCCTTGTTATAAATTCTTTAGCAGTTCTTTAAATTCGGTTAAAGACTTCACTTCGAAGGTTGGTGTTACTTTAGAATCGTTACTTTTCCCTTCCCGATTAATCCAAACGTTTTTCATACCGACACGAGCAGAACCTAATATGTCTGTATTTAAATTATCGCCTACCATTATCCCTTGATTTGGCTGAATATTTGCCTTCTCCATCATATATTCAAAAAGGGAGGCGTCCGGTTTTCCGACTCCAAAATCACCAGAAATAATAATATGATCAAAATAGGATTTAATTTCCGGGGTAATTTTTAATTTTAAATTTTGTAAGCTAGGTGCTCCATTTGTTAATAAAACTAACTGATATTTCCCCTTCAAATCATCAAGTACTTTATATGTATCTTCATATACGAAAGGTGAGTTTTTCCGTTCTTCTACAAAACGTTCACCGAGTTCAGCACCTAATGCGACATCATCTATCCCGATAGCTTTCAGACCGTTTGTCCAAGCATCTTTTCGATAAGTCGGAACGATTTTTTTCATTAATTGAAATGATTCAGACGAATCGTCAAAGGTACCCCATAATCCTTCAAAGGGATTTATCCCAATCGATACTGTATATTCATAGGTCTCATAAGATTCATATAATTTACGAGCATGGAGCCGAACCGCAGCCTCCAGCTCCTCCGGTTTTATATTATATTTTGTTGAAGCATAATAACATGTCTTTTCAAAAGCAGTTTGTATACTTTTTTTATCCCATAATAATGTATCATCTAAGTCAAAAATAATCGTATGAATTGGCATTTGGCTCTCCTATGAATATATTTATATTTTAATTGGAATCGAATTTTCGTTCTAAACCAATTATTGGTAGCTTTCTAAAATAGAAATTAAATGGTATATTTATTTTATCATATTTTCAGAATTATTAGGTTAATTTTTGAAAAGTGAAAATTATATAATAATAGTTAAACAATTCTAGCACCAACTGTTTTTACAACAGAAGCACTAGTAAAAGGAGAGAAATTAATGATTAAGAAATTTGCAGCAGACGCTTTAGGACTTTCGGATATCGGTAAAGTAATTGAACCTCAAGACTACGATAAAACAGAATCGGATGATTACGTTTTACATGAGAAGGGCGAAAAAATTTACTTCCTTATAAAAACAAAAGCGGATGAATATTGTTTTACTAATTTTGCCCTTATACATGTTGATGGTGATTCCGCAGTAAGTAAAAAGCGTACATTAAGACGTTACGATTATAAATATAATACGTTACGCCAAGTATCGCTCGAAACTGCAGGAACAATTGACCTTGATATTGAAATAAAATTCACAATTGGCGAAACGCCATTATCAATTGATATTAATAAAAGTTATGCTGAAAAAATTAAAGATCTTTATAAAAGCTTAATTACAATTGAACGTATGATGCGAGATAATGAAAAACACCGCAACTTTATGTTTGATAGTTTAGAGTATGCAACAAGAAGTGTTTCTTCAACAGGTTATGGACAAACATCCCCTGCCGAATCCTTTAAATCCATTGCTGAATTTGCTAACCAATGGTTAAAAGAAAGCAGTAACAACTACTCAAAAGAAGACTTTGGAGATGTGTTCGAATTATTTATTAAAAACTAATCATCTTAAAAGCAAATTAAAATATTCTACCAAAATAAAAGTGGTATTAGTTCTTTTCTAATACCACTTTTATTATATTGCTATATTCCCTTTAAAGTTACCATCCTCTCAAATCGACTCATTGATTGCCTTACGTTGAACAATAAAAAAGAATAGCCCTTGTCTATTCTTTTTAATTAACTGTATATTGATTTCGCCCATTTCGTTTTGATTTATACAATGCATCATCAGCTAATTTAAAAATTTTCTTTTCATCTGTAATCATTCCACGATAATTCGTACTTACCCCGATACTAATATGAATCGGAATTTTTTGATCATTTACCTCTATCACTAATGAAGTGAGATGTTTATGAAGATTTTCCACAATCGATTGTAATTCTTTTAAGTTTTCCACTTTTAAAATTGCAATAAATTCATCTCCGCCATATCTAGCCAAAAAGCTATTATAATTAGCTAAACAAAGATTTGCCTCGTAAGCGATTCTCTTTAATACATCATCACCAGCTAAATGGCCGTATTGATCATTTACTTCTTTAAAATAATCTACATCGAAAATGATAAACCCGATTAGACCATCTTGCTGTTGAGCTTCTACTAACCATTCTTTTATATTTTTTTCAAAATAATGACGGTTATAGCAATTTGTTAATGGATCCTTCGTTGACATTGATTCGTATTGTTTATTATTTTGAGAGACTTCTATTTGCATTAAATTTTGATTTAAATTAATTTCTTTCAACTTTAAAAGAATATTAATATAATCTTTCTGAATTGCGATTAAACGATCTTTATCATTTAGCTCCGTCATAATTTCTACTAAAGTTTTATTAATCTCTTCTAATTGAATTAAATCATTGTTATTTAATGCAAACCCTTTTGCTTTCTCTAATATTTCACACGCTTCTTCATAACGTTTTTGTTTTTTAAACCATAGTCCTTTATATTGATAAACATAAATAGAAGGTTTCACCATTTTTTTACCTTCAATGTAAGAAAATAAAAAATCAAAAAGCTCTTCAGCTTTATCAAATTGCTGAAGTTCTGTATAGGCCTTGGCTAAATTTAACCGAATATGTAAATAGGCAGGAATATCAAAACCACGCTCTTCGTAAAACTGCTTTGATAATTGAAGACATTTTGTAAGAAGTTCAACTGCTTCTTCCGATTGACCTATATCTATATAATGTACACTTAAATTATTATAAATATTGCAAAGTAATGATAGATCATTATATTGAACCGCTAAATTTTTCGCCTTATTTAAATATTCCAAATATTTATCTTTGTTACCAAGTTCTCCACAAGCAGCTGCAAAGGAATTAAAATATTTGATTTTTTGTTCAGTCGTTCCATACTCATCAATCCACTCTGAAGCCTTTTTTAAATCAGCAATACAAGATTGAATATCTCCTAATTGATAAGAAATCCAACTCCGATTCCAATATAGATCTATTAATATGGTGAAATTTTGTTCTTCTAATGCAAGACTTACCGTAGGGTCAAACAAATTAAAAAACTCTTCGAAACGTTCTTCTCTTGAAAGAGCGGTCATCGTAATGTTTAATTCCTTTAGTTCTTGCATATTTTCACTTCCTATCTATTTCCCACTACTTTTTCAAATCTTATATTTAAGTTATACATAAAATTTTAGTATATTACAAATTTTTCCAAATACTAAATTTACTATAAAAAGAATTTTCTGTCTTTTAGGTTCTTTCATTTTACCTATTATTTTGTAAAAATGAAAGGATTTTTGAAACATAAATAAAACAAAAATGTTAGTACTTTGAAACAAAAATAACTTGTATTTATACAGTTCGTGTTAAAAAAAGACAGAGAACAATTCTCTGTCTTACAAAATCTACTGCTTAATCTGTGTATGGTACAAATCATTTAGCATTTCAATTTTTTTCTCAATAGTCTCTTCAAAGGTCATAATATAGGCAGCCGGATCTTTCGGATTATGGAATTGTGTAATTTTACCTGTTACCGGATTAACAAATTTCGTTGAAGCGCCACAACCTATTCCTAAAATCGTCTGAACTTCTTCCATAATCACAATATTATAGATGCTTTCTTCTCCTGGTTTACAGTACCCGACATTTTCTAAATTACCTAAAATATTTTTTTGACGGTATAAATAATAGGGAACATAACCGTTTTCAGCTGTCCAAGTACTTGCCATTTCCATCATTTTTGTAACCGTCTCACGATCAGCGACTTTATATTTATCTTTATTATGGGTCATTTCCGAAGCCCGTTTAAAAGATAAAGTGTGTACGGTTAACGACTCAGGTTGCATTTTCCCACTTTCGTCTAATGAATGTTGGAATTCCTCAATTCCTTCATTTGGTAAACCAATAATTAAATCCATATTAATATTGTTCATTCCCGAGTTACGAGATAACCAAAATTTATCGATTGTTTCTTGTACAGAATGATGACGACCAATCGCTTTTAAAGTTTCATCTGTATAACTTTGAGGATTAACTGAAATACGATCAATTCCCCATTTTTTTAATACTTCTATTTTCTCAATCGTAATCGTATCAGGGCGACCTGCTTCTACCGTAATTTCCCTAATTTTCTCTGGATTTGGAAAGGATTCAAACATCGTTTGATAAAGGGCATCCATTTCATGGGCTTCTATTGAAGTAGGAGTACCTCCACCCCAATAAACGGAAGTAATATTCATATTATTTTCTTTAAGCCATTTTCCCATTGCACGAATTTCGATATGCAATCCATCGATAAAAGATTCGACACGACCAGCTTTCCTATTGCTTGCGATAGCATAGGCTGGGAATGTACAGTAGGCACACTTTGTCGGACAGAATGGAACTCCAATATAAACTGAAAGTTCCTTACCGATTTCGTCTAAATCTGGAATTGTCTCTAATTGGCGTTTAACAATTTCACGCATAAGGGCAATTTTAGAATCTGATATACGGAAATCCTTTTTCAAAATAGCAAATATTTCTTCATCCTTTAATCCTTGTTTCCGATATTTGTGGTAAAGCTTTGTAGGACGCACTCCCGTTAAAATGCCCCATTGTTGGGTCATGCCTGTATATTGCTCAAGGGCATCTAACATCACATGGGACAAGGCACGTTTCATACGGATACCTTGTTCTTTTTCCGTTCCTTCCGATTCATAACGAATCGAATAATCACTTGTATATGTTTCGTTTTCTACTTCTAATTCACAAGCTGTATGAATGGAGAAATCTTTATCTATTGAATAATGAAAACGAAAAGAAAGTTCTGCATCGTCGGCAGCTACTACAATCTTTGAGTCTTCAAAAAATAAATTTGCTATATGATTTAACACGCGATTCCAATCTTCTTTAAACACTTCATTAACTTGGATCTTTTTCATCGTTTATACTCTCTTCCCTATTAATATTCGTTCATTTAACAACAAAGGAGAATTCCTACTCCCTAAACAGCCTATCTAATCAGCGATGTATGTGAAGGGAGATTTTCAAACGTTAATTATAACATGTCATTTAAATATAACAAATTGTTCATTAAAATGTATTACTTTTATATTGACATTTATTTTCTTCATAAAAAAACCACACAATTTTTTTGTGTGGTTTAAACTATTACAATCCGTCGTATAAAGACTGGATAGGTTTTACTAATATACGATTTACTTCTTCAATTACTTTGCTTAAAGCCATTTCAGCCTCTAACATAGCTAAAATTTTCGGGCTTGATTGGGCTAATTGAGCAGCCTTTTGTGCAAAGATTAATTCATCTTCTTGTAACTCTTCACCGTTCATTTGCTTTTGTTGAAGCTTCATTTGAATATCACGGAAATTCGTAAACAATTTCGTCGCTTCTTCATCTGCTCGAACAGCTTCAACTGCATCTTTCAAAATTTTAAATTCATCCGTTTGACGTAAAGACGCTTCTAATTTGTTAATGTCTTCATAAATGTTAATCAAAAAATTTCCCACTCTCATTTTTAATTTAAAAGATAGACAATTAATCCTTGTAAAATACCAATTGCTCCACCTAATACAGCACCTAAAATCGTAATCATTTGCAATTCTTTGTTGGCAATCCCGATTACAAGCTCTTCTAATTTTTCTAAAGGGAAAGAATCCACTTGTTCCCGAACTACTTCCTCTAAATTCAAACGATTTAATACATCTTCCAGTTTACTTTCAGCTTCCGTAAACCCTTTATGAACTAATTTAGGTAACAACTCATTTTTAACATATTCATTCCCTTGTGGCCAATAATAGCTAATCGTTTTTTGAAGATGTTCTTGAATGTTAAGTTCTTGTTTTGCGTAACGTTGAATATTTTTTAAAATGTTATCAAAATCAATATTCTCGAGATACTCTATAACCGGCTGTTGTTTAATAGTATCCCATTCTTTTAAGAAAATGTTAACTAATAAATGTTTCGTTCCAGGTGCGTTTAAAAAATGTATAATTTCCTTTTGAATTTTCGATACGATGGAAGTTGAATCTCCTAATAACATTTGAATCATTCCACCGAAGGAACCTTTTGAACCTAAAAAGTCATCCATCATATTTTTAATCGTCATCTCACCTTTTGTGGATTGGAAATATTCCTCCCCTTTTGCTAAAAGGTATGAAGTGATTTCAGGAATTTTTTTATCGATAGCCTGTTGAATATCGTTTGGTAAAAGTTCCTCAATCGATTTAGTAGAAATTGTTGTTTTCATCGTGTTAAATTGCTTTTCAATTAACAAATCTACTTTTTCTTCAATTGTATTTGGCAAATGCTCAAATCCGCCTAACTTTAACCAGTCATATATTGTTTTATCATCTGTAAAAACTGTTTTTTCGACTTTCTTTTGGGCAAATTGTAAAACCGACGAACGAATGTCTTCATTAAATAGTCTCTTTTGAAAAACTTCAGGAGTTAATAAATAATTTTTTACAGTTGCACCAATTTGTTTTGATAATTCCTGACGACGTTTCGGAATGAGACCTGGTGTAAACGGTATACGCCAATTTTTGATGTATAGTGCATTATATGGTCGAAACAACATTTTAATCGCAAGATAATTCGTAAATCCCCCGATTAATGCTCCAACTACTGCCATAAAAATGATCGTGACTACTACATTTTCCATCTAAATCCTCTCATTTCTTTCAAACTGTGTTCCAATTATATCAAAGGAAATGGATTTAAAGATAATGTTAGCCTTTCTTTCCCACTTTTAGTACGATAAACGTAATCGAAAGTTTCAAGGGGGATTCGTATGATTCAACATTTTCAATTTAAGCCTTTATTTGAAAACAATTTATTGCCGGGGTGGGTGATATCTTTTTACTACAAACAGCAACAATATAAAGCTGAGTATAAAAAAGATGGAAAAATTGTATGGTTAGGTACCAAACCTTCTAAGGAAGAAGAAGAAACAGTTAAAAAAATGATTCATGAATTAATGCTTTTCCATGTTTATGATTGATAAAAGGCGAGTTCGGATATGTCGAACTCGCCCTTCTTTATACTTCCTTTATTTTATATTTTCGAGCAAAAACGATATAAAAGTATGTGGAGGCTACTAAATATAAACATCCCGTAATCGTAAAGGTATAAGCATAACCCCAGTAATTTCCATAGGTCGTAACGAGCCAAGCAGCAGGAAGCCCCATCGTTGCCCAACCAATATTAAAAACCATCTGACTTACCGAGTTACCAAGACCTTTATACTTGTCATGAACAACATCCATCGCAATGGCACTCTGAATCGGATTTCCTGCATTCATCAATGCCTGCCTCATTAAAAATCCAACGGAAGCAATGAACAACGAATTTGTATAAGCAGTTAAAAATAAAAATGGTATTGATAGAAGTTGAAAAATGACTAACGCCCGAACTTTCCCTACTCTTTTTACTAAAATCGGTCCTATCAACATTGCAACGGCTGTCATTGCAGATCCTAATGCAATAATGAACCCTACATAGGAATTCGATGCATCGAAACGATTGGCAAAATATAAATTTAAGTACGGAATAACTAATCCAGATCCAGTTCCTATCATTAAATTGGCTATGCCAAATAAAACAATCATTTTAAAGTTTTTCTTAAAGTTGCTGTCACCATTATCATCTTCTTTTAATCGCTTATTTTGTAACGCTTTTTCATCCTTTTGGGACCTTTCACTCGTTTTTAATTGAAGGAGCGGAATTAATCCGACTGTAAAAATTGCTGCTCCTATCATTAACGACCCTCTAATACTTTCTACTTCTCCCAATTGGAAAAAGAATTGAAAGCCATCTGCTACAAATCCCCCAAGTAAATTTCCAAGGACATTTGCTATCGTCACGAAAGAAAAATGAATGCTAAATAATTGAATCCGTTCATTTGGTTTTGAATTCTCAGCTAGAAAAGGAACAGCTGATACTTGAACAAACGCCCAAACGATACCAGCTATAAAGGCAAAGGTGAGAATTGGTTGTTCGACTGAAACGATACTCCTTCCAAAAAGCATTATAGCTGTTATAAGCGTCCCTATTAAAAGAATGGATTTCCTTCCATAACGATCACTAATAATTCCAGCAGGTACTAACATTAATGCCGTTGCGAGTGAATTTATAGAAATAACGCTTCCATTGACTGCCTCCGAATAACCTAACTCCCGAATGTAAAGATTGTACATTACCATAAATACACCCATGCCTATTTGAATAAGCACATTGGCAACCATAAACAATCGAACATTTCGATTAAATGACTTGATTGTTTTATAACTATTTTTCATCCATTTGTACATAGCGACTACACCGCTTTCCAAACATTTCACTCGTTCACTTACATAACTATGTAAAGACTAATTCGAATTTTCTATATATTTCGTTACCCTAAATATACGACCTTCGTTATAAAACTGCAATACTTATTTATAAAAAAGAGCTAGCCCAAATGCTTCCCTTTTGTAATAACGATGGGAACTCATTTAGGACTAGCTTCACTTTTCTTCTTATTGAAGGGCCCCTGCCTGTAATCTGTACATCGTCTCATAACGACCACCTAATGCGATTAACTCATCATGAGTCCCTTGTTCCACAATTTCTCCCCTATCTAATACTAAAATCTGATCAGCATTTTTAATTGTTGATAGACGATGGGCGATAATGAAAGTCGTTCTTCCTCTTTTCAAAACTTCCATCGCATGCTGGATAATTTCTTCTGTCTCCGTGTCAATATTAGACGTTGCTTCATCTAGTATTAAAATCGCCGGATCAAAGGCTAATGCCCGTGCGAAGGATATTAATTGCCTTTGCCCTGAAGATAGGGTACTTCCCTTTTCAATTACCGGTTCATCTAATCCCTTTTCAAGATTTTTTAAAACCCTTTCTCCCCCTACTGCAGTTAACGCTTTTTCAACCGTTTCTCTAGAAATACGTGGATCCCCTAAACTGACATTTGTTGCAATCGTTCCTGTAAATAAATAAGGGTCTTGTAATACAATTCCCATATGCTCACGAAAGGCTTGACGGGGGATGGATAGAATATTTTGACCGTCTATTAAAATTTTTCCCTTTTGAGGATCATAGAAGCGGAATAACAAATTCATAATAGAACTTTTCCCTGATCCTGTATGACCAACAAGGGCTACTGTTTCCCCTTTTCTTGCAGTAAAATTAATATTTTTCAATACATAGTCATTATCTTTATAAGCAAAGGATACATTATCAAACACTACATTCCCCTCATATCTTGGAATGGATTGTGTGCTTACCGGCTCTCCTTTTCGATCTAACAATTTAAAGACACGAGAACCAGCAACAAGGGACCGTTCCAATTGGGAGAATTGATTGACAATATTAACGATCGGACTAAATAATCTCGTAATATAGTCAACAAAAGCGTATAAAGTTCCCGCAGTAATGACATCTGTAGTAGTCATGGACTGGGTACCAAAATAGTAAATAAAAATAGCGAAGATGATTAAACGTAAAACATTCACTAAATTAAATGCTGTCGCTGAATCTAAAAACAATAATTTTCTTTGATATTCATAATGCTCATTATTCATTTCAGCAAATTCTTCCTTCATTTGCTCTTCCCGTTTGAAGGCTTGAATAATGGTCATTCCTTGAATCGACTCATTAATCATCGCATTAATATCTGCAATCTTAGTTCGAACAACATGGTTATATTGGGCAGCATATTTCCGATAACCAATCATCCAAAAATAAACGATCGGGACAACGACTAATGCAACAAGGGCCATTTTCACATTTAATATGAAAAGAGCTATATATACTCCGAAAATGGATATAAAGCTTGTTGCAAATTGGGATAACACTTGAACATATAAATTACGAATGGCTTCCGTATCATTCGTTACCCGCGCTACAATTTTCCCTGCAGGTAAATTATCAAAATAGTCGATGGGCATTGTTTGAATATGTCCAAAAACGTCTTGGCGTAGCTTTTGAATAATTCGGTTCGCCCCAATTTGTAAATAAATATACATAAAGTATCTTAAAACAGCAGTTGCAATCGCCAATACAAAAAACACAATTAATAAATGAATAATCGGTTCAAACTGTAATGAACCTGGTGTCATATAATGGTCAATAATGTATTTCGCGATGAATGGTCCTGCCAAATCGGTTAATACCGCGATTGTTAGTAAAAATAATCCGATATAAATAGGTCTTTTAAATAGTAATGCATATTGAACTAAACGTTTACTCGTACTCATTCGCTAGACACCTCCTCTAGCTGTTGTCGATCGTACTGTTCTTTATACCAGCCTTCCTTTTGAAGAAGTTCCTCATGGGTACCTTCTTCTATAATTCGGCCATCATCCAATACGATAATATGATCTGCATGCTGAATAGCTGATAAACGATGGGTTGTAATAATGGTTGTTTTTCCATTTCGGACACGACCAATATTTTCGATAATTTTTGCTTCCGTTTTTGCATCGACTGCGGATAAGGAATCATCTAATATAAGAATCTCTGGATTTTTAATGAGCGCCCGGGCAATCGATACCCGCTGCTTTTGTCCACCAGAGAGGGAAACTCCCTTCTCACCAACTAATGTTTCCATTCCTAACGGTAAATTTTTTAAATCATTTTCAAAGTAAGCCATTCTTACCGCTTCATTTATTTCTTCTTCTGTTGCATCTTCTTTCCCAAATAAAATGTTCTCACGGATTGTTCTGGAGAAAAGAACATGATCTTGCGGAACGTATCCTATCCACTCTAATAACTGTTCCTTCGATAATTTTGCTATATCAATGTCTCCAATCGTAAACTGCCCTTCACCTAATGGATATTCTCTAAGGAGTTGTTTTACAAAAGTTGTTTTTCCGGCACCAGTCTTCCCGACAACTCCTAAAGTTTCACCTTGTTTTAAATGTAATGATAAATTTTGTATGTTTGTCATTTGAGACATCGGATATTTAAAAGAAAATTGATCAAATCCAATAGATGATGGACTCTCTACTGTTATTGGATTATTTATATTTTTTACATCCTGTTCATAGTCTAAAGTTTCTTGAACACGATCTAGGGAAGCGTTACCTTGTTGCATTACATTAATAAGCTCTCCAATAGCCATCATCGGCCATACTGCTAAACCTAAATAGACGTTAAAGGTAACAAGCTGACCTACTGTCATATCACCATTTGATACAAGAACAGCACCATATCCTAAAGCAACGACATAACTTATCCCTGTACCAATTTTTGTAATCGGACCGAATAACGCGTTAATTTTCGCTACATGGATATTTTTTTGGTACACTTCTTCACTCATTTGTGCAAAGCGTTTTTCATCTTTCTTTTCTTGTACATATGCTCGGATAACCCGAACACCCGCTACCGACTCAAGTACACTATCATTTATTTCACCAAAGGATTCCTGGGCTGTCATGTAACGTTCATGAACAATTTTGCCCAAATATTGCATAAGTACTGCCATAATTGGAATCGGGAGCATGGAGAAAAGCGTTAGCTTCCAAGAGATTAAAAACCCCATCGCTAAAATAATGGCACCCATGTAAATTGTAGAATCCATCAAGGTCATAATGCCAAACCCTGCCGTTAATGACACTGCATTTAAATCATTCGTAGCACGAGCCATTAAATCGCCCGTTCGATTTTTTTCGTAAAAAGTTGGTGTCATTTTTAAAAATTGGTGCATCAATTTTTTTCGAAAAATTCGTTCGAGGGTAATAGCCCCACCAAACAATTGATATTGCCAAGTGAAATTCATCGCATATCCAACAACGATAATTAGAATAATCGCTAATAAATAATTACGTAGCGAGTCAGCCGTCATCGAATTCATAGCAATTTCATCGATCGCAGCACCAATTATCCACGGTGGAATTACTTCCACTACATTGGCGATCATTAGGAGAACGACTGCAATCGTATATCTTTTCCAATAACTTTTAAAAAACCATTTTAATTTAAATAAAACATCAAACATTTAGGCACCTTCTTTTCCTATTCATCATTCTCTTTCCTATCCACTATCTACAAACCCATCTTTTAACAACTTTCTTGCGTAACACTTTTTCATATTACATCTCTCCCTCTCTTACATTTTGTACTTAAACAACTCTACATAAATCCTTTCCATGATGTCTTATTCGATTGTCTTCTACACCGAACATATCCATAATTTGGAATGTCTTATAAGCAAAAAAGCACCTATCCTTTTTTGTGATAGATGCTCAATAAAAAAAGGATACAAGTATCCAATACCTGTATCCCTTTTTGCTTAAATTTATGCGCGTTTAAGCTATAAACATAAGAAATATATAGGAAGGCTTGGATTAACATATTGAATTGCTGGCGGCAAATTTAATTTAATTTTCATAATCCTAACCTCCCTTTCCTTAAGTTTATTTTCTATTAAAGGGTAGCACACCCATTTTTTGAAAGTCAACAATTTTTAGAAAATAGGGAAAACATTTTTATGTAAGCTATGTAACTCTTCTGTTTTAACCATCTATTAATCTAATCCTACTAGGAAATTCGTCTCTAAAAATGTGAATATTCTTCCTAAGAGCATGTTTTCAATTTGTATTTTTGCATAAAATATTTTATCATTGTATTATTCAATTATTTTTTATTTAACAGGAGGTGTACTCTTTGTTTGCTCCCCTCATTCGGGCTGGAAACAAAGAAAATATTTGGACGTAGACATAGTAGAGCTAACCATTCGGTTGGCAGCATTTGTGTTGTTAATTGCTGCTACGGCATTTTTCGTTGCAACAGAGTTTGCAATTGTAAAAGTGCGATCAACACGTATTGATCAATTAGTTGCGGAAGGCAACAAAAAAGCAATGAAAGCAAAGAAAGTTATTTCAAATCTAGATGAGTATTTATCAGCTTGTCAATTAGGTATTACAATTACTGCATTAGGTTTAGGTTGGTTAGGTGAACCTACCTTTGATTTAATTTTACATCCTTTATTTGATATGTTTAATTTAGATCCAAGAATATCTGGAGTGCTTTCAGTCGTTGTTGCATTCATCATCGTAACTTACTTACACGTTGTCGTAGGGGAATTAACTCCCAAAACGTTTGCCATCGAAAAATCAGAAGCACTTACTTTAAACTTATCAGGACCATTAATTATGTTCCATAATGTTATGTACCCATTCATTAAAGCGTTAAACGGATCTGCCCGCGCTTTATCTGGATTATTTGGTTATAAAATGGTTTCTGAATCTGAAGTAGCGCATTCTGAAGAAGAACTTCGCATTATTTTAACCGATAGTTATAAAGGTGGAGAGATTAATCATTCAGAATACGAGTACGTTAATAGTATTTTTGAATTCTCTGACCGTACTGCGAAGGAAATTATGGTACCTCGAACTGAAATTACTAGTATCGAAAAAGATTTAACTATAAAAGAAGTATTTGAAGTTATGGGCGTGGAACAATATACACGATACCCTGTTATTGATGGAGATAAAGACCATGTAATCGGTCTAGTAAACTTAAAACATTTATTAACGGCTTATATTAAAGATCCTGCAAACGGTAACAAATCTATCCAAGAATATATGCAACCAATTATCCGTGTTTTTGAAACAGTTCCGATTAGTGATTTATTACTTAAAATACAACAAGAACGAATTCATATGGCAATACTAATGGATGAGTACGGCGGAACATCTGGTTTAGTCACAATTGAAGATATTATTGAAGAAATTGTCGGGGAAATTCAAGATGAATTTGACGATGATGAAATTCCCGAAGTTCAAGAAATTAGTAATGATCATTATATAATAGATGCAAAAATGTTAGTAGAAGAAGTAAATGACATGTTAGGAATTGAAATCGACGATGAAGATGTGGATACTATCGGTGGCTGGTTCTTAACACAACGATTTGATGCTGTTGAAGGCGATAGCTTTGATTTCCAAGGCTACGAATTTAAAATAAAAGAATCCGATGGACATCATATTCTTTATATAGAAGTAACAAAATTACCTGAATCCGCACAAACAGAAGAAGAGGAATCAGAAGAAGATAACTAATTAAACATTTACTTTATTTAAAAACGACTTTCCGAATTTCGGAAGGTCGTTTTATCATGTTCTAAAGTTTTGCCAGGAGGAAACAAAGTGGAGCTATATACAAATTTACGAGCTGGGGAAAAAGGGGCATGGCTTTCCATTATTGCCTATTTATTCTTAAGCTCCATCAAACTTACAATCGGTTATTTTGGAGATTCAGAAGCATTAAAAGCCGATGGATTAAATAATACAACAGATATCATTGCTTCTATCGCCGTACTAATTGGACTTCGAATTTCTCAACGTCCTCCTGATTTAAATCATCCTTACGGCCATCTTAGAGCGGAAACGATTGCTTCCATGATCGCTTCATTTATTATGATGATGGTTGGTTTGCAAGTCCTCCTTAGTTCGGTCATGAATTTATGGAATCCTGTACGCCAAAGCCCTTCTACGTTAACAGCAGTCGTTGCAATAGGAAGTGCCTTCGTTATGTACGCGGTATATCGCTATAACTTGTCCCTTGCTAAAAAGATTAATAGTTCAGCAGTCAAGGCGGCAGCCTATGATAACCGTTCTGATGCCCTTGTTAGTATCGGGACAGCAATCGGAATATTCGGAGCAATTATCGGTTATCCAATTATTGATACGTTAACCGCACTCGTTATTGGGATTATTATTATTAAAACAGCAATCGAAATTTTTTGGGAGTCGGTTCAAACTTTAACGGACAGTTTTGATATTGAAGATACCGAAACATTATCCGTCCTCATTGAAAATGTTGATGGGGTTATTGATTTAGTGGATTTTAAAGGGAGAACCCATGGAAATGTCCATTTTATCGATGTAACCGTAACAGTAAATCCATATTTAAATGTTTGGGAAAGTCATCAAATTACAGAAAAAATCGATTCCACTGTGAAACGATTCAATCCATTTTGTACAGTGCTCGTCCATATCGAACCCCATGAAATTCCTACCGCTGTGGAAGAGGATTATCATTTCTAAAGTATTAAAAAGCAACTTTAAGGTATTCCTTAAAGTTGCTTTTTATTCGTACTTTACCCATTTATTCATAGCCCACTGCCTTCGGTTAAACCGTGTTTTACTGCATAAAGGGCAGCTTGTGTTCGATCTTGCACTTCCAACTTCGTAAAAATATTCGAAATATGGGTTTTAACCGTTTTCTCCGTTACAAATAATGAAGAAGCAATTTCTCGGTTGCTTTTCCCCTTCGTTAACTCAGCTAACACATCCCTTTCCCGCGGTGTTAAAGGATTTTTCACATGGGGTAAATTTTCTTCTTCCCGTAGTACCTCTTCTAATTGGGAAGTGGCAACAGGATGAATAATGTTTTCACCGCGAATAATTTGTCTAATGGCATTTACTAATTCATCTGGTTCGATATCTTTTAACTGATATCCTGCAGCACCTGCTTCTATGGCAGGTAAAACATGATCTTTATCAGAAAAACTCGTCAGCATTAAGATAGCAACGTTCGGCCATTTTGCTTTAATTTTTTTCGTCGCCTGTATCCCGTCCATTTCAGGCATAACAAGATCCATTAAGACGATATCTGGTTGTAGTGATTCTACCAGCTCGACCGCTTCAAACCCATTTTTCGCTTCCCCAATTACTTCTATATCCTTTTGTGTTTTTAAAAAGAATAATAAACCGCGACGTACGACATGATGATCGTCTGCAATTAAAACTCGAATCATTTTCTCTCCCCCTAATAAGGTAGACGGATTAACAGTTCCGTCCCCTTACCAATTTCACTAACCCAATCAGCTGTACCACCAATAGCAATGGCACGATCTTTAATCGATTGTAATCCAATCGAAGGAAGGCTTAATTTGGGATCGATGACAAATCCCCTTCCTTCATCTTTAATAACAAATAAAATATCTGTTGATGTAACTGTGATATAAATAATCGCTTCTTGTACACCTGCATGTTTTCGTACGTTGTTTAATGCTTCTTGTGTAATTCGAAATAACGTTTCTTCCACACGGGACGGGAATTGAATAACGCCCGAAACGTTTACTGTTAATTTAATATTTAACATTTCAGCATAGGCTTTTATTGCTTCAATTAACCCACTTTCCAATCCTTTTGGACGCAGTTGCCATATCAGTGCACGCATCTCCGTTAAAGCTGATTGGGTAAGTTGTTGAATCTCTTTAAAAGTTTCTTTTATTTCCTGCTGTTCACTCATCTCAATTCCTGCTCGGGCAGTCAAAGTGACGGAAAACAATAACTGATTAACAGAATCGTGCAAATCTCTAGCGAGGCGATTTCTTTCCTGTACAAGGGCAATCTCCTGTTCTTGTTTTGTTAAATTAATACGCTTAATGGCAGACCCCATTTGAAAGGCAACCGATTCTAATAATTCCAGTTCTTCCTCTGTATAACTTACTGTATTTGGAGAAGCCACATTTAAAATACCAAATCGTTCTTCCCCCGATTGCAATGGTACTGTTGCATGGTGAGTAATATTTGCATTATCCCCTATATTCGCTTCAATAGCCGCTTCAATCCGCTGGCATTCGATAATATTAGAAGCCTTCTCCAACTCATGATTTCGATAGCGGGAAACACACCAGCATCCACCTTTTTTTAAATGTTGACAACCGTTGAACGCAAGGGCTTCTGGTAAATGTTCATGGGCTATTAATTCCGATTTTCCCTTTTCGTTAATGAAAAAAATCCAGCCTGTTTCAAAATTTGTTCCACTTAAAAATTTCGATAACGCACCTTTCAGCATAGGAATTAAATCGGTTTCTTCATTAAGTAATTCGGCTATTTCTTTCAGAATCGTTATATTAGAATGATCGCTTACTGACAAACTGTGTACACCTCTCTAAATGAACAAACTATTTTCTAATTTCATCATATCATTAGTCCATAGTAATTGGCATTTGTTGTCTTCTCATACTTTTGAATGAAACATTTGATTAATTTTTGGTTACATTTGAAAGTTATTCTCATTTAATAGGAAATTTAAGTGTATAATAAAAAGGAATTTAGCGTTACTAGGGGGATCGAAATGCAAGTAAATAATACTAGTACTTCTAACGCTTATCACTTAGCCTATGAAACGATACGTAACAACATATTAAGCGGAGAATTACCTGGTGGGACAAAACTTGTTGAGGAACGATTAGCAGCTACGATCGGCGTAAGTCGAACACCAATACGAGAAGCAATTCGTCATTTAGAACAAGAAGGATTAATCAAGGACAAGCGAGTGTATAAACCTACTAGAAATGATTTAATCCACAATTCAGAATTAAGAACTTTAATCGAATGTTATGCTGTAAAAATAGCTGCAAAAAAAATGTCCAAAGAAAATTTAAGTCTACTAAAACAGGCGATGAAAGACTCGAAAAACGGAACTATTGAAGAAATTGTAAGCGCAAACAAAAAATTTCATAATCTTATTATTTTAGAATCGAACAACCCCGTTATAATAGAAGAGGCAAAAAAGACGGATGCCATCTTCGACTTATTTAGTCGTACATTGTTGAAAAGTAAACGACCGTTACTATATGAGGAACATGAAGAAATATATCGGGCTATTGCATCAAGGGATAGTGATTTAGCAGAGGAATTAATAAGGAAGCATTTAGAATTCGATTTAAAATATATGTTGCGGTATACAAGTTACTTTTAGTCCATTTTTTGTACATTTCCTATGATGGATTGGTCAAATCATTTTCTTATAGTATAATTATCCGTAATTCAAAATAATTTACTTATTTTTATGAACAATCTATAATCAGTCTGCGTAATAATATGATTACTAGGAGATGCTAAATGAATAAAAAACTAGAAAATAGTTTGCTATTTATATGGCTTGTGTCATTAGTAGCAACACTTGGTTCACTCTATTTTTCTGAAGTTCGTGGCTACGAACCGTGTGAGCTTTGCTGGTATCAACGAATCTTGATGTACCCGATATTACTCATTACGACAGTAGCTTACATCCAAAAAAATGTACGAATTGCCGTAACAACTGCAGTTTTTTCATGTATTGGTGGAGCCATCTCTCTTTATCATTACGGTATACAAAAACTAGATTTCTTAACTGAATCAGCACCAGCATGTGGACGAGTTCCTTGTACAGGCCAATATATAAACTGGTTAGGATTTATTACAATTCCATTTTTAGCTGGACTTGCTTTCATTTTAATTGCCATCACTAGTTTCTACATGATCAACGTTTTAAAGGGGGAAAAACAATGAAAAAACTAGGTATTATCGGTGCTATTGTCGTTGTTTTATTTGCAGCTATTATTATACTTACTAACTTAGCAAACGAAGATAAATTAAAAGACAATCCTTATGATACAGATAACTTAAATCAATCAACGATTGATTTATTATCCGATGAAAATTATCAAAACATCATTCTTCCCGACGCTTTAGAAGAAAAAATTGCGTCTGGCGAACCTGTCGTAGCGTATATGTTCAGCCCAGAGTGTCCACACTGTCAAAAAATGACACCTGCTCTTATGCCTATTGCTGAAGAATTAGGTGTTCATATCGATCAATATAATATTCTTGAATACAATCAAGGTTGGAATGATTATCAAATTACAGCAACACCAACTTTAATTTACTTTAAAGATGGAAAAGAAGTAAGTCGTATTGTTGGAGATTATTCTAAAGATACAAAAGTGATTTATGATTTCTTAGAGCAAGTAAAATAATAAAGGTATTACTATTTCATAATCGTGTTCTATATAGAGCACGATTATTGTTATTTTGGAGGTATATTATGTTCCAATATGAAGTTCAACAAGAAGGACTATCCGTGGAAGAATTGTTGCGCACAAAATGGCGCCTTGGAAAAAAGATTGTCCATGAATTACGAATGGCAAAAGCCGTAACTTACGAAGACTCGACACCTGTCATTTGGAAAGAACCACTTCGTGTCGGCACTATCCTGTTCTTTCACTATGAAGTACCCGCATCTAGTTATAAACCTACTTCCCATTGCGGCTTAACGATTCAATACGAAGACGACCATTGTCTTATTGTATCAAAACCAAAAGGGATGGCTACCCATCCTAATGATGAGCGCGATGTGGACACTTGTATGAATCATGTTATGGCGCATATTATCGCATGTGGAGGACATTACGCTGAGCATGTTCACCGTTTAGATCGCGGAACAAAAGGTTTATTATTAGTAGCTAAGCATCCTATAGCAAAATCCATTTTCGATCGAATGATTGAAGAAAAAACGATTGTTCGAACGTATGAGGCAGAAGTCCAAGGGAATATCCGTCAAGAAAGTGGTACAATCAATGCCCCAATTGGCAAAGATCGTCATCACGCTACTCGACGGGTCGTTTCAAAATCCGGTCAACATGCCATTACACATTTTGAAGTGGTAAAACGCTTCAAACAAACTTGCCTTGTCCATTTAGTGCTTGAAACGGGTCGTACCCATCAAATCCGCGTGCACATGGCCCATATTGGACATCCTATTGTAGGTGACACTATGTATGACGCAAGAAAAACGGCATCAGGTGATTATGAATTACATGCTATCCAACTGGAGTTTGAACATCCCTTTATCAATAAACGGATAGTTGTTTCTGATATATAACGCAAATTCTCTCCCTTATAACCGTGACATTTAAAAAGGCAATTTTTATTTTTGATTGTAGGAATAGTTTTAATGGTCTATTATGGTAAAAAAAGGAGGGAGTTAATTTATGGAAAGAAGAATAGAAAAGTTATCAATAAATAATAGAACGATTGAATATTCAATTATTGGTAAAGGTGAGCCTATATTCGTTTTACACGGTGGACATTCAAATTGTAATGAAGAGTTTGGCTATAAAGCATTAATTGATAATGGGTTTTCTATAATAACTCCCTCAAGAGCAGGATATGGAGATACATCAAAAGAAATAGGTGAAAGTCTATCTACAGCTTGCGAGTATTATTTAAAACTATTAGATCATTTAAATTTAAAGAAAGTCCACGTAATAGCTATATCTGCAGGTGGACCTAGTGGTATATATTTTGCTTCCAAATATCCAGAAAGAGTTAGTACTCTTACTTTACAATCTGCTGTTACAAAAAAATGGCTTACACCTAAAGATGTAGAATATAAAGCTGCAAAGATATTATTTCGTCCAAAACTAGAAAAATACACATGGAAATTAATTTCATTTATGAATAATCTATTTCCTCAATTTATTTTTAAACAAATGTTTTCTTCATTTAGTAACTTGGCATATAAAGAAGCAACGACAATGCTAAGTAAGGAAGATATTGAAGAAATAAGGAAAATGAATAACCGACAACGATCTGAACTGACCCAAAAAAGTTAGACATATTTTGTTAGGCGGCTTCCAAGACCTTTGTTCGGTATTCTACCGGGCTTAGGTCTTTTAATTTTGCCTTCATTCGTTTGTAATTATAGTACTCAATATATAACCTTAATTCTTCTTCAAAATGTTCGATACTATTAAACTCTTGCAAGTATAATAGTTCAGATTTTAAGATGCCAAA
>NZ_RHLQ01000050.1 GCF_003711845.1 Lysinibacillus halotolerans
TCGACTTGCATGTATTAGGCACGCCGCCAGCGTTCGTCCTGAGCCAGGATCAAACTCTCCATAAAAGAAAATTTGATAAAGCTCTAAATTTACACTGGCATCATAATGATGTCCAAAATTTCGTTTCAACTATTAAGTTAAAACTGTATTTCATTAACGTTTTGTTGTTCAGTTTTCAAGGTTCATTTGTCACTGTGTTTCTTAAGCAACTTTTAAATTATATCGCATTATCACTTTTAAGTCAACAACTTTTTAAATTTAAAATGTTGCGTCTCATACGACAGCTTTAATATTATATCAACTCAATATTCAAAAATCAATATCTTTTTTTGAATTTAAGTAAATTTTTGATATCGCAAAAGCGACATGTATTAATATATCACTATAACTTTAAATATGCAATACCTTTTTTCATTGATTATTGAAATACGGTTAAAACACCAATACATATTACACCTGGTATTCCTAAAATCGTTATTGTTAATGCTGAAAACAAGTTAACAGGAACAATAATATCATAACCATCAACTATAATATGGGCTATGTAAAGTAAAGCAAATGAACAAGCTAACTTAAACCATAAAATAGCTAACTTTTCAAAAACAACACTAAACCCTATTTTTCTTCCTATTAAGATACCAAAAAAGAGTAGCGCACAAACAACACCAATTACAATGTATGTTGTCAATCATATCCTCCTCAATAATGTATTCATAGGAGCATATGCTTTTACGTCTACTCTTATTATGTTCATTTAAGTAATATTTTTCGAATTCGTGCTTCTTTAAATAAATAAAAATGAATACTTTCCGCAATTTTACGTTGTGCAATGATTTCAAGATCGTAATCATCTACTAACCCTTCAATCACTTTTGCGCTATTCCAATCTTCTTTGGTCTCTTTTATAAGATGAATTAATTTTTCATCGAATTCTTTTTTTAATTTCCCCTTACGGCTAAACATCAACTACTCCACTCACCTTATACCAATTTACAGGAAAGACATATAATGATAAATAAAAAATTCACTACTTTTATTAGGTTAGTACTTGACCTAACACTAATCAGCTCAAGAAATTTTCATTTAAAAGGATAATTAGCGGTATCAGCTAACTTAAAAATCCATTTTTTTAATGAGAAACTTTATATATGTAACAGTTCCCACCTACTTCAAAGGAAAAAGAATACTGATACACATTACTAACTTATAAATCTATCATATTTTGTTTTTTGAATGGCTTCAACGATATAGCCATTGAGTTTAAATAGAAAGTATAAACAACAAGTTGAATTTCTCCGAAATTAGAAAGAGAAATTAGTGTAATGATTATAGTTCACGTCTTCCTTCTAATGCTTTTGATAAAGTAACTTCATCTGCATATTCTAAATCCCCACCTACTGGTAACCCATGGGCAATACGAGTCGTACGAATTCCCGATGGTTTAACAAGGCGAGATATATACATCGCTGTTGCTTCACCTTCAATGGTAGGATTTGTAGCTAAGATTAATTCCTGTACTCGTTCATCCTGCAAGCGAGTAATTAATGACGCGACATTGATATCCTCTGGTCCAACGCCATCCATTGGTGAAATAGCACCGTGTAGTACATGATACAACCCTTGATAATCACGCATTTTTTCCATCGCAATAACATCTTTTGGATCTTGGACTACACATATAGTGGAAACATCCCGTGTTTTATCAGAACAGATTTGACAAGGATCTACGTCTGTAATATGACCACAAACAGAACAATACGTTAAATTTCGTTTCGCATCGACTAAAGCTTTTGCAAAGGATAAAACTGTATCTTCTTTCATTGTCAAAACGAAAAATGCCAGTCGAGCCGCAGTTTTCGGACCGATACCTGGCAATTTCATAAAGCTATCAATTAACTTTGATATTGGTTCAGGGTAATACATTTTTGTTTCCTCCTAAAATGGAAGGTTTAAGCCTTGTGTGAATTTACCCATTGTTGCAGTAGTTGTTTCTTCTACTTTCTTTAATGCTTCATTTGTAGCTACAACCATTAAATCTTCTAACATTTCTACATCATCAGGGTCTACTACAGAAGGGTCTAAATTAACACTAAGGACTTCACGTTGTCCATTCATCGTTACTTTAACCATACCGCCGCCAGCAGTACCTTCAAATTCTTTTGCGTTTAATTCTTCCTGTGCTTGCATCATTTCTTTTTGCATTTTTTGCATCTTTTTCATCATACCTTGCATATTGCCCATTCCACGCATTATAAATTCCTCCTAATATACATTTTGACCTTATCTAAATCGATAACATCAATTTTTGAATTTTAATCTTCAACTACCTCAACAAAGTCTTTACCAAACATTTTCTCAGCTTCTGCGATTAAAGGGTCTTCAGAAGCAATCTCTTGCGCATCATCGATAAATGGATCTTCATGGATATTTTCCTGAACCAGTGCCCCTTCATGATCAGTTGTTTCTTTTTTCTGATTTAAACCGTTTTCTTTAATAAAGCTTTGACGCAATGATATCCAATCATTTTCAGGAATACATAATAATTCATACATTGTTCCTGTTATTTGAGAGAGAATTTGAGAAAAGAGTGTTGTAAACTCTCTGTTTTCGGCAACCATTCGACAATGAATATCATACTTGAATTTTACCACAAATGCACTACTTGATGCTGCAACCGGTTCCGCTTCAGCTAATAATGCCGCTTGTGATTTTTGTAACTGACTTAATGTTTGCGCCCAAGCACTTTTAATTTGATGAATATCTTGTTTTGTTGCCCCTTTTAATACTTCACGAATTCTACCAACAGGCGCGTTGTAACCAGTCGTTTTTGCTCGAGGACGTGGCGCTTCCCTCTGTTGAATTGCAGGGTTACCTTGTGCTGAAATCCCATTTTGCAATTGTAAAGTTAACTGTTGAACCATTTTTTCAAGATTCGCCACTTTTTCATTTACAGCTGGGTCAACACTGCCTCCAACATGCCCATTCACCACACTGCTATTTTGAACTTGAGCCATTTTTAATAAAGCCGTTTCCAAATAGATTTTAGTATGATGGGAAAAACGCATTTCTTGTTGCGTTTTAGCTAGTATATCGATATATCCGTAAAGTGTATCGGCGTTAAATTCATGAGCTAATGTTATAAACTTTTCTTCCGATGTTACTAATTCCAGCAATTCAGTTAAATCACTACTTGTTTGTAATAACAATAAATCTCGGAAAAAAGTAATAAAGTCTTCTGATAATCGAACCGGATCCTTACCTTCAGCTATTAATTCTTCTAAAGAACTTAATACTTGTGCAATTTCTTTATTTTTTAATGCAAAGGCTATATCGTAAAAGACGTCTTGGCTAATCGACCCGCTTACAAGAAGAGCGTTTTCTAACGTTAACTTATCCCCACTAAACGATACAACTTGATCTAATAAGCTTAATGCATCACGCATCCCACCAGCTGATGCTTGCGCAATTACCTTTAAGGCTTGTTCTTCAAACGGTAAATCAATATCCTCTAAAATAATTTTCATTCGTTCTAAAATATCATTAGAAGATAAACGTTTAAAATCAAAACGCTGACACCTTGAAATAATTGTCGCAGGTAGTTTATGAGGCTCCGTAGTCGCTAAAATAAAAACAGCATGGGGAGGCGGTTCTTCTAACGTTTTTAAAAGTGCATTAAAGGCACTAGTAGAAAGCATATGCACTTCATCGATAATATACACTTTGAAACGAGCATTAGCTGGAGCAAATCTTACTTTCTCAATAATATCCCGCATTTCTTCAACACGGGAATTCGATGCCGCATCAAATTCAATAACATCTGGATGGGAACCTTCTGTAATACTTAAACATGTAGGACATTCATTACACGGTTCCTTTGTTGGAGCTTTTTCACAATTTAATGCTTTAGCAAAAATTTTCGCAGTACTTGTTTTCCCAGTCCCTCGAGGACCTGAAAATAGATAAGCATGGGTTGTTTTATTTGCCTCTAGAGCATTTTGAAGGGTTCTTTTTACATGTGTTTGACCTGACATTTCTCGGAAACTTTGCGGCCTATAAACACGGTAAAATGCTTGATACGTCAATTTTTTCCTCCCCTTCTAAGTTCACGATTTAAGTAGCTACATTATAGCATAAAACAAGAGTGCTTTTCTTCTTTGAATGGATCAAAAAAACAAACTTATTAATAATAGCAAAAACTAGTTTATATATTAGTGTAATACATTTAGTAAAATATCCCCCGAAATAGATAAAAGGTTATTTAGAGTGTATCCATCCATACTCTAATTAACCTAATTAAAAATTCAATGTTACTTAAAACTCTGTTCAACCAACCGAGGAAATGAAATATAGTACAAAATAACGACCGATATACCTATCCAAATCATAAAACAATGGTGCCATAAATTTAATCCAAACTCCAAAGGTTGCCTTCGCAATAGCAACGATCCCCACGTAGCTCTGAAAGTAGGTATAATCAATTTCCATTAACCACTACCAAATTGGATAGATGTTACTAGCACTTGATTGTATATAAAGTTAAAGCCATGCACCAACGAAAAGTAATATTAAGTTTAACCGAAATGGGAACCAAAATTCATGAGTTTCATACTACGCTTGACGACCATGAGTATGCAGATTTAATTAAAAGAACAGGTTAATATCCGAAAAATAATTTCCCTCCATTTTACTTGAGAATTTTTAACTGTATTTAAAGAAAAAATAATTCTACCTAATAAAAAGAGTTATCTCACTAACTAATTGAGATAACTCTTCGTTAACATTATTCTCTTTACCTTCCTAACTTCTTAGCACTGGTGCCTCCAATCCCCCAATGGGATTTAGGAACTTCGCTGACGACTATACGAATGCTTTCTGAAGGAGCATCTAATGATTTGCTGACCGCCTCTGTTACATCCGCTATTAAACCTTCTATTTTTTCTGGAGGTCGCCCCTCCATAATTTGAATATTAATGAACGGCATTACTCTACCTCCTAATTGAATGAACAACTATTTTTTAACAAAAAAGGATACTTCTCCGATACCTCCAAGCTTCACTTGCACAAAGTCTCCAGCAGAAAGTCGGATAGCTTCCGTTAAACCTCCAGTTAAAATCGGTTGTCCCGCTTTTACCTTTTGTCCCTTTCTACTAATCATATTGGCATATCGAGCAACTGAATTTGCTGGGTGACCAAGTACTGCTGCACCTGCTCCTAAAGCTTGCACCTTACCGTTGATTGATAACGTGACACCTACCATATCGAGTGCTACATCTTCTGGGTTTCGCAAGTTAGTACCGAATACAGCTCCCCTCGCTGATGTGTTGTCCGCAATGACATCTGGCAGTGTAAAATTAAAATTTTCGTATCGGCTATCAATAATTTCAATTGCAGGGAATACGTATTCTGTTGCATCTAAAACATCTTGGACTGTAATATTCGGTCCTTCTAGATCTTTTCCTAAAACAAAACCAATCTCCGGCTCTACTTTTGGATGGATATAATCAGATAATGAAATAAAGTCTCCGTCCTCTACTATCATATAATCAAAGATGTAACCATAAATAGGATCTTTGACGTTCATTTGTTTCATTTTTGCTTCACTTGTAATCCCCATTTTTGGTCCAACAATTTTATAACCTTGCTCTAACTTCTGTTTAATAAGCTCTTCTTGAATCATATAAGCTTCCTCAATTGTTAATGTTGGATATAACTGAGCAGTAATTTTTTCAATTTCTTTCTTATCTTTTTCTGCGTTGTGGACATACTCTGTAAGTTCTGCGATTAAATGATGGTTCATCAAGCTCCTCCTACCCGATTGTTATTTTCTCTTTAGAGAGTTCAGCAGCTACGTCGACAATCATATCTTCTTGACCACCAACTACTTTTCTTTTCCCTAACTCCATTAAAATATCTCGGGAATCGACGCCAAATCGTTGGGCTGCACGTTTAGCGTGTAATAAAAAACTAGAGTAGACGCCTGCATAACCTAACGTTAGACTATCTCTATTAATAATTTGTGGTTCAAGTAAAATTTTTGAAACGATATCTTCTGATACATCCATTAACTTATATAAATCAATACCTGTTTTTATACCCATCCTTTCTAACACGGCAATTAAAACCTCTGTTTGAGTATTGCCTGCTCCTGCCCCTAAACAACGAATGCTTCCATCAATTCGAGTTGCCCCTTCTTCAATGGCAGCAAGGGTGTTTCCCATGGCAAGGGACAAATTGTTATGAGCATGAAAACCAATATTAATAGCAAGTTCATTTTTAAGCGCCTTCACTCTTTCTCGGACTTCATTCGGCAATAGTGCTCCAGCAGAATCTACAATATAAACTGTATCTGCACCGTAACTTTCCATTAATTTAGCCTGCTCCACTAACTTCTCTACTGGAGCCATATGACTCATCATTAAAAAGCCGACTGTTTCCATTCCTAAATTTTTCGCCGTTTCGATATGTTGTTTTGAAATATCAGCTTCAGTTACATGAGTAGCAATTCGGGCCATTTTAACGCCTATTTTTGATGCCTCTTTTAAATTTTCAATAGTACCAATTCCTGGAAGTAACAACACAGCAAGTTTTGAAAAATCTACAACAGATACAGCAGCTTCTATTAACTTCATTTCATCCGTTTTAGAAAATCCATATTGTAAGGATGAACCTCCTAAGCCGTCTCCATGGGTGACCTCAATATAAGGAACCTTTGCTTCATTTAATGCTTTAGCAATAGTCGCCACTTGATCGACTGTATATTGATGGCCAATGGCATGACTTCCGTCCCGTAAGGCTACTTCCGTAATGATTATTTCTTTTTCCACTTTAAGTATCCCCCCTCTTTTAAAAAGCCTCTATACAATTGTTTCCATACGGTGTTTTGCAAATTCTTCTGCCACTTTAACAGCTGCTGATGTCATAATATCTAGATTCCCAGCATACTTCGGTAAATAATGTCCAGCCCCTTCGATTTCAAGGAATACTGTAATTTTATTGTCTTCAAATATCGGTTCTGTACGTAATTTATAGCCTGGTACGTAAGATTGAACTTTTTCTACCATTTTATAAATAGAATCGGCTACAAGCTCTTGATTAACTTGATTATTGTTCACAATGGCGTGAACAGTATCTCTCATCATAATGGGTGGTTCAGCAGGATTTAAAATTATTATTGCTTTCCCCTTTTTTGCTCCTCCCACTACTTCGATAGCTTTCGCTGTTGTTTCTGTAAACTCATCTATATTTGCCCTTGTTCCTGGTCCTGCACTTTTACTGGAAATGGTAGCCACTATTTCGGCATATTCAACACACTCCACTTTATTGATTGCGTGAATAATAGGAATGGTAGCTTGGCCTCCACATGTAACTAGATTGACATTGTCAGTATCTAAATGAGCACCTAAATTAACAGGTGGTACAATGAAAGGTCCAATAGCAGCAGGAGTTAAATCAATCATTTGTTTACCGAGTTTTTTTGCAACTTGTGCGTTATGAATATGGGCATTGGCACTGGTCGCATCAAACAAAATATCCACACTATTTGGATATTGAAGCAAACCGTCAATACCATTTTCAAACACTTGATAGCCATCCCTTTTTGCACGTTGCATTCCCCTTGAGGAGGGATCTACTCCCATTACTGTAGTTAATTCCAGTACTTCGGATCGGGCTAACTTCATCATTAAGTCCGAACCAATATTACCAGTTCCAATGATTCCGACCTTTACTTTGCTCATAACCTTTCCCCCTTTTACTCAGTAAATGAAACTGCTACTTCTCCAAGTTCAGCAAATTTTGCACGACAACGATCTCCAGGTTTCACTTCAATAGTAGCAGATAAAGCACCTGATAAAACCACTTCTCCAGCTTTTAGAGCTACGTCGTAATCTGCAAGTTTATTTGCTAACCATGCCACGCATTTTGCGGGATTTCCCAAAGCAGCTGCCCCTACTCCTGTATTTTGCAATACATCATTGTGATAGAGCGCCATACCTATTTGCTTTAAATCGACTTCCGTTATTTTTTTACGATTTTCACCTAAAACATAAAAACCGGATGAAGCATTATCGGCAACTGTATCGACTAAGGTGATTTCCCAATCTTTAATTCTACTGTCTACGATTTCAAGTGCTGGGACGATATAATCTGTTGCAAGTAGTACATCAAAGGAAGTAATGTTCGGACCAACTAGATCTTCTTTTAATATGAACGCAATTTCCGCCTCAACTTTTGGCTGTAGTAATTTTTTGAAAGAAAGACTATCTCCATTTTTAAGTTCCATTCCATCTAACAAATGACCAAAATCAGGTTCCCCAACCCCTAACATTGTTTGCATAGACTTGGACGTCAACCCAATTTTCTTACCTGTAATAGTTTGGCCAGACTGCACTTGTTGTTGAATTGTATATAACTGAATCTTATAAGCATCATCAACATGAAGATCGGGATTTAAAGCTGTTACAGGTTGAACCCCTTCGCCAATATTCCAAGCATTTGCTAGGTGATTAGAAAACATTTTAGTATCAAGTACATTGGTTTTGTTCACTAAAAGCGCCTCCTAAAGTTTAATCGTAATATTGGACAATTCAGTGTAGAAATCAAAGCTGTGAGCTCCACCTTCACGACCAAGGCCGCTATGTTTCATACCTCCAAATGGTGTGCGTAAATCACGTAAGAACCATGTATTGATCCACACCATCCCCGCTTCAATTTGGCCAGCAATACGATGGGCACGTTTAATATTTGTTGTCCAAAGGGAAGCACTTAGTCCATAATGCGTATCATTTACTTGTTCCAATAATTCTTCTTCCGTATCAAATGGTATTACCGTTACAACAGGACCAAATATCTCTTCACGAACACATCGAGAGTCTTTGCCAAGTCCTGTAATAATCGTAGGTTCGATATAATACCCCTTTTCCAATCCTTGTGCTTGTTTACCTCCAGTTAAGAACTTTCCTCCTTCTTGTGGTACAAGTTCTAAATAACTTTGCACTTTCCGGTAATGCTCTTCACTAACTAATGCGCCAACTTTTGTATTCGGATCCATTGGGTCGCCTACTGTTAATTTTTCCGTTTCGTTAACAAATTTCTCAAGGAACTCATCCATGATTGTTCTTTCTACATAAATTCTTGAACCACATAAACAAACTTCCCCTTGGTTCATAAAACTGGAACGTAGTGTTGTTTCAACGACATCATCTAAATCAGCATCAGCAAAAATAATATTCGGATTTTTACCGCCTAACTCAAAGGATAGCTTTTTTAATGTTGGAGCTGCTGCTTTCATAATCGCACTACCCGTAACTGTTTCTCCTGTGAAGGCAATTGCATCTACATCAGGATGAGAAGTAATAGCAGCCCCTGTTTCTCCAAAACCATGTACCATATTAACAACACCATCAGGTACACCTGCATCCGAACAAATTTGTGCAAGGACTGTTGCTGTCATTGGTGTAACTTCAGATGGTTTCATCACCACTGTATTTCCTCCAGCAAGGGCCGGTGCAAGCTTCCATGTCATAAGCAACAACGGTAAATTCCAAGGATTAATTAATCCAACAACTCCCACCGGCCGACGTACCGCATAATGAATAGCAATATCATCTTGGTGATATGTTTCAGTACCAACAGAAATCATATAGTCTGCAAAAAATGAAAATTGTAGGCAGCACGGTCAATATCTACATTTTTGGAGAGCCATAATGGTTTTCCTGTATCCAATGTTTCTAACATGGCTAATTCATCTTTTCTTTCTAAAATGAGATCACCAATTTTACGTAATATCGCTGAACGTTTTCTTAACGGAAGCTTCCCCCATTCTCCTTTTAACGCCTTTCGAGCTGCTTGCACCGCTAAGTCCACTTCTTCTTTGCCGCCTTCGGCAACAATTCCCAAAACTTCCTCGGTAGCTGGATTAATATTTTCAAATGTTTTTCCGCTTTTTGAAGGAATATATCTTCCTTCAATATAATGTTGACAATCAATCGGTTTTACCTTCGCTTCTGTTGTAATCATTTAAATCCCTCCACTTTTGAGTGTGAATAATGTTTTTTTACAAATTCCAACTTTTCACAACTCTAATTTTAAACTCATTATAAGAACTACCACCTTCAATTCAAATAAGGCTGTTCCTTTATACGGAACAGCCTTAAACTTTTTTAAATTTTATAAAATTTTGCTAACTGTACAAAGAAACACCGAGGATAATTGGGGGTTTATATACTTTTAAGTATAAAATTAGTAAAATATAAAGAAAAAGTCCCCTTTTTGAAACATAAAGGAGGAATGGTAAACATGGGGAATGATTCGAGTATGTTATCCTCTGTAAAAAATACCCTGCTTATTTTAAAAAGCTTCAACGTCAATAACCCTACCATGCGAGTTAGTGATTTAGCTAAATCATTAGGTTTAGCCAAAAGTACTGTGAGCCGAATAATGAAGACGCTCGCTAGTGAAGGTTTCGTAGTAAAGGATCCCAAAACAAAAGAGTACCGCTTAGGGTTAACGATTTTAACACTTGGAGGATTAGTCTCAAATGATTTTGAGTTTAATCAAGAAACAATTCCTGTTTTAAATGAAGTAGTTGAAAAAACAAAAGAAACGGCACACTTAGCGATATTAGATGGGCTTGATACAATTTATATTAAAAAGAAAGAATGTAACCATCCTGTTCGAATTCTGACCCATATCGGGCGGCGAAATCCAGCCTATTGTACGAGCTCTGGAAAAGTGCTCCTTGCCTTTCATAGTGAAAACTTAGTAGAAGAAATTATTGACAATGGCTTATACCCATTTACGAAAAATACTATTACGAACCCTGATATATTAAGATCCGAAATAAAAAAAATTAAAGAACAAGGTTATGCAGTTAGCACTGAGGAACTAACAGAAGGAACTCGATCTGTAGCAGCACCCATTCGAGATCATACAGGCAAAGTAATTTATGCCATTAATGTTGTTGGACCTATTCAAAGAATGCACGATTATAAAATTCCTTCTATTGCTCGCATTTTAATGCAGGCTGCAAATGAAACTTCTGTAAGGTTAGGTTATAATGCGAGGTTATTCAAATCATAAGGCAAGCACTTAGTAGACTGTGCTAAGAGCTATTTACAAACCGTTTGAAGATTAATTAGAAAAATCGGATATACAGGAAACAAATAATCTAAGCGCTCTTACTAAATGTAAGAGCGCTTAATTTTTGAAGGGTTCTTTTGACGTGTAATTGACCGGACATTTCACAAAAAGATTGCGATCTATATACACGGTAAAATGCTTGGTATGTCAACAGTTTCCTCCCCTTCTTAATTCTTTCGTTTAATAGTTATGTTTTAGCATAGGTCTTGTTAGCATTTCCTTACCGACACTAATAATGAAGATCATTTATAAGAATTAGATTTTCAAAATAAATAGGAGCCGCTAATTAATTAACAGCTCCTACTAACCTTACTACTTTTTCTTCATCTCTTTTAATAGTTGTGCAACATTTGTTTCTTCTTCAACAACTTGTTTTTCGGATACTAAATTTTTTGAGCGTACAGTTTGTAAAAAAGACCATCCGAAACGGCGAATTGTAATATCGATAAAGAATAACAGCATACTCAATAATACAAGCCATGTTGTAATATTTTGTTTTTCTGCACTTTTTTGTGTAAACTCTCGGAATGCTTCTGAAGGTTCTTCTAAAAATTTACCGCCAGTTCTTTCACTTATTTGAGTTAATAACGTTTCATTTGGAGGATGCAACTCATATTCCGCGCTATATGGAATCGTTAATCCTGCCTGGTATATCGATCCATCTCCACTCGTAATTCTGAAAAATACTAGACCTGGGTCAGCTTCAACTACCGTTCGGACTTTACTTGCCGAAATAGGATCAGATTGAACATCGAGTTCCTCTCCGGATTCGTCCACTACTGCCACATCTAAAAAGGCAGCTTGATTTGTTGGGTCAGTAATTACAAAGGAACCTTCCGAGTCACGGCGAATATCATAAGCAATATCGTTATAAGTTGGGAACAATCTTGAAACAGCAGTTTGCCAGAAGTTGGGCCATTCCTCCCAACGAGCCCAATCTCCAGTCCACGCTCCCGAAGAATCGGATGTAAAGGCAATCGTTTTTCCTAACCCATATTGCCATTCTGCTAATACAGGGTCCTCCTTCTCACTTTCAGCAATAACCGTCGCTGTTTGTTTGGCTGTCGTCCCTATATAAGCATTCATTTGTGGAACACCATTTTTAAAAAGATCATTCCACCCTTCGGCATTATAAATAACCGGATAGAACGGATTATCTTCGATATAAGTTCTCGAAACCATCGCTGTTTCACGGGATAAAATAGAAGGAATCGTGGTTTCATCAATTACACTATAGTAACGTCCACTTCCTAATTCACCTAGCGATTCAAGTAGAACTCCATCAGCATCTGCTCCAATAGCGACCGTTGATAACGTTATATTATTCCCTTTTCCTTCTTCGATTAAATCTTCATAGCTATTTTGGGTATACGACTGTCCATCGGTTAATAAAATAATATGTTTTCGCTGTAATGATAAGTCTGCTAAATTTTCATACGCCATTTCCAACGAAGAATAAATTTCAGTACCTCCACCCGGAGCGATTGATAAAATTGTATTGACCGCTTTTTCCTTATCCTTTAACGGGGCTGTCTCAATTATCTCCCACGGGCGATCATCGAAGGCAATAAAACCTAAAGTATCTTCTTCACGTAACAGTTCAACCGAACGAGCAGCAGCTTCTTTGGCTAATTCAATCTTGGGCCCCATCATACTGCCAGAACGATCGAGAACTATAACGAGTCCAAGGGAAGGTAATTGTTGTTTCCCCTTCACTTCCATCTCGACCGGCAGCAAAGCTTCAATCGGAGTTTTAAAATATCCTCCAAGTCCAAAGCTATTTTCCCCGCCGACCATCATAAAACCGACTCCGAAGTTTTTAACAGCTTGCTCAATAATGCCCATCTTTTCTTCCCCAACTAAATGACCTGGGATATTATCAAAAATAATCGCATTATAGTGTAAATAACTTGATAAAGAATTCGGTAATTCACTTGAAGGCATTACTGTATATTGAACAGAATTAGTACCTAATGCTGAAGCAATAGGGGATCCACCCTCTCGGTCACTGACAATTAATAAACGAGGTGTGCTTTGTACCATCGTAACACTCGTTAATTGATTGTTTTCTAAAATTGCATCTTCCTCCACTTGAACAAGAGCTTCATATTTAACGAGTCCTTCCGCTTTTCCAACATGGCGGTAAGTAAATGTATTTGTTCCCTCTTCTAATTGTATTGCTTCTTGGTGTATGAGTTGATCATTTTCATATAAATACAATTCACCTGTTGCCTGAGAAGTTGCTTCAATTTCTGTTTCTAGCTGTTGTTGTTCTCCTGCATAAGCCACTTGTGGTGTCGTAAAGCTTCGAATCGATACGTCTGCATTCACCTCTTTACTTAACTCCACAATATCAATGGAGACATTGGAATTCGTTAACTTTGTTAGCTGTTCCGTTACATCCCCTTTTGTCTCTAATCCATCGGTTAATAAAACAATTCTTGTCGCCTTTTCTAGATCAACGATACCTGTTGTGAGCTGTATTGCCTGCGCAATATTTGTTTCACTTTCCTTTGTCATTTCACTCAGTTCAGGAACATGCTCCAACGAATCAGTAAGAATTGACTCTGTTTGAAGATCCGAAGCAAAGGAATAAATTCCTACAAGATGGGAATTTTTTTTAGACTGTAAGCTTTCTTCAATAAAAGCAACAGCTTGATCTATTGTCCCTTCTACCGAAGCAGATCGGTCAATTAAAAAGACTACTTGCTCTTCTTTAACTGGTAAAAGTAAATAAGGTGCGGACAGGGCAAACACTAACGTTAAAACAGCAAGTAATCGAATACCAAATACAATTTGCTGATTTTTTCTTAATTGTTTTCGATGATGCCACCATGTCCAAACAAAATATCCTAGTAGCGGGATAAGTAACAATAGAGCAAGTGGGTAATCAATTCGCAAATCCACGTCTTCTTTGCACCTCCCACTCAATAACTAGTATGAATAAAATAGGGATTAATAGCCATTGGATAAATGATTGCTTCGTTTCTTCCTCTTCTCCACTATTTTGTATGACACCTAATTCAAAGCTCGTCCCTTCTTGAACAGTACGTTCCTCTGGTGAGAGCTGTACAATGAATTGTTTTTCTTCTTCGTTCGAGCGAATGGAGTATAGACCTGGTTTTACTGGCGCACGAAACTCACTACCACTCTCAATGGATGAAACATATTCATCCTCTCCAGAATAGATAGACCATTCCCCTGTTGCTAACGGTACTGATCGGCTTTCATTTGGCGAAAAAGTACCTAAATTTTCAGTTCCTCCTACTAATTCATTTTGTAGTCCCCATAAAAAAAGTGGAAATGAAGGGTGTAATGGCCAGTCAGTAGACTGAATATCAGCTAAAATAACAATATCTCCTCTAGCTGAACGTTGAATAAATGGCTTTTCGCCAATAGTTGCAATAGTTTCAAACTGGTCAAACGCAGGATAGATTGAATGGACGTAAACATCTTCTAATGAACTAAAAGCAAATAATGCATCATCAGATACATCTACAAGACTATTGATTTCCTCAGCTACTTCATCGTTACGACCTATTAATACGATTGGCGTATCGGTTTTCCCTAAAAGTTCTGCTTGATTTGTTACGATAATTACGTCTTTCATTGCTTCAAGCTGATCTGATGGGGCAATTTTAACGTCCTTATTTAATGCTTGGAACCCCTTTTGCACTAGCTGGTGCATTTGTTGATCAATTACAATTTGGGACATACCACTTCCCAACAAAGTCAACATCGTATTATCCTCTTTATAATGATCATCCACTTCTATATTGACTGTTAAAGCTGAAACTAATGGCAGTGTATCAAAGGTTTTTGTTAATTCCTCTTTACCCTTTAAAGTTACTTGTTCCGAAATGAGAACATTACCTGTTTCATCCATTAAATTTAACTCCGTTACTTGTTCTTCATCTGTCTCATTTTTTAATTGAACAAGGGCTAAAACATTATCTTCCGTTGTAGTAGCTGCAAAACGGGTAATTGCCACATTTTTCAGGTCTTTACTTGCCCCATGGACAATCCACTTAATGTTTTCACTTTCAATAGGTAACTCGCCACGTTCTACAGAATCGGTAAATAAATACATCGATGTAGAAGTATCTCCAATAAATGCTTGAGCCATATCAATCGCCTTCGTTAGTTGTTCTTTTTCGTAAGTCACTTCTAGATTGTTAATCGCTTTATGTATGACAGAGGGCTCCGTTTCTTGTCGTACAATAACTTTAGGTTCTTCGCCTGTTGTAATAATAGTTACTGGTTTCCCGCTTAGTTCATTAACTAAAGTATTCATTTCTTCTTTATGACGTTCAAAGGTTGTTAACCCGCCGTCTTCCAAGAGCATAGTGGCAGAAGTGTCAACAATCCAAATCGATTGCTCCCCAGCAAGTTCCGTTTGTTTGATAAATGGGTTCATTAAAGCTAAAACAAATAAAAGGAGGGCTAATAACTGTAAGTACAGGAGCGCATTCCTTTGTAAATGCTTCAAATATGGAGAAGCCTTTGTTTCCTGCATCACTTCGTCCCAAAAGATAGTAGAAGATACTGGTTGATCTTTATATTTTTTACGGAAGAAATAATAAATGAGGACAATTAATGGAAGGATAGCGGTCCATAAATAGATTAAATTACTAAATCCCATACCCCTTCACCTCACTGCACCCAATTTAACTTAAATAATTTATGAAAAATAGCAGTTTGTAAACCATCCTCTACGATAAGCTGGGTTTTCCGAATCCCAAAACGATGAACTAAAGTTTCAAATTCACTTTCATGGGTAGTCCTCGCTTTTTCATAATTGGCTATTACACGATTTGATACGGACACATTTACTTGTTGAGAGGTTTCCGAATCGATAAGACGGACATCCCCTGTATAGGTCGGATTTAATTCATCCTTCGTTACAATTTGAATACAGCGTACATCTCCTGCAAAACGGGGTAAACGTTTAAAAAATTGTTCCCACTCTGCAATCGCCTCTAAACCATCCGTAATAATAAAAAGCACTGTACTATCCTTTGGTAAAACTTTAATTCCTTCCTTGGCAAAACTACCGACTCCACTAGCCATCTCTAAATTTGAAAGGACTTGTAGAAACTGTTTTCGATAACTTGCCCCTTTTCTTCTAAAAGGAATAGCATTTGTTTCACCTACATAGGAAAAGGTCAACCGATCATCCCGATTTAATACCATCAACCCAATGGCAGCTGCAATTTGCCGCGCAAAAACCCATTTTTTTTCTTCTCCCATTGAACGGGTTGCATCTAATAATATGTGAACTCTCATTTCTTGTTCATCTAAAAATCGTTTAATATAGTACTTTTCTGTTCGTGCATATACATTCCAATCAACTTGTCTAACGTCGTCTCCTAACGTATATTCGCGGAAATCAGAAAAATCAAGGGAGGATCCAAACCGTCCTGAACGATGAGAACCTTTATGCTGTCCCCGTAATTTCGATGAGGTAGCGATCGATAAACGACTTACTTTTGCAATCCATTCATCAGGAAGAATTAATGGCGAAGTGCTCATAACCCTACTCCTTGTTGAATCGTTGTAAGAATAGTTTCAATCATATCATCTGCTGTCTTACCAGATGCCTCGCCCTCATAATTCATCATCATTCGATGACGCAATGCAGGCTTTGCCACCGATTTTATATCAGCAATGGAAACGTGGAAACGACCATGCAATACCGCACGGGCCTTCGCTAGTTTAATAATACTTTGTAAACCTCGGGGACCACTGCCGTACATAACAAATTGCTTAACTTCTGGATGAGAATCTTCTCCTTCTGGATGGGTAGCCACTACTAAATTCACCGCATACTCCATCATTTCTTCAGCTACCAATACTTCTTTTACCATTTGTTGAGCTAAAATGATGCTATCACTATTCATTACTTTCTCTAAATCTACTTCCAATGCCCCAGTAGTACGTTTCATAATTTCCATCAGTTCTTGTTTAGAAGGATATGGTACTAAAATTTTGCATAAAAAACGATCCATCTGAGCTTCTGGTAAAGGATATGTCCCTTCCATTTCTATTGGATTTTGTGTAGCGAGAACAAAAAAAGGCTTTGCCATTTTCTTTGTATCCCCAAGTATTGTTACAGTCTTTTCACCCATTGCCTCTAACAGTGCACTTTGTGTTTTCGGTGTTGCGCGGTTAATCTCATCTGCTAACACCATTTGACTAAATATAGGTCCAGGCTGGAAGGCGAACTGCTGCTTTCCATTTTCAGTTCGTTCAATAATATTCGTTCCAGTAATATCTGTCGGCATTAAATCCGGTGTAAATTGAATACGAGAAAACGATAAATCGAGCACTTCCGAAATTGTCCGTATTAACATCGTCTTCCCCAATCCAGGCAATCCTTCTAATAAAGCGTGCCCATCTGCTAAAATGGAGTAAAGGGTAAATTCTATTGCTTCTTCTTGTCCTACGATAAATTTACTAATTTCATTTTTTACTTGATGCAGTTGATTGCTCATTTCGTTATATTGTTCTTCATTAAACGCCATCATATCGTCCTCCCACTTATTCCGACTCTATCGATGAGAAATAAGATTGTACAATATCTTGTAAATCCTTTGGTAATTGCATTCTTTCTGAACTTTCGATGTAGCTATCTTTATAATCGCCTATTACTTCTTCATAAGGTCGAATAGTTCCTTTCGTTACCGGCACTTGCCCTTTTTGCTCTCCTACAGCTTTTCCTTCATTTAATGGCCCACCATCAACAGTCGTGTCACTGCTTCCACCAATACGTTCGGGAATTGATAAGGAATCACGACTCCCTTGGCCTAATCCAGCTCCACTGCCTCTACTAGACCCTTGACCATTTCCACTCCCAGAACCACTTCCTTGGGAACCATTACCTTGACCCTGTCCCTGACCTTGACCATTCTGCCCATTACTGTTTTGATTTTGGTTACCGTTGTTCCCTTCCTGACTATCACCTTGTTGGCCATCATTTTGACTATCACCGTTGGAATCGCTCTGTTCTCCAGAAGAATCTCCTTGTTCTCCTTCATTTTCAGCTGATTCGGAACCTAATTCACTAGCAATTGCATTTTGTAAATCGAAACTAATAGGTTTACCTAATTTACTTAAAGTAGTTTGAGAACTTTTCGCTGTATCTGTAAGACCTTCTTGCAAAGCTGCTAATTCCTCTAGCTGCTTCTGTTCTTCCGCCGATAAGCCGCCAGAATTTTCTGCATTTTCTCGTTTGGCTAATGCCTCTTTTTCCTTAAGCTTTTGTTCCTGCAATTTTAATTCCTTTTGTTTTTTCACTACTTCCCGAAGAGCTTCTTCAGAACTTTCGATATCCTTTAATTTATTTGATAGCTCCTGTAGTTGCTTTTTCACCTCATCGTTCGTTGCTTTTTTCTCCAACTTTGCTACTTCTTTTTCTATCTCTTTAATGACTTCTTGTTCTTTTTCAACCTCAATAGCTTCTTGTTGCGTCGCTGAAGGGAAGAAAGACAATATGCCAATTCCTATCATCAAAAGCATAATTCCAATTAATACTTTAGGCTTCCAAATAACTTTCTGCCTTTTTTTAAACCGATCAAATGCCTTCGGTGACTCATTTTCGGCCTTTTGGATAAGGGTTTGCACTAATGGATTCTTTTTATCTATAAATGAAAGGGCCGTTACAAGCTCATTATGAGGATAAAAGGCATCTAAACGATGTAACGCCTCCTTTTCCCTTATCCTTTTCCACCATATATAAATTCCTACAGCAAAAAGAATACCGATTCCAACGTAAATCGCAACTTCCCTATAATAAGGAAAGACAAACAGGCGGGATACAACGAGAATCGTCGCACTTAAGGCAAGGCAAAGGAATATTCCATATTGTAATTGAACTAATAAACGCTCCATATTAAGACTTCTTTTAGCCCGACGAATAAAATGCCCTAACAGGTTTCGACGATTCATCGTCCTTCCTCCTATCGATTTGTTTTCATGTTTGCCCGTAATTTACGGATGGCCACAAATAAACAAAATACTGTAAGTAATATATAAAAAATTAAGTAAACTACCCAAATTGGCAACGATATACCAACTACCGATTCCAAACTATTTGCCATTTCCGGATAAAGAATTGTCACCATTAATGCACCAGGGTTAATGCTCGCCCAAAAATAAGTAATAGGTGCAAACGGTGTTGCTGTACTCATACCCATTGACATTTGTTCCATCGAAACACCCATAAAGAAGAAGAAGGCGGTAATTCCTCCTAGAAAAATCATTGCACCATATGTCGCAATCATTGATACAATTGTTTTCTTTGTTATTGTTGAAAACATTATTCCTATACTACCAATAGCAACGAGTGTTATTAAGTATAAAAGGAAAATCGTTACAAATTGGGAAGGCGATACCCCTCCAAATAAAAATACAAGACTATATAACGGCAACCCTGCCAATAACATTAGTACTAAAAAGGCAACTGACGATAAAAGTTTACCAATGATAATTTGAGTAGAACTTTGGGTTGTAGTCAGTAGTATATTTAATGTTTGTTTCTCTCGTTCTGTACTAATTGCACCCGCTGTTAATCCTGGAGTTATAAACATTACTAATCCCATCTGAAGCACACTTAAAACAGCGAACATCGTGAAGCTATCATCTGGTCTAAAAAAATTAGTACCTGTAAATTGTGTGCGGATTAATAAAAATCCTGCCACGAAAATACATAAAACAGCTAAGTAAAACATTAAGCCAGAAAAACTTTTAAAGGCGCGGAATCGCAATTTTAATTCCTTTAATAATACTGGATTCGAAAAACGATCCATCATGCTTCATCCGCTCCCTTCGTAATAGCCATAAAGACATCTTCTAAGTTCTTTTCCTCTTCGGTTAACGTATAAATCGGAATATCAGCAAGTAACGCCTTTCGTAAGAGCTTCACTTGATCTTCCGTTTTCCCTCGATAATTAAAGGATATTTCATTTCTACTGTCAGCTACTTCAATAGAGGAGATAAAAGGATCCTCTTCAAAGAAGTCCCGTGCCCTTTCCATTTGCTCTAATACTTTCACAATGATCCGTTTATCTCCTTGCAACTGCTCCTGAATCGCCGCCACATTACCATGGGCAATAAGCTTTCCGTTATCAATTACACCTATTTCATCACACATTTCCGCTAACTCCGGTAAAATATGCGAGGAGATTAAAATTGTTTTTCCCATAGATTTTAAATGCTTTAAAATATCTCGCATTTCGATTCGGGCACGCGGATCTAATCCTGATGCAGGTTCATCTAAAATAAGCACCTTTGGATCGTGAATAAGAGAACGAGCTAAGCAAAGACGTTGCTTCATACCACGAGATAGTAAATCGACATATTCATATCGTTTATGTGAAAGGTTAACAAGCTCTAATAACTGCGGGATAAGAACTTGCCTTTCCGCAGCAGAAAGACCATAACTTGCCCCATAAAAATCTAAATATTCGTCGGCTTTTAGTTGATCATAAACTCCAAAGAAATCAGGCATATAACCAATTAGCTTTCTTACTTCTTTCGGCTCACGAACAACACTTTTACCGTTTATAAACGCGTCACCAGATGTAGGTGATAAAAGAGTAGCTAGTATAGAAAAAGTAGTAGATTTACCAGCACCATTGGCACCTACGAACCCAAATACAACTCCTTCATCTAATGACAAGTTTAAGTTATTTAATGCAACAAATGAGCCGTATTTTTTTGTTAATCCTTTAATATCAACCATCATTATTGTGCCACCCCCTTAATTTCTACATCTGGCATTCTAACTGGTGTTCCTAAATAATCATTTAATCGGACTAGCATTTTAATTTGTCCTTCTGTTGATACGTATTGATCTAAATTGTCTTTAAAGGTTTTACTCGCTTCTTGAATATCTTCAAATTGTGAAGTTTTTATATTCCATATAGCTATCTCAAGTCGATTAGATGCTTTATTCGAAACAGATAGTTCTGTCCATGAAGAATTTTCGATTAACTCTGATGGAATTTGAACTGTATAGTTATAATCGCCTTTGTCTAGATACCATTCATTCGATGATTCACTTGTTAATTCCATATAACTTGTAGCATTTGTTGGCTCTACATATTCTTCTAACGTATCTTTATTTAAAGTAAATCCACCTGAAAGTTCCATCTTCGGCTCAAATGTTTGAGCAATATACGCTACTGGTGAGACTTCAGCATTCCCATCTAATTCAATGCCCACTAACGATTCATCTGTCCACGCTATGATTGTAGGAGCATGGTCATCCTGAATTAAGCCACCTGCTCCATACTTTACTTTTTCTAAACGCATTGGTAATAAGTCATCTTTCGATTGTGGAGCATTATATCCGTAGTTTGTAATCGACGGTGAAAGTAAAACGGAATTTTTTACTTGTTCCGATACTTTCAATGCACCTTCCGATTCAATATCTCCTAGTTCTATTTCTTTTGTACCCGACCAAATAGTCACATCATTCAATTTAAACGGGAAATGATTCGTTACAGTCCCTTCGATTAACCCGTCTTTTACTGTCAACTGAATATCCATATTCCCTGCATTATGAATGGTTGTTTCCCCAACAATCGATTGAACAGACCAGTAATTTAAATTTCTCAATTGAATAATAGAACCATTTGCACGTTCTTTAACATAGGATTTTTCATGTAAAACATTGTCAGCTGGACTTGAATAATAATAATCCATACCTTGCGATGCAGTAGCAGTAGTATTTTCATCTAGATTAAACGTAAAATCTCCACTGCGATTTGTTAAAATGGTCTCCATATACTTACCAGTTAAACTATCTCCTTCTACTTTATAAAAAGCAGCTTGTTGTATTTGAGACTGCATTAAACGATCCTTTGCCCCAAAAATGAAAAGACAAAGGGATAAACCAATGGATAATAGTGGAATAAGCCACCAAGCATGTTCCCGCTTATCCATTCTTTTTAAAATAAAGTAAAGCATTGGTCCAATAAATAAAATGTAAATAATAATGACAATGACTAGCATAGTCGTCGATATTTCAAAGGAAGGAAACAGTTCATTTACACTTCCCACTTCATGGGGAAGATAGTCGTTGAAATTACCAAAATTCATTGCAAAGCTATTATTTTGTACTGTAGTTTGTAGTTTTAAAATTTCAGATAGTAATTTTGAATAACCATCCATTGAAGCAAGTGGTTGATCTCCTAGGGAGAATGTCGTTTGAATAATTTGCCCGCTGCCTAGAGTTTTTTTAGAAGCTAAAATTGTGTTTCCATCTGCTAGTAGACGATGACTTCCTTCCTTTTCAGTCGCCTTATATACATCAATATCTTGCGTAAACACACCATTTTGGGATAGTGTCTTTAATCTCTCCTGAGATACAGTGACTTTCTCATTTGAAAGTGATAATGGAAGATAATCTTTAAAAATTCCTACAGAAGCCTCTACTTGGTCAGAGGCACCGATTAAAAGAACTCCCCCCTTCTCAACCCAACTATATATTGCGTTTTGTTGTTCCTCAGAAAAGTCTGTTAGGCTAATTTCATCGACAGCTAACACATTAGCCATCGCTAGCCCTTTTTCATCAGTTGGAAATTCATAATTTTTTAATTGATTTAAATTAAATACTTCCACATTGAAAGTAGAATACTGTCTTAAACGTAAGAGAGAAGAAAGCCGGTCACTATTTTCAGTCAGCGTATAGATAAAAGTTGCTTCTTGTTCATGAAATTGAGGTTTGACGGTCTTACTACCCGTGTATTTAACCATTTCACCATCTTCAATTCCACCTTCATAAAAATAAAATAAAGTTTTTTGAGGACTACTATACATATAGTCTTCTGCAAGTCCATTTAAGTAAATTTGAATTTCCTTTGTTTCACCCTCAGCTATATCTAATGGGTATACTAAGCCGGAACCCATTGAATAAGATTCAGCTGCATCGATGACTAAATCACCTGAAAATGCCGTACCATTATTTGTGATCGTAAGTTTTAATGGAACCGGTGTATAATATTTAACTTTATTAGATATTCCTGCTTCTGCTTTTACATCCAATTTAGGCGCTGCACTAGCAGTATCTATATGTAGAAAATTAAAAATGAATGCAAAAAATAAAATAGCTAAAATATTTTTCTTTAACAAAATCTCAACCCCTTAATCCCCTTTTTTAATTGGTACGTCTATTTTACATTTAAGTTCCATTTTTACCAAATTAATAATGAATTCTTAAAAAATTGTTCGCATTGTTCGTATAAATTAATAAAAAGGGTGACAATTTAGGAGAGGTACTCTTGATTTAAGATGTAATAAAATAAATATCCGCCTGTAAAACAGGCGGTTTTAGTAACGCCCTATAAGGGCTCCTTACTAACTGCCCCTAAAGGGGCTTTTTTAATTGACCGTCAACCGTATTTGTTCTTTAATCTCGT
>NZ_RHLQ01000051.1 GCF_003711845.1 Lysinibacillus halotolerans
AAAGACGATGAGGTAGATAGGTTCGAGGTGGAAGTGTGGTGACACATGGAGCTGACGAATACTAATCGATCGAGGACTTAACCAAATCTTGAATGCATTCAATGTCTTTATCCAGTTTTGAAAGAATAATAAATTTGAAGCAAAAAAATATAAAAAAAGTATTGTAATTGCTTTCAAATATGGTATAATAATACTTGTCTTTCGGTTTTAAGTCTAGTGATGATGGCAAAGAGGTCACACCCGTTCCCATACCGAACACGGAAGTTAAGCTCTTTAGCGCCGATGGTAGTTGGGGGCTTCCCCCTGCGAGAGTAGGACGTTGCTAGGCGGCTATCTAAATATTCCGAAGTAGCTCAGTGGTAGAGCAACCGGCTGTTAACCGGTTGGTCGTAGGTTCGAGTCCTACCTTCGGAGCCATACTTCTTGGAGAGTTGTCCGAGAGGCCGAAGGAGCACGATTGGAAATCGTGTAGGCGGGTAACACTGTCTCAAGGGTTCAAATCCCTTACTCTCCGCCATATTACTTATTGATTGGCCCGTTGGTCAAGTGGTTAAGACACCGCCCTTTCACGGCGGTAACACGGGTTCGAATCCCGTACGGGTCACCATTTGAATTTTATAAATCCAGTTGGAGGATTAGCTCAGCTGGGAGAGCACCTGCCTTACAAGCAGGGGGTCGGCGGTTCGAGCCCGTCATCCTCCACCATATTTAATTTATGGTATAATGAAAGTAACAAAATAATAATATTATCGCGGGGTGGAGCAGTTCGGTAGCTCGTCGGGCTCATAACCCGAAGGTCACAGGTTCAAATCCTGTCCCCGCAACCAAATGGTCCCGTGGTGTAGCGGTTAACATGCCTGCCTGTCACGCAGGAGATCGCCGGTTCGATCCCGGTCGGGACCGCCATTTTAAATAAAAACATGGGTCAGTAGCTCAGTTGGTAGAGCATTAGATTGAAGCTCTAAGTGTCGGCGGTTCGATTCCGTCCTGACCCACCATGTAGATATGTTGCCGGTGTAGCTCAATTGGTAGAGCAACTGACTTGTAATCAGTAGGTTGAGGGTTCAAGTCCTTTCGCCGGCACCATTCTTCGGAGGGGTAGCGAAGTGGCTAAACGCGGCGGACTGTAAATCCGCTCCTTCGGGTTCGGCGGTTCGAATCCGTCCCCCTCCACCATTTCAAAAAAATAGGGGCATAGTTCAACGGTAGAATAGAGGTCTCCAAAACCTTTGGTGTGGGTTCGATTCCTACTGCCCCTGCCAATTTTTTAATTTAAAACTAGTTATTACGGCGATTGTGGCGAAGTGGTTAACGCACCGGATTGTGGTTCCGGCATTCGTGGGTTCGATTCCCATCAGTCGCCCCATTCTAAGTTTTAAAATAAAGAAATTGAACATAAATATAATTATGGCGATTGTGGCGAAGTGGTTAACGCACCGGATTGTGGTTCCGGCATTCGTGGGTTCGATTCCCATCAGTCGCCCCATATAAACTTAGAATTACTATCTACATTATATTTTTGGGGTATAGCCAAGCGGTAAGGCAACGGATTTTGATTCCGTCATGCCCAGGTTCGAATCCTGGTACCCCAGCCATTTTGCGGAAGTAGTTCAGCGGTAGAACACCACCTTGCCAAGGTGGGGGTCGCGGGTTCGAACCCCGTCTTCCGCTCCAAAAAGTTATGGCGGCATAGCCAAGTGGTAAGGCACGGGTCTGCAACACCCTTATCACCGGTTCGAATCCGGTTGCCGCCTCCAAAATTTTAATCGGTATGACCGATCTTTTTTTTATCTTTTTTTAATATGCCGGTGTGGCGGAATTGGCAGACGCGCACGACTCAAAATCGTGTTCCATCACGGAGTGTCGGTTCGACCCCGACCACCGGTATTCTTAAATTAATTTTAGTTAATTTTAAAAAGATTTTATTGCTCGTAAGCCTTGATGTATAAGGGTTTACGAGCTTTTTTTATATTTTAGACTTTTGATAAAAAATGATTAGTTTTCGAATGATTTTACACATTTTTTACACAAATTTTACCCAATCATTTTCTCGAAAATCTTTACGGTTGCCTGATCATCTTTTTCTCGTAACTCTTTAATGACGTGGGTATACTCTCTTAAGGTTGTATCGATGTCACCATGTCCAAGTCGTTCACTTACATAATGAATTGACACATTTTTATACAAAAGCACACTGGCATGTGTGTGACGTAACCCGTGAATTGAAATCGGAGTAATACCAAGCTTGCTTAAAGTTTTCTTTAACAGCTTGTTTGCATTGGTATTGCTTATAACTTTGTATTTTGAGGTAGGACTATAGAAAACCAACTGATGAATATTTGTAGGCATGGTTTTAAATAGTTTTTTAAAATGAGCCATGACAGTTGGATTCATTGTTATCGTTCGCACAGATTGTTCATTTTTTGTTGGTCCGAAACCTTCAGGGTGACGTTTCATATAACCCCAGGTTTTATTAATTCTTATCGTATTTTTTTGAAAGTCAAAGTCCTTCCTTGTAAGTCCAACCATCTCGCCAAAACGCATTCCAGAAGTTAATCCTAGTAAAAGCAGTGAATAGCCTAATCCGTTATCAATATTCTTCCAGATCTCTTTTAATAACATCTGGCTTTCTTTATAGCTAAGATGTTTTTCTTCTGATTTTTTGGCGGGTACAGTATAAGTTATTACAGTATTCCTTGTAAAATCACGTATGATTTGTTCATCCATTGCGTCCTTTACACATGCACGAATATGGGTATTTACCTTTTCTACTGTTTCTTTAGCTCTACTAGAACCAAACTGATTAATAAACATTTGATAATCATGTCTGGTAATCTCTTGTAAAGGGTTTGCTCCCGAAATATTCTTTGATCGCTTTATAAGTGTACTCGTAATGCTTTCGAGTAGTAACACTTATATTTGTTTTGTAAAGCCTAACCCACTTGTCAAAATACTCATCTATTGGCACTGGAGTTAGATGAGGAAGAAGTCCTCTACTTAACTGCGCTTCTATTTCTGCAGCTGCAATTTGAGCTTCTTTCTTAGTTCGAAAGCCTCCCTTTCTTATAGGTTTTGATTTACCGTCAACCATACGGCTAACAGTAAAATACCATCTATTACCTCTTTTTTGATAACTAGCCAAATTATTCCCCTCACTTTTTCATTAGGGTGGCCAGGTTGAAATAGGTCACCCTTATCTTAACAATTTTCTTTTCTGTTTTGTAGTTACTTAGTTTAGATTGATTATTGTGCTGTTATTGGGAAAAGATTCGGTGAAAATTCTTATCTAAAAAGTCGGCCATTTTAGATGCTTGAAAAGACCATGTTTGACCTTGAGTTTTTGGATAGTAGACAAATCCGCCATGCTCTACATCAAGAATTTTTCTAAATTCCGATGGATAAAGAATATTTTCTTTGATCCATTGATGTTTTTTATTCGTTCTTTCTTCAAGATCTTTCATAGACCAATAAACTCCTACTAACTGCTGCTGTTTAAGTTCCTCCAGCTCTACTTTTGAAATTAATACTGAATCAGATGGGATAGGGATAATTAGATTAACTGAAAGTTGTTGTTCCAATTTTCATACCTCCACAATGTTGATTTTTCGATTATTTCAGCACAAAAAAATGCTCTTACAACAAGAAACAGAATCTCTAAGGACCTGTAACTTATTGCAAAAGCATTTTTGTTTTGCATTTTATCTAAAGTGTAATAGTTTCTTTACAAGTTTATTGTTATAAAGAAATTTATCAAAGTGGTTTTTTATGCACAAAATAAAAAACACATTACTGATAAGTGCGGTCTTCAAGTAGAAAATATTGTAGTACCTTATCACAAATGCATTTTATCTTTAGTGTAATAAATTACTTTGTTTTTCAGTTTGTAAATATAATATACAAGAAGTTGGTAGATTAAGTCAATAGTTATATTTTTAAAGCAATAGATTAGTATACTGTTAGTATAGAGGTAGTTATAAACTATTGACCGTACTACCACTGTTACGTTTACAATTAATAATAAGTGGGGTATTGGAGGGATTTTGATGTCAAAAAAATATTATACTGTGGGTGAAGTTGCTGAAATATTGAATATCGATAAAATAAATAGGAGTCAGGTTCATAAATTGCTAGAGAGAATCGGAATTAAACCTATGATAGGAAATAACAAATATAAGAAATATAGCGTAGAATCAATAGAGAGGGCTAAAGAATTAAAAAATGTTAAATGCAAAACAAACATACACTACAAAGATATCATTTCAATTTGTGATATTGTAGAAAATTGTACTTCTAGGGCTGGTGCTGTTAAAAGAATATATAATATATTCAAGCATTATGATTGTACAGCTAATCGCTTTTATACATTAATGTTTTTTATGAATTGTTGTAATTCAATTATAGGTTTAAGAAATGAAACAAGAGAATTAGTTGAGGAGATAACAGGTGTTCTTAACAAAAATCCACATGAACATGAAAACCTATACTCCATATATAATTATTATTTAAACCAAGCTTATGTGATGGATTTACTTATAGAACTATCCGAAATTGAACTAGAACCAGATATAGAATTTTGGGATTTAAATGTAATTAACTGTTTTCTTGACTATATGATTAAAGTTGAAAATAACAATTTGCCAAATAGTAAAAGAATAGATGAAAACTATATTACTGATCTATTGCCTAGTTATGATTTTCAATCACAGAATAATCAACTAATTAGAAAGTTGGAACTCTTATTAAATAAATTGAATGATTTTTATGGTGATACTAATCTTGAGTATGAAAAATGTATTAATATTTTTGCACATGCAATCTCATTATTGACCATAAACGTTTTTGCACCAACTAACCAGATAAATTAGTTGATTGCTGAAATCAAAAAAGTATTTGCTGGAGGTAATTATGTCAATTATTAAAGGTGGTGCAGCAAGGTTTAATGGTGTGATATTTTATTCAGAGAAATATATTTCAAAAGCCATTAGGAACAGAGATGGAACGCTTAGTATAAATATTACTAAAAGAAAGGATACTTCAAAGTTAGATAGAGTTATTAACAAAATCCCTATAATACGTGGATTATTCTTATTGATAAATCCGATTATAGTAATGTGGAAACTTTATCTATTTATATTTCTTCCACTTTTGGTTCTGCTTGTATTAATGACTCGTAATAGTGTAATAGCATCAGGTTCATCAATGCTCGTCTTATCAATTATTGCTGAATTGATTCAAAGCCATTTTTTATTACTACTTACAATTATATTGGTTACATTTGGAGTAATTTGTAAAATAACAAACCTAGGTAAGTATCATGCTGCTGAACATATGACAGATACATCATTTAGTACATTATCCAGTCTAGCGATATCAGATGTAATTATGCAATCAAGAATACATAGACGCTGTGGATCAAATATTGTGGTCTTTTTCTTCTTTTGGTGCTACATCTTTTCTTTTTTTATTGCAGACTTACTTCTCCTAGGTGTACTCAGTGTTTGTTTGGGATATGAATTATTTCTAATTCAATCAAGAATGCTTACACCTTTTTATTGGATTGGTGGTTTTATACAATATACTCTATTCACATCAAAGCCATCATCAAGGCATGTAGAAGTTGCTGTAGCATCATATGAAGCTCTTTTAAAAGCGGAAAGAAATGATAATAAAGTATAGATCATTTTTAAAAATGAATATTGACACTTTTTGATAACTATTTTAGGATAAAGATAAATAAATATTATAAATCACTTTCAGATAAAACGCTCAGGCGTCAAGAATTATAAGATCTTATGGTCTTATAAATTGGCGAACTGAGCGTTTTTTTTGCGTTTAAAACGAAAGGGAGGAAAAATTGTATGAACTTAGTTGATTTGTTAGTAGCGAGGCAGAATGAAACGCCAGAAGAAAAAGCGAAAAGGTATAAACAAGAGCAAAAACTTAGATGGAAAGAGGAGGGGAATCATTTATATGAATGGAGACGCAGATTAGGATTAACAAGAACATTTATAGCGAATCAAACTAGGGTAAATCCTAGTCGGTTACGAAGGTTAGAACAAGGTTTACCTGTTAGAGATGCAAAAATAATATGTAGATCTTATGAAATGGTATTGGAAAAAGTAGAAAAGGACATGGAAACTGAAGGCTAATTGAGCAAATATATTACTGGAAGAAAAAATAATACAAACTAAATGGAAAAGTACAATTAACCAGGTAGGACTCAAGAAAAATATTTGTTTTTGTAAAAACGGAAGAAACATTGAAATATAAGGATTCAAAAATTCTTGAAAAATCCTTATAAATACAATGCTTGTATTTAGTAGCTTATATGATTCTACTAGTTACTTTACCCACTTGCATGTGCATTAGATGCTATTAGTGAAGTAATGTTATAGATTGGACTTTTTATTGGTAGAAATTGAAAGTATTTTATGAATTACGCCATTCTTGAAGGTAATAGTACTTTTAGAAAAATATCTCAATTAGGAAATGGAGGGATAAATCATGTTGAAATTTAATCATGAAAAGTTAAGAGCTGCAAGGAGAGGAAAAAATTATACTCTACAGGACGTTGCTGATAGATTGCAGATTGAACTCCATGCTTACTGGCGTTTGGAGCAAGGGCAAACACAATTAAAGGTAGATCAATTGTTGAAACTCATACACATTTTTGATAAACCACTGCAATATTTCCTAGAAGAAACAAGTACATTTCATGAAGTCAATGACAAAATAACAGATTTAAAAATACTTGTTAAAAAACTGGACCATAATGAGTTGGATATTGAAAGCTTTCAAAAAGGTATTGAAATGGTAGAGACATCATTAATACCAAATTTAAAATAAACGCAAAGTTTTTATGAATATAGCAACTGCAATTGAGTAATAGTTTTTAAAATATACAGGACATGCACGACCAAAATGGGGGAGAGTTTTGAGATGCTTCATACATTTGAATTAAAGTTAAAGACAAACTTTTTTATGATTAAAGCATTAGAGAAAGCATTTGGGAATGATTTGATAACCAAATTATCCAGCAATAGATATTACTGCATTTCAAATCCTATAGAAATTCCAGGAATACGAAGACTTAATATTAGTGATTCAGGTAAAGGTATTTATTATATTACTTTAGAGATAGAACCTGAAGTACTATTGAGAGGAATGTTAACTGTAGCGTTGTTCGATTGTTCTCAACATAATGTGCGAAAGCTTACTGATGCACTGAATGAAACTATATTATCGATACATGAGGCACTTCCGGAATTAAGTGGTGGTTGGAATTTATCACGAGTTGATTATGCTATGCAAATTCATTCAACATATACAGATGTCTACGTCTCACTAGCAAATAAAGCTAAAATACCACATCACTATGAAGACAAAATAAATAAATCTGGAAGTATGTATAGGCAGTCTAAAAGTGTAAGGTTTAATTTTTACGACAAATATGACTATATGAAGAAACAGAATGTCTCTGATACGCTAATAGAGTCTAGTCGAGGTATCTATCGTATAGAAGTCCAATACCGTACCACAAGAGCACTTAGACATATAAGAAAGAAATATGAGGCTTCAGCAATGTTTGATTTATTTGACCCAGATATTGCATTCGATATTATTCGTAATGCATATAACAAAAATATTGGTATGGAGAATTACTACAAATTTTGCTTAGCTGAAAATATTATATCCTCTTGCAACTTAACTAATAGTATGAAATCCAAATTAATTAGCCTACTAAAATTAATAAAATGTGCTGGAACCTATGAGCAAACTATCGAAGCTATAGATAATAATAGTTGTATTGTCCCCAGTGATTATAAACAGAATCTCCAGCTATTCAAAAGGCATGAGAGGAAGCTGAGAAGAATTGGAATAAATCCAATTCTTTTACCTGATGCATTTGAATTAGATTTTTTATCGAACCCGTTTAATGAATTTATGACTGAATATCAGCGTATATAGTCCAGTAAAAAAATGATAAAAATAAAGGAGAAATTCGTTGTGAATATTGTTACTGTAAAATATGATCAAAAGTTATTTTCTCAATACAAACAGTTATCAAATGAACTAAAAATGGAAAAAGATCTAATTAGTGAAAAGGAATATTGGTCGAGATGGAGACAGTTAGAAGAATTAAGAGAGAGATTACGTGGAAGCATAAAATCCTCTAAACAAATTGCTAGAGAAATAAGGGAATCTGGTAAACTAGTAATTGTTAAAGGCAAAATAAAAGAACCAAAATTATTGAATCATATTTCTATCCACAATTTTATTACTTTATGTGAAAAGGACTTTGGAACAAGTAAGAACTATATTTTAGATTTTAACGGCAAAATTGAAGATGTAACATGTAGAAGTTGTCTTGACATATATAATCATTGTTATAAAAATGATAATAACATTCATGAAATTGACAATATTGTAGATTTACGTTGTGAAGTCTGTGCAGGATATATAAAATTTCGAAGGGATTTATATATTCGTGACAACTTTAATTTGTGCAGGAAATGTTGTAAAGAATTATTGGGTGAGAAATATGAGGAAGATCGATTAAAAAGGTGGAAAGAATTATGTTATTGGGCCATTGAAAAGCTTAAAGAAAAAGATTTAAGTAGGACTAAGAATGAGTTTAAGCTTCAATTTATACCAAATGTAATTGAACAGTTTAATGAAAAGGGAGCATTAAGTATCAAACAATATTTAATAATCGTTGATATGCTTTCGGGAAACAGTTGGACATTTATCAAGAACAAAGAAAGAGAGTTGAACTGGTGTCCACATACTAATGCAATAAAATAAAGTGGGCAATTATTGCCCACTTTCTATAAGCAAATCATAGACTACATGTTCAGATTATACTTTTAATTTAACATCGTATGGTTCAATGATGATGATTAAATCATCTTCTCTGAGGCCGACATCTCTTTGCAATTCTGATTTTATAAAGTCAATCATTCCTTCATTGTATGTTTTTAGGAATATCCTGGCTAATTCTTTTCCAGCTACATTATAAAAGACAATAGAATCGTGAAGTTGAATATCACGTATTCCAACCAATGGATATCGTACTTTTTCATAATCAAATTTGATTGGCTCCAAGGTGCCAATATAGCAATTGAAGCACGAATGAATTAATTTTTCCTCCTTTGTGCCGATATACCCCTCTTTGTTTTCAATTCTTTCTCCGCATAAATGACAATAATGCATTTACATCATTCCTTTCTGAATTTTTAACTGAAAATCATCTGAAAAAAAGTATTAGAAATTAATCACTTCCTTGTAAAATAGTAAAAATAAATAGTTTGCAATATTTATAAGATGAAAAAATAAAAATTAGAGAGAGGTATGAGAGGAAAGGCTACGGAAACGCTAGTAAATTTCTTCATCTATGCTAATAATTGCGGATAATAAACATCGAAGGAGTAAATATTTTACCCGAAGGGGTGCTGATAAATGAGGCGGTATAAAATGATATACTCGGGGCTCGAATTCTCGTTACATAGGGTAAAATTAATACTAGGTTGGGCTAGAAAATTTTATAAAATTTTAATGCCTAATAGGGGAATATTTTTTATGAAACCTAGTGAAAGATTTAAAATATCATTAAAAAGGGGGATGAACTAAGTGAGCGACAAAGAGAATTATGTAGATAATAAAGAGACGGAGGAAAATGGTAATAATTTCTATAACACTGATTCTCTTAGACCAAAAGATTATCAACTTCCATACATAGGCGAAGAATTTAAAGAGCGGATTAATGAAATTCAAAAGCAATTTCTTTCAAGTGTACAACCAGTTATAGATTTAAGAAGAAAACTAATTGAACCTATTACTGAAATGCAAAAACAAATTAGCGAGGCTCTAAGACCATTTACACAAATAACAGAAGCCATTAATCAATTAACAGCACCTTTAAAGGGAATAGATTGGGATGCCTTAAGTAAAGCTGCGGCAGAAAGACTTAAAGAAATAGATGCTTTCTTAAAGGAACAAGAAGATAACTTATGGTGTATAGATGTTGACCTTTTAGATGCTCTCGAAAATGAAGAAGTAAGTAATTATGCAGATTACATTGATTCAAAACTAGATGAATATGTTCTGGAAATTACAAGTGATCCAATATATGAATTACATGTGTCACTGATTAAAGAAACCTATGGAGCATATAAAGCAGGATATTATAAGTTGTGTACGTTTCCATTGTTTTCTACATTCGAACATATAGTAGCTTCATGGTATGAAGGAAATATTACTGAAGAAGAAATTGCAGTTAATCTGAAACCTAAACAGAAATGGCTATATTATAAAATTCAAAAGCTGACAAATGAAGAAAATGGCCAAGAAGGCTTCATTAAAGTGTTTGCACAGTCTGTATTAAGAATGTACGAAAAGACATTTGTTTCAATTCCAGAACAACTTAACAAAGAACTAAATCGAAACTCAATTACACATGGATTCCATGATTACGATTCCATTACTCAAGAAGACGTTTTAAAATTATTTCAACTATTAAAAGCAGCATTGATATTAAAATATGTAAGTCCTATGGATTTTACAGAATAAATCTTTGCTAGTTCTACATCGAAGTTAGTTAATATAATCCTGTTAAGAGTCAGTGTCCCTATTCTTATGGTAAAATATAGTATAAATGTAACAAATATCGGAGGAGAAAACATGACAGTTAAAGCAGATATAGATTTTCAGAAAGATTTATTTGATGCAGCAAACAAGATGAGAGGAAGTATAGCTCCTTCAGACTATAAACATCATGTTCTTCCACTTATTTTTTTAAGATACCTTTCCAATAAGTTTGAGCAACGGCAATTAGAAATTGAAACGATGACAAAGGATCCAAGTAGCGATTGGTACGCACCAGACCAGGAAATGTATGAAATTATAAGTGAAGATCGAGACTTATATCGTGCTGAAAATGTATATTTTGTTCCAGAAGAATCACGTTGGTCTTATATTGTAAAAAATGCTAAACAGGCAAATATTAAAGAAATATTAGATATAGCAATGAAGCGATTGGAAGAAGAGAATCCCGAATTAGAAGGAATGCTACCACGTATATATCAAAGCTCAAATTTACCAGCAGAAAATGTTTCAGGTTTAATTGAAATATTTTCTAGAGACGTTTTTAGTGCTAAGGATGAAAGAAGTGTTGATATATTAGGTAGAACATATGAATATTTTATTAGCTCATTTGCTTCATCAGAAGGTAATAGAGGTGGAGAGTTTTTTACTCCATCTAGTATTGTTCAATTATTAGTGGCCATGCTTGAGCCTATTAGTGGAAAAGTCTTTGACCCTGCATGCGGTAGTGGTGGGATGTTTATTCAAAGTGAAGATTATACACCAAGAAAAAGAGAGCTTTCTTTTTACGGTCAAGAGAATGTGACAACAACCGTTCGACTTGGAAAAATGAATGTCCTTCTTCATGGGATAAATGCAGACATTCGATTAGGTGACTCATTACTTAATGACCAATTTCCAGATTTAGAAGCCGATTATGTTATCGCTAATCCTCCATTTAATCAAAAAGATTGGGGAGCCGAACGCATTTCTAAGGAAGATCCTCGATTAATTGGTCCGGTAACAAATAGTAACGCTAACTATATGTGGATGCAGCATTTTCTATACCATTTAAGCAATAAAGGAACAGCAGGTTTTGTAATGGCTAATGGTGCGATGACAACAAATCTTAGAGAGGAAAAAGAAGTTCGTGAACGTTTAGTGGATGAGGGCTATGTTGATTGTGTTGTGCAATTACCAGAAAAACTTTTCTTTACTACAGGTATTCCATGCTGCTTGTTCTTCTTAAGTAAGAATCGAGATGGAAAAGAAGGCTTCCGTGAGCGTAAAAACGAAATTTTGTTTATTGATGCTCGTAAAATGGGAACTTTAGTTAGCCGTAAACAAAAAGCTTTATCGAAAGAAGAAGTAGATAAAATAGCTGCTGTTTATCATAACTTCAAAAATGAGGGTACTTCCGAAGAGTATGAAGATGTTGCAGGATTTTGCAAAGTATCGACAATTGATGAAGTTAAAAAGAATGATTGTAAACTTACCCCAGGAATATATGTTGGAACTGAAGAGTCAGAAGAAGACGATGTACCATATGAGGAAAAAATGACACAATTAACTCAACGACTTATTGAGCAATTTGAAGAATCAAATCGCCTTCAAGAGAAGATTAGAAAAGACTTGGAGGAATTGGTGTGATTAGATGGGAAGTAAAGAGGATTAAGGATATTGCGATAAAAGTAGGTAGTGGATCCACACCACGTGGAGGACAAAAGGTTTATATGGAAGAAGGCCCATATGCTTTAATTCGGAGCCAAAACATCTATGACTACGAATTCAAAAAGGATGGTCTTGTATTTATAGATGAGGAGCAAGCAAAAAAGTTAAAAAATGTTGCTTTACAAGAAAATGATATTTTACTGAATATCACTGGAGACTCGGTTGGAAGATGTTGCATTGTTCCAAAAGAAATTCTTCCTGCAAGAGTGAATCAGCATGTTGCTATTATTCGGGTAGACGAGAATACAAATCCTCATTATCTCATGTACTATTTGAATGACACACGAAATAAAGAAATGCTATTAAATTATGTACATGGTGGTACAAGAAAGGCTTTAACAAAAGGGATAATTGAAGATTTTGAAGTAAAAATTCCTTCACTTGAAATTCAAAATAAGTTAGCTGATATTTTAAGTACATATGATAGTAAAATTAAACTAAATCTGAAGTTAAACCAAACCCTTGGTGAAATATCTATGACTCTCTATAAGCATTGGTTTGTTGACTACGGCCCTTTTCAAGGTGAAGAATTTGTTGAGTCAGAGTTAGGAATGATACCAAAAGGATGGAAGATTAAAAAATTAGCTGAACTTGTTAATACTCAATACGGATATACTGAGTCAGCAACTGAAAAGAAAATCGGTCCTCATTTTCTGAGAATAACAGATATACAAGATCGTTTTATATCATGGGATAAAGTACCTTATTGCCCTATTGAGGAAAAGAATTATGAAAAATATAAATTAAATAAAGGTGATATAGTAATTGCTCGTACAGGTAATTCAACAGGAGCTGTAGGCTATATCAACTCAAATATTGAAGCTGTCTATGCATCATTCCTGGTTCGACTGACACCAAAAACCGATTATTTAAGTCCTCATTTTTTATACCTATTGACTACATCTAAAGAGTATCAGTTATATATTGAGAGAGCTGGGACGGGGTCAGCAAGAAAAGGAGCCAATGCTAAGTTGATGACTAACTATTTTGTAGTCATCCCGCCAAAAGAAATAATGGTTGCATTCCATAAAAAGGTTGATAACATATTCGAAAAGATCGAAAAAAATATTTGGGAGAATATTAACTTGAAAAATATTAGAGACTATCTTCTTCCTCGTCTCTTATCTGGGGAAATCGATGTAACAAAAGCAAAAAAGCATGTTGAGGAAGTACTATAAAATGATCTACTAACGGAGGTGAAAACATCATGACTAGACCTCTAGGTGAATCTGAATTTGAAGAAACGACGATAGAACGGCTAAAACGATTAGGGTATGAATATCTTCATGCTCAAGATCTTTTCCAACGTGGTGAGAGAGAACGACTACAAGAAGTTGTTCTTCCAAACCGCTTGGAGAGTTTTTTAAAGAAGAAGTATCCATTTATTCCAGAATTGGATATTAAACGTTTGGTGTCACTTTTCCTTTTACCAGAAGGGGTAGGTTGGCAAAATCGGAACTTTGAGTTTCATCAATTAACGGTTAAAGGGATCGATTTTAAATATGAGATAGATAATGAAGAAAAGTTTGTTCATGTCTATCCTATTGATTGGGAAGAGCCTAAAAATAATGATTTTCTTGTAGTCAACCAGTTATCGATTGAGGGTAGAATGTCACGGAGACCTGACATTGTTATTTATGTAAACGGTCTGCCACTGGTTGTTTTTGAATTAAAAGGTCCAAATAACCCAAATGCAAGTGTATTTGATGCCTATACACAAATTCGTAATTATACGTCGGATATAGCTCAACTTTTTGAATATAATGCATTTGTAGTTGTTTCAGATAACACTGAAACGAAACATGGTATGCCTTCAGCTCCCTATGACTTCTTTGCATCGTGGAAGTCAATGGATGGTGAAACAGTTGATAATAATAAAGCTAATACAATGCGGACACTTATAAATGGTTTGTTTCCGAAAGAACGTTTATTAAATTATGTCCGTAATTTTATCGTCTTTCTCGATAAAGGTGGTAGTAATCATGTTAAGATCGGTGCAAAGTATCACCAGTATTTTGGTGTTACATTTGCAGTAAATGAGGCAATACGAGCAACACGACCAGATGGTGATCGTCGTATCGGAGTTATGTATCATACCACGGGTTCTGGAAAATCATTAAGTATGTTATTTTTCTCAAATATTCTATCAAAGCATCCAGAGTTAGAGAATCCAACTATTGTTGTTCAAGTTGACAGAACCGACTTGGATCAGCAGTTGCATGACACTTTTATGGAAGGTCGCTCCATGATTGGTCATATTGAACATGCCGCAAGCTCTGATGAGTTAAGAGATCTATTAAAAGGAGAAGCAGGTAAAATTGTATTTTCCACCATTGAGAAGTTTCGTTTAAAGGGCGGGGAAGAGCACCATCCAGTTTTATCTGAAAGAAGGAATGTAATCGTTATCTCCGATGAAGCTCATCGTACTCAAAGTGGATTTGATGGAGGATTTGCTGCTCAGATGCGTTATGCCCTTCCTAATGCTTCATTCATTGGTTTTACTGGTACACCTGTACAATTATTAGGAAACAATACACAAGAAATTTTTGGACACATTATCCATCGATATGACATGGCTCAAGCTGTTGAGGATAAAGCAGTATTACCACTTTATTATGAAAGTAGATTAATTCCTTTAGATTTAACTGGTGGAGATATCAATGAAGAGTATAAACAATTAATGCAAGATATTGGTTCACTTGAAGAGGAAACAGAAGCATATAAATTAAAATGGGCAGCATTAGAAAAAGTAGTCGGTACACCAAAGAGACTGAAAACGTTAGCTCATTCTATTATTTCTCATTTTAATGCAGCTGCAAACCCATTTCAAAAAGGAATGGTTGTTTGTATGAGTCGTAAAATAGCTGTTCGTTTATATGATCAAATGCGTAAAATTCCTGATTGTCCAGAAGTAGAAGTAATCATGACTGGAGAAGTATCAAAAGATCCAAAAGAGTGGCGGGAGAAAAATGAAGGAAGTAAATACGCCCATATTAAAACCAAAGAGGAACAAGAGGAAGTTAAAGCACGACTTCGAAATCCAGATGATCCATTAAAATTGGTTATTGTTGTTAGTATGTGGCTAACTGGATTTGACTCACCTAATTTATCATTCCTATATGTGGACAAACCAATGCATGGTCATAATCTGATACAGGCGATTGCAAGGGTAAACCGAGTGTTTCCTGGAAAAGAGGGCGGTCTGATAGTTGACTTTATTGGCATATCAACAAATTTAAAAGAGGCAACACAGAAGTATACTGGCAATAATGCAACAAAAACATCCGATGCAGATATAGGACAAGCTTTAGAAATTTTTTATCGTAACTTTGAGAGAGCAAAAAGCTTTATACCGAAACAATATGATATTTTTAACTGGCGGTCTTTAGATAAAGTAACAAGGGAAGATTTGATTGCAGACATTGTAAATGATCAGCTAAATACAGAGCCTGAGGAATTTATTGAGGAATGTGTAAAGGCAGAAAAAGCTTATACACTTGTAAAGCACAGAGATGAAGTACTTAAGTATGCAAATGCAATAACGCTAATGCAGATGGTGAGAATTCAACTTAGAAAACATATAGCACCACCTCCTTTTCGTCCAGAGAATAATCAAACACTTGAAGAACGTTTAACGAAATTAGTAGACGATCATCTATTAACGAAAGAACCTGTTGATTTATTTAAAGTAGCAGGAATTGAAAAGCCTGATATAAGCATTTTAGATGAAAACTTTCTAAAAGATACTGAAAAGAAAGAGCATGAGGATTTACGCTTAAAACTCTTGCAAAAATTGCTAGAGGATCATATCCAGCTGAATTATAAAAAAGGAAGCCCAAAAGAGCGGGACATGAATGAGCTTCTTCAGAAAACGTTAAAAGACTACCATAATAGAATCATTCAAGCTGCTGATGTAGTTAGAATGATGGTACAAATGAAAAAGGAAGTTGACGAAGAGGCAAAGCAAAGACAAGAATTGGGCTTATCTGATGAAGAAATTGAGTTTTATAAAGTGATAACTTCATTGGAATTAGAAGCGTTTGATAATCAGTTTATTGCCGATTTGATACACAAAATTGTAATAGAAGTTAAAAAACAGCTTTCGGTGGATTGGACGAGTGAACATCGTCGTGATATTTATGCAAAGGTCAAATTAGCAGTTAAGAGAGTATTGTTACGAGAGAAAATAACAGGAAAGCAGCTTGAGTTTATTACAAACGCTGTCATGGAGCAGGCTGAGGAGCAGTATAGAGATTGGCCGTTGAATGCATGATACAAAAAGTTTGTAAGTCCCAGAATAAATTCCTAAGGGAAGAGAGTTTGAGTAAGCAGGGATTTATCTTAAATTGGCATTACAAACAATCCAATAATTTGAGTAGGGGGAAAAGCGTATAAGATAGTATCTGTTTTGCTTTTCCCCAGCTTTATATAAGTATGATAGATTTATCTAAAGGAGGGAATATGTCTTGGAAGCAGGACCAATTAAACTATTAAAACTGTTAGGTGAACATAAAAGTACGTTTAATATACCAGTTTATCAGAGAAATTATGAATGGACCAAGGATCAAGTTAAACAATATTTTAGAGATGTAGAAGCTATTTTAGAAGAAAACTCTGGAGGTGGACATTTTTTAGGTACTATCGTTTTTGTATCTAATGAGAAACCTGGTCTAATAATGGAAAGGATTATTATTGATGGCCAACAAAGAATAACAACAACATTTTTGCTTTTAAAAGCTATATATGATTTGTTGGATGCAAATAATCCTGCAGAAAAAGGCCGTAAAGAAGAGATTTTTGATACATATATTATTAATAAATTCGTTGATGATCAATATAAATTAAAATTAAAACCTGTTGAGGATGACAGAAAAGCCTACTCAGATTTAATTGAATCAGTTCCTAATGCTAAGGAATCTAAAGTATTTACTAATTATGAATTATTTAAAACACTTATCAATAACTCGAAATATGACCCAAATTCAATATTTGACGCACTTTCTTTAGTTGAGATTGTATATATTTCTTTAGATAAAAATTCGCCAAAGGAAAATCCACAGATAATTTTCGAAAGTTTAAATTCTACAGGTCTTTCTCTAACGGAAGCAGATTTAATTAGAAACTTTGTTCTAATGAGTTTAGATTATGATGATCAATCTAAATTATATAAAAAATATTGGATAACAATCGAAAAGTTTCTTTCGAATGCAAGGATATCAGAATTTATACGGGGCTTCTTGTCAATGAAAAGTGGAACAACGGTGAATAAACAAAAAGTTTACTCAGAGTTCAAAAAGTTTTATTATAAAAATCATTACTCTAGTGAGGACATCTTAAGAGAGTTAGTTAAGTATGCGAAATATTATCATTGGTTTATTAATTTAAATTCTGATATAGAATCTATTAATGAGCGGCTATGGAGTTTACAACAATTGAAATCTACTGTCGTCTATCCTTATTTGTTAGAATTATTTGATGACTTTTTTCATAAACAAGTCATTGATGAATTTGAATTGATACAAACAATTGAACTTATTAACTCTTACTTATACAGAAGAGCCATATGTGCAAAACCAACTAATGCTCTAAATAAAGTATTCGCTTCAATGGCAAAAAATGTTGCTGCTAATAAAAACGCAGGGAAATCGCATATTGATTCTGTTATTGATTATTTAATGAGTAAAGACGGAAGTGCAATTTTTCCGAGGAATGAAGAGTTTAAGCGTCACTTCGTAGAATTTGAGATTTATCGCAGTAGAAAAGATATAGCTACATACACTTTATATAGTATAGAAAAGCACTTTCATAAAGAAGTTGTTGAAAACATTGATTTGACTATAGAACATATAATGCCTAAAGTGATAACACCAAAATGGAACATTGATTTAGGAAGGGATGCAGAAGAAGTACATAAGGTGTACAGAGATACTATAGGAAATCTTACATTAACAAAATACAACTCGGAAATGTCTAATAAAAGTTTTGGGGAAAAGAAAGATTTTTATGCTAATTCTAATATTAAAATTACAAGGGATATAAATCAATACGATAATTGGAATAAAGAAAGTATTATAAATCGAGCAAACAAATTATTTGAGATAGCTAATGAGATTTGGCCCATGCCAGTAGATAATTATAAAGATACAGAAGGTAATGTACTTCAATCAAGTATTGAATATTCAATATCTGAAAACTTAAATGTCACAGGCTATAAGCCAGACAAGCTCATTTTTGATGATGAAGAAATAGTAGTAACCACCTGGAAAGAAATGCTTACAGAAATGTGTTTACAACTATTAGATTTCGATAGAGAACTATTTTATTCACTATTACAGAATAATAATTATAAAAAAATAATTTCTACAAATCAGGAAAACTTTAGAAAACCAATAAATATTACTACCGATATATATTTAGAAACACATTTTAGTGCAAAAGATATATATAGTTATATACAATTATTGGCAAAAGAATACGGTATTGAGGAAGATGTATATTTCATAATTAAATAGATTTTTTATACTTGTATTTTTTTATAGAGATATATGATTACAATAGGAACATCTGATGTTAGAACCCGAAATTGTGGTCAGTAAAAAAGCAAGTTATAAGCATTTTAAATGAAACTTTATAGAAGGCATTGAGAAGAATGTTTCGCTTTAACTACCACAAAAGTTACTAGAATATTTTATCCATTCAAACCAAAAGAGCGTTATTAACGAACTTCTTTAGAGAACAGTTAAAATAAGGTGATTTTTATGTCAAATAATAATGAAATACCTAAAGATGTACTGAAATTTATACAAGATTCCATATCTAAAATTCCTGTAATCGTAATCGGAAGTGGTGCTTCGGCAGCATATGGCATAGCGGGTATGGGGCAATTAGCAAACTATCTTACGAAGGAAATAATTGCTACTGAAGATGAAAAAGAATTGTGGGAGAAATTTAAGCAATATCTAAATAATGGTTTAGACCTAGAAACAGCATTACACAAAGTGGATATTTCCAAACGTTTGGAAAAAGAAGTTGTTTTAAAAACTAAGGAATTAATCTTACCAAAGGATATTGAGATTAGAGAGAAATTGGTTTTAGGTGAGGTAGATATGCCTTTAAGTTTATTAATAACGCATCTTAGTGAGACGGCTAATCCTCAAATCAAGATTGTAACTACAAATTATGATCGCTTAGTAGAATATGCAGTTGATTATGCAGGTTTTAATTACTACTCTGGATTTTTAGGAAAGTACATACAAAGATTTGATGGAAAATTTAATAAGGAAAAAGTATTAAATAAGATTGAGATTTTAAAAGTTCATGGTTCTCTTGATTGGTACACTACCTCAATAAACGAGATATTAGCATTGCCAGATAGCTTTCAAAATACAGAAAACCTATTTCCTGTAATGGTAACCCCTGGTAAAAACAAATATCAACATACTCATGATGATCCTTTTAGAACATTAATTACAAGGGTGGATACGGTCTTTCTAGAAGCAAAATCATTATTAATTATAGGTTTCGGATTTAATGACGATCACATTCAGCCAAAGTTAATGCAGAAAATGAGGAATTCCCAAACACCAATTATTATAATTTCAAAAGAATTAACACCAAAGGCAAGAGAGTTTATAAAAACAAACGAGAATTCAAAAATACTTGGTATTGAAGAATGTGGGGAGGGTTCTAATCTAGTATTTCCTAATAGAGATGATTTAGAGATTAATTTATCGATCTGGGAATTAAAAGAATTCATAAAAACATTTACATAGGAGAGGATAAAATGAGTATATTTAATTATATGGAGGATGATTCTTTAGGTAAAGTGATTGCTGTTGATACTGCTAGTGTTGTAATAAAGGTTGAAAATATTGAAAGATTACGTAGTATGCAGGTTAATCGTCTTGTAGCTCTTAGGAGTAGTAGGGCTGGTCAGCATCTTATTGGCATGGTTCAAAAAATTATTCGAAAATCTATAATGAACGAAGTTGTGGAGGAAGAAGATATTTCTGAACCTTATGAAGTAAATTCCGATAATACTGTAAAAGTAACATTAATAGGGACTTTTTTTAATAGATATATAGACAAATCCAATGTCTTTAGACGTACTTTAGAAACTGTTCCAGAGATTGATGCAGATTGCTTTCCTATTGATGGAAATATTTTAACAAACTTTATGAATGCCCTTTCATTTCATTCTGGAAGTGAAGTTAATGCGCTGAGCCTAGGTAATTACACTTTAGATGAAGAGGCGACTGCATATTTAGATGCAAATAAATTTTTTCAACGTCATGCAGTAATTGTAGGAAGCACTGGTTCTGGAAAGTCATGGACTACGGCCAAACTTCTAGAACAAGTGGCGTCTCTAAATCATTGTAACGCAATACTATTTGATTTGCATGGTGAATACCATACTTTAAGAGAAGAAGGAATAAAACATTTTAAAATAGCTGGTCCAAGCGAAATTGATAGTGAAAAGAGTTTGAAAGACGGGATACTTTTCTTCCCATATTGGTTATTGGGCTATGAAGATATGGTGAATATGTTAGTTGATCGGAGTGATCAAAATGCTCCAAACCAGTCTATGTTAATGTCTAGAACTGTAAATGATGCAAAAAGAAAGTACTTGGAGGAAATTGGAGAAACAGAAATACTGAATCATTTTACTGTTGATAGTCCTATACCATACTGTTTAAATAGTGTGCTAAAAACACTCAAAGAATTAGATACCCAAATGGTTCCTGGAGCAAAACCAAATACTCAAAAGCAAGGACAGTTTTATGGGAAACTAAGCCGTTTTATTGCAAGATTAGAAAATAAAATGAGTGATAAGAGACTGGGGTTTATGATGAATCCCCCTAAATATGTCCAAGAATGGAGTTGGATGAATCAACTATCAAAAGCTCTTTTATCTGGAAGGGATCATCAAATCAATAAGCAAGGTGGAGTAAAAATTATAGACTTTTCAGAAGTTCCGTCTGATGTACTCCCGTTAGTAATTGGTAGAATTGCCAGTCTGGTTTTTTCTATTCAGCAATGGACAGAAAAAGAAAATCGACATCCAATTGCATTACTTTGTGATGAGGCTCATCTCTATGTTCCAGAAAACACTGCTTCCACCAGCAACGTTGAGGCTGCACAAAAAAGTTTTGAGAGAATTGCCAAAGAAGGTAGGAAATATGGTGTTGGATTAGTTATTATTAGCCAACGACCTTCAGAAGTAAATAAAACAATTTTAAGTCAATGTAACAACTTTATTGCAATGCGATTATCAAATGCTGAAGATCAAAATGTAATTAAAAAGCTACTACCGGACAATTTAGGGGGAATAACTAATATTCTACCAATACTTGATCAAGGAGAAGCGCTAATTGTAGGAGACGCAAGTTTACTTCCGAGCAGGATAAGAATCTCTGAACCAGTAAATAAACCAGATAGTGGAACTATTGATTTTTGGGATGAATGGATGAAAACAGAGAAAGAAAATGTAATTGAAGATGCAGTAAGGGCATGGAGATTACAAAGTATGCAATAATTTTATATAAGTAATTCATTTCACAATATTAAATATACGATGCTTAATCCAATTTTATCTTCCACAACTGGAAGCATAATATATATCATCATTACCATATTTATGATAGATTAATAGGTCGTGAGAATTTGAATCTATCCCTTTGTTTTTCTGGAATAATTTCTAATAAAAAATTTCAGTTACCTTTAAATCGTTATAGTGAACCTCATTATATTTTAGTGTTTACCGACTTGAATGTCGTAATTTACTAGTTTTACACAAATTTTACACATTGCTTTTATAAACCCAGTGTTATCAAGAGTTGAAGACCTATTTCGATCCCGACCACCGGTATCATACTGCTACTGAGAAAGCAGTAAAAGTAACGTTTCTTACATTATGTAAGAAACGTTTTTTATTAATTCTTTTAAAACCACGTGCTCTGCACGTGTGAAAATATACTTTTAGAGTGGTAATGGAGATGGAATTAAAAACTCCTCTCGATATAATGAAAATGGCCGTCAAACCAAA
>NZ_RHLQ01000052.1 GCF_003711845.1 Lysinibacillus halotolerans
TTAATGATTATGTTCATTGGTTCAATAACATTCGAATTCACGGAACACTAGGCTATTTAACGCCTGTGGAATTCAAGAATAGGTCCTTATAAAGGTTGTCCAGTTTTGTGTTGACATTCCACCCTAACAACAAGTAAAGGTTATTATAGTTCCCATATGCATAGTAATGGGAAAATTGAAATTGACCTTAATTTTAAAGCGGATAAAATTGAAGAAAATGTTATTCATAAAAAGGCATATGATATAATTAAAGAGTCGAGTTTGTTAAGTTTAGATAATATGAGACAAATAGTTGTTGAGGATAACTACATAAAAGAATGTATTAAAGTAGTGGATAAAGTCTTAAGAGAAATTTACTATAAGATTTATGAGTAAGGTTGTGGTAGTAATTATACAATTGTATAGTCTGATTACAAGCTGTATTTGAGTTAATTATTATAAATCATTGTATGTCGACAGTTGCAAATTGACTAACGTTAGGATACAGTTGAATCAACGATATATACAATCATAAAGACATGGGATTTACAATCTACTTTTATGATTCTTAATCCCTTAATAATTCAATTAACGTTTATAAGGTTGGACTTAACAGGATACAGTTTATGGCTTCAGCATCAACAACTCTAATGTTGTTGTACTATGTAGATTAGTTCTAATAATTAAAAGGCAAAATGCCTTCTTTTTATTTGCAATTATTAACATACACTCTATAATTGAATTAAGTATCAAAATTAATTAAGCAATGAATACTTAAGATATAAACCTATAAATAACGTAGAATTTAGTTATTTCATTGTTTTTAAAACCTTGATATATCAACAGTTATACTGTCCACCATTTAAAATCAAAACCAACTAACTCAGAATTCATTGCCATGATTGCCGATAAAATTCGTATTGAATTAGTGGCTAGCTAAACATTCGTGGCTTATTGTTACTTTTATGAAGAGAAGAGAAGAGAAAACACTTCTAATTTCAAGGAAATCCCTTGGGTTAGGAGTGTTTTTTTATTATGCCATCTTAGGCTTCCAACTTAGCTTATTGGAAGGAACTAGAATAGGATATGTACAAACAATAGTAAAACTTCCCTTTGACAGGAGAATCTGTATATAGATGATATAGATTTACTTTCTATTATGTTGTCAATCACGAAACTAATAGAAATATTGACTAACAACTATACAGTAAATGTTGTTCCGAGCACATATAGCAATATAAAGAGTACGAATGATTCGTATAAGGAGGAAGCGAAATGAGTGGTGATAAATCAAAAAATTTAAAGTTACATCTTTTCAATCAAAACAGCGGAGTGACTATGAATGAGCTTAACGAAAACTTTGAAGTTTTAGATCAACGGGAGGCAGTGATTAATTTAGGCTTAGGAGTTATTCCCGAGAATTTTCCTAAGCTGCCGGGAGAAGTAGGTGATGAAGGGTTTTTACAACGAGCGATTGACTATGCGGAAGCAAATGAACAAAACGTAACTTTATCTCCTCGAAAATATATTCTACACGATACACTCTATTATAATTGGGCTCGTATTAATGGGAATGGTGCTACGTTAAGCTTAACGACAGCTGATAAACCGATTCTCATGCATCGTGTGTTACGAGATAAAACGTCTGGAATTACTGCTAGAGGACTTTTAGAAAATCTTATTTTTGAAGGTAATGTAGAAAATCCGAACAATCACGGATTATATTGCATCTCATATTGGTCAATCTATCAAAATTTAGAATTTATAAACATCGGTGGACGTGCGATCTATATGTCCCATAAACATGAAGATGGGACGATATTAGCTACTGGTACGCTAATCGAAAACAAATTTCTAAATATCATCGTTCGAAGCTCCGGCGATACGGCGATTTTCTTAGGAGAAGCCGATAATAACAAAATTACCGATGGGGTATTAAATAACATTATTGTAGCTACAGATGCTTGGGCAGCAATCGACATTGGAAGTGCTGCTGGTTGGCATATTAATGGGGTTCATACTTATGGTATTCAAACATGGTCCCTTAATATAGAAAATGGCTTTAATACAACGATTGATAATATTTACATTGAACAATTTAGAGAGGTCGGTATTAACTTAGGTCGTCTACAACGTAATGTCATACTAAGTAATGTTAACATTGATGGCACCTATTCGAATGATGGCTCATCGTTCATTCGTATCGATAAAAGTTCATGGGTTGATGTAGGGGATACTTCTTTAAGTATTACAAATTTAAATATGTTTCATGAAGGACAAAACAAAAACGCTTATGCTTTTGGAATGATCAATCCGGTCAACATTTCCGCTACAAATGTTCAGACGAGTGGTTTAAATAAAGGAAACATTATTTTACCTGAACTAGACGATGACAATATTCAAATCTCCTCGAGCTTTTCGATGAAGGGAGACTTATCAGAAGAAGGCGATTTGTTATTGTACAATGACCGACAATTGAAAATTTGCGATTATCAAAATTTTGGCCATCAAGAAAAACATTCATTGACCTTTAAACTTCCTCCTACTTGGGATTATGGGAAAATTATCGCTCGTATTGTGATTGACTCCAGTTGGTACGATAACGGCTATAAAGTAGCCAGTTGGGAAGGAACGGTCTATATTAGTCGAAAAAGTGCTCGAGATACTATTGCGGTTTACGTGCGGAATATTTATGCTCCAGAAGGATTTAAAGTTAATCCCGTTGTTACCGTAACGAAAATAGATCAGTCGAATGCGACAATGAACGTTGCTTTTACTCAAAGAGATAAAGCCGGTACAGGTGTTGTGGCCGTTGATTATATCGTTTGTAAAGTGTAATCGTTTGGCATATGGAAGGACTATAGGGACGCATGTAATTGCGTCTCTTTTTGACCTGAAAAGAAAGAGCCTACTTCAATATAAAACAAATCAAATCCATTTAACTTAAACGAATATTCCATTTTAATTATAAAGGAGGCTGAACATGAAAGAATTTTCCTTTAATTCTATTGTTTCTCTGTTTGGGACGTTTGTTACCTACTGGTTAGGCGGTTGGGATCAGGCATTAAAATTTCTAGTAGCCTTTATGGTCATTGATTATGTCACAGGGGTATTAGTAGGGATTAAAAAGAAAAAATTAAATAGTGAGATTATGTTTTGGGGAGGCATACGTAAAGCGGTTATTCTCATTGTAATTGCTATCGCCGTTATGTTAGATACGCTAGTAGGCAATGAACAACCATTAATAAGAACCTTAGCCATTATGTACTATGTCGGTCGTGAAGGATTATCAACGATCGAAAACATCGGTGCATTAGGCGTTAAAATTCCAAGCTTTGTATCAGAACCTGTTTCCAAGTTGTCTAAGATTGACGAAGACGAAAAGGAAATCGAAAAGAAGGAGAAAAGTAAAAAAAATTAGTGCTTTCTAAATAGATGGATGTAATGTGAAAATTATCCTATAACCCTCTAAACAAAACGGAATTTTTTGTTTATACTGGAAAAAGGGGTGATTTTCAGGTGATAATTTATACGAATGATTTTTTAGAATTAACGGAACAAAACGGAAATGTCCTTTTACAAACAATTAAAAGGGGATTTCCGTTAAAAGAAATCGATATGATTTTACGGCAATATCCTCGTATTCGTTTAACCAATTTTGCTGTATTGAAAAGTACTTTAGCTACAGAGACAGAGCAGCCTGTAGAAATTGGGAAATGGTTACCGAATATTGAGATTGAAATATCAAAAGATCACATGTCCGCATCAATCTATGTCAATGAAACAGTCGAGGAATTAAAAAATAATAAAGAAAAAATTGCATCAGATATTCGTTCTTTGTTAAATGAACATAATATATGCCACGGCATTATTGAATTAGAAATCGATCAATTAAAACCAGGTAAATTATATGTTATAGCAGAGGGTACACCGCCTACAAAAGGGGAAGATGCCATCGTTACGTATATCGAAATCCCTGAAAGAAAGCCAATCATACGAGAAGATGGTAAAGCAGATTATTTTGAAATGAATTTTGTTTTAGAAATCCAACAGGGGGATTGGGTAGGGGAGAAAATTCCAGCCCGGCCAGGAATCGATGGTGTAACGATATTTGGTGAAACGATTCCAGCACCTTCTGGTCATGATGTTCCTTTAAAATATGATCCAAAATCAGTTTATGAACTAGAAAAAGACGGGAAAATTACTTTATATGCGAATAAAACGGGTGTAATTGAAATCCAACAAGGTGTTATAGCTGTTAATGATCATCTGCCGATAGATGGTGATGTCGGGATCGAAACGGGAAATATTACCTTTGATGGTTCAGTTACAATTAAAGGAACTGTCGGATCAGGTTATTCGATAATAGCAACCGGTGATATTTCGATTGAAGGACGAGAAGGGATTACCGGTGCAAAATTAATTAAATCCGAAAATGGGGACGTCTATATAAAGGGCGGTATTTTTGGACTTGATGAAACGGTAATCGAAGCAGGAGGTAATATTTTTGTCAAGCATGTAAATAATGCGAAATTACTTGCGAAAAAGGAAATTGTAATCGGTTACTATTCGATTGGTTCGAATTTAGCCGCCAATTCGATTTTATTAGATGAAAATAAAGGCAAGATTATTGGAGGGGAAGCTGTTGCTAAAAATAAGATTGTGACAGCGATATCTGGAAATAGATTGGAACGACGTACAGAATTAATTATAAAAAATTTAAATAGACAAACGCTTTTGGAAATTATTCAAGAAAAAGCCTCTCTGTTAAAAAAGACACAAGAAGAAATTATTGATTTTACAGCTAAAATTGACAGAATTATTGCAAATAAAGATAAATTGAATGTTCAGCAACTCCAAAGTTTAGAAGATTTAAAGGGCGAATTAGAAAAGAAAAAGCAGTTGTCAATTGAAATTGATCAAGAAATCAAGCGATTAATGAATGAGGCAAAGGATGCGGGGAAAGAAGAAATCGTTGTAACAAAATCTGCCTATCCGGGAACCGTTATACAAATCGGTAAAAAATCTTCCTTACTAAATCATATAACACAAGGGAAATTCCGTATAGAGTCTGGAGAGCTGAATGTTTAATGACAAATTCTATTCCGATTTTTGCTCATCGCGGGGCATCTGGCTATGCATTGGAAAATACGTTTAAAGCCTTCGAAAAGGCGAGAAAACTTGGGGCAGACGGGGTTGAAATTGATATCCAATTAACAAAAGATGATGAACTAATCGTCTATCATGATTTGGATTTATTTCGTCTAACCGGGAAACGGAAAAAAATTAATGACTGTTCCTATAAAGAACTTTTGAATTACCCAATAGGTAAACATTTTTTTCGAAAATATTCAAAGGAACGAATTCCAACCTTTCAACAAGTAGTAGAATGGGCGGATTTATACAAACTCCCTTTAAATGTAGAGTTAAAGGAATCCTTTTTACAAAATAGCGAACCGCTTATTAAAGCTTTACAACGAGTTGTTTTGCCCAAGGGAAGTCACTTCTCTTCCTTTCACGATGAATTATTGCGCATTGTTAAAATGCAAAGACCTGATTTTCAAACAGCGTTAATCGTGACAAAAAAATTTGATTGGAATACATTGGAGTCGTTATCACATATCGATGTGATTCATGCTAATAAAAAATATTATAAGCCGAGTACTTTTGTAGCGATTGAAAGGGCGAAAAAGGGAATCCGTTTTTATTCAGTGAATGGTAAAGAGCCGTTTCTTAGAAATCCACATCCCTCTATCATTGGTTGGATTACGGATTATCCAGATCGGGTAGCAAAAGCCGAAAAAAATAAAAGAAAACAGACGTTCAATTGAAGGGGACAATGTCCTTAATTTGAACGTCTGCTTTTTATTTTGGTCCTTTTTGATATTTCGGTGCAATTCTTCCATTTTTACGGTCTTTATTTAATAAATAGCCTGCAAAGAAACCAAGACCGAGGATTAAGAATACGATTCCGACAACGAACTGTAACCAAAACCATGGAAATGGTGAAATTAACTTACCAAACAATGTATCCCTCAAAAATTTGATCCCTGCTCCAGCCATTAAGGCAGGTATTAATAATACGATAAACGCTAGTAATCTTGCCATTCGTTTTACACCTCACACTTACTTTTATTTTACAATGGTCCCATTGAAAGTCAAGAAAGCATAGAAAATATATGAAGTAGAATAATAATTCAAATAATTAGAAAATTCTTAATTAATCCGTTTTTAACATTTATTGTTGCGAATTCCCATAATAAAAAGTATGTTTAAATTAGGTTGAAGAATCATTATGAATATAATGATTTTTTTAGCTGAATCATTATCTATTCAAGAAAGAAAACGCTTACTTTTTGGAGGGGTTATTGTGGAGATTTTTAAATATCTAGAAAAATACGATTATGAACAAGTAGTTTTTTGCCAAGACAAAACATCAGGTTTAAAAGCAATTATTGCTATCCATGATACAACTCTTGGACCTGCATTAGGCGGTGCAAGAATGTGGTCATACGCAACGGAAGAACAAGCAATTGAAGATGCACTTCGCCTTGCCCGTGGCATGACTTATAAAAATGCTGCTGCAGGACTTAATCTTGGTGGGGGAAAAACAGTTATTATCGGTGATCCTTTTAAAGATAAAAATGAAGAGATGTTCCGTGCTTTAGGACGTTTTATTCAAGGACTTAACGGTCGTTATATTACTGCTGAAGATGTTGGTACTAGTGTGACAGATATGGACTTGATTCACGAAGAAACAGATTATGTTACTGGTATATCCCCATCCTTTGGTTCTTCAGGAAATCCTTCTCCTGTAACAGCTTATGGTGTTTATTTAGGAATGAAGGCAGCTGCAAAAGAAGCTTTCGGCTCTGATAGCCTTCAAGATCGAACAATTGCTGTTCAAGGTCTTGGTAACGTGGCGTATACGTTATGTGAGTATTTATATAACGAAGGGGCAAAGTTAGTCGTTACGGATATTAATAAAAACGCAGTTGATCGCGTTGTAAATGATTTCAATGCAGTAGCGGTAGATCCAGGAGATATTTATAGTCAAGATGTAGATATTTTTGCTCCATGTGCCCTAGGTGCTATTATTAATGATGAAACAATTCCACAATTAAAAGCAAAAGTTATTGCTGGATCAGCTAACAATCAATTAAAAGATTCTTCCCATGGTGATATGATTCATGAAATGGGGATTGTTTATGCGCCTGATTATGTAATCAATGCAGGTGGCGTGATCAATGTAGCTGACGAATTATATGGATATAATAGAGAGCGTGCAATGAAGCGTGTGGAAGCAATTTATGATAGTATTACTAAGATATTTGAAATATCAAAACGTGATAATATTCCAACTTATTTAGCTGCAAATCGTTTAGCAGAAGAACGAATTGAACGCATTTCAAAATCTCGTTCTCAATTTCTTAAAAACGGGAAAAATATATTAAACGGTAGATAAAGCTTCTTAAGTGGAAAAGGGAGTAAAGACTTTCTTTGCTTCCCCAATTGTTAGGAGGAAAACTACATGGCTCGTGAATATGATTTAGTAATTCTAGGTGGAGGTACCGGTGGTTATGTTGCTGCTATTAGAGCATCACAACTAGGTTTAAAGACGGCTATCGTCGAAAAAGAAAAACTTGGTGGTACTTGTTTGCATAAGGGGTGTATTCCAAGTAAAGCTTTTCTTCGAAGCGCGGAAGTATATAGACAGTCTGTTAATGCAGAACAATACGGTATTGAAATTCAAGAAGTGAAAATTAATTTTGATGGCGTACAAAAACGAAAACAATCGATTATCGATCAACTTCATAATGGTGTGAAGAGTTTAATGAAAAAAGGGAAAATTGATGTTTATTATGGAACGGGAAGAATTTTAGGTCCTTCAATTTTTTCTCCGATGCCAGGCACTATTTCGGTCGAAATGGCTAATTCAGAAAATGAAATGTTGCTTCCCAAAAACATCATTATTGCAACTGGTTCAAAACCACGTAATTTAGATGGGATAAATGTTGACGGTCAAGTGATTTTATCATCAGACCATGCGTTAGAATTACAATCTCTCCCAAAATCAATGATGATTGTTGGGGCTGGGGTGATTGGAATCGAATGGGCTTCCATGTTAGCAGACTTTGGAGTCGACGTAACTGTTTTGGAATATGGGGATCGAATTCTTCCAACTGAAGATGTCGATATCTCCAAGGAAATGGAGAAACAGTTAGCCAAAAGGGGAATTAAGTTTTATAAAAATACAGAAATTATTGCAGACTCCATTGAACAAACAAATGGGGTTACATTATCGGCTAATGTGAACGGTAACGCCCAATCCTTTTCAGCCGAGAAAATGTTGCTCGCAGTAGGGCGTGTTGGAAATGTGAACGGCATTGGCTTAGAAAATACGGAAATTGAGTATGACTCGAATTTTATTAAAGTCAACGATGTGTATCAAACGAAAGAGAAACATATTTACGCCATTGGGGATGTAATTGGTGGAATGCAATTAGCTCATGTCGCTTCCCACGAAGGGATAGCCGCAGTGGAGCATATTGTAAATGGCACATCTCATCCACTAAATTATACGAACATCGCTCGTTGTATATATAGTTATCCTGAAGCAGCAAGTGTTGGTTTAACAGAGCAACAAGCAATAGAAAAAGGGTATGATGTGAAAGTTGGACAATTTCCATTTAAAGCAATTGGTAAAGCTTTAGTTTATGGACAATCAGAAGGTTTTGTTAAAATGATAGCGGATAAGGCGACAAATGACCTATTAGGCGTTCATATGATTGGTCCACATGTTACAGACCTTATTTCTGAAGCTGCACTCGGTATGTTATTAGATGCAACGCCATGGGAAATAGGAGAAACAATTCACCCGCACCCATCATTAAGTGAAGCTATGGGGGAAGTAGCATTAGCTGTAGATGGCAAAGCCATACATTTTTAAAGTTTAGTTTAATAGATTTGAAAAATTGTTTAAAGTATACTAAAGTAGGTTTTTGCGGGAAAAAAATCCAAATTATATTAGTAGGTTTCGCTTTTTAGAGCATTTCCACTTTATATTTTGAAAGGGGATGTTTGGATGGTCGAAGAAAAAATCAATCATAAACAATTAGGACTTTCCGATGAAGATGTATTAAAAATGTATGAAACGATGTTAATGGCAAGAAGGCTGGATGAAAGAATGTGGTTATTAAATCGTTCTGGTAAAATTCCATTCGTAATTTCTTGCCAAGGTCAAGAAGCTGCACAAGTCGGTGCCGCTTTTGCCCTTGATCATACAAAGGATTATATCGCTCCATATTATCGTGATATGGGTATAGTCCTTCACTTTGGAATGACGCCAAAGGAATTAATGTTATCTGCTTTTGCAAAAGCGGAGGACCCAAATTCAGGTGGACGTCAAATGCCTGGACATTTCGGACAAAAGAAAAATCGTATTTTAACTGGGTCTTCACCTGTAGCGACTCAAGTTCCTCATGCAGTTGGTGTAGCACTTGCTGGTAAAATTAGACAAGAGGATTTTATTTCCTTCGTTACCCTCGGAGAAGGTTCTACAAACCAAGGAGATTTCCACGAAGGTGCTAACTTTGCAGGAGTTCATAAATTACCAGTTATTATTATGGTTGAAAATAATAAATATGCCATTTCTGTACCAGTTGAACGACAATTAGGTTGTGCTCAAGTATCTGATCGCGCGATTGGCTATGGTATGCCAGGATATACAGTAGATGGTCAAAATCCTTTAGAAGTTTACCGTGTTGTAAAAGAGGCGGCAGACAGAGCGAGAAGAGGGGAAGGACCAACGCTTATTGAGACGGTGACTTATCGTTTAACTGCTCACTCTTCGGATGATGATGACCGACAATATCGTACGGCTGAAGATTTAGCAGAAGGTCGAGCAAATGACCCGATTTTACTTTTTGAAAATTATTTAAAAGAAGCAGCTGTCATTACGGAAGAAGGACTACAAGAAATGAATAAAAAGGTTATGGCTATCGTAAATGAAGCAACCGATTATGCTGAAAATGCACCGTATGCAACTCCAGAGCATGCATTGAAATTTGTGTATGAGGAAGGGGATGGCGAATAATGGCTGTTATGTCATATATTGAGGCTATTCATTTGGCCATGAAAGAAGAACTAGAACGGGATGAAAATGTCTTCATTTTAGGTGAAGATGTAGGGCGTAAAGGAGGCGTTTTTAAAGCAACTGCTGACCTTTACAATCAATTTGGTGAATATCGAGTACTTGATACACCGCTTGCTGAAAGTGCAATAGCGGGAGTGGCGATTGGAGCGGCAATGGTTGGTATGAGACCTATTGCGGAAATGCAATTCGCTGATTTTATCATGCCTGCGGTCAATCAAATTGTCTCTGAAGCAGCCAAAATTCGTTATCGTTCGAATAACGATTGGGACTGTCCATTAGTTATTCGTGCTCCTTTTGGAGGAGGTATTCACGGTGCCCTTTATCATTCCCAATCTGTTGAAGCTCTATTTGCTAACACACCAGGATTGAAAATTGTCATTCCATCTACACCATATGATGCAAAAGGATTGTTAAAAGCAGCAGTTCGAGACAATGATCCAGTTTTATTTTTTGAGCATAAGCGAGCTTACCGACTATTAAAAGGGGAAGTACCTACGGATGACTACGTACTTCCAATTGGTAAAGCGGATGTAAAACGTCAAGGGGATGACATTACGGTTATTACGTACGGCTTAGCTGTAAACTTTGCCCTTCAAGCAGCAGAAAGACTTGCGGATGATGGTATCGAAGCCCATGTATTAGATTTAAGAACGATTTACCCTCTAGATAAAGAAGCTATTATTGAAGCTGCAAGTAAAACCGGGAAAGTGTTATTAATCACTGAAGATAATAAAGAAGGTAGCGTCATGAGTGAAGTGGCAGCAATTATCGCGGAAAATTGTTTATTCGATTTAGACGCTCCAATACAAAGACTAGCTGGCCCAGACGTACCTGCAATGCCATATGCACCACCGATGGAAAAATACTTTATGATTAATCCGGATAAAATAGAAAAAGCAATGCGTGAATTAGCTGCTTTCTAAAGGGAGGATGTTCGTTATGTCGATTCAACAGATTTTAATGCCGCAACTTGGAGAAAGTGTTACGGAAGGGACTATTGAAAAATGGCTCGTCCAACCAGGGGATCAAGTAAACAAATATGATCCTTTAGCAGAAGTTGTGACAGATAAAGTAAACGCTGAAATACCTTCATCCTTTACAGGAACGATTAAAGAGCTAATAGCAAAAGAAGGGGAAACATTACCAGTAGGTGCCCTTGTCTGTACGATTGAAATAGAGGCTGTGGAAAATGGATCAACACCTGTTGAACAGTCAAAGGGTGCGGAGAACAACAGTGAAAAACCAAAAACTGAAGAATCAAAAATTGTTACAGAAACGAATTCAAAAGATTCTTCTCAAAAAGGTCGTTATTCTCCAGCTGTTTTGAGACTTGCCAATGAACATGATATCGATTTACAGCATGTAGAAGGTACAGGACTTGGCGGACGTATTACAAGAAAAGATATTTTAAAAATTATTGAAACGGGTAATATCCCGCAGAAAACAGACACTGTAGCACAAGAACCAGTACTACAAAGGGAAAACGAACAAGCTCCGAAAAAGGAAAATACGATTGCTAGCGCAGTTGGTGACATTGAAATTCCGGTTACACCTGTTCGTCGTGCAATTGCTAATAATATGGTAAGAAGCAAACAAGAAGTGCCTCATGCATGGATGATGATGGAAGTTGATGTAACAAATCTTGTTAACTATCGAAATAAAATAAAAAATGATTTTAAAGCAAAAGAAGGATTTAACATTACGTACTTTGCCTTCTTTGTAAAGGCAGTTGCCAAAGCTTTAAAAGAGTTCCCGATGATGAATTCTGTTTGGGCTGGAGATAAAATTATTCAGAAGAAGGATATTAATATTTCCATAGCGGTTGCTACTGAAGATGCTTTATTCGTACCGGTAATTAAAAATGCCGATGATAAATCCATTAAAGGGATTGCGAAAGATATTCATGAATTATCAACTCTCGTACGGTCAGGGAAATTACGACAAGAGCATATGCAAGGTGGAACATTTACGGTCAATAATACCGGTTCATTTGGCTCAGTCCAATCGATGGGGATTATCAATTACCCTCAGGCAGCTATTTTACAAGTAGAATCAATCGTAAAAAGACCTGTTATTATGAACGATAATATGTTTGCTGCTCGGGACATGGTTAATTTATGCTTATCCCTTGATCACCGAGTATTAGATGGTCTAATTTGCGGTAAGTTTTTAAATCGTGTGAAATCAATTCTTGAAAATGTAAATGAAGAAACGATGTCTATTTATTAATATTTTATTAAAATAAAATTTTTAAAAAAATAACAATCTGCTCGCTTTTTAAAGGGAGGGATAAAGACTCATTAATAATATGGGTTTCTATCCGCCACTATTCCTTTTTAAGTGTTGCAGATTTTTTTATTTCAACAAATTCCATATAGTACCACGACTACATTTCATATCTATACTTTATTAGAAACTTATTCTAATGTAAAATAGTAATTAGATAAAGTTAAAGGGGGAAGCTGTTTAGCGAGAATATGTCAATTCAAATGAAAAACATTGATTTTCCGACTGTTCGTTATGAGGAATGGAAAGAACAAGCCGTGAAAGCATTAAAGGGGAAACCGTTTGAAACTTTATTCACCAAAACAATAGAGGGTGTCACTCTACAACCACTCTATACACAGGAAATGCTATTAGACCAGTTAAGTGACCAATTGGATAAACAAATTTCTACTATCCGTTCTTTAAAGTCAGCAACCGGTTTAAAAGTAGCGCAACAAATTTATGGAGAAACACCAGCAGAATTTTTTGTTCGTTTACAAGATAGTATCGATAAAGGAAATGAAGTACTAACGATTGATAGTCGAGTAGCATTTGAATGGAATGAAGAACATATAACGACTTTATCTAGTTTTTTAACTGAAAATTCATTCAAATTAATCGTTCAAAATGAAAAAGATCCAATTTTAAATGTTTTTAATCATATAAAAAATTTTGATATAGAAGGTTTTATTCTTTCAAATCAACCAATATTTTTGGAAAATTTTAAACAAGTGAGAACAATTTCGGCCAATACCGCTACATATCATCACGAAGGGGCCCATGCAATACAAGAATTAGCTCTTTCCCTTGCCCTTGCAGCAAAGTTCGCGGAGCAAGAAAAAGATTTTGATAAATTTTTAAACAAGTTTTTTGTCAATTTTGCTGTCGACACATCCTTTTTCGGTGAGATTGCAAAATTACGTGCTTTTAAAGTATTGTGGAAAGCGTTTACATCCGCTTATGGAATTACAGAAGCGAGGCCGATTCCAATTGTTGCCGAAACTTCATTACGAAGTTTTTCTACATTGGATGTGTATGTCAATTTATTACGTGCAGGTAATGAAGCATTTGCAGCGTTAATCGGAGGAGCAGACCTATTTACGGTTCATCCCCACGATTGTTTAACAAAACCTACCGAAAAATCCATTCGTATTGCACGAAATGTTTTATTAGTTTTAAAAGAAGAATCCTTTGTAGAAAAGGTTTTAGATCCTTCGGGTGGTTCCTACTTTATCGAATCACTAACAGCCGAGTATATTGAAAAGGCATGGGATTTGTTTTTAGAAATTGAAGAAGCTGGCGGTATTGATATCTATATAGAGTCAGGGAGATTACAAAATGAGTTAGATGCCGTATATGAAAGTCGTCGTAAGGCTGTTGAAACTAGAAAACAATCGTTAATCGGTACTAACATTTATGCCAATCCAAGTGATGAAGTGGCGATGGAAATAAATCCGCTATTTAAACAAGTAAAACGATTAGCAATACCATTTGAACAATTACGTGTAAACTATCAAAAGGTACAACCGAAAATTGGTATTTTAACTTTTGGCAACTTAAAGGACTTTAAACCTCGAGCTGACTATGTATCAGGCTTTTTTGCAACGGCAGGCATTACACCTGAACAATCTGGAGAAATTCAAAACGTTGAAACAGCACAAGCATGGTTACAAAATAATGAATTTGATTATGTGATTTTTGTTGCCAAAGATGATGAAACAAGAAATATTGTCCCAACACTTCTTCCTGCAAAACCAGAGCAGTTACTATTCGATGTAGCTGGGAAGTTTGATGAAGAGCAGAAGGACTGGTTAGCAAAAGGGGTAAATGGCTTTATATATGCAGGTCAAAATATTGTGGAAAACCTGACAGAGGTACTTGAAAGTTTGCAGGAGGTGCAACGATGAGTAAACCGAATTTTAAATCCGTCCATTTAAAAGAAGTATTTTTGGATGAAAAATTAAATCCTACCCATTCATTTATGACAAATGAAGAAATAAAAGTGAACGAATTTTATAATAGAGAAGATATTCAACAGGTGAGCCATTTAAATGACTTCTCTGGTATTGCGCCAAATACTCGAGGACCTTATCCGACCATGTACGTAGCCCGTCCGTGGACTGTTCGACAATACGCTGGATTTTCAACTGCAGAAGAATCGAATGCCTTTTACCGTAGAAATTTAGCGATGGGTCAAAAGGGGTTATCGGTAGCCTTTGACTTAGCAACCCACCGAGGCTATGATTCGGATCATCCTCGAGTAAAAGGGGATGTCGGGAAAGCAGGGGTAGCCATCGACTCGATTGAAGATATGAAAATATTATTTGATGGAATTCCATTAGATCAAATGTCTGTTTCGATGACGATGAATGGTGCCGTATTACCGATTATGGCCTTCTATATTGTTGCAGCGGAAGAACAAGGAGTTTCTACCGAACAATTAGCAGGTACGATTCAAAATGATATATTAAAAGAATATATGGTACGTAATACGTATATTTATCCACCAGAAATGTCCATGAAAATTATTGCCGATATTTTTGAATTTACGAGTAAATTTATGCCGAAATTCAACTCAATTTCCATTTCTGGTTATCATATTCAAGAAGCCGGCGCAACAAATGATATCGAATTAGCTTATACGTTAGCGGACGGTCTTGAATATGTGCGAACAGGTTTAAAAGCTGGAATCGATATTGATTCATTCGCACCAAGGCTTTCCTTCTTTTGGGCAATTGGAATGAATTATTATATGGAAGTAGCAAAAATGCGGGCTGCACGCCGTATTTGGGCTCAAATGATGAGTACATTTAGTCCGAAAAATCCAAAATCATTGGCATTGCGTACCCATTCCCAAACATCGGGATGGTCTTTAACAGAGCAGGATCCATTCAATAATGTAACAAGAACATTATTGGAAGCAAATGCAGCGGCAATGGGGCATACCCAATCCCTTCATACAAATGCCCTTGATGAAGCGATTGCATTACCAACGGATTTCTCAGCTCGTATTGCGCGGAATACGCAACTATTCTTGCAAGAAGAAACCGGTATGACAAAAGTGATTGATCCTTGGGGTGGATCTTACTATGTAGAAAAATTAACGGATGAGCTTACCCGAAAAGCTTGGGCGTTAATTGAAGAAATTGAACAACTAGGTGGAATGGCAAAAGCAATTGAAACAGGGTTACCAAAAATGAAAGTAGAAGAATCGGCAGCAAAACGTCAAGCTAAAATCGACTCTAAAACGGAAACGATTGTCGGCGTGAATAAATATTTATTAGATGTGGAAGAACCAATCGATATTTTAGATATTGATAATACAATTGTTCGACAAAAACAAATCGAGCGTTTAGAAAAATTAAAGTTGAATCGTAATGAAGAAGAGGTTCAAAAACATTTATCTCGACTTACTCGTGCTGCTGAAACAGGTGAAGAGAATTTATTAGCTGTAGCAGTTGATGCTGCTCGTGCTCGTGCTTCCCTCGGTGAAATTTCTGATGCCATTGAGAAGGTTTCCGGTAGACATAAAGCTGTCATTCGATCCATTTCAGGTGTTTATTCTTCCAATTTCTCAGATGATGAGTTAATCAAAGAAGTTAAACAAATGACGGAGGAGTTTTTAGAAAACGAAGGGCGTCGTCCACGTATTCTCGTGGCTAAAATGGGGCAAGATGGTCACGACCGAGGAGCGAAAGTTGTAGCAACAGGTTATGCGGATTTAGGCTTTGATGTGGATATTTCTCCACTATTTTTAACACCTGAAGAAGCTGCACAAATGGCAGTAGAAAATGACGTTCACTGTGTTGGTGTTTCCTCTCTTGCAGCTGGACATAAAACATTAGTTCCTGAACTGATAGCAGAACTTAAGAAACTTGGTCGGGAAGATATTATCGTAATCGTAGGCGGGGTTATTCCAGCCCAAGACTATCAATTTATATATGATGCTGGAGCTGTAGCGATATTTGGCCCAGGAACGGTTATCCCTGTATCTGCCATTAAAATTATTGAAGAAATATACAAACGATTAGGTTACGAGGAAGTGTCTTTGTAATGGAAGAACAAACAGACAAAGGTGCATTACATGTAATGGCCGGTGTAGAAGGAAACCATGATGGAAGATCGATTTCTCCAAAAAAATTTCGAAAAAAGAAGCAGCAAACGATAGATATTCCAAAGCTAGCAGAGGAAGTGCGTAGCGGTTTACGCACTTCCCTTTCAAAAGCGATTACGCTCATAGAAAGTTCTCATCGCGAACATAAGGAGCAAGCCCAAAAATTGTTACAGGAACTATTACCTTACACAGGGAACAGTATTCGAATTGGAATAACAGGTGTACCAGGTGCTGGAAAAAGTTCCTTCATCGAAGCCTTTGGAACAATGCTTTGTAATATGGGGAAAAAGGTTGCAGTTCTTGCCATTGATCCGAGTTCATCCCTTTCTGGTGGAAGTATACTAGGAGATAAAACTCGTATGGAAGAATTAAGTCGTCATAAAAGTGCTTTCGTACGACCATCACCGAGTGCAGGTACCCTTGGTGGTGTTCATAAAAAAACAAGGGAAACAATGTTGCTTTGTGAAGCAGCTGGTTACGATGTCATATTAATCGAAACAGTTGGAGTCGGACAAAGTGAGACATATGTTCGCGGAATGGTTGACTTCTTCCTTCTCTTAGTATTAACTGGTGCAGGTGATGAATTGCAAGGTATGAAAAAAGGGATTATGGAGTTAGCAGACGGGATTATTGTCCATAAAAGTGACGGAGATAATATGCCGAAAGCAAAAAAAACTGTTCGTGAGTATTTGCAAATTCTTCACTTTCTTCAACCTGCTACACCTGGATGGATTAGTAAAGCATTACCTGTATCCTCGATTAAGAAAATAGGATTAACCGATGTTTGGGACATGATTTGTCAATTCGAAAAAACAATTAAAGACTCTAACTATTGGGAAACAAGACGACTAGAACAGACAAGAGAATGGTTCCAATCAATGATTACGGACACTTTGATTGACTCATTTTTTAATAATTCCGATAAAAAGGGGCAAATGAAGTCAATTGAAAAGGAAATATTACAAGGGGAAATAACGGTTACTCAAGGTGTAACAAAATTATTTGCTAAAGATCATTGATCAGTATTTTAAAACATTCAAATAGACGTCTTTGTGATAATATATATAGTTGAAAGGAGCGATAAATCATGAATATGGATTACGATTTATTTATGGAGGAAATTAAAAGAACTGCGCGTGCTGAAATAGAGGGAGCAGGTTACGAACAACTGCGTACACCAGAAGAGGTAGAGGAAGCATTTGCTCGTCCTGGTACTACACTTGTGATGGTAAACTCTGTTTGTGGTTGTGCAGGAGGGATTGCCCGTCCAGCTGCAGCAAACGCGATTCATTACGATAAACGTCCAGATCATTTAGTAACTGTATTTGCTGGTCAAGATAAAGAAGCAACAGCTGCAGCCCGTCATTTCTTTGGTGAAAACCACATTCCTTCTTCACCAGCCTTTGTATTATTAAAAGATGGTAAAGTAGTTGCAGATATCGGCCGTCATGAAATCGAAGGTCATGATCCGATGTCGGTTATTACAAATTTACAAGCAAACTTTGAAGAATATTGTGACGAAGTTTAATGTAAAAAGATGAAAGAACTTGTCCTTAAATTTTTTAAGGACATGTTCTTTTCTTTCAAATTGTCACAATAATCCGATTTTACTTTTATAAACGCTTCAAAGCTTGAAGGAGGAAGTCGATATCAAAAAATTTAAAATCGGCTATCGCACAGTTAAAACTGCAGTAGGTGCTGCCTTTGCCATTGCCATTGCCCACTACTTTGACTTACAATACTTTTCATCGGCAGCCATCTTAACAATACTTTGTATACAAACGACTAAAAAGAAATCTGTACATGCCGTTTATACGAGATTGATTGCAAGTTTCATTGGAATGGCTTTTGCCTATCTCGCTTTAGAAACGTTCGGCTACAATCCACTCGTATTAGGTTGTATGATACTAATTTTTATCCCTACGATTGTCTCTTTAAATGTTGCAGCTGGCTTTGTTTCAAGTTCCGTTATTATTATGCATATTTATGGAGAAGCAAATTTTACATTGGACTTATTTTTAAATGAAATGGCCTTAATGGCGATCGGATTTGGAACAGCACTTGCCGTCAATATGTATATGGGGGATTTCCAAAAAGAACTGGATCGATATCTTTGTGAAATTGAAGATTTATATAGTTCGATTTTTAGTGAAATTGTAAAGTATTTGCGCAATGGGGATACTTCGTGGGATGGTAAAGAAATTATAGAAGCGGCCAATATTTTAAATAAAGCGAAATCCCTTGCTTTTAAAGATGTCGAAAATCATCTAACCCGTAAACAAAATGAATACTATTTATATTTTGATATGCGCGAAAAGCAATTGGAGATTATCGAACGAGTACTACCTAAAATTACAACATTGCCTGTTATGGTACAGCAAACAAACTTAGTTGCCGATTTTATGGAGGAACTAGCTGAAAATGTGCATCCGGGTAATACTGCGAAACGCTTTCGCAATAAATTAGAAATTGTGAAAGAGGAATTTGCCAAAATGCCATTACCTGAAAATCATGAAAAATTTCTAGCAATGGCCTCCCTTTATCAATTTATCGAAGAAATGGATCAATATTTAATGATTAAACAATCTTACAAAGGAATAAAGAAAAAAAGCAGGAAAAAAGCGATTACACAATCGTAATCGCGGTGGAAGCCGTTTAGAAGAACGATAAACCAAATGCTAGAGTTGAAATGACCATAATGGCTATCATACTATATACGACTATTTTCTGGAATTTTTTATTACTCATATTTTCGTTCTCTCCTTCTATTATTAAATTTAGTTTATCAAATTTGAAAAATATCTCAAGTACGTAGCGAATTGTTTTCCATTTCGGTACAATAGAAATGTACTATAACAGAAGGGGTGTTGTCATGAAGGGTGTAGATCATATTGGGATTGCAGTTAAAAACCTGGATGAACGTATTACATATTATACTGAAACTCTAGGCTTAACATTACTAAAAATAGAAGAGGTTCCATCTCAACATGTTCGCGTAGCGTTCATTGATGCAGGTAATGTGAAGTTTGAGCTTTTAGAACCTACTAGTGAAGAAAGTGCGATATATAAACATATCGAAAAACGTGGAGAAGGTATTCAACATGTTGCATTTGGGGTAATAGGAATTCGTGAAAGAATGAAAGAATTACGGGAAAAGGGTGTGCGTATTCTTTCAGATGAGCCGAATCCAGGTGCCAGGGGAGCAGAAGTTGCCTTTTTACACCCTAAGGACTCTTACGGTGTTTTATATGAACTTTGTGATAAAAGTAAAAAAGGGGATATATAGAGCTATGGACATGTTCGACAAAATTAATGAGATGTATGATCGTAAACGTGAAATTGAGCTTGGCGGTGGGGACAAGCGTATTGAAAAGCAACATGAAAAGGGTAAGCTTACAGCTCGTGAGCGGATTGATTTATTATTAGATAAAGGAACATTTGTAGAAATTAATCCATTCATTACACATAGAACAACTGATTTTGGTATGGATGAACAAAAGGGTCCTGGTGATGGGGTAGTAACTGGATTTGGTAAAATTAATGGGCGTAATGTTTATTTATTTGCCCAAGATTTTACGGTTTTTGGTGGTGCATTAGGTGAGATGCATGCTAAAAAAATAGCTGCTGTAATGGACTTAGCTGCTAAAAACGGTACTCCTTTTATTGGCATTAATGATTCTGGTGGTGCCCGAATTCAAGAAGGCGTATTATCTTTAGATGGATATGGGAGCATTTTTTACCGAAATGCGATCTATTCCGGAGTCATTCCACAAATTTCGGTTATTATGGGACCTTGTGCAGGTGGAGCAGTTTACTCCCCGGCTATTACGGACTTTATTTTAATGGTAGATAAAACGTCCCAAATGTTTATAACGGGACCAAAAGTAATCGAAACCGTTACCGGAGAGAAAATTTCATCGGAAGATTTAGGTGGTTCGAAAGTTCATAATACGATTAGTGGGAATGCCCATTTCCGTGCTCCATCTGAAGAGGAGTCTATCGAACAAATTCGCAATCTTCTAAGTTATCTGCCACAAAATAATAAAGAAAAAGCACCAAGATTCCCTCGTCCTGAAGGGGATGACTATCGTCCGGATATTATTGATTTTGTACCGATTGAACCGACGAAACCTTATGATGTTCGGAAAGTAGTTGAACAGGTAGTAGATGAAGGATCCTTTATGGAAGTTCAGGCTGAATTTGCCAAAAATATTGTTGTTGGTTTTGCGCGAATAGCAGGGGAGTCCGTTGGATTAGTTTGTAACCAACCGAAAGCGTTAGCGGGTGGATTAGATATTGATTCATCCGATAAAGCTTCACGATTTATTCGAACTTGTGATGCTTTTAATATTCCGATTATTACTTTTGAAGATGTTTCCGGATTTTTCCCTGGAGTGAAGCAGGAGCACGGTGGGATTATTCGTCATGGTGCAAAAATTTTATATGCATACTCGGAGGCGACAGTACCGAAAATAACGGTCATTTTACGTAAGGCTTACGGGGGAGCATATGTGGCACTCAACTCTAAATCAATTGGAGCAGATTTAGTTTTTGCGTGGCCGAATGCAGAAATCGCAGTAATGGGTGCTGCAGGGGCAGCGAACATTATTTTTGCCAATGAAATAGCTAATTCGGAAGATCCTGAAAGTACCCGTGAAGCGAAAATCGAAGAATATAAAGAAAAATTTGCAAATCCTTATGTTGCAGCATCTCGTGGTATGGTTGATGATGTCATTGATCCAAGAGAGACACGCATTAAATTAATTCAGTCTTTAGATATGCTATCAAATAAAGAGGAATCCCGACCAGCGAAAAAGCATGGAAATATTCCTCTATAATAAAAATAGTAGTTTAATAGGTTCTATGTCAAATGTTGGGGTGAAGTGATATTACACGGCACCCCGATTATCCTAAATGAATCCCAATTTTCTTAGATAAATTATTTAATAAAATTTTCGCTTTAAAGTGTTCATAGC
>NZ_RHLQ01000053.1 GCF_003711845.1 Lysinibacillus halotolerans
AAATTCACGGCCATTAACTAAAGAAAAAAAGAATTTACACACCAAAATAGAGAAAGGTGAATTTGAGTTTCCTCAAATTCACCTTTCTCACTATTTGAAGCTAGTTATGTCCCAGCCTCTTCATTTTAACTCATTATTTTTTCAACTTGTTCTTTATATTTTTCATACCATTTTTCCCACTCATTTTCTGGATAATGAATGAATTGCTTATTAACGACATCACTAAAGTGTAGTAAACAAACATGCCATCCTGCTAAATCCTTAGGCGTATGATCCGTGATCTCTGAAATGATTTGTTTCATTATTAATTGTGTCCCTTTGTTCTTCGGTTGTATTGCAAAGCGTACGATATCGTTCCCCCATTCAAAGGCTAAAACCCTGCCCTCTTCAAAATCGGTAATCGTAATATCTTCAACATTTCCGGACCCATCGTGAAAATGAAATTTAATATGGCCACCTTTACCTAAGTTCGTTATTTCTAGATGATGCATCCATAATTTCAATTTTTCATTGTTTGTTAATACATCCCAAACCTCTTCTTGTGATGATGAAAAGATTCTATCATATTCTGCTATCGTACCGTTTTCACTTTTATATAATGATGCTATCAAAAAGTTCTCCTCCTTATTAGGTAATAGTTGAATTTTAGGATAAAAGTAAAAAATGGCTACTTACATTTCAAAGCCATTTATTAACTCTTTATATCATTGAAATTACAAGTAAATTCTTTAAGGGAGATTAAGATTTAACTTCCACTTCTTCCTCACCCCAATAAAAAGTGAAATGATTAAAAGGATAAATTCGCATTTTAGACTCTCCCAATACTGCATCAATGGATATTAATCCATAATGTCTACTATCAAAGCTTGTTAAGCGATTGTCACCTAGAACGAATAAATACCCTTCTGGTACAGTTTTTTCACCGGTATAATCTTCTAAAGTGAAATTTTCAGTTACTCTTCTTTGAAAGGGATTATCAGTTTCGCGATTCACATAGGGTTCTTCATACTCAACACCGTTTACGATTAAAATATCTTCTTTCATTTCTACCGTATCCCCAGGTAAACCTATTACTCGTTTAATATAGTATTCATCTTCTACTGGAGATTTAAATACGATGTGATCGAATCGATTAATTTCGCTAATTTTACTTACAATAATAACATCTTTATTTTCATAAGTCGGTACCATAGATGCCCCTTTTACAACAATTGGGGAGAAAAGAAATTCTCTACAAATAAAAGAAATAACGATACCGAATAAAATTGCGACTAGCCAAGACATAAACTCATTTTTATTCTTTTCTTCTTTCTTCATTCCCAATATCCCCTCCTAAAATAAAGTCTATCTAATTTTTGAAATGGGATATTAAAATATGTTCACCTGGAACCTAATCCCTTTATTTATTTACATGTATGCTTACTAATATCTGCTCATTCAAAAAGATAAATGGCTTTTACTTGTTTTAAGTATGTTGGACGATTTCTTTTAATGCTAGCCATGTACGATTTTGTTCTTTTTGTATTGACACAGGTCGATCATAAAATGTTGACAAATTCTCCTCCGTTAACAAATTTTCTGATAAACCTTGCTCAAACACTTCTCCATGTTTTAATAACAATGTATGGGAGAAGCATGGTAACACTTCTTCTACATGATGTGTCACATAGATGAGTGTTGGACAATCTTCTTGAGTAGATAGATGTTCAATTAATTGAAGAAGTTGTTCTCTCATTATAATATCCAAACCATTACAAGGTTCATCGAAAATAAGAAGTTTTGGTTGAGCCATTAATGCTCTTGCGATTAAAACTTTTTGACGTTCTCCTTGTGATAATGTTCCATATTCATCCTCTTGCAAATGATTGCATTGCAATAGTTCCATATAATGTTCCGCAAGTTGAATATCCTTTTTTTCAACCGCTTCCCATAAACCTATAGATGCAAATTTGCCACTTAACACAACACTTAAAACACTTTCAAAAGGTTGAATTTGTTGTTGTAATGAAGCACTAACAAGTCCGATATCTTTCCGTAAATCGGGTAAATACGTTTTACCAAAAAGTTGACCGAACACTTCAACTTGCCCAGTCGTTGGATGTAAGTAACCATTTAATACATTTAGTAAGGTCGTTTTTCCAGAACCATTTAGACCTAAAATAGACCAATGTTCCCCCTTTTGAACTTCCCAAGATACATCCTTCAAAATCACCTTTTTATTTTTAATTACAGTGACATCTTTTAAATGAATCATGAAATCCTCCTAATCACTAAAGTTGTACATTGAATTTATTATCGGTGCTCTTTGACCGTTGGTATATGAAAGTAATTCTTGTTGTACATCTTTTCAAAAAATAGCCAAACAAATATGTATTCAAACTTGTTGCATCCGTATTTTCTAACTATTTATTTTATTTTAATACTTCCGAACATTGAATAACATAAAAAAATAAAAAATGAAGGAGATACTTACATTCCCCTCCATTTTTATTCATTACTTATTCAATTGCATCCATTTCATAAAATTCTCAACTACTGAATCAAGAAATTGTACAGTACCTTCATCTGTTATATTTCCTTCATCATCCATTTTCGTATGAACAGCCCCGATATATACATCATTTCCAATTAAAACTGGAGATGAAAGCCCGATGGCAAATAATATATCTCGTAAGTGCATTTGAGCTTTTGCAGTACCTAAATTCCCCATTGACGCACCCATGATCCAAGAAGGTTTACCGATCATCACTTTATCTACCCTCGAAAGCCAATCAATTGCATTTCCTAAAACGCCAGGAATGGATGAATTATATTCTGGAGTTATCCATAATACAGCATCGGCATCCTTCACTTTCTGTTTAAATGCTACGACTTCTTGTGGAGGATTTTCTTCAATATCTTGATTGTACATTGGAATATCATTTAATGTTAAAATTTCCAAATCAAACTTTTCTGCATACCGTTTTTGAACAAATTGTGCCAGTTTTTTATTATAAGAATCTTTTCGAATACTACCAACGATTGCTGCTACTTTCATTCTTTGTCCCTCCATTGTAACGTTCTAAATTATTTTCTACAGTTTATTTATTTTCATGCTAATATAATGAACCATTATGTAAAAGAAATTGTTAAATCCCTATTTACGTCATGTAAATAGGGATTGTTAGATTATTTATTTCGAACTGTTTGAAGAGCAGTACTCCACGCAACGACTTGATCTAACATGTCATTTACAGATTGAACTTGTACTTCTTTCGGTTTAAAGACCGATCCATTTTCAAAATCAGTAAATAGAGATAATGCTGGATGAACACGAACATCAGCAATTAACAATTCACCGCAAATGCCACGTAAATGTTCTGCCGCTCTTGCTCCACCTACTGAACCATAACTTACGATTCCTGCAGCCTTATTATTCCATTCATCTCGAAGAAAATCGAGGGCATTTTTTAAAGCACCTGTTATCGAATGATTATACTCCTGTACGATAAATACAAAGCCATCACAACCACTAATTTTAGCAGACCATTGGGCAGCACCTGATGCATCACCGCCTGGTTCACCTAAAAACGGTAATTTATATTCAGCAATATCGATAATTTCATACGTTGCATCACCACGTGAATCACCTATTTTCTTAACCCACTCACCAACTTGCGGACTCACTCGGCCTTCCCGTGTACTTCCTAAAATAATACCGATGTTCAACATTTCATTACCTCCATTTTCATTTAAATTAAATAAGATTTTTCTCAATTCGGTAAGCAAATATAACTTTGCATGTGAACTACAATAAATCCTTTGATAGAAAATTCCCCTGTTATTTTCTCCAAAATAATGAAATGTAATCACTTTTTGAATTGAAATAAAATTCTTATTATTATGCATTATAACTAATTTTTTCTATGGAAGGTAATAACTTGTTTCAGCAAATAATTAATCGTTTTAAAGTTTACTCATTAAGCTGTTTTGTAAGTTTTCCATTGTATCTAGTAAACTTTGATATCCTTTTATTTCAGGAATATCCTTTCCGATAACGTGCTCTTTTCGTTCAGATGCATTTGCTAAACTCTCAAATATTAATAAATAACGAGCCATTGTCTGATCATCTAATGTAGGTCGCGAATTTAATTTTGAATATTTATCTAACAAAAATCCTAATTCCTCTAACGAATAAACAATCGGCCAATAATATTCAATCGCCCTCTTATCTTTCGGAATCTCCCCGGCTGCTGTATCATAAACGGTAATCAAATTTCCAATATTCGTTTCCATTTTATTAAACTCTATATTTTTCCCATATATTTGATAAATCTCTTTACCTGAAAATAATGCATAAAATACTTGTCCTTGACTTCGAATCGTTTTGGCAATTAAGTGAGGGAGTCTACTTGATGCAGATTTTCTACCTATTAACCATACGCCAATTAAACCGATTGCAATCCCAATGACTACATCAATTAATCGAGCCGTTGCAAAATATGTAAACGCATAATGCCCATTCGAACCTGCTTCTGCCATAATTAAAGCATTTGGCGTAAAAAATAAAGCAGCTAAACCGTAATTTTTGACGATAAATAATTCAGTAATAAATGTTAAAAGAAAAACGAGAAAGGCAATAACATATCCGGTTGGATGAAATGCGAGGATGAAACTTGCAATGATGATACCAAAAATCGTTCCAAAACTTCTTTGTATCCCTCTATGAAGAGTCGCGACAACTGTAGCACCGCTCATAACGGCAACACAAGAAAGGGGGACCCAAAAGGAGCGATTTAAATCAAACTCATAGGCAATAATTGCGGCAAGCATCGTAAAAAAGCCAAATCGTAATGAATTAATGAAAATAATCGAATTTTTATCAAAAGCACCTAATAATACCCTTTTGGCTGATGGCTTTGAAATTTCCGTTTGTTCTAATAGTTTTGTTTTAGATATTGTTAAACTATTCTTAGCCTCATTAATTTCTAAAAATAATTGAGCCATATGCTCTGTCATGTGATCTGGATGAGGTAACATCATCGTTTCTATTTCTTCAAATTTGTTGGAATCTACGATATTCGCAATGTTACGTAAAGATTGTCCAAATTCGGTTGGTAATTTTCCATCCTTATCAGTAAAATGTTCTACTGCAAATAAAAAGATTTTATTTGCATAATTATTTAAAACAAAAAGGTGATTGAAAACATTCGTTCTTTCCCAAGGAATATAACCCGAAGCCAGCGTCTGACTAGCTTCCTTTAACGTAGCCATAACCGTATGTTGCGCATCATTTTCCTTTTGTGTACCAATGGCATCTAAAAAGTTAGCTAATTGAATATAGGATCTTTTCACAATTCTTCTTTCTGGACCGTGGGGATTGAAAAACCATCCGCTCATTGCAATGATCCATGAAAATAGGCCACCTAAAAAGGCTAAACCAGCTCTCGTAAATGCTTCATCAGGTGCTATTGGCATCCCTGTTGTCATCGCAAATATGAGCACAAAAAATATCGCTGAAGGACCAATTAATCGAAATGCTCCAAATATAAATAATCCGGTTGCCCCAATAAGCCCCATTACAATAGCTGAAATAATTGGATAAGGAGCTAAAATCGTCCCTAAAAATACACATAACGTAATCGCTAAAATACACCATGCTAGTTTTTTTGCTAATTGGACATAAGGTATTGGAAAAACATATAAATAAGTGAAACCACCTAACCCTGCGAGTAAACCATACTCTAAACTTCCAAATAACAACCCAACTGCAATTGGCAACCCTGCAGCCAAACCCGCCAAAAACGCCTTTAACCATGGGAACGGTTTTTTATTAACGGTTAAAGCTTGTTTAAAAATCGAAGGACCATTGATCGTGTTCCCCATGACAATTCTCTCCTTACATTAAAAATAGCATACAAATTATATTTCCCGAATCCATAAATAGATAATCAGCAGGTTAAATACCTGATGACGATTATGAATAGAAAAATCGCTCCTACTTTGATAGAGGAACGATTGATACACTATTTATTATATCACAATGAATTTCTTCACCTTTCAATTTGTATACAATTAGAAAAGACGGTAAAAACTTATGCAATTCATGATAGAATATAGAAAATGGAGGTATATATATGCATGACGTAAAACAAATATATTATCATTTTCTAGAACATCATGACTGGAAAGTGTACATAGCTTGTACCGTTAAGGGGCTTTGTTACGTAGGAACTGAGCATTCTTCAATGAACGAATTAGTTTCTTGTTGTAGAAAACAGTTTCCGAATTGCGACATTATTGAAAATGAAGAAAAGTTAACTCCATATAAAAATGAGCTGATTGAATACTTCGAAGGCAAAAGAACTTCCTTTTCCTTTACCTTCGATATTAGAGGTACTACTTTTCAAATGGCAGTTTGGAAGGCATTACAGGAAATCCCTTTTGGCCAATCCAGATGTTATTCAGATATTGCCTTTAAAATTGGTAAACCGAAGGCAGTTCGAGCAGTTGGTACTGCTATCGGATCAAACCCTATAGCTATCGTAATCCCCTGCCACCGAGTATTAGGTAAAAACGGTACTTTAACCGGATTTAGTGGTGGGCTAGATATAAAAGAAAAACTATTAAATCTTGAAGGAATCACTTATAAGCCATAGTTTCTTTCTGTAAAAAGAAAAAGCAGTGCAAACTTTGCACTGCTTTTGACTAATCGATGATATATCCATTTTCATCTCTTTGTTCATTATAATCAAATGTTTTTGGCTTACGTACAAAGCACATAATCGCTGCAATAATTAATAAAATTCCTGAAATCGAAACGACACCTGATAAAACGGCTGCAATGATAAATAAAATTCCTGCCAGTCTTGCATTTTGATTTACTTTAACAGCCCCAACAATTGCCAATATAATTGCGATAATTATAACTACGACTACTAACCAACCAATCGTATTCATAATAGCCATAACATCATCCATAATTTCCATACCATATACTGGGTCGTATCCGTTTATACTTGCATCTTCATAAATCGAATTCTCAAACTCAGTTTGGAAAGCTGGATCCTCAACAATCATTTTACTTATAAATAACATGAAAATTAAAAACCCTACACCTATTACATTTAAAACAGCAGACACAATACTTAATATTCTTTCACCAGTTCTTTTCATTTTCATTCTCCCTTACTAAATTTTTCTATATTTTTAATAACATCTTCCACAGTACTCACAATGACACCATGTTGCTTAATAATTCCGATTACAAATAAATTGCGATAGATGAATTGATTTTCAGTCCCATCTTGGATGAGGGCATCAATTTTTTGTTGATTATCCCGACCAAGTTGACGTACATCGGAGAAAAGAGCGATGATTGGTCGATTGTATGTGGAAAATACACCAATTTCAGCAGCAACACCGGAATCGACTTCAATTCCATCTAAGACAGCGATTAAAATATCACTTTCTTGTAACTTTTCTAAATCCGCACGAGCAATAGCTAGACTATCTGCAAAGCTTTGTTTATCGTTAATTGCATCATTTTCTTGCGGTACATATAAATTAATACCAGGAATTGCTTTTCGTATTTCTTTTGCTAATAATTCATTTACTAATCGGTCTCCAATGGAAAATAAACCATTTGCCAAGTAAGCTTTCATGTTCATTACCGCCTTTAATGTATGTATGAAAAAACGATTATATAACTAAAGTTTCCATCCAAACCAAAAGAATAAAATCCCTCCCAATAGATTAATTCCGGTAAATAGAAGAGCCATTCTCCACTGTTTTGAATTGATCAATTTGACCAAATCAAATGCAAAGGTTGAAAAGGTTGTAAATCCACCTAACACACCTATCGTTAAAAAAGATAACATTGTACTTTCGATAAATGTCCAAGAACCTACATTACCTAATAAAAACGAACCTAATAAATTGACGAGAGCAGTAGCCCAAAAGGAAGGAACATCCATTTGTTGAATGAAACGTTGTGTACTATATCTTAATGTAGCCCCTACTCCACCCCCAAGGGCGATTAAGATCCACTCCATTTAGTCATCCCTCGATTCAAATAATACCCTCCGAAAGCAGCCAAAAAACAAGAGAGTGTCATTGCTATTCCATAAAGGATACCAACTACCTGATTTTCCTGTAATTGATGAAACCAATATTCAGAAAAGGTTGAAAATGTTGTAAAAGCACCTAGCATACCAGTTGTGAAAAGAAGTTTTAATTTATTTTCTTTCCTTTCAAAATAACCGTTTAAGCTCCCTAGAGCAAAACTGCCCAATACATTCACAATCCACAACATAATCGAAACACTCGTAAGTGATTGGACGATAAAACGTAAAAGAGAGCCAATCATACCGCCTAAGAAGACTTGAAACAAATTTTTCAATAATACCTCTCCAAATGAAACAATTTAATGTTAAAAATAGTATTTTAGAACTTCAATGAAAATGAAATACTCTATTAACATAGAGTTTTTAACAAGAAGTACCATCCTATTTCCTAATTTTCCCCATCTATCCAGATTTACCTATTTAGTAGTATACACTGTTCCGAGTCCTTATTTCAAACCTTTTAAAAGTAAGAATCTCTTATTTAAATGACGATTTTTTATCAAGATCGATTGTTTCCTCTTTCTATACGGGGCAATAACAAAAAAGTTTCACTGACCATAGTTGAATATTAGGTTAATTATTTTAATTTATGAATATAATTTAATAAGGTAGAAATTAGACTTAACGATTGGAGTTAACTACATGAGTATGTCTGAAATCTTTGAATTACTAAATAAACTTGATTCTGAACTTTACTATTATATAGATAAATTTGGGATATACATTTACTTTATCCTATTTCTAATCGTATTTAGCAAGACAGGTTTTGTTATTTTAACTTTTTTACCAGGTGATTCCCTTGTATTTGCTAGTGGGACAATTGCTGCAGTAGGGGAATTAAATATAGTGATTTTATTTCTTTTATTTTTTATCGCAACCTCTTTAGCTGATAGTAACAATTTTTTTATCGGACGAAATTTTGCTAAAATACCAACCGAAAAAATAAAGTTTATTCCACTATCTACGATTGATCGAGCGAGAGAGTTTCTAGATGAATATGGAAAAATTGCCATTACATTTTCAAGGTTTATTCCCTTGATGAGAACGATGACACCATTTATCGCTGCATATACTGGACATCCGTACTATCATTTTGTACGTTACAATATCATCGGCGCTTTCATTTGGACGACAGTTTGGCTTGGTACAGGTTTTGCACTAGGAAATATTCCTTGGGTAGAAAAAAATTTATTTGTCACATTAATGCTTATTACTGTAATCATGTTTATTCCGGGTATATTTGGTTTCATATCACACTTTCGGAAAAAACATACGACCATTGCAGAAAATACCGAAGTATAAAAACTAAAAAAATAGCTAATAGGCTGATTTTATAACTTGTCATTTACGTTTCTTTTTGAAACATGACGGTTAAATAATTTCATCGCCTATTAGCATTTTAATTTTTACGTGTTTAACGCACTTTCATCCTGTCGCATTTTTTCTAAATAATCGATTATTTCTCGAATACCTTCCAAAGAATTAACTAATATTTTCGGATCAACACACGTTATCATCCGATCTTCCAAATTGGCTACAGCCGTGAAATATTGGGTTTTTGTATAATTTACTAGTCCTACTTGATGAATATCCGTTCCAGAAAAATCTACTATTTCCTTTGCTTCACTAACAACTAAACCAAAATGAACAATATCGGTATTGACTACGATAATGCGACATAACTCCCCGTAACTTTCTCTATTATATAAAATACGATTGAGATCAATAATTGGAATTATTTCTCCTCGAATTTTCGTAAAACCAAGTAAATAAATCGGTAGGTGTGGAATCGGTGTAATATTATTTAATTTTTCAATTGATACTACTTGTTCAACTGGTACAGCATATTCTTCATTACCACAACCAAAAATAAGTGCTTGATTAAATGTCATTGCTATCACCTCGTTACTCTACTTTGCAGAGCATTTTACAATCTCCACTAATAAATCGGCTAATTTCTCCAATTCTTCAATAGGCATACGCTCTTTTGTCGTATGAATTTCTTCATAGCCGACAGAGAGATTTACAGTTGGAATACCAAAACCAGCGATAACATTGGCATCGCTACCCCCACCTGAAGTACCTAATAATGGTTTGCGTCCAACTTTTGTGACAGCTTCCATCGCAATTTGTACAACACGATCAGATTCTGTAACAGAAAAGCCTGGATACATTAATTTAACTTCAACTTCAGCACGTCCCCCTAAACTTTGGGAAACATTCTCGAAAGTTTCTTTCATATGTTTCGTTTGAGCATCTAATTTATCTTTATTAATCGAACGAGCTTCAGCTAAAATATACACTTCATCACAAACGATGTTTGTAGCTTTCCCACCTTCGAATCGCCCAATATTTGCCGTTGTTTCTTCATCGATTCGACCGAGATTCATTTTTGCAATCGCTTTGGAAGCTAACGTAATCGCTGAAATTCCTTTTTCAGGTGCCACACCTGCATGGGCAGTTTTACCATAAATCTTTGTTTCAATTTTCGCTTGGAATGGGGCTGCAGTTACAATTCCACCTACTTTCCCATCGCTATCTACAGCAAATCCGTATTTAGCTTGAATGAATGATGGGTCCAATTCTTTTGCACCTGCCAAACCACTTTCTTCTCCCGCGGTAATAATCAATTGAATTGTTCCATGGTCAATTTTTTGCTCTTTTAAACGTTTTGCCATTTCGAATAAAGCTGCCATACCGGCTTTATCGTCAGCACCTAAAATCGTTGTTCCATCAGAGTATATATACCCATCTTCTTTGATTACCGGTTTAATGCCAGTACCTGGAACTACTGTATCCATATGCACAGTAAAATAAATTGGATCGGCTTCAACAGTACCTTGTAATGTTGCAATAATATTACCAGCACCATGACCATTACGAGTATGGGCATCATCTTGATATACTTCAAATCCCATATCTTCTAACTTTTTTACTACAATAGGGGCAATGACCTCTTCATGTTTTGTTTCCGAATCAATTTGAACTAGTTCTAAAAATTCATTTACTAAACGACTGTTCATGAAAAAACTCCCTTTTCTTTTCATAATCTCCACTTTATTTTACGCCTCTCTAGGAAGGAGCACAAACTAAAGGTTTCTTTTTAGTCTAAAAATTTCATATTTCCTTATAATTTTTAGAAAAAATGGTAACACTTTTTTAGTAAAAAAATAGGCGACCCATAAAGAATCGCCCATTCATCGTTGACTAAAAACTTAATATTTGATGTAGAAAAACTTACGATAACATTAAACTAATAATCCGCCGCCATTTTTAATGTAATTTTGAATTCCTTCAGCAGCTAAGTATGATAATGCACCAACTGTACCAGTTGGATTGAAGCAAGAGTTATGTGGGAACGAAGATGCACCTACTACAAATACGTTTTCTACTTCCCACATTTGTTGATATTTATTTAGGGCAGATGTTTCTGGATCTGATCCCATAATTACCCCGCCCGTGTTATGGGTATTTGTATCTTTATTCACACTGAAGTTTCCTTGTTCTTCTGAAGTTTCGATAATATCGGCACCAATTTTTTCGCCGATTTCACGAGTTTTTGTTGCCATGAATTTCACTAATTCACGGTCATTATCTGTATATTCATATGTCATACGAAGTAAAGGATAACCCCAAGCATCTTTATATTCAGGATCAAGGTCTAAGTAGTTTTCGCGGTGTGGCATACTTGCACCTTGTGTTTTTACTGGGAAGTTTGAGTTCGCATATTTAATGGATTGCTTTTTAAATTCTGCACCCCAGTTAGGTGTACCTTTTGGCACACGGTTCGTTGCAATCGGACGATCACCGTATTGAGTAGAGCGAATACCAGCTCCATGAATAAAGTTTACATCGGAATGGTCAAAATTATCACCCATATATTCGGCAATTTCAATCCCTAATGCACCAGCACCGCCGTATAAGTTAAACTCTTTATCTTCAAAGAATAATTGCGTTGTACCACCAGTTACTTGGTAACAATAGTTTTTCCCAATCGTACCTTTACCTGTTTTCGGGTCATAAGGTGTACCTAAGTTCGAGTTTAATAATAAACGTGCGTTATTAAATACATAAGAAGTGATAACAACGACATCAGCAGGTTGTTCGAATTTTTCACCCGTTAACATATCTACGTAAAGTACGCCCGTTGCTTTACCATTAGCAGAAGTAATTTCTAATACGTTCGCGTGTGTACGTAGGTCCAGTTTACCCGTTTGCTTTGCTACAGGAATCACTGTTACAGCAGGATCACCTTTTGCTCCGTATTCACATCCGAAGTTTTCACAGTATGCACAGTATTGACACGCACCACGTTGAATACCATCTGGATTTGTATAAGATTCAGAAAGGTTGGCTGCTGGAATTACGAACGGTTTATATCCTAGGCTTGTTGTAGCTTCTTCAAAAGTTTTCATGATTGGCGTTTTTACTAATGGGCCAGTTGGATATGGTTTCGCACGTTTACCCCATAGCTCAACTTCTTCTCCAGAAATACCAGCCATATATTCAAATTTTTCATAGTAAGGCTCAAGTTCATCATAAGTAATACCCCAGTCTTGAAGCGTCATCCAACCTGGAATTTTACCTTCGCCATAACGATCAACTGTTTGGGAACGAATTTCGAAATCATATGGTAAAAAACGATATGTTTGTCCATTCCAGTGGGAACCTGCTCCCCCTACTCCATCACCAACGATGAAAGTACCGTAATGGCGCATTGGAAGTGCCTTTTGTTTTAAAGAACTACGATAAGTAATTGTCTCTTTTGATAAATCTTGCATTAACTCTGTACGATGTTGATAACGCAACTCATCATGTGCCATTGTATAGTCTGCTGTTGTACGGTCTTTACCGCGTTCCAATCCTACAACGTTAATGCCTGCTTTTGTCAGTTCAGCGGAAACAATACCGCCTGCCCAACCCATACCAACTACTACTACTTGGGCTTTATCTAATTTTGTTACCATGTAAGTGTCAATCCTTTCTACAATCCAAATGTTAACTCATGTGGCTGCTTAAGCCCTCTGGTTTTAATTCGATAAATTCATCACTTTGAATTTCATTTACGTATTGCATTCGAGAACCTGGATATTTACGCATAGCCCAGCCTTTCATTTCATTATTACCGCCATACATTGGATCTGCGTAAACCCCTTCAATTGTCATCGTACGTAATAAACTGAAGAATTCACCTGAACCTGTATTACCGTATAATGTCACTTTCCCTTCACTGAAAGCTGTTAAAACTTCATCTTGTTGCTCAGGTTCTAATCCTGTAAATACGGCACCGTAATTTTCTTTTGAATAAGCATCAAGGGCTGCTAAACCAGCACGGAATAAATCTTTACGTAATAATTTCGTTTGTGGACCTTGGTTTTCTGCCGGTTTATAAAACGCACCTAAACGATAATCTTTTACATTGTTTCCCCATTGACCTGCAAGTTGATGGTCAATGTAAACTGCTGCACCTAATTCTTTTGCTCCAGGACCGTTCTCATCTTCTGGATAGATGCGTTCAACTGCTGCAGCTGCCGTTTGGTATTCTGCAGGAGTAAAGAACATTAATGCGTGATTATAGTTCGTTGTTGTCCCGCCACTATGGGATACTTCATGTTCTGTTGTCGTAGTACCATCATTATTTTTCACTACTAAGCTTGTTACAGCTCCACCAAGTACTAATCCTCCAAGGGTTAAACCTGAATTCTTTAAGAAATTACGTCGCGTCGAACGTTTTTCTGTGAAGTTTTCTTTCTCTGCCATGATGACTCCTCCTTAAATTAACTAAACATAGCTCCAAAATTAAAATAAATTGCAAATACGATAGATGTAAAAATCATCGTAAGCATGAAGCCTAAATGTTTTAAACCTATCCAGCAGCCGATAATAATCGCTAAACCGACTGCTGATCCAATAAGAGCGAATGCTGGTACAGAACTGTTGTATACATTTATTGTGAATGCATAACCTACAGTTAATGTTATGCCAGCTAACACTTGTAAGATTGTGACAAGCTCATCACGGTTATACTCTGTCATGATAATTCCCTCCCTTACTACCCACTCAAATTAACCAATTTAATAATTTACTTTTTGAATAAAGAGTGTATAATTTATTTCTGTGCTCCTACAAAACTATTACATTTTATAACAGTATTGTATACAATGTAAAGAGCATATGTTGAATTGAAATTTATCTGCTACTCTTTTCTATAGTAGTTTGTTTGAAAGGTTGGTGAAAAAATGGAAGAAAAAGAATATACATTAGTTGAGCATTTAGAAGAACTACGCAAGCGACTTATTATTATTAGCGTAGTTTTCATCGTGACACTTTTGATTGGTTTCATTTTCGCACCTGACATATTGCAATTTTTAAAATCTCAAGACGTTGCTAAACATGTTGATTGGAACGTTTTTGGCTATACAGACGGCATTTCAATTTACGTGAAATGTGCCTTAATTGTATCCATTTGTATTACATTACCTATTGCAATGCATCAACTTTGGCTATTTACAAAACCAGGTCTTACGGACAAAGAGTCTAGTAGTGCAGCAACCTTTATTCCTATTGCATTTCTTTTATTTATTATTGGGATTTCATTTAGTTACTTTATTTTATTCCCACTTATGCTAACTTTTATGTCTAATATTAATGAATCAATTGGTGCCACGGAAACGTATGGGATGAAACAGTATTTCACATTAATGTTTAACTTACTTATTCCTGTAGGTCTCGTTTTTGAATTACCGGTAATTATATTATTTCTAACGAAGTTAGGGATTGTTACTCCAAACCGATTAAGAAAAATGAGAAAAGTCTCTTATTTCATTCTAATCGTAATTGGTGTAATGATTTCCCCACCAGATTTTGTATCCGATTTTTTAATTATTATTCCACTATTACTTTTATTTGAAATAAGTATTATTGTTTCAGAAAAAACTTATAAAAAACAATTAAAATTAGCACAACAAGAAGGAAGTAAATAATTATATGTTTTAGAGGAGGATTTCTTTATGTTTCAATCTATCGGAGTTCCAGGATTAATCATTATTCTAGTCATCGCATTAATTCTTTTTGGACCATCTAAATTACCTCAATTAGGACGTGCCGTTGGACAAACTTTAAAAGAGTTTAAAGCTTCAACGAAGGATGTAATGGACGATGTATCGGGAGAATTTAAAGAAGTGAAAGAAGAATTCACTGTAGCAGAGAACAAAAATGAAGAAACTGCAAAAAAATAAGTTACATTGAACAAGCATTTTGTCCCCTCTATATACTAGCGAACCTATCAGATACTACTATCTAGAGGGGATTAAAAAGTGGTAGTTGTTCACTTGTTCTTTTGCAATGTTCTATGGAGGTAAATATTTTATGTTGAACTCAATTGGCATTCCCGGTTTAATCATTATTTTAGTTATTATTTTAATCATCTTCGGACCTTCCAAACTACCTAAATTAGGACGTTCAATTGGTGAATCATTAAAAAACTTTAAAGATTCAACAAAAGACGTAATAATTGATGAAGAGGACGAGAAAAAGGAACAAAAACAATAAAGACCATTAATGATAAAACCCTTTTATAATTAAATAATGTTGTAGTTAAACAAACAAAAAAGATGGTAGGAATACATCCCACCATCCTTTTAGGTTGTTGACTAGAAACTATTTTTATTTCTTATCGTTCTATTAGTATAGATAAATAAATTAAAACAAAATTATACTAAAGATCCGCCACCGTTTTTAAGATATTTTTCAATTCCTTCAGCAGCACGGTATGCAAGTGCCCCTACTGTACCAGTTGGGTTCATACCAGAGTTGTGTGGGAAAGCATTTGCACCTGGGATAAAGACATTTTCACAATCCCACATTTGTAAATAATTATTTAATACAGATGTTTCTGGATCGGCACCCATTATTGCACCACCTGTATTGTGGGTTGTTTGGTATTTTGTTGTATCCCAATCGCCTTGGTCGCCAGTTTCGTTAATGATATCTGCGCCCATTTCTTCCATAATTTTTTTCGTAATTTCACGGATGTATTTTTGTTGGTTACGTTCATTTTCACGGTAGTTAAATGTCATACGTAATAACGGATCACCGTATTGATCTTTGTAAGTAGGGTCAAGGTCTAAATAATTGTTTTTGTGCGGCATTACCGATCCTTGGCTTCCAATACTTAAAGTACGATTTGTATATTTAACTGACGCATCTTTGAATTCCGCTCCCCAAGAAGGTGTACCTGAAGGAGTAGAGTTATTAGCAATCGGACGTTTACCATAATGTCCTAAAGCAATATTACCACCATGAAGGAAATTTAAATCCGAATGGTCAAAAAAGTCACCATTAAAGTCATCTAAAACCATCGCTAATGCACCAGTACCAGCATATAAGTTAAATTCTTTATCTTCAAAGAATCCTGTAGTTCCAGCTGAAGTCATTTGGTAAGCATAGTTTTTACCAACTACACCTTTACCAGTTTCTGGATTATATGGCGTACCAAGTTTAGAATTTAATAATAAACGAACATTGTTCAGTGCATATGCAGAAACAACAACAACATCTGCTTCTTGAATAAATTCTTCACCAGTAGTGCTATCCACGTATAAAACGCCAGTCGCTTTCCCATTTTCGTGTAAAATTCGACGAACATTAGCGTAAGTACGAATTTCAAAGTTACCTGTTTTTTCTGCTACTGGAATTACAGTTACGACTGGAGAAGCTTTTGCACCATATTCACAACCAAATCGTTCACAGAATCCGCAGTATTGACAAGCCCCACGAGTAATACCATCTGGGTTTGTATAATCTTCGGATAAAGTAGCAGCAGGAGCAGTATAAGGATGATACCCCAATGAAGTAGCAGCTTCTTTAAACATTTTCATTGCAGGAGTATTTAATAACGGGCCTGTTGGGTGATCCACTTGTGGTGAATCTGGTAGTGGATTCTTTTCTCCAGAAACACCAATCAATTGTTCAAATTTTTCAAAGTAAGGTACTAACTCATCATATGTAATACCCCAATCTTGTAAAGGCATATCTGCAGGGATTTTATCTTTTCCATAACGTTCAACTGTTTTTGTATAAATTTCAAAATCGTATGGGAAGAAACGGTAAGTTAATCCATTCCAGTGTTCACCAGATCCACCTAAACCATCACCAATTAAGAATGAACCGTGTTGACGTACAGGCAATGCACGTTGTGAAGGGTCGTGACGTACTGTCCATGTTTCTTTTGATAAATCTTGCATCATTTCTAAACGTTGAGAATAACGAAGTTCATCGTGTACCATTAAATAATCTGCGACAGAACGGGATTTTCCTCGTTCAAGTCCCACTACTTTATATCCTTTTTTAGTTAGTTCTGATGCAATAATCCCACCAGTCCAACCAACACCTACCGTAACTATATCTGTTTTTGGTAATTTCGTTGCCATCTTCAATTCTCCATTCTAATTAGTGATTATGTTGAGCATTTAATCCTTGTGGTTCATAAGTTACAAATTCATCTTTTTCAATGATTTCTTTGTAGCTCATTTGGTGACCAGGGAATTTACGCATTTTCCACCCTGCCATATCTTTATTTCCACCATACAACGGATCCGCATAAGCTCCTTCTAAAGTTGCAGTGCGTAATAATTTAAAGAAAAATGACGGTTTAACTGCAGCATTCAATTTAACTTCATCTGCTTCAACCGCTTTAAGAATTTCTACTTGTTGCTCTGCAGTTATTGAATAAAAGTTACTATCAAAACGTTTTTTCGCTTCATCGTTTAATAATTTAATACCTAATGTAAAAACTTGTTGACGATTCAAGTGGGTTTGATATCCAAATAACGGGGACGCATCTGGATTAAATGGTCCTTGAGTATATTCTTTTGAATTTAAGCCCCATGCGCCAGCTAATTGATGATCGATGAAATAAGCTACTAATAAGGACTTTGCTCCTGGACCAATTTCTGTTTCGGGGAAAATTTGTTCAGTTGCAGCTTCAATTGTTGAGTATTGTTCAGGTGTGAAGAACATTAACGCTTTATTATAATTTGAACTTTCTGCGCTGTGGGAATGTGAAGGATCTGCAGTTGTTGTAATTGTTTCATCACTATTTTTAGTTACTAGACTTGTTACTGCTCCACCTAGTACTAATCCACCAATGGTTAAACCCGAGTTTTTCAAAAAATTACGTCTTGTCGAACGTTTTTCTGTGAAATTTTCTTTTTCCGCCATAATTGACTCCTCCTAAAATTAACTAAACATTGCTCCAAAGTTAAAATAAATTGCATAAATAATTGACGTTAAAATGATAGTAAGCATGAAGGTTAAATGTTTTAACCCTAGCCAACATCCTACAATTATGGCAAGGCCGACCGCTGAACCAATTAACGCAAATGCGGGAACAGTACTATGGAAATGTGCAATGGAAAATGCGTAACCAACAGTTAATGTAATTCCTGCTAACATTTGTATAATTGTTAAAAGTTCGTCACGGTTATACTCCGTCATATAATCCCCCCTATCTCACTCTATTAAATTATTTACTTTTTATTTAAAGAGTGTATAATCATATAATATTCCTTGTAAAACTATTACATTCTACAATAGTTATGTATACAATTCAACAACTTTGTGTACATTTTATTAAATTTATAGACTTTATCAATATATATTTTTATTATTGTAGATAAAATTTTATGATTTTGTTATAATTATAAGTTTTGAAAAGGGGTTGGAAAATGGAAGAACAAGAATATACAGTAGTTGAGCATTTAACGGAACTTCGAAAAAGACTTATTATTATTTCTTCCGTTTTCATTGTGACACTACTCATTGGATTCATTTTTGCACCTGATATTTTACAATTTATTAAGTCTCAAAAAGTTGCTCAAAACGTTGATTGGAACGTTTTTGGATATACAGATGGTATTTCAATTTATGTAAAATGTGCATTATTAGTATCTATTTGTTTAACATTGCCCGTTGCAATGCATCAACTTTGGTTGTTTACTAAGCCTGGTTTAACAAAAAAGGAAGCTTCTAGCGCTGCAAAATTTGTACCACTAGCATTCCTCTTATTTATTATCGGAGTATCCTTTAGTTACTTTATTCTTTTCCCATTAATGTTAAACTTTTTGGATAATATTAATCATTCCATTGGTGCAACAGAAACTTATGGAATGAAACAATATTTTACACTTATGTTCAATTTGTTAATTCCAGTGGGCATCGTATTTGAATTACCTGTTGTCATATTATTTTTAACTAAGTTGGGTATTGTTACCCCCAATCGATTAAGAAAGATGAGAAAAGTCTCTTATTTCATCCTGATCGTAATCGGTGTAATGATTTCCCCACCAGATTTTGTATCTGATTTTTTAATTATTATTCCACTATTACTTTTGTTTGAGATTAGTATTATTGTTTCAGAAAAAACATATAAAAAACAATTACAAAATATAGAAGTGTCTGAATAACACATTTCTTAGGAGAGGATGAATAAAATGATTCAATCAATTGGAGTTCCAGGATTAATTATTATTCTAGTCATCGCATTAATTCTTTTCGGACCATCAAAATTACCTCAATTAGGTCGTGCAGTTGGACAAACTTTAAAAGAATTTAAAGCTTCAACGAAGGATGTTGTGGACGACGTATCGGGAGAATTTAAAGAAGTGAAAGAAGAATTTACTTCAACTGAAAATAAAAAAGAAGAATCTGCAAAAAAATAAAGTTCCATTCAACTTCCGTCCCCTCTGATACAGTAAATCGATTTTTTAGAGGGGATGACAAGTGACACTTACTTTTGCAGTAAACTATTGGAGGAAAATATTTTATGTTGAACTCAATCGGTATTCCCGGATTAATCATTATTTTAGTAATTATATTAATCATGTTCGGTCCGTCCAAACTTCCAAAGTTAGGTCGATCTATTGGCGAGTCTATGAAAAACTTTAAAGATTCTACAAAAGATATTATGAGCGATGAAGAGGACGAGAAAAAAGATCAAAAGCTATAAAATTTGAAGGGCATCCTAAATGGTAGGATGCCCTTTTGTGTTCTATTAAACGGCTCTATAATATTTGTTGGGGTTTAAAAAAATTTCATAAATAAAAAAGCACGTAATCACCGATTTCTATATACTTGAATTGTCGAGAAACAAGCAATGAAAGGTGATACGTGCAAATGAA
>NZ_RHLQ01000054.1 GCF_003711845.1 Lysinibacillus halotolerans
GAATGCGCATGTGATCCAAATCGTCGAAAACTATATAAAATATTATAACAATATCCGTATTCAAACGAAACTAAACAGCCAATCGCCGGTTAAATACCGTCAACTAACTGTAAAGTAGGGTGTTTTCTTATTGTCTCAAAAATGATGGTCAGTACCCATTGTCATTAGATTTTTAATCAAGATGTAAAAATTCTTTATCCGAACACGGTTATTGTCTCTAAAAGATCATCGATAAAATAAGATAAGACCACATTAATAACTGCTAAAATAATGATTGAAATGGCAACGGAATGATTTTTTAAAAAGTCGACACTCATAAACTTTATTTTTGAAAACTTCATTTGTAGAAGACCACCATGTATGTCTAATAACACTTCCAGATAGACAAAGAAAAACGGAAGGATGATTAACCACATATTTTGTGCCATAGGCGAAAATTGAACCATCAGTACAACCCATATCATAAATAATAATTTAAGCAATGACCTGATAATAACGGTCATAAACTTCAAATTCAAACAACCTAAAGCGATAAATAAACCAACTGCTATCATATTAATTTGAATAATCGATTCCAAAACCCCACTATAAGTTGTTCCTTCAATAGCTTTAACCCATAAAAACAGCGATGATAGATAAATTACGATACTGACAATTAAAGATAAAAATACTATTGGAAGACTTAGTAAATGTTTACGGTTCTCTACTTTCTCCCTTTTAATCCTTTCAGCTCTCGATAACATTTTAACCTCCTCATATATCAATAGAAATGCACTTTAGAAGATTATGTATTGAAAATAGTTTGCCTAAATAAATTAAAGCCCCACCAATAATGAGGCTTTCCTATATTATATACCAATATATGACACTATTACCCTACTATCTTTTTGTAAGTTCCCTCATCACAGATGATAAATAATTTCGCACCCTTTGGAATTTCCTCATGATGGCGGCGGGCAATGTCTAAGGAGCTCCCTTCTGAAATTAAAATGGCACCCATATCAAACAATTCAATAGATGCATCCCGATATGTTTTCCATTCAGGTTTGGCGTTAATTTCATAAAGATTCTCCCCGTCGGTATTGCTTAAAATTTGCTTAAATAACTTACTCGAACCGTGATGAAGGGCTGCTTGTGCCATCAGTCGGGAAACTGAATCGTTGGACAGGATGAATTCATCCACATTGGCATGTTCGAATAAGGCAATATGTTTATCTTTCTTTACTTCTACAATTGTATAAATATTTTTATCATACTTTTTCGCGATATGTTCCACCCTGGAAGCGGTAAGTAACGTTTTTCCATCGGCATATTCGGCAAAATTTTGTTGATCATCGGAAAAGATGGCGACGGATTTTGCTTCCAGAATATTGGCCTTCATGAGAACTTCTTCTTCAGCCGGATTGCCACTTATAAAATGAACTTTGTCGTATTCAATCGGGCAGCGCTCAGCATGATCAATAATGACCACATCCCCTTTATAGCCACCGCTTACAATTTCTTCTACGACATTTTCTAGTTTCTCTTTTGACGACCTAATCAAAATATAATGATCCTTTCCTGAATAACTCAATCGCCCCTCCTCCTTCATTCTTCGATATGTGCTAAAGCTTTCAAACACTTTTCCGATAATAATCCCCATTCCACCGATACCAACTGTATAAAGGAGAATCATCGTAAACAGTCTTCCAAAGTCACTCTCCGGAAAATAATCGCCATAACCTACCGTTACAAGGGTCGTCATCGTCCACCACAAAGCATCAATCAATCGCGGGAACGTTTCCGGCTCAACAAGTCTCATCGTAATACTACTAATTAAAATGAGAGCGACCGTTAAAAGGGCAGCTTGTAGGAGGGAAATCTTTGATATTTTTGAGAAAATTTTATGTAAAATCCACATACTCCTTACCCTCCTCCCTTTAAAAGTCCAACAGGCAAGTAATAGGAAAGATTATTTGTAATCGTTCCCCCTACTCTATAGCCTATTGCAGATGATTTTCCATTTAATAAAAAGCTTCCAAGTAGAAGCTGACCTTGTTGGACACCCTTTTCACTTTGAAAAGTTACCGTTGGGTGTTCGATAAATTGCTGATAGACCGGTAAAAATTCCGAATAAGATCTTTGGGCATCTTGATGTACAAGTTGACCATCCCCATTAAAAATTTCTACCGTGTCACCTTCCCTTCCAAAGGACGGCTTTTTCACGAAGGGAATTCCCTTTTCTAGCAATGGATCCGCCTCCAAATAAGTCGGAAGAAAGTATTCTTCTATCCACTCATGTTCTTCATCTGTATAGAAAGGGTGGCGCTCTTCATGCAGACCCCAAATAATTGCTTGAACTGCTTTATTTTGTAGTAAAAAGGCAGATGGAGGATTAATAATCATCAGTTTCCCTTCCTCTACCAACTCCAACAACCATTGACCAATCGGGTTACCTTCATCGTCTTCGTCCGTTATTAAACTTTCAATCGGGAAAGTTTGGCGGTAAAGAAGATCGATTTTCACCCCATCTTCATCAAAGAGACCGACTCCCCTTTGAATTTGTAGCTGATGAAGGGGGGTGAATTTAGAAGATGGCACTCCCCTTTGAAGAAACAGTACCGTTTCCCTATCCTCAATGTTGTCCTCGTGGGCTGTAAATACAATATGAGGAGATGGATGGGCAATACTTTCATTAATACTATGTCGAACCGCTTTTCTTAAAAGAACTTCCATTCCTTCATTCGGATTGGCCACGCCAAAGTCGCTACAAACGAACCCATTAATCGAAAATAACTCTTTAATGAATGTCGGCGTATCCGCATTAATTTCGATACATTTATAACTGTCTCCATAAGGAATTAAATCCAGCCGAGAAATGACACTCTCAGCTGGAATCGTTTTTAATCTTAAAAAGGAGATCGTTTCCTTTGGGAAGCCCATTTCGAGTAATGTTTCATCGGGCACATTTCGAAGCAAGGAAGCACTTTTAAAAAAAATCGTCCCAATCCGTTCGCTAATTTGGCGGATACGGGTTACTTCTTCTTCCTTTAAAAGCTTTATATCATATAGGGCATATTCCTCTCCGTACAGGTCAGCCCAAAAACCATCTATATTTCGATAAAATTGTTGGCGTTTTGTATGATAATCATTTGACTCCCTCACTCTACTCCCTCTCCTACATCCTTGACGTATATGACATAAACTCCCCGGTCCTCGTCAATTTCCGTAGAGGTTACAAGCTTTTGTCCGATGCCAGGTACATCGACGACATCCTTTACAAGGTAGCGAAGGACATCGAAGTGGGAAGGACAAGGAATGCGGGATAATAACGGGAAATTGTTCCGTTCATCAGGGCTGCGAAACTCGATATGGACGCCCATGCCACGAAAACTTCTTTCGTCTTCTCCTGGGTAGTTTCTGCCGATTTCTTTAATGACTAAAATCTCTTCTTCCCCAAGCATTTCATTGGAAGTGAGTTCGTATTGGGTTCCTCTTAAAATAAAGTACGTACATAACTGCCTCGCGTAAAATTCATCGATTCCAACATTGGCTGTCGTATATTCATAGAATGGCTCATAATGGCCATTTCCTTTATCGAGATAGTAAGTTAATGCTTTCATTGTCCTTCCCCACCCTAACTAGTAAGATAAACAGTTGGCAATAATCCAACCAACGGCTAACGATAAAGATAATAACATCGTTCCTACTGCTCGATTATCCTCTTCAATTGCTTGATGGATACTAAAACGAATCGTTATTACTTCCGCTAAAATAAAGACGATAATTTGAGCGACAATTCCGATTGCTCCCCAAAGCAACATATCAAGCAAAGAAACCGAATATTGTGCTGCCGCGCCTAAAACGATCGCTAAACCAAAAATTTTACCTCCAAGGGACATCGCCGCCGTCACATTTTTTTCAGCAATTAAACGAAATTCTTTTAACTTCGGTGTACTGATCGTAAATAAAACAACTCCTACGATCAGTAGCAGTAAGGAAACCCCTACATACGATGCAAAATTAAGATATAAATTCATTGTGTACCTCCCTTTTTATCTTCCCTTTTCATAAAGTGGGTTCTTAACCCCCGAAACTTTTCGATCCACTGCCAAAGCCTGAGCTCTTCTTCACAGAGGAACTACTTTTTGAGCTTTTAAAGCTTGAACTTTTTAACAGGGAGTTTTTATCTTTGTAATAAGTACCGCCGTAGTAATAATGACCATAATAGCTAGAATGTCTGTCATCACATTCCCATACACCATCGTCGTTATCCCATTCCCAATCATTACAGTATTGGTCATCAGGAGGAGACCCTTCTGCAGTATTTGAACCACATCCAGCCAACCCAAGCGTCAGTGCGGTAGATGTAACACCTACCATTACCTTTCTCGTTTTCCCCATCTCTTCACCTCTTTTCTTTTACATTTACGAGCAATTTTGTAAAAGGATTCAATTTCTCGCTCGATGGTCGTCATACAATACGATTTTCCCTACCTATTTATGCTCAAAAATCGAATGAACCTTTACCATTGTAGTGCTTACAAAGTTGGAAGGAAATAGGAAATAAATCGGATTTACGCCTTTTATTTTTTGAGGAAATATTGAACATTATCATATACTTTGAAGAAACCATCGAATGCGCACAACATAAACTACAACTAAGATGAAGGAAGTAGGTGGTTCAAATAAAAAGTTCCAAGTATTTAGATTTTCTATCCCAACTCGGAGTTGGAGGAGCACATCCTGGTGGGCTTAGTCTGACAATGGAAGTTTTAAAGAATGAGTCAATTAGTCAAACATCCCATGTCTTAGATGTAGGGTGTGGTACGGGGCAAACGGCAGCTTACCTAGGCTCTCGATATGGCGCAAAAGTAACAGGCATTGACATCCACCCAATGATGGTGGAAAAGGCGAAAAAAAGAATCGAAAAGGATCAGTTACCCGTTGAGATCCTTCAAAGTTCTATCGAAAAAGCCCCATTACAGGACGCTCAATTTGACCTTGTCCTCTCTGAATCAGTACTATCATTTATCAATGCATCAACTGCCCTTAAAGAAATTCACCGTTTATTAAAGACTGGAGGACGCTTCATTGCGATTGAAATGACGTTAAATCGTCCCCTTGATGAAACGGAAGAAGCAGATCTTCAACAATTTTATGAATTTCAATCCATTTTAACGGAAAAGGATTGGATTGATTTATTGGAGCAAACTGGATTTCAATCTATCCAAATTCATCCACATCCTTCCAAACAACAAGACAATGCCATTTTAGAAGACTATCATTTCTCCGAGTCGATCGAACCTGAAACGTTCGAAATAATGGAACAGCATTTCGATATGGTCTTTAAATACCAAGGGGTTTTGGATTACCGTATTTTTACTTGTACGAAGGGATAAAATGCAAAAAGCACATCAACGATCATTGATGTGCGCAAGATGTATGTGTGTTATCTAGGTCCTCTAAAGGCATTAAGAAACGCTCCTAATTGCCTTACCATATCAACCCCGTTCCGAATCGTTCCGACATGGCCATAGATTTTATTAATATTATCGGGCAATCTTGTGAAAAAACCAGGTCGGGGTTGTTGGTTTGCGTTAAAGGGCGGTTGCTGTGGTCTTCCTTGATTCCGGTTAAAGGCACCAGGCTGTGGTCTTCCTTGAGCTTGGTTAAACAACTGTTGCCCTCCCCGTCCTTGATTCGGAAATGGTTGCCCCCCTCCTTGAAAAGGATTGAAGAACGGAGGCTCTCCTCCTTCATAAGGATTGAAGTATGGTTCTTCCATGTTTGGGTCAAAGTACGATGGCTCGCCTCTTCCTTGAAATGGGTTAAAGAATGCTTGCTCTTCCCCATGATAAGGATAAAAGGGTTGCTCTCCTCCATCATACTGATTCATGTAAGGTGGCTCATGTCTTCCTTGATTTGGTTCATAGAGTTGTCGTTCTTGCCCTCTTGCTGGATTGGAAGGTCCAAAACCCTGTCTATTCATCATTGGCTGTTGTCTACGTCTAGGATTGGGCGGATAAAATGGCATTAATTCACCCCCTATCAGGGTTAAACTTTAAAATTAGTATATGGCTAAACGTTTCCATTACCTAGACTTTTGGAGACTATTTTGAGCATTTTTATTCATGGTAAAAATCCTAATGATGAATCCGTATATTGTATTAAAATCTCATGTAGCTTTTCTTTCATACATTCAATTAATACAGACGGACCTTTTATCAATGCCTCTTTCCCATAATCGATAAAATAATTTGCAAAGAACTGCAAATCTTCCTCGGATATTTCCCCCATCAAATAACCAGACCCATCATCGCTTACGTGTAGGAAAACACCCGGATAGCTCACCTTTTTAAACTTTTCGATTCCATTGTTCGTTAATTCCACATGTAATGGATAGGTCACTTTATTTTTATCGATTAAATGAAAACGATTCTTTAAATGAATGTCCGATAAGTTAATAGGTGGCGTTTGTTCATCCAATTTCACCTGTTTAATTCGGTCACATCTGAAAACACGATAGTTATTTCTTAAAAAACAATAAGCAGGGCAGTACCATTTTCCATCTTTCGCATAAATACCAATCGGTTGAATACTTCGGTTACTGCTTTTTTCGCTCGTTTCATAATCGATGTTAATAACCTTCTGTTCGATAGCGGCCTCCAATAGTCGTTTTAAAAATGGCACTTCTTCCTGCTGGGTAATCGCGTAAAAATCAACACGGTCTTTCATTTGGTCAATTTTATCCCGGACATCCCCAGAAAGATTTAAATAAAATTTCTTTTTAATCGATTCATACTCCGTATCAAAAGGAAGGGAAATGTAATGTCTTAATGCATGGATAGCATAAAAAATGGAAATCACTTCATTTTCATTAAAGGCAATTGGAGGAAGAATTCTTTCATTTAATACTTGATAGCCACCATGGGGACCTGGTTCAGAATATAAAGGAACCCCCATTTCACTTAATTCCTGCATATCACGTAAAATGGTTCTTTTGGACACGCCAAACTCTTGCGCCAACTCTCCTACCGTAAACCTTTTCTTTCGATTCACCATCATCATGAGTTCATTTAACCTTTTCGCTTTAGACATGGATACCTCCAAATAATAAACAGTGACATTCGTTGTCACCATTGTAGTTTATAATCGCCAATAGATACAGAAAATATATGATATTGGAGGAATGAAACATGTATGGTACCGTTGCAGATTTTATAAAGGAATGGAATAAGGAAGCGGTGTTAACGCAAAAAGTGTTGGAAGGTTTAACGGATTCATCATTAAACCAAAAAGTATATGCAGAAGGTCGTACTTTAGGAAGGATTGCATGGCATTTAACGACGACAATACCGGAGTACTTATCTGAATTTGGGTTGAAAATCGATGAGGTAGAAAACAAAGAACAAATGCCGACATCCGCAAGTGTTATGGCTAAAACGTTTCAAAAAACTAGTGCAGATGCGGTAAAAGTAATAGAGGAACAATGGACAGACGAAGATTTGAAGAAACAACAAATTGCCTTTGGTAGAGAAGAATCCAATGCCCAAATTTTAATGGGATTAATCAAACATATTATTCATCATCGCGGCCAAATGACTGTGCTCATGCGCCAAGCTGGCATTATACCGTTCGGCGTGTACGGTCCGCCAAAGGAAGATTGGGTTCAATTCGGTGTGGAAAGTCCACCTCTTTAAAAGTTTTAAGGAGACATTCAAATTTTGGAGAAATGTTTTAATTTATTTTAGCTCTTTGGAAATAAATCTTGTTCCATCGCCTTAAACAGATTCTTTTATCTTATTCACTGAAATCTTAATATGTAAGGATGCCGGAAGAACATTTAATGACGGACAAATACACAGTTAGTTACTTGTGTTCTATATACGACCTAATAATGGCTATTATGGTATTATTCACTTAAGGAATAATTACACGGAGGTGAAAGTATGCTTACAGAAAATAAGAAGGAAAAAAAGGACTTACAGCTAGCTCTTTATGTCTTTCCGGCAGCTAGTATTGGTGCGCTTATCGGTTTATTAACCTATGTTAAAGGTTGGCTTTAATGCGGTGAATTTCTAATAGATGATTTTACAAAGGATATTCAATTTGCGATAGGAGCAAAAAGAAGTTTTATTGAAAATAAATGAGTTATGAAAATCAGCTAATTGGCATTTTAGTTGCCAATTAGCTGTATGAATTCGGATTACCATTTACTTTTCTTCCACAATTTCTTCCACTTCACGTAATTGTTGTTTCACTTTGTCTAAATGCTGTTTATTTGCTTCAATCATATCCATATGTTCTTCATGTTGGACAGCATTGGAAAATGCATTTTCTGCGTGGGCAATGGAATTGAAAGCATGCTCCACTGCTATTTCCTCTGGGTGGGACATCGCTTGCTTCACCGCACGATCAGCCTTTTGAACTGAGTTGCCGAATAACGTACTTGGATGATCCTGTTTCCAACTTGTATCTGAATGCTTCGCCATATGCCTCTTCCCTTCCTACGCCAATTTTTGTTTCCACTTTAGTATTGAATTTTGGCTACAAAATATGTACGAAGGAAAGCTACAAATGTTGGACATAACTTTTTGTTATGGAGCAATACTAACAATACAACAAAGAATATTTAATTCGCATATCCGACTAATTCCATAAAGCCTTTCCCATAAATATTTTTTCTCTTTCCATTCGCTAAAATTTCCTGACCCTTTACAATACAAGCTCCTTCCCATATAGCTTGAAGCGGTCCGATAATCGGCATTTCTTGGTTAGGAAAAGCGGCCTTTACGTTTAATTCCATTGAAAAATCAGGGATGAGAATCTTCCATTCAATTGGGTATTTCCCTTTCGTTTGTAGACTTTGCCAATGTTTCATTTGTTGAAAGTCCACATTTCTTGAAAAACGCAATGTTCCGTCCCGTTCAATTAAATTAGCCATCGGGGAAAAGGTTTTCTCCCCACTGGAATGCATTTCATTTAATAACAACTCACGGCCATCACTTAATTGCAGACCAAACCAATTCCATCCTTCATTTCCTTTTAATAATGCATAATCCCATCCCCATTGATGATCAAACCAACCTTGACCCGTTACCCTTTCTGTACCTTGTTCCGTACGAATCTGTCCTTGAACTTCGTTTTTCGTAAAGGAGTAATAGTATAACTCATCTGGTTTGGCATCTTCGCCGATTAGAGCAACGGATTTTAAAGGTGTAAAATGTAAATCGATTTCAATTTTTTTATCGACTAGTTGTACGTTAAAACGATCTTCCTTTTCACCTGAAAACGTTAATTGATGGTCTCCATACATTAACTCGGTTGGGTTATGTTTAATTCTCACTTTTTTCATTTGCGTATGGGGTGAAGGAATTTTCCCTTTCAAAAAGCTTTTTTGCAATTTCCAAATGCGCTTATCACTTGGTCGAAGTAGTAAATACAAAGGAAGATATAAGGCCTTTAAATTCCACTTTAATGTTGAGTCGATTTGGGAGTAGTTATACTGTATTTCTTTATTCAGATCTATTAAAGAAAAAATTAAATAATGCCCTTTATTTAACTCGGTCTCTCCAATTCGAAAAAAGGAAGCCATAGTCGCATATCTGCCTCCTTTCTCCCCCGTAAGATAAGCAAAAAAGTACCACCATTCCACATTTGAAAATAAATGAGGAGCTGTATCTTCAGGAAGGGAAACTTCATGAGAAAAGTTCTTCTTCAAATTTAGTCACACACCCTACTGTTTTTCAGTAAGATATGCACTTCCGAATCAGCTTGCGACCATTAATCTAAATCATCACTCCACCATCATCAACGCTAATACAACGATTAATAATGAACATAAATAAGCCCAGTCTTTCGTAACTACTTGAGTCGTTTGATAATACGTTCTCTCTTTTGTCCCTGTAAATCCACGGGCTTCCATTGCAATGGCAATTCGCTCTGCCTTTCGTATTCCTTGGCTAAACAGCGGGATGGAATACCGCATAAACGCTTTCCAACTATTTTTTTGTTTGTATCCTCTCACTTTATGAGCTGTCCTCATTTGATTTAATTCCGATTGAAAGAGCGGGATAAATCGAAACCCTGCTAATAACCCGTACGCGCATTTTGGTGAAAGCTTACATTGATGAATCAAACTCATAATGAACAACGTTAAATCGGTTGTAGAAGTAAATAATAATCCATAAGTGACAAAGCCTAACGTTCTTAATGCAATCGTTAAGCCATTTGTTACACTCTCCTCTGTTACATGGAACCAAGCCCATTTCCAAATCGTTGTTTCCCCTTCACCAAATGCCGCCATCATCCAAAAAACAAGGATGGAAAATCCAAGGTATGGGACAAGCCTTTTGAAAAGATAGGCAATTCTCCAACCACCCAAAAAGATGCCAACGAATACACCGAGGATCCATATGAATAAAGTCACTTTTGGATTTGAAATTGTCATTAAGAGAAACATAACAAAAATGTGCGTAAATAACTTACAACTAGGATTTAAAGAAGCGAGGAATGAATCGTTCGGCTTCATACAAAAACAAGCCCCCTTCTTTCATGCATCAATTGGTAATGAAGTGGTGGGATTAACCTACATTCCTGTACCATTTTCTCATTAGAAAATAACCCATTCGGTGGCCCTTGATACATGACTTTTCCTTCGTTAAAGAGAATGACTTGATCCGAATAGTGATCAACTAAATCCATATCGTGCGTCACCATCATAATGGTTGTTCCTAGTTCCTGCCTTTCCTTTAGACACCGAATCAGTTCATTCGCCGTTTTTTCATCTTGGCCAAAAGTAGGCTCATCGAGTAATAGTAAAATTTGATCGAACAATAACATTGTCGCCACACTTAATCGACGTTTTTGCCCTAAACTTAATGTAAAAGGGTGAGCGTCGCGATATCTTTCCAATCCAAATTCCTTTAATAATTGCAATGTTTTTGTTTCAATTAAATCCTTTGGCCAATTTCTTTGTCGGCCACCAAAGGCAATTTCGTCATAGACGGTATCCGTTATAAATTGAAGTTCTGGATTTTGAAAAACGAAGCCAGCTTTTTCATATAATTCGCGGTCTGACCATTTATTTAATTCCTTATTTTGAAAGTAAAGTTGTCCTTTTTTTATTGGTTCTAAGCCGATCATACTTTTTAAGAACGTACTTTTTCCACTTCCGTTTTGCCCTATGATGGATACCCATTCTCCTTTACGTATTTTCACATTAATGTCGCTTACAATCGTCTTCTTCCCATAGCCAATGTCCACTTTTTCTGTATGGATTACTAGCTCCTGTTTATCGACTTCTTTTAATTTTTCTAATGACTTCGACTCTAGTATGTTTGATAGTTTAATAGATAAAGGATGGGATGTATTCTCCACAACTTCCACCCACTTTTCTGGAAAAACTCTTGGTCGCCATATCCCCGCTTCTTCCATTTCTTTTTGGAAGTTTTGTAGAATTTCTATTGGTTTTCCGTCAGCTATCACAGCTCCACGATCATTTAACAAAATGACCCGGTCCATCCACTCGATACAACCATCTAATACATGTTCAACAAAGACCATCGTTTGGTTTGTTTTTTTCGATAGTTGGTGCAGTAAATCAAATATTTCCTGCCTACCTTTCGGATCGAGTTGAGCTGTTGGTTCATCAAAAAACAATACTTCGGGTTCTAATGCTAGTAAACAAGCCAAAGCCAATCGCTGCTTCATGCCACCTGATAATGTTTCAATCGGTGTTCTCTTATCTACATTCAATCCGACATGAACCATTAAGTCGGCAATCATTTTATCCATTTCATTTCGAGGAATGGATCGATTTTCGAGACTAAAGGCAATTTCTTCATCTACATGCAACATGCAAAATTGGGAATCCGGATCTTGGAACATCACACCGACATTTTTTCTGGAAAATACTTCACCACTTACTTCTGCTTCAATATGTTCAGGAATAATACCGGCAAGGGCGGAAATCAAGGTCGATTTTCCACTCCCGCTAGGTCCAAGGATTAATACTTTTTCCCCTTTATTTATGGACAGCGTCATATTTTGGAGCGATTGTTCAGAACGATTATAAAATCGAATAAACAATTTTTTACATCCTAGAAACGTTTCCATTGATCTCGTCCTTTTTTCTTGTTTGTTTCATAATTTCATATTGTTCTAATACCCCTGTTTTTGCTAAGGCGTCTACTACCACTTTCCCTAACCATCCGCCGAGGATTGCTCCACTAATAATATGAATGGCTAATGTTGTATAAAATACACCCGCAGTGTAATAGCCAAAACCATTTGCCAATAAGTTATAAACCATTCCTATAACCCCGGCTAAAGCACCTGAGAGCATCAAAGTGAAGAGGTTGTAACGTTTATATCGAAATAGTGCAAAGGCGATTTCGGAACCAATCCCTTGGAAAACGCCTACTAATAGAGCAGATAAACCAAAGTGACTACCCGTTAGTAATTCAACAGCCGCTGCAGCAACCTCTGCGATAAAGGCTGCACCCGGTTTACGGATGATATAAGCAACGATTGGGCTAGCAATTACCCAAATTCCGAACATAAAACTTGCACCAACTGGTCCGACAAGGGCGGAAATCGGAATCCAAAGGGTCGACCAGCCTAAATAAATAACCCCACAAGCTACCGATAAAATAACGGCAAGTACAACTTCTTTCATCTTCCACTTCATTCTTTGATAGCCTCCATTTTCACAGGCCATTCTTCTAGTTGATAAGCCATATCCCAAAACATATATTCAAGCTGACAACTTAGTAAAAAGTGATTTCGCATCTTTTCCTTTTCTTTCTCTGTTGCATTTAACGCCCATGTATCTAGACGTTCACAGAATTTTGTCGTAATGGAATCCGTACGGCTACCGTAGAAATGAATCCATTCGTAAAATGGATGGAATCGATCTAGTTTTACGTCATTTAATAATTTCTTCCCTATTTCCCAGTAAGTCCAAGGACAAGGCAATAAAACAGCTAAAATTTCGCCTAACGTTCCTTCATGGGCAACGGTCAGCATATGACGAATATATTGATGGGCAGATGGCGATAACGGGTATCCTTGTAAATCTTCGTATGCAACACCTGCGATTTGACAAAAGTTTTGGTGTGGATGGGTTTCACTGTTTAGAATAAATGCTATTTGCTGATTAAACATGGCCATATCTTCACGATTCTCGCACTTTGAAATAGCAATTCCATAGATTCTTATAAAGGAACTTAAATACTCAAAATCTTGTTTGACATAATGGATTAATTGTTCCCTTTTTAAATCTCCCTTTGCGATTCCTTGTACGAAAGGATGTTCAAAAATTGCGTTAAAGATAGGCGTTGCTTCTCTCCTAAGTTCTGTTGAAAAACTCATTTTCATTCCTCCTTATTCGTTTTAATCGGAAGACGTTCATTGGAGCCATTTTCCTTTAACAACAAAAAAACCGCTCCAAAAAATGGAGCGGCAGAATAATTGTAAACATACCCATGCACGGACTCCACTTTCCTACGCTAGTATGAACTAGATCAGGTTCAAAGGGTCCAGATTACTCTGTCTCAGCCAAAATGGCTCCCCTAGTGGTCTTTCCTATTAATTTAATCTTCACTCTACATCCGCTTTTTTAAAATGTCAATTCAATTTTTTCCCACAACGTACAATTTAATCCGAAGGGACTATAGGACAAAATTACTTGTATTTTAATATTATTATTTATATATGGTATTTTTATAGTAAACTATTAATAAATTTTCTGATATAATAGTAATATGGGACAACTGATTTTATAGTAGTTGTTACCGCTACTTAATTTTGTAATGTTAGCACCAGCCTCGCTGTGTAAGGTTGCATACTTGTTTATATACGGTTATGGCCGCTCACTTTAGGTACTTGGAAGAGTTGTCCCAATTATTTTACAAGAGGTGTAATTTCACTTGTCTTTGATTTTTCATATCTCAGATATTAAAAATTATCAAGATTTAGCAGACTATTTAGAAGTTACTACGGGTTATCTTTCAAAAGTAATAAATGATCCTAATAGATATCAATGTTTTGAAATTCCTAAAAAAGATAATTCCTTACGCTCTATTTATTCACCTACTAAAGATTTGTTAGTTATACAATTAAAAATTAAAAAATTAATCGAACAGAACTTTAATCCCCATTATAAAGCTCATGGTTTTATTAATGGGAAAGATTTTATTACCAATGCATATAACCATATAGGTAAAAATTTCGTATTGAACTTAGATTTAAATAATTTCTTTGAGAGTATCTCAATTAAACGAGTAAATAATATGTTTCAAAGGTATTTTAAAGTTAGGCCGAATATTTCAACAGTATTAGCTCATATTTGTTGTCATCCTGATGGATTTTTACCTCAAGGTGCTCCCACATCTCCTATAATCTCTAATGTTATTTGCAAAAGTTTAGACAAAGATTTAACAGAATTAGCTAAAAGCTTAAAACTAACATATTATAGTAGATATGCTGATGATATAACATTCTCATGCAAAAAAAAGGATTTCCCTAAAATTTTAGCAGAAGATATTAATGGTAATATAGTCCTTTCTAATCATTTAACTAACCTAATTGAAAAACACGGATTTAAAGTAAACTTGAACAAAACAAGGCTTCAATCTAAATATATGCATCAAGAAGTTACAGGAATTACAGTAAATAAAAAAATTAATTTAAATCGTAGATACATAAAAAGAATAAGGGCCATTCTATATTCTTTTAAAAAATATGTTGATGAACCTGATATTCCAATAGGGAAGTTTTGTGAATTTTATAATATTACTAACAATAATATAGAAGAAACAAAATATCGTATTTTCAATATTCTTAAGGGACATATTATTCATATATCTCACGTAAAAGGCTATAATGACTCTAATTTTTTAGATTTCATGAGAAAATTCAATGAACTTTTAGAATTATATAGTCTATCTATACCAGCAATAAAAGTATTAGACTCCTCCAATAACTTCTTTAAAAGGAATACTCTTGTAATTTATCCATTGAATTCTTTAGATGACCCTCAATACTTTGTTGATCGAGACTTTATTAAGAATGGTAATTTTGAAATAGATTCGGTATGTTATGGACAAGGTTCTGGTTTTTATCTAAAAGATATTGGTATAGTTACAAACTATCACGTAGTATCACTTATTATAGAAGAAGTATTAGAAAAAAAACTAACTTTTTGCAAAGAATATTATTTAGAATATTTTACTGAATCAAATGGGAAACAATATAAATATCATGCGAAAATTATAGCTTACGATAAGGAAAAAGATATAGCTATTCTTAAACCTAAATACCCTGATTTAGTAGATAGTGGTTTCAAATATAATAAACGATTTAATATAAATGACTCTATAACATTATTAGGTTTTCCAAATCATACTACTGGTTCAGAATTTAGAAGTGATAAAGGTAAAATAATTAGAAAAATCAAGAATAAAAATATTTCTACTTATGAAATAGACGCCAAAATCTTTGCTGGTAATAGTGGAGGACCAGTATTAAATTATAAAAATGAAGTTATTGGAATAGCAACTAAAGGATTTACTGATAGAGGCATAGTCCCACCTGAATTTATTCCTATTAAATATGCTATTGAGGTATACAAAAACCATACTGATAAAAAATTATAAGTCAGTATGGTTTTCTTAATTAAAGTGTTTGATTATCAACTATGTAACTAAAATTATATCCTTGCCATCCCCTTTTTATTAACTCTTGTATAGACGCTATTAATATTAATATGGCGAAATCTATCGAGTCTCTCAAATTCTCATTATATTCAACTGATTTATTGGAAATGTCTAAATGATTTCTACTCACAAAATTAAGCTCACCGTGTATAAATTTCGATCTAATATTATACATATTATTATATAATTTTTTAAATTTTTGCTGTTCTCCTAAAACAGCCTGGCTTTTTTGTCTTACTTGCTCTTGTAAATTTCCGTTACCTTTAGTATATATAGCCTCTAACCCCATAACAGCTCTAAAAAGTTTCATATTTTCATCTTCTCTAGAAATTTCGCATAAGTTTATTAAAGCCCGTGATGTGGAACAATTACTAAAACCCAATAGATAATCATTAAAAGAAATTAACCATTCCCAAGTTTTTTTAATACTCATTTCGCTTATTTGAGGATAACCCCAATAAATACCTTTTAACTTAGCATTGTAAAAACTCTTATAATCAAAATTTTTTCCACCCATTATATTCTTATTATCATCTTGAAAAATAAGATATTTATTTACCGAAAGTGCGCCTACCTTTGCTAAGTTTAAGGCAAAAAGCAAATCATTAACTCGTTTTTTTATAATTTCATATATATAAGAAAGGTTAAATTCTTCCTCATCCATTTCCCCGAAAATTTCCTTATCTTCATCAGACCAAGAATCTTTTATCTTTTGAGGTATTGTATTTGGAACAGTTATCTCACAATTAAACTTTAATAGTTCGTTTTTTAAAAAATCTTTAGTGTTACTAATTCCATATATATTTTTTGTTTGTATCTCTTTCAACAAACTTTCTTTTTCAATGTCATCTTTAAGTATCTTTTTAATGCGAAATCTAGTATCACCATAATACTCTATAGGTATAGTTAAAGAATTCGCTTCTTTACATAATTCATCAATCGCATCATATTGAAATTTTTTATACTCTGGGCTATTAATAGTAGACTTAATATCCAAATAAATAGTAAATTCCGTTTTTCTCATTATATTGTTTTCCCCCTTAACTAAGATACTTAATATGATACACTCTTATTTTTTATTAGCTCAAACTTTTAATAAAATTATAAAAACAAAGAAAATTAATAATAAATTAGTCAGAGTATTTAACTAATTAGCCATATAAATTTTTTACAATAAACCTCAGTTTATTTCTTTACTTTGACTAAAAAAAAGATTTGTATAAATGTCCCCCTTCGAATACATAAAAATGTGGTGGTTAAAGTTCGGGATTCACTTAAGTTCAGAATATATTGCCCGCCAAATATACTTATTTCAAAGGCCAACGAAAGAATAACATGAAAAATCTCACCTGCTTCATACAGATGAGATTTTCTTATTTATTTGGATTTCCAAACAGTAGATATAGCGGCAATACCTTGCGTAATTTGTTCCAACGACAAGGTGCCATAGCCGATAACAACTTTATTCGACGTTTCCCCTGTTCGATCAAATTGAAATTGGGAATAGGCATCAACGGTTACCCCTACTGATTTCGCCTTTTGCAAAGCTTGTTGTTCCGTTAAATAATCGGGTAAGTGTAAAACAATATGTAACCCCGCATCATCACCTGTAATTATAAACTCATCGCCTAGTCGATTTTTAATTTCATCGATTAAATGTTGTCGTTTCTCACTGTAAAGTTTTCGCATTTTCGCGATATGCTTTTCAAAATGCCCATCTTTCATAAAATGGGCGAGCACTACTTGATCCAATCTGGATACCATCGATTTGTCAAATTGCATAAACTGTTCGAAGGAATCCACTAAATGCATAGGCAAAATGATATAACTCACCCGTATAGAAGGAATCATTGTTTTAGAAAAAGAACCGAAATAAATGACCCGGTCTTGATAATCTAATTGGGCTAATGGTGGAATCGGATTTCCTTTATAACGGAATTCTGCGTCATAGTCATCTTCAATAATATAACTTTGATGAGTAGCGGCCCACTGTAACAATTCACCTTTTCTTGTGATGGACATAATGGTTCCCTTTGGAAATTGATGAGCAGGTGTTGTATAAAGCAAATTTAGCGGAACGGTCGGGACCATACAACCTTGTTCATCGACCGGGACAAGGGTTGGTTCAAGCTGGGACTGTTTCCACGTATAGTAAACTCGATGGAAGCCAGGATTTTCAATTCCGACAGCGGTTGGTTTTAAAAATTGGCTTAACACTTTTAATTGTTGTTGGGTACCGTTAAAAATAAAAATTTGTTTTGGCTGGCAATGGATCCCCCTCGCCTTCCGTATGTAACGGGCAATTTGATTTCGTAACATTGCTTCCCCTTGCCACTTAGCATTTGGCATCATGTTCGATTGAAAATGTTCCTTTACATACTTTGTCCAAACGGAAAATGGAAAATGGGAAGCATCCACTTGGCCGTTCCGAAAACTAATCGTCGGATTTTCATTCTCTTCAATTTCTACTATAGGCTCAAAGGAATCTTCAAAGGAATAAGGAAATTCCACTTCAGAGACATAATAACCGTTTCGTTCAATTGTATAAATAAAGCCCTCACTAATAAGTTGTTCATAAGCCGTTTGAACCGTTTGTATACTGACATTTAGTTGATTTGCCAACAGTCGTTTTGGCGGTAACTGTTCGTGGGCATGGATGACGTTCGTTAATACTTGTTTTTTAATTTGCTTATAAATGGTCATATACTTCGGTTCATCGGTTGAAAAAATAATTTGTAGTTCCATTTTGACGCTCCTTGGTATTGTTTAATAAACCTTTTTTGGTTATTTCTATCATATCAAAGCTAGTATTTAATAAATACAAGGAGTGATGAAAAATGGAAATATTACAAAATGACATCGTCAAACTAGAACCTATTAATCCTTCACATATGGACGGGATTCTTTCTGCCGCATCAGACCCCCGTATTTGGGAGCATATGCCGGTGGAATTATTGAGTAAAGAAAGCGTAATGAAATACGTGGTAGACGGGATAAAAAAACGGGAGGCCGAAACCGATTTTGTGTTTGTCATTATTGACCAGAGCTCCCAACAAATTGTCGGGGCAACGTCTTATATGGACATCTCTTTTCAACATAAACGTTTAGAAATTGGCTCTACTTGGCTAAATCCGAGGGTGTGGCGAACAAACATCAACACAAACTGTAAATATTTATTACTACAATACGGCTTCGAACAATTGGGCATGCAGCGGATTCAAATTAAAACAGGACACGAAAATGTTCGTTCCCAAAAAGCGATTGAACGGTTAGGTGCTGTAAAAGAAGGCATTTTACGCAATCATATGATTCGTAAAGAAGGAACGATTCGCCATACAGTCATGTACAGCATTATTCAAGAAGAGTGGAACAGTGTGAAAGAAAGATTTGAACAACAATTGTTAAAATAACCTTTAACGAGCCTACTCAAGATTAAAGAGTAGGCTTGTCTTCTCTAAAAAACTTCATTTTTGCTCCATTATATTCTTGATTAGCCCACTCGCTTCCAAAGGTCCTTTTAATATCATTTGAACTAACATCGAGGAAATCTCTTCTGGGGTTTGCTTCATATCTGTATTTAACCAATATCGTATAACACCTAAATGAGCTGAAGAAATGAATTGTGTCATTACCTCTAACGGAATGTTAAGGTTTGACATATTCGGTATATTAGAGATATTCCGAAACATATTGTCTATAATCGTGTTTCTTAATTTTTCTTCAAATAGTGGATCTCTCTTTGCATAACCCCGCTCTAAATAAGAACGGGGTTATAAATATAGGATTTTAGTTATTCCACAAGGTAGTGACCCCTTAAAGTTAGAGTTATTATTATGCAGCTAATTGGCTGGCATGTTTTCGGTAATTTACTGGACTCATGCCGGCCAATTTTTGTTTTATACGAACATTATTATAATAATTGATATATTCTTTTATTTTCTTTTGTAATGTTTCGTAAGAGATTAATTGTTCTCCATAATACATTTCCTGTTTTAATAAGCTAAAGAAGTTCTCCATGGCCGCGTTGTCTGCGCATGTTGCTTTACGAG
>NZ_RHLQ01000055.1 GCF_003711845.1 Lysinibacillus halotolerans
TGAATTTGGTTTGACGGCCATTTTCATTATATCGAGAGGAGTTTTTAATTCCATCTCCATTACCACTCTAAAAGTATATTTTCACACGTGCAGAGCACGTGGTTTTAAAAGAATTAATAAGAGGTGAAACAATGTTTCAACATTATTTCACCTCTTTTAAAATAATTTTATCCAATGATTACCCGTTCTTTTGGATAACGGTATGGAGCTTTTTCTGCTTTTCCACCTAACGTATATAAAAATGAAATTAAACCAACTCGACCAATAAACATTAAAATCATGATTACGAATTTCCCTTCCGTCGAAAGATGTTCCGTTATTCCGAGGGACATACCTGACGTACCGAAGGCGGAAGTAATTTCAAATATAATTTGGGTTGTTGATGCAGCTGGTTCTGTTATTAACAAAATCATCGTTGCAATCATCACCATAAAGAACGCTAAAATAATCACAGCATATGAACGGAATATATCTATTAAATAAATTTCACGTCCAAATAACTGTATCTCTGTACGTCCGTTTGCAAAATTAATTAAAAATAAAATCGCCAATGCAAAAGTTGTTGTTCGGATTCCTCCACCGACTGAACTAGGAGAAGATCCGATGAACATTAAAAAACTTAAGAAAATATCTGTCGCCTCACTAAACTGAGTAATATCAAATGTAGTTAATCCTCCAGATCTAGTTGAAATCGAATGAAACATAGCAGTAAATAATTTTTCATGCCATGGCATTCCTCTAAAGGATTGGAAAGATTCGATTATTAATATGATGATCGAGCCTGCAACAAATAAAATTCCATAAGTTAATGTTGTTATTTTTGTAAATAAACTAAATCGGAAAGTTGGATCTTTACGAAACAAAAAGTTTTTCAGTTCAATTAAAACTGGAAATCCAATGGCTCCAAGTACAATGAGAATCATCGTAATAAATTGAACAAAATAATCCGAATGGAACGGTCTTAAACTATCTCCCGTTATATCAAATCCACCGTTTGTTGTTGCAGAAATCGATGCAAACACTCCATGTTTAAACGCTTCACCCCACGTATCAAAATATTGGTGATAATGAATCGATAAAATAAGTGCACCAATAGCTTCAATGATGAAAAGAACTTTTACGATTTCTTTTAATAATTGAACAACACCCGATAAATTGTACTGATTGTAATCAATCATGATTAATTGTCTTTCGCGCATTCCAATTCTTTTACCTGTAATAATCCATAAAAAAGTACCTAGCGACATAATACCAATGGCCCCAAGTTGGAGAATGATTAATAATACGAACATTCCAAAATGAGTGAAAGTCGATGATATATCAAATACGGTTAAACCTGTTACACTTACTGCACTAACCGCTGTAAATAAAGTATCAACAAGGGATATTTCAACATTGTCTTGGTATACTGCAGGTATTCTTAATAATAAGAAAGAAGTTGCAATCGCAATAAAATAATAAGTTACAAGTAGTTGAAATGGTGTGATAATTCTAGTCTTTTTTGTATATCGGACCACCTGATTCGCCTCTTTATTCATTTAGTTCTAGTTACACCAGTATAATGAATATCTCCTTAAAAGGAAAGAGGGACAGTCATGACCGCCCCTCTCATTTCTTCTATTCACCTGTAGCATGTTTTTTCTTTTTCGCAACACTTGTAAACCAACCACCGAGAGCAATAGTGAGCAATACACCCCAGAATATAATTTCCCAAGTAGCTGAATGTGGGAAGTCATGTGGAAGAACACCAACTTTATCATGGGATAAAGTTAACACAACTAATTTCACACCTACCCAACCTACGATTAAAAAGGCTGCTGTTTCTAGATCTGGATAATCGTTTAAAATTTTAACGAACCATTGAGCTGCAAATCGCATTAAAATCATCCCGATAATACCACCGAAGAACATGACAGCGAACTGTCCAGCGTTGATTCCTCCAATATGGAAATCCCCAACCTCTGGTAATGTAACGGCAATGGCAACGGCAGCAAGCATTGAATCTACTGCAAAGGCGATGTCTGCAAATTCAACTTTAGCCACTGTAGCCCAAAAGCCTTTGCCTTTTTGAGATTTCTCTTCTGCTTCTTCCTCTTCTTCTTCCTTTTTAAATTTCTGCTCATATATATTTTTAATTGAAATGAATAATAAGTAAAGGGCACCTACTGCTTGAATTTGCCAATAATTTACCAATACTGTGATTAAGAATAAAGCAACGAAACGGAAAATAAATGCACCTAACAATCCATAAAATAATGCTTTCTTCTGTTGGTCTTTTGGTAAATGTTTAACCATTACAGCCATAACAACTGCATTATCTGCGGCTAATAAACCTTCTAATACAATTAAAACTACTAATACCCAAGCATACTCTAAAAATATTTCCACAAAACTTCCTCCTTATACCTTTTGTATACCCATAAAGTCGGTATTTTAAAAATAGAAAAACATAATACTCACTTTGTAGCTGAAAATCAATTACTGTTTATTTGATTTTACATTCCATTAGCAATTGTCATAATACTACTGATTTTCCGCACCTTTATTTGACAAAAGAAAAGACCCCTGCCTCATAAAGGCAAAGGTCTTGCTAAGCAATTTGAATGTCTTCAAAATAAATTATTTTGAAAACGAAAAAATCAATGCTATTACATCCGATGGTTATAAAACCATGTAATGACGAATGTAAAGTAAGTATTCGAAATACTTATAGCTACTCCCCTTTGACATAGTCAAATGGATATTCAGTTTTCTACTGAATTTATTATAGCACAGTACCTTTTAAATGCAATGAAATAATTGCCTCTTTTTCCTATTACAGTAAACTATACAGTTTAATATTTTCATTTTTATCGGAAAACCAACGCATCGCAAATTCATTTTCGAATAAAAAGACATAATTATCAAAGCGATCTTTTACAAGCATCGAACGGGACGATGACATTGATTCTTTGACATCTTCCTCATTTTCAATCCAACGAGCAATTTTTGAACCGATTGGTTGCATTTGTACTTCCACGTTATATTCATTTTTCATACGATGCTCGAATACTTCAAATTGTAGTTGACCTACTGCACCTAGAATAACTTCTTCCGTATGAAGAGTTTTATAATATTGTATTGCACCTTCTTGAACTAATTGTAAAATCCCTTTATGGAATTGTTTTGATTTCATCACATTTTTTGCAGTAACACGAACGAAAATTTCCGGTGTGAATTGAGGTAATTTCTCAAATTGGAAAGATTTCTTCCCACCTACTACCGTATCTCCTATTTGATACGTACCTGTATCATAAAGACCGATGATATCACCCGCAACCGCTTCATCAACCGTTTCTCGATCATCGGCTAAAAATTGCGTGGATTGGGATACTTTAAAAGTTTTATTTGTTCGAGATAAAGTAATATTCATTCCACGTTCAAATTTCCCTGACACTATCCGAACAAAGGCAATACGGTCACGGTGAGCTGGGTTCATATTCGCTTGAATTTTGAAAATGAAACCTGAGAATTCGTTATGTTCAACAGGATCAATAAATTGTTCATCTTCTGTTAGGCGAGGCTGTGGTGCAGGTGCAAATTTTAAATACGTTTCTAGGAACGTTTGAACACCAAAATTCGTTAAAGCAGAACCGAAAAATACAGGTGTTAATTCTCCTCGACGAATTTTTTCCTCTGAGAAGTCATTTCCTGCTTCGTTTAACAGTAAAATGTCATCCATTGCTTGCGTATAATAAGAAGTCACTTTCATTGGGTGATCGACTGCTAATTCACCATCTTCATTAATCGGTAAGAAACGATCGGATTCATCAGTACGAAATTGTTCGATACGCTGATTATAGCGATCGTAAATTCCTAGAAACTCTTTCCCCATACCAATTGGCCAATTCATTGGATAGGCATTGATTCCTAAAACTTCTTCTAATTCTTCAATTAGCTCAAGGGGTTCCTTCCCTTGACGATCCAATTTATTAATAAAAGTGAAAATAGGAATTCCGCGCATACGACAAACTTTAAAAAGTTTTAATGTTTGCGCTTCAATCCCTTTTGCAGCATCAATTACCATTACCGCACTGTCTACCGCCATTAATGTCCGATACGTATCCTCAGAGAAATCTTGGTGACCAGGAGTATCTAAAATATTGACACGAAAACCTTGATAATCGAATTGCATAACGGAAGATGTAACGGAAATCCCCCGTTGTTTTTCGATTTCCATCCAATCTGAAGTGGCAAATTTACCTGTTTTTTTCCCTTTTACAGTACCTGCATCTCGAATGGCACCACCGAATAATAACAATTTTTCTGTAATCGTCGTTTTACCAGCATCCGGGTGAGAGATAATGGCAAAGGTACGACGAGATAATATATCTTGTTCTATTTTTGAAGTCATTTTTTTCCGTCTCCTTTTTTCATACCTCTCCTATAATAAAAGAATTTATGCTTGTTGCACAACATTTTTATTATTCCAATGTATGTACAAAACAAATTTATTTATAGTATGGCAATAAAATGGAATTGGCTGCCCTTTAGCATATTAGCCAATAGGACAGCCTCTTAAAAATCATATCATTAAAATAAATCGATTAAACAAATTTTAAGCGTCCTGCTTCAATGGCAATTTCTGCATCACTATGGGGATATTTCGTATTCCCTATTATTTGATAATCTTCATGCCCTTTACCGGCAAAAATAATGATATCTCCAGGTTCTGCAACTGATACTGCATGACGAACCGCTTCTGCCCGATCTCCGATACATGCATAATTTTCATGTTGCATACCTTTAGCTAAATCACTTGTAATGCTATCATACTCTTCATAGCGGGGATCATCTGTTGTCAAGACAACATAGTCAGCTATCGATGCCTTCTCCGCCATTGCGGGACGTTTCGATTTATCTCGATTCCCACCTGTTCCAACTAAAAAGATTAATTTATTTTCCGGTTTTTTATATGGTAATGCAGCTTTAATTGCCTTTTCAATTGCATCTGGAGTATGGGCATAATCAATAAAGATTTGTAAAGGAAGATCGGTTTTCACTCTTTCCATGCGACCTCTAACCGGAGCTAAATCTTCAATTTGTTCGATAATTGCTTCCATCGAGAAACCTCTAGCATAAAAGACAGCTGTAGCAGCTAGTAAATTATAAACATTAAATTCACCAAGTAAGTGCGTAGTAACTGGGAATTTACCTTCCGGCGTAATCATATCAAAGGTTGTAATTCCATCTTCGTAGTTACAGTTTTCTGCACGGAAAATCGCATCATTTTTCAAACCATACGTCCATACTGGATAGGATGTCATCTGTTCATATTTTTCAGACCATGGATCATCTGCATTTAAAACGACATGTTTGTTTTTAGTAAAATCTTGTCCTAATTGGGAGAATAATAACCCTTTCGCATGTCCATACTCTTCCATCGTTCCGTGGAAATCGAGATGGTCATGGGTCAAGTTTGTAAACACGGCTATATCATAATCAACACCTGCTAATCTTCCTAAAGCTAAACCATGGGATGAAACTTCCATGACCATTGCACGACAGCCTTCCATTTTTGCACGGAAAATCATTTGCTGTGTACTTAAAACGTCATTCGTTGTATTAGCAGTTTCATATAAAACACCATTTAGCTCAAATCCAATTGTTCCTGATAAGGCGGATTTTTCCCCCATCCCGACAAGCATATGATGGATAATGCCAGAAACACTCGTTTTCCCATTGGTCCCTGTAACACCAATCATTGTAATATCGTTAGAAGGATAATCAAAAAACTTAGCAGCAAGTAAACCAAGGGCACGATTTGTATTTTTTACGATGACTTGAGCCACTTCTCCTTCGATTGGTAATTCCCGTTCCGCTACAACAACGGTAGCGCCAGCATCCACCGCTTTTTGTGCAAAATGATGGCCATCTACTGTATCACCTTTTATACAAATAAACATACTTTTTGGTTGAACACTTCTTGAATCGATTGAAATATCTTTGATTCTGTTTGGTAACTGACCAATAATTTTCTTTAATGGAATCACATTTAATAGTTCTTCTGTATACATAATTAATCCTCCGAATCCATTGGTGAAGTTACATAGGTAAATAATAGTTCCGCTGTGGCTTTTAATGAATCCACATGAGTACGTTCATAAGCGTGGGAAGCTTCTATTCCTGGGCCAAACAGGGCGTGCTTCACATCGTAACCTGCTCGAATAGCAGCTGATGCATCTGAGCCATAATAAGGGTAAATATCTAGCTTATATGGAATTTCATTCGTTTTTGCTAAGTTCACTAGATAGTGAGTTAACTCATAATGATATGGTCCGCTCGAATCCTTTGCGCAAATGGATACCGTATATTCATCTGAACTTTGTCCATCTCCAATTGCCCCCATATCTACGGCAATATATTCAACCACTTGTTCTGGAACGTTCGAGTTCCCACCATAACCTATTTCTTCATTGTTGGAAATATAAAAATGAGTTGTATAAGGCAATACAATCTTCTCTTCTTTAATAAACTTCACTAATTGTAATAGAAGGGTTGTGCTTGCTTTATCATCTAAATGTCGGGATTTAATAAAACCTGACTCTGTTGTTTCAAATCGAGGATCAAAGGATACGAAATCTCCAACTTCAATCCCGATTTTCCGTACATCATCCGCATTAAAACATTTTTCATCAATGCGAACTTCAATATGGTTGTCATCCCGTTTTAAATCACCAGCTTCTTTATATACGTGGACCGTTGTTTCATGCATCAAAATCGTTCCCCGTATTTTTTTACCGTCTGCCGTATGAATTGTACAATATTCACCTTCTACAGCATTCCAACGAAAACCACCGATCATCGTCAGCTTTAAACGTCCATTAGCCTTTACTTCTTTTACCATAGCACCTAACGTGTCCGTATGGGCAGTTAAGAGTCTGTGGAAAGAATCATTTTGTCCTTTGATTGTAGCAATGATAGCTCCTTTATTTGTCTGTTTATATTCGATGCCTAGGTCATGTAAATAAGATCCTATAAATTGCATAATTGTTTTTGTATAGCCTGAAGGACTTGGAATATTTACTAATTGACCTAATAAATTAATTGTATTTTTTTCATTAAATACATTTTTCATCTAAAATCCCCCAATCTTTAGTCAGTATAATTTAATTGAATAAAGTTAATGATAACAAAATTCGTCAATAATCGACACCCAGTAATTTTATGTATTTTCATTCATAGCCTTTTGGAAAGGGAGTAATGAATCGTTGTATCCCTCATTATATCACTAGTACAGTAAAGCATTAATAGGAAATACATCGAGAAACCCATTCATTTTGAATTTCTCGATGATTTTTGTTATTTCAACATTGTTCGTACAAGTTTTACTTTTTGTTTATACGGTGGGAATAATAAATTATTGGAAAATCTTGAAGATCTCTTCATGATGGATTTTGGATGAGTAAAGTTTTCAAAACTAGCCTTTCCATGATAAGCATTCACACCCGATGGACCGACACCACCAAAAGGTAAATAAGGATTTCCTACATGGGTAACGGTATCATTAATACATCCTCCCCCAAAAGGTAATTCTTGTAGGAAATAACTAATCGCTTTTTCATGTTCTGAGAAGAAATAGGCTGCTAACGGTTTAGGTAATTTTTGTATTTCATAAATTGCCATTTTTAAACTATCATACTTCATAACGGGCAAGATAGGACCGAAAATTTCATCTTCCATAATTGGATTGGACCACGTAACATTTTCAAGTATCGTCGGTTCAATATAAAGATCGCTTTCATCGGTACTACCACCAAAAGTAATATATTCTTTTTCTGCTTCAATTAACCGTTTTAAACGCTTGAATTGGCGCTCGTTAATGACACGACCATAGTCCGGACTCAGTTGTGGATTTTTCCCATAAAATTGTTCAATTGTTTTTCTGATTGCTTTCATAAATTTTTCATAAACGGAGGAATGGACAAATAAATAATCAGGGGCTACACAAGTTTGTCCTGTATTATTAAATTTCCCCCAAACAATCCTTTTCGCTGCAACCTCAATATTTGCTGTTTGATCGACAATGGCTGGACTTTTCCCTCCGAGTTCCAATGTAATTGGAGTTAACTTTTCAGCCGCTGCTCGCATAACAACTTTCCCTACTGCCACACTACCGGTAAAGAAAATATAATCAAAGGAAGCATGAATCAATGCTGTTACTTCTTCCTTCTCGCCTTCCACTACTCGAACATAAGATGTATCGAAGGTTTCTTCAATTATTTTTTTAATTATTTTTGTCGTATGAACGGAAGATTCGGAAGGTTTTACAATCGCTGTATTACCACCAATAATAGCTCCAATCAACGGTTCCATAACAAGTTGGAATGGGTAATTAAATGGCCCGATAATTAATACAACTCCATAAGGTTCTCGCACTATAAAGCTTTTGGCAGGTTGAAAATGGACAGGCGTTTTTACTTGTACAGGTTTTGCCCATTCATCGATATTTTTCATTAAATAATTAATGCTATCAAGGACGATTCCAATTTCATTCGAATACGCTTCAAATTCACTTTTATGCAAATCCAAATTTAACGCTTTTAAAATTTCTTTTTCATATTGTTTTATTTTCTCTTTTAGTTTTAATAATTGTTTTTTTCGGAACTCAATATTTTTTGTATGCCCGGTTAAATAAAATTTTTTTTGCTCTTCAATCATGATTTCAACGTCTTTTTCAGTATATCGTGCCATTTGTAACCCTTCTTTCAATACATAATTTTCTTTATATCGTCAATAATAATTATGTACAATTTACTACAATTTGTCGTCTAAATCCTTCTAATAAGGGTAGAAAAGGATAAAACGATAAAACTGAAGGGGGCAATTTTATATGATTTCGACTGATACTTGGTGGGAGAAAATTTTTTCAGGACCATTATCTATTGGATTAAATGAAGAAAAAGTGCATCAGTTAGAGGACGAATCTTTTTTATTCTTGAAAGAAGAACAATTGCCACAAGAAAATGAACAACAGAATGATTTTTAGAAAAGGGAAAATGAAGTTTTCCTTTATCGAATCCGTTTTACGGATAAATTGAATATTGAATAGCTTATAAAAAGGGTGACTTTTCAATGAAAAGTCACCCTAAAAAATGTTTTTAACTTACTGTTCCACTACTTCTGGATGGAATCCATCTTGTTGTAAATAATTTTCTTCTTCCCAAATGTTGATTTTATTCGATTTAGCTATTTCTTCAATTTCTTTAAATTGTTCTTCCAACGTATTGTTAGGCTTATCGATATATCGAACAGCCGCATATCCTTCACGTAATAACAATTCTTGTAAAAGAACATCATCTATAAATACATAGGCTAACAATCGGCCATAATGATCTGTTTTATTTCCAACATCAGAAAGCACTTCAATTTCCGAAGCATTTTCTAGTAATTTTTGTGTATAATCCTTTGCACTCTCTGCAAAAGGCATCGGATTATTTTCTTCATAATTCATTTCCGGTGTATCGACCATTAATAAACGAACGCGCTTTTCTTTTCCATTTACCTTTAAACGGAAAGTATCGCCGTCATTCGTTGACACATATTCCGCTTTTACTAATTCATTACCCGTTGCTTTCTTTGCATATTGCGGAGTAATTAAATAGTCAGTATCTTTTTCAACTGTATTTTCTTTTGATGCTGTATTACTAAAAATGAAATAAAGGGCTACTGCAATAATAATTGTGCCACTTGTTATTAATGTTTTTACATCTACAATACTCATGTTGCTACCTCATCTATTTTTACATTTCTATTATTATACCAAAAAAACAACTCTGATTAGTAGGGGCATCTCGTGAGTTTGCATACATCATCCCAACTTTCTCTTTTTACTACAAAAAATTCCATTAAAAGATAATTTTTGATTATTAACCTCTATCATGGAACCTGTCTTATTAAAAAACCCCGTAAAAGTTAGTTTCTGTCTAACATTTACGGGGGTTCAGAGATATTTAGTAGCTTATTAAAAACTTATTTTTTTAAATATCTTTTTCTTTTAACAAAACCAAACAATGCTGCTCCAATCATGAGTAAGCCAATGAATGTTACAAGATAATTTGTTTGTTTTTCACCTGTTTGATTTTTTCAACTTTAATTTTTTACGTCAATTCATCGCCAACTTTTTCTCTCTGTCCTTCAATTGCATCGTCCTCGGCATTAAATACGGCTTTCGTACTCTTTAACTTTCCAGCACTTGAACATACTCTGTTTCAGTTAGATCCGTTTCAATTGGCTCTGTTGTTTAATCTGGGTCATAGCACGTTGCGGTATTTTAAAACGTTGAGTTTAACACGCTTTCAAGTACTTTCACTGTCACTGGTTCTTCGAATCTAAATTGATTATTAATAGAATAATTATTCTAATCCCTTTGAAACCTAATTTGAATATGATAATTATTCTCCTATGACTTCTTTAAGATTACTTCAAAATAGTATATATATTTCTTTATTAATAAAAATTCGACAAATAGTATTACTATATAACTATTTAAACTAATATTCCAATATATTCAATTACCTATAAATGGTATAAATAGGATGTAATTTACAATTATTGAAAGGAGATTTATAAATGAAATCAAGATTATCATTTTTTTTAGTAATGGTTGTTTTTATGTTAGCATTTTGGATAAAAACAGACATATCAAAAGCTTATGCTAGTGAAACTTCTAATTCTATTATCATCAAATCAGAAGATAGAACAGAAGAGTTGCTAACTAATAGGTTTGAAAATTTAATTACTCCAAACGCAGAATTATTAAAACACTGGGTAGTAAGAGTAAAATTTTTCGCACCCTACACTTCTCCTAATGGAGCTCCAAAGCTTGCATGGCATGAAGAAATTATCAATAGTACGCCAATGGCTGGATACTTGAGTTTAGTTGGTAAAACACCAGGTGGTCCAAATTATTATCAATACGAGGGATATTTATATAATAAAAAATACCCGATACCTCAACTAAGAATTGTAGAAGAAGATAAATAGAAATTAAAAGGAGGTTAATTATGAAAAAAATCATTTTGACAGTAGGAACCCTATTATTACTATCAAGTTCTTTTGGTATTAGTACTAATGCTTCTACGCTACTTACAGAAACAACTTTCACTCCAAAGTCAAAAGTTACAGCAGCAATTGAGCAGAAGTTTTACGAAATTGAAATTAGTAGAACCAACTATTTAGACTTCCCAAATGCTATATGGTATAGCTCCGGTGGATATTCAGGATATCTATATTTTAGATCTTATATGAAGCATAAAAATGGACTATGGTATGGAACTTACAATGGGTACTTATTAAAAGGCCCTTTTGAAAGTAATTCAATTAAACCAGAAGTGAAATAATTGTAATTTAATTTAAATTAATAAGAGTATTTTCTCAAAAGTCATATAACATAAACTGCGGGATAGCCCTCTTTCTATTAAATTATATGTATCAAAAAAATAGGTGTAGAGAGAGCATTTTTCTTCTCTCCACCTATTTTTATATTTCCTTTCAATTGTTTATTCGTTATTTATTAATTTATTAATTTATTCTTCTGGATATTTCCCAGTATAATATTCCATTCCTTCTTCATCAGTAACAGTTCGCTCCCCAGTTTTTTTGAAAGTTAATGATAACCCATCAGCAGTAATGAAATACATGTCCTGTTGAGTTTTAATTTCTACATTTTTATATCTTTTTTCATAAAATTCACCTGGGACAGCATCATCAGACTCTAATAATTTATCGATACTTGTTTTGTTTTTAGATTCCGGATTATTATATGCAGCGTAAATCACAAGCTCATCATCAATTACTACAATCCTTTGACTGTTCCTTTCAAACCCTTCCCCTTCAAAATCACTTGCTTTTGCCTCATACTTAACTTCATCACTTTCTGTACACGCTATTAGAGTCAAAATTAAACTAATACTTAAAAATAATAATCCCAAAGTTTTTCTCATCATCTCACCCTCCTTTATTTAAATATTTATACGATTCAAAATATTGGAAGTTTCATTTATAAAAACAAATAGAACTTTAGACCTTTATATAGTTGTATACCATTTTTAAAACCAGAAAATCTAATTAAATATCCCTATAAAACAGTCGCACAATTCGTAAATAATAAATTTAATTGCTTTCTTTCAAGATAATTTGTAATATTCAACGAAAATACAATCGATAATAAGCTAATCATTATCTGTCCCTTGTATTCTGATGTGGAAAATCCCTAAAAATGTATATCTTTATATTTTATAAATGAATTTACATTAATGTATTACTGTTCTATAAATAAACGCCCTACTAAGAATCAAATGTATAAATACGATTCTTAGTAGGGCGTTACTCTTTGTCTCATTTATCTAGTTCTTTCCAAACTAATTCAACGGAACAGCAGGGATTATTTTATCCGCCTTTGGAATTGGTGTAGGGTAAAAGCCACCGTTTTCAGCACGATCATAAGTGTTTACGATTATATGCGATTCTTTATATTGTTCCCTTAGTAGTATTTCAAATTGTTTCGGAGTCATATTTGAAATACGATAATAAAATTTTTCTTTATTTTTTTCTTGAATGTACATGTGTACCCATATTCTTTACTAAGCTTCGTCATGATTTTTTCATAAGGGATTAGAGATAAATCAATATTGCATCATTCGTGTTAACAGTTGAAGTAGCAGTTGAACAAAATATAGATACAAGCAAGAAAGTTACTGCTATATGCAATATTTTCTTCATCTTTTTTCTCCTTCTATTATTAAAATTTATTCACCAAATAAAAGACAAAAAAGATTGGCCTGAACTCTTTTATATCAAAAATTCTATACTTCTCCAGCGAGATTAAGGCTAATATTGCTAGTCCAAATTGGTATAACAATCATCTATTTAAACAGTAAATATAAAATGACCGCTATAATAATTACCCCACTCGAAATTAAAGTTTTTATATCAGATGGTTTCATACTATTCCTCACATTTTTGCTAATTTTCAAATGACCAAAAAAATCACTTGTTATAGTCATTATACATCTACATAAATATGTACAAAATAATGATGTATATATTTATGTAGTTTTTTATTTTTTGTCCAAATATCTCTTTACATCTCTGTATTGGATTTATCGGTTGAATCTAATATGACAGGAGGAACATCTGCAAAAGTTTCTCCCTCTTCCTCTAAATCCCGAGTACGGTGGGCGATTCTTGATGCGGCACATGCGGCAATACTAGCAACTAAATCATCTAAAAAGGTGTGTACACCTTCACCGCTTTTCGTATCAAGTTTTTTTATAATGCCAATTTTATTTTTATCTAGATGACCATAGGTTGTTAATGCAATACTACCATAGGTCATCACCGAACCTAATGCCAATGTTTCATCTACCCCAAATAGACCTTCATCAGAAGCGATAATGGATTGTAATGGCTCTGACAGCAATTTCTTTTCAGCTAATATATCTAATTCAATTCCTACTAAGACTGAATGTTGTACTTCTCGTTTACATAATACTCGCTCTACGGAATCGATACAATGTTCTATTAATAACCCTTCATTATAAGGAGACTGCATTTTAAAAACAATTTCAGCTATGTCTTCTACTTTTACGCCACGTTTTTCTAACGCTTCCTTCGTTGCTTTTGTTACTTCTTTTGAAGGTACTCGAATATTTTTATCATGCATGGTTTTCATCCTCATTCCCATTTTTGTTTTTGTAAATTATTCTACTAGAAACCCATTCGATGACTTACAAACATAGTACACGTTGTGATTGGTTTATGATACAATTTCGATACACTTACGATTGAAGAGGAGGGCCCCTTCGTGAACAAAGGAACTATTAAAGATATTCCATTTTTCAGTAACGCATTACAAGAAGAAATCGAATTACTAATTTATGTGCCTGCAAACTATACACCACTAAATAAATATAACATTTTAATCGCATCCGACGGGAAAGATTACTTCCAATTAGGAGGGATTACTCGTCTAGCAGATCAATTATTGGATGATTATGAAATCGAAAATATGATAATTGTCGGAATCCCTTATAAAAACGTCGAAGATAGGAAAAATAAATATATTCCAACAGGAAAATACCATGAGGCCTACTTACGATTTTTAGCCCATGAATTAGTTCCTTATTTGGATAAAGAATATTCCACTTATCAGTTAGGTTCTTCAAGAGGACTTATTGGAGATTCTATGGCTGCGACAGTTTCTTTAATGGCTGCAATAAAATATCCTAATATATTTAGTAAAGCGATATTACAATCACCATATGTGGATGAACACGTTTTAAACACTGTAGAACAATCGAAAAATAGTAACACCATTTCCATTTATCATATTATTGGTAAAGAAGAAGATAAGGTATTAACAACCGATAAACAAATAAAAGATTTTTTAACACCTAATCGAAAACTCCATCAATTATTATTATCAAAAGGGTTCAAAACTTTTTATGAAGAGTTCGAAGGCAACCATACATGGAAATATTGGAAGCCAGATTTAAAGCGGGCATTAATTGAAAATTTCAGTTAATAATTATGCCCAAAAAATGTCTAAATATTTGAAATCTGTTATAATTCTTTTATAAATTAGAATTTTAGGGGGCAATGAACTATGAAATACGGTATCGTCGCATTTCCGTCAAAAAGATTGCAAGATTTAGCTAATACGTATCGAAAACGATACGATTCCCATTATTCCAAAATCACACCGCACATTACGTTAAAAGAAGCTTTTGAAGCCGATGATCATGAAATTAACCGAATTTCTCAAACTGTTGCTTCAATTGCACAAAATTATGGACCTTTAGCGATCCATGCATCACGTATCAGTTCTTTCTTCCCAACGACAAATGTTATTTATTTCAAAATAGAACCAACAGAGCAATTAAAAAATTTACATGAAGATATCCAACAACAATTAAATATCGGCCAACCGAAACATGTTTTTATTCCACATATCACCATAGCACAAGATTTAACTGAAACAGAACATGGTGATATTTTTGGTCAATTACGAATGGTTGGTGTCGATGAACAAGAAACAATTGACCGAATTCACCTAGTTTACCAATTAGAAGATGGTTCTTGGACTACTTACGAAACATTCCGTCTAACAGGAGCGAAATAGTATTATGTTTGAAGTAAAAACAGTAGAAAATGAAAAAGAGTTGGAATTAGCATTCGCCGTTAGAAGAAAAGTTTTCGTTGAAGAACAAGGTGTTCCTGAACATTTAGAGCTAGATGAACATGATGCTACAGCTATCCACTTCATTGTCAATGATGAAGATAAAACGATTGCAGCAGCTCGACTTCGCGAAATTGAAAGTCAAATTGGAAAGGTTGAACGTGTTTGTGTATTACAACCATATAGAGGAAAGAAGCTTGGCCTTCTTATTATGAAAAAGGTAGAGGATTATGCAATCGCTAAAGGGTGGAAAAAACTTAAGTTAAATGCCCAAAGCTACGCTATTCCATTCTACGAAAAATTAAATTATGAAGTTACTTCTCCAGAATTTTTAGATGCAGGAATTCCCCATCGTGCTATGGAGAAAATGATAAAATAAAAGCAGTCACCTTTTGTTTTGCCTCTCTTATTGTTAGTACTTCTAACAATTAGGGGGCGAAGTAGGTGACTGCTTTTACGTTAGCCTAACATTTTTTGAATTTTACTTAAATCTAAAGATTTACCTTCTTGCATAATCGATTTTACAATTCGATCTTCTAATTCTTTCGATACAGGTTTATTTGCTAACTTGCTTACTTTTTTAATGATTTTACGAACTTGCTTCTCATTGGAAAAGTCTGCATGTTGAATTGCATTCGCAAGTGCAAATATTTCTTCCATATCTACACCTGTTTTGCTTTCAATTTGTTTGAAAAAAGGGTTTTGCATTTAACTCCCCTCCTTACATATAACACTTACCTACGATAATTAATAAAATAAATAATACTACAATTAATACAAATGCAGATCCTTTATATCCTTTGCCATCCCCCATATCATATGCAGGACTTACTTGACTGGAACCACAATAATTAAAATCATAAGTTGGATTTACTTGCCCTCCACATTTATGACACATCAAAAAAAATCCCTCCTTTCTCCTTTGTATACTATGTCGGTATACAAAGAGAAGGAGGGTTATTTGTCTAATTTGCTTTACCTTTTGGTTTAAAAATTAACGCTGCAATAAAACCGAATACAATTGCAGCACTTATACCGGAACTTGTTACTTCAAACATTCCTGTTAATACACCAACCCAACCGTGCCGTTCTGCTTCAGCTAAAGCACCGTGGGTTAAGGAATTCCCGAAGGACGTAATCGGAATAGTTGCTCCTGCACCTGCAAAGTCGATTAACGGTTCATATAAACCGAGTCCATCTAAAACGGCACCTACTACAACTAATATTGATAATGTGTGGCCGGGTGTTAATTTGAAAACATCCATTAATAATTGGCCAATAACACAAATGAATCCACCAACAATAAATGCAATTAAAAAGTTAAAAAAAAGCATTTCTCTCGCCTCACTCCATCGTTATTTCGATTGCATGCGCAGTACAAGGTATTGTCTCCCCTTGTTGAAATGACATTGGAGAGAGTAGAGCGCCTGTCGCAACTAGTAATACTTTTTTATAACGTCCTATTTTAAGTTGCTGTTCAATATAGCTAAAAAATACGGATGCTGAACACCCAGCGCCACTAGCTCCAGCTTGAAACGTCTTATCATCACCGTAAAACTCTGCTCCAGCATCCCTTAATATATCTAAATCTTCCTGTTTGGCACCCGTTTGAGCAAACATCGCTTTTAAAATTTTTAATCCTATCTTCCCTAAATCTCCAGTCATGATCAGATCATAATCCGTTATTTTTTGATGACGTTTTTTCAAATGGGAAGTAATCGTGTCATAAGCTGCAGGCGCCATTGCTCCTCCCATATGAAACGGACTTACTTCACCATAGTCAACTACTTTCCCTACTGTCCCCGCTACAATCGAAGGATATTTAGGATTATGTTTTCCAACAAGGGCATAACCTGCTGCCGTTACTGTCCATTGAGAAGTGGCAGGTTTTTGAGCACCATAATCAATTGGATAACGAAATTGTCGTTCAATAGAATTATGTTGACTCGAAGCTCCTGCTATAGCCAGCTCCGAAGCTCCTAGCTCCGTAAGTAGACTGGCAATAATAACAGAAGAGATAGATGTAGCACATGCTGAAAACAATCCAATAAAGGAAATAGCCAGTTCTCGAGCTGCAAAATTGGTAGGTGTCATTTGATTGACTAAATCTCCACTTAAAAAGAAATCCACATCTAAATTGTTTATATTGGCTTTTTTCATTAGAATGTCACAAGCTTCTTGAATCATTTGAGAGTGACCTTGTTCATTCGTCTTTTGTCCCCATCTTTCATCTTCAATGACAGAGTCAAAAAATGAATAAAATACACTCTTTCTTTCAACAGGTCCTGCTACGGCTCCACAAGCAAGAATTGATGGTTTTGATGGGAATAAAATTACCATTCTAGCACGCCCACCGATACTAAAATAAGTTTAATAAGAGCTACAAAAAAAGCGGAAGCGACACCAAATAAAATAACAGAGCCAGCTAATTTAAACATATTGCTTCCTACACCAAGAACAAATCCTTCTGTTCGCCCTTCGATTGCAGCTGAAATAACCGCATTACCGAATCCTGTTACCGGTACTGCACTACCAGCCCCTGAAAATTGACCAAGTTTCCGATATAAACCTAATCCAGTTAATATCATAGCTATAAAAACCATCGTTGCTACTGTCGCATTACCAGCAGTTTGTTCTGTAAAATTAAAAAAGATTACATATAAATAAGTAATTGCTTGTCCAATCGTACAAATAATACCTCCAACAAAAAAGGCTTTTAGCACATTTTTAAAGTACGGAGTAGGAGGAGTCATTTGTTGCTCCAACTGTTGATATTCTTGCGGATCCATTTATGTTTCCTCCTTTGCTAAATCTTTCAACTTTTTAATTTCATCCGCCATTTTTTTCTCATTCTCTTCCTCTAAAAGCTTCTGGGATTCCCAATGCAATTTGTAATCTGAGGATACAAGAACTTTTAAATCGGGGTATTTTTCTTCAATTTCCTTTTGAAGTCTTTTTTCTACTTTTTGTTCTTTAAATCCAAGCCAAGGATTTACTTGAATGGAAACTAATAATTCATCTTTAACAAAAATAGCCGTTGCTGAATATATTTCTTCCTGATTACGTATCGATTCCTCAATTTCAACTCGTTTCTCCTCATCAGCAGCTAAATCTGTTACTTGAATAGTTTGTTCATTTGAACATCCGATTAAAAAAAATGGGACAAATAAAAGTGATGCCAATTTTTTCAAAATTCAACCCCCTTTTTAACCTATTATGCTCATGAAAAAGCGAATTTATTCAGTGCGTCCAATTAGGTAAAAGGGTAATTTTTTTCATAAAAATGGTGAGGAATTTTAAACGCCTATAAACTATCGCCCGGTTTTCCTTTTCAAAATGACATATTGTAGATTGAAGCTATGATAAAGTGAGGTGAAATGATAATGGGTTGTGGAAGAAATAATAATATCGGTGGCACATCACATCATCATGAAGGGTGTGTTTGTGAAGTTGTAAAAACAATATTAGATATACAAAATCAAGCAGTAAACGACGACTGTGACGGCTGTGGCACAAGCTGCTTCTTAGAACCACTAGGTGGTCTTGCTTTCCCATCAAGACAACAAGCAGATACTCGAGTATTCATGTTATTAAATACAAATGGCTTACCGTTCTTTGCATGGTATAAATCAAAATTAGGTGGAATGCATCCATCACCATTCTTCAGAGTAGAAGATGCCTTTGATTGCTGTGCTACATTACGTGTAGTTGCTCCAGTTGATATGTCTGAAGGTGACGAAGTAAGTTTATTAAATGAAGATGAAACAGGATTATCTTTATGTTTAATCCCAGACGTATGCGACTTCAAGAAAACAGAAACTTGTTTAACAGTAGATCTTTCAGCATTTGCAGGAGTACAATGTATTAAAGATACAAACTTACACATTTGTGACTAACATGAAAAAAAAGAGGCTGGGACAAAACCCACCTCTGAAATGAAAAGCCGGTGAAATTTTACGATAAGTAAAATTTCACCGGCTTTGATTATTTTAAATAAAAAATAAGGACCACTTCTGATAAAA
>NZ_RHLQ01000056.1 GCF_003711845.1 Lysinibacillus halotolerans
ATTTTATCAGAAGTGGTCCTTATTTTTTATTTAAAATAATCAAAGCCGGTGAAATTTTACTTATCGTAAAATTTCACCGGCTTTTCATTTCAGAGGTGGGTTTTGTCCCAGCCTCTTTTTTCGTAATGCTTTTTCAGGAGTTTAGCATATTCCCTAATTTAACCCCATATAATTCTCAGATAATTTTTATAAATACAATGAAAATGTATAAATTTGAAAAAAATACTGTTATAATACTGTTATTAATTATTTAACCTGTATTAAAACAGATTCGTTTTGTTAAAAAATTGGATGGAAATTTAGGCGGTGTATTTTTAGCGATTTGTACATTAAAGGGGATGGGAAAATGACGCTTTTGAAGGGTTTAAAAATTCTCGATTTTTCACCAATGTTACCAGGCTCATTTACTACGATGATGTTTGCCGATTATGGAGCGGATATTATTCACGTTGAATCATCACGAAGGGTGGATTTAATGCGTATAATGCCCCCCTACGATGAGCATAAGGAATCTTATATTCACCAACATTTAAACCGTTCTAAGAAATCGCTTACATTAAATTTAAAGACGGAAGAAGCGGTTAAAATTGTTAAATCTTTAATTCAGGAATATGACATTATAATTGAAGGGTTCCGACCTGGTGTTATGAAACGACTTGGTTTAGATTACGAATCACTTAAGGCAGTAAATCCGAAAATTATTTATTGCTCGATAACTGGATATGGTCAGACTGGGCCTTATAGACACCGCCCAGGACACGATAATAACTATTTATCTATCGCAGGTGTTCTTGATCATTCTCGGTTGAAGGGGAAAAAACCTGTAGCTATGGGGATACAAATTGCAGATATTGCTGGAGGAACTTTACATGCAGCGGTAGGGGTGCTAGCTGCAGCTTTTCACCGAGAACAAACGGGAGAAGGAAAATATGTAGATGTTTCAATGACCGATGCTGCATTTACCTTTAATGCACTATACGGGACTTCCTTTTTAGCTGGTGGACATTTACCTAAACCGGAGGAAGAAATATTAAATGGAGGAACTTTCTATGACTATTATCAAACAAAGGATGGTCGATATTTTTCGGTCGGAAGTTTAGAACCGCAGTTTAGAAAGTTACTTTGTGAAGCGTTAGAAATACCAGAATTAATACAAAGTACTTTCAATGACTCCTCCTATACACAAAAACGATTTAAGGAAGCGGTGAAAGATGCCTTTTTAACAAAAACTTTTAATGAATGGTTAGAGGTATTCAGTGAAGATTTTCAAGGCTGTGTAGAACCAGTTTTAAATTTCGAAGAGGCATGTCATCACCCACAAATTCAGGACCGTAATATGATTGTAGAAGTTCCAGAAAAGGATGGGAAAATGCAAAAGCAAATTGGAACCGCAATTAAATTTAATCAAGTTGAACCAACCTATAAATTTGTAGGAGCGAAACTTGGGGAACATACAGAAGAAATTTTAGTTCAATTAGGATATTCAGAAGAAGAGATTCAACGATTTAAAGAAAAGGGCGTTTTGGAGTAATTAAAAGAGTAACAGGACATTATTAATTGACGATTTCATGAAAAGAGTTGTCTCAATTTTTATGAGATAGCTCTTTTTTTGAAACTTTTCCAAATTAGAAACGTATTTCCATATAAGTAGGTCTATCGATTTAAGGAAATCTTAATAATTTTCGGTAACAAATCTTCATAAATATTGACTAGTATTAATACTAGACATGGTTTTTGGCTTTTAGGAGGTACATTATATGGATAAAGTAGTTTATATTGTTTTGACTGAAACGAAAACTCTTTTATCGAGGGCGATTCATTTATATACACAACATCATTTTACCCATGTTTCGATTTCATTTGATTCAGAGCTAAAAGAAATGTATAGCTTTGGGAGGAAAAGGGAAAAGAATCCGTTTATAGGTGGATTTGTTCACGAAAATCCTTCATCGAATTTATTAGGGGAAGCAAACTGTGCTATATATGCTTGCTCTGTTACAAATGAACAATACACATTGTTAAAAAATAGTATTCAATATTATAAACAGTTTAAAGATGCATATAAGTATAATTTTATCGGATTATTTGGAGTTATGTGTCGATTAAAAGTAAAAAGGGAAAACGCCTTTTTTTGCTCTCAGTTTATTGCAACCTTGTTTGAACAAGTAGGGCTTTCCCTATGTGGTCGAAGTCCATTTTTTATAAAACCTAATGATTTTATGGACTTTCCATATTTAACGTTAATTTATGAAGGAAAAATAAAACATTATATTTGTGATAATGAAAGAAATTCGAAGCAATTATCCCTTCCTTATTTTATTGCTTAACTTTCACATATTGAGAGACAAACTCTTTTAAGTCGTCAAAGTGGGAATTTACTTTCAAATATTTATTATAGATTTCCATTAACTTCTCAAAAAGCTCAAACTGTTCTGTTGCAAATAGTGCCTTTAACAAATTGCATAAATGTTTAGACGTCATCTCTGAAATTTCGAAATAAGGACTTTCTTCATTTTGGTATTGTTGTAACCAAACTTCAATAGATTGCCATACATATTGAGGTGAGTTATGGACAATGTAGGCAATATCCCTTTGAACAGTTGCTTCAATTTTAAATAATGCTTCTTGTCTCATGTCTAGTATATTGAAATAATCATATATACTTGTACAAGATGCCATTTCATGCTGTTGAATTAGTTGGATTACTTCATTGAATTGTTTATTTTGAACAAGGGCGTCGATTAATATAAAAAAGATATGTTCCAAATAGTTTTTATCGTATCGTTTTACAAGTGTTGATGGCTCAGGCTTTAAGTTGGGCAATACATCACTATATTCCAATAGTAATTCAATGGCATGGTTAATTAACCGATCTTTTGTAATTAAATATTTACCATATTCAATTACTTTGTCTACATGACTTTGTTTGTAAGCCGTAATGGCTTGTATATAGATTAAAAGCGTATACTCCTTTTCAGATAAGGCCCATTTTCCTTTTCCCCAATTAACAATAATTTCCTCAATCATTGCATTTAATTTGCGAAAATGTCTTTTTCCTCCGTTATAATGCGCGATCAAATTAAATAGATGGAATTCCTTTAATTGATAGGAACGAATATTTTCATTATCAATATAGGAAATCAATTGATTCATAATAATAACCGATTGATTTAGCGTGTAGAATTGCTCCAACAAAAATTTAAATTGTTTTAATAATTGAGTCGGATTTTGGATGTCCTCTAACGGTGTTTGTATAAAAATAGAATAAATTTTTTTCAAAAACAATACATTCCAAAATGAGGAATGGTCGTTGTATATGATATGTATAAAGAATTTTTTCCCGATTTTGTATAGATGGATTTGTCTTAATCCGCCAACGGATTTTGATAGTTTCACTTCTTTACCAAATACAAGGGTAATTAAGTTCTCAAATTCCATTGAATGATGTACTAACAAATAATCAAAAAGGGCTTTTGTTCCTTGGGGTGAAGAGAAGTAGGAGATAAGCCGCTGATTTGCATTTTCAAGATCAATAGATGTTTTTTGTAATGTTGCATGTAAAAATAAATCAACTTCTCCCCAATGTTTTTGAGCAATGGATACGACAAGATCTCTAGCTTTTTCTAAATTAACTAATAATAAATCTTTCGGAAGCACAGCGCCGAAAATATCAAAATGCAATTTTTTCGTCTGAAGGTTGAAAATAGCATCTTCGAGAGGTTGTCCTATTAATCCCTTTGATTCATTGAGGAGTTGCTCATCAATTTTTAGCATACTCATCTTCCTTCCAAAGAAAAATCATAACCAAAATATATCAAATATTTGTATATCGTTGTACAAAAAATCTAAAGTATCTAAATACTTCAGGGATGTCGGGGCATTTTAAGCACTGGCTTATTTTTTTGAGCTCGTTTTTAATGTCATGGCCGATAAAATTGTTGCAATGTAAATGACACCAGTAAAAATAGCGTTTCCAACTGGTAACTCACCAGTAGTTGAATACGTTCTAATCAAATTAATGGTAAACAGTACCGAGATGAAAAGACAGATGTAAAAGTGTCTTTTATTTTTACGTTCTTTCATTTATTGACCTCTTTTATTTCTAGATTTACTTTGATGGTAACAATCAAAATGAATCGTGGCAATTGTTTTAGTCTTTTTATCTATTAGGAATTGAGTAGAACGAAAGTATTATCATATTCAGTAGACTGGATTAATTCATGAAAGAAAATTGGAAGGTGGAAGTGATTAGTTGATTTACTATTTTTTTCTTCCAAATAAAAGTGAGAAAGTACATTAACTTTGAAATTAAAGTATAAGATGTATTGAAAAAATGATAAAAATTTAATCAAGTATAGCGATTTATACATAGATCGGGAGAGAGAAGATAATTTTTTAAAAGGAATAATGGTTTTAAATAGGTCTATTTATTTATATAAATACCAATATTTATAATTTAAATAGACAGTAGGATATAAGGTGTATCTAAAAATTGAATTTTCTAAAAATTAAATTTAGTTTGTAGTAAATAATGATGAAACTACCTAATCTTTTTTTACCATTTTTTTCAAACTATCTTTATATCTTTGAGGGAATAAGGTAGATTTTAAATAGGCATAAGGAGGCACTAAAAAGGAGCGGATTATATTGAATTTACAACAAAATCCTGAGTTAAAATTTAGTAAAGATGATTTTGCACTAGACTTTGAAATTACGGCAGACGCTATGGAGCTATCTGGTGATTTAGAAACTTTGTCAGTTATTACTAAATTAGCAACTAAAGTTACGTGCAAATCTACTTGTACATGCAACTGTACAAGTTTCTGTACTATGTCCTGCTTTTAATTAAAATAAAATTATTTAATTCTTTAGAAGAAAAAAAATAAAATTATTCTAGGCCTCCTTATGTCTACAATTATTAATTATAATAATTATTTCAGAAAATTAAAAGTAATAAACATGATTAAAAAATTTCGTTGGAAAATCAGGAGGTATACAAAAATATGTTAAGCTCCTTAAATTTTGAAATAGGTGAGTTTGTCACTGTTAGATTTCCAAATAGGCCTGTGAATCATTTAATTGATCATTTAAATCGTTTTAATTCCGATAATTTTAATAAAATCCAATTAATCAAGTTTTTATTAGAAGATAATGAGTTTGTATTTAATATTAAAACAGCAAGCCCCTCTTTATTCCACAACCTTACAAATCTAGAGGTTAAAAGTAAAAAGCAAATTGATAATATATTACATTCTCTAATAAAGTACTATAAAAGGTTTTATAGTAGACCTACTCCTTTTAGTTTGTTTTCATCCGTTGCATTGGGACATTTTGAAAATCAGGAGGTTGAACTACCGAAAATTTCAAAAAGTGATTTGATCCCGCAAATAAGAATTAGCGAAGAATGGCTAAACGGATTTATTTTAAAATTGGAAAACGATTTTAAAATACTTCGTTCTTTAGAATTAAAAACAAATGATTTAATAATCGAAGAGGACTCCACATATTATCTAGCTTATTATACAAGTAGTGATGCTGACGAAAAGACTTCGATAAAAGAGGTAAATTTGAAAAAGACAAATTTACTCGAATACACATTAAATTATTTTAAGTCAGGTAATCGTGTAGAGAGTTTTCTTTCTATTTTAAGTGAACAGAAAATTGAAGAAGTGGACGCGTTGAATTATTTACAAAATTTATTACATAAAGAGTATTTAATCTCTAATCTAAGAATATCGAACTCAGTTGAAGATAAAATTTTAGAATTGAAAAATTTATTAAACAGTTTAGGTGATGCTGCAAAACCATACACTTTATTTTTAGATAGTATTACTGTAACGGGGTTAGATGACAGTTATTTAGAAAAAGAAAAGGTAATGAAAGAATTTGTTGAAGTAAAAGAATATTACCAAATCGATAGTTTTTATTCAAAAAAGCTAGCTTTACCGTATTCCTTAAAAAAGGAGTTTATAAAGTACTCACAAATTATGTATAAAATAGGAGCTTTATTAGATTCGAGAGATAAAGTAATGGAATATTACTTAAATAAGTTTATGGATAACTACGGTATAAATGTAGGTGTTCCTATTAAAACATTAATTAATGATAAAAGTGAATTAGGACCGCCGCCGACTTATTTAAATCCGTCTAGTGTATTGGACTTTGAATATTACAATTCCAATAGCTTTCAACCTCCTAAAAAAAATAACTTTATTAATGAATTTATAACTTTATTACTACATGAAAAAATTGAGGAAATTGATATACAAGAACTTCTAGTAAATTTTGAAATTGATTCAACAGAGTTAAAAGAGGGAAGTGCAGATATTTACGTATCTGTTTATCAAGATGGTGATCATTACCGCATTTATCCGTCAGGGAATATTTTTTCGCCATTTGCTGGAAGAACGGCAGGAAGATTTTTATACGGTTTACCTGAAAAAGAAGTAAAAACGTTTTTAAGTAAACAAAAGGAAGATTTATTATCCATTGATTCTAATGTTGAGCTAGTGAATGTAACTTTGAGTCCTTTTATTCCGAGGGCTTCGAATGTGATGAAGGCACCTTCAAGTTATCAATATGAAATCTCCATTTCCTCATTCCATAATGCCGCAAAAGAATTAGTGGATTTAGAAGATATTTACGTTTATACAGATGGTGAAAAACTGAAGTTTTATAGTAAAAAGTTAAGGAAAGATCTTAAATTCACTATTTCACATATGTTAAATCATCAAATGAATACCCCAAATATATATCGATTTATGATTGATGTTGAGCTATATAATAATTTTTCAACGCAATCTTTTAACTGGGGAATTCTTGATAATAAGCCTAGCTTACCTCGTATTAAATGTGGGGATTTTATAATACAACCTAAAAGCTGGAATTTGCAAATAAAGGACAAAAAAGAGGCTGAAGAGTATGTGAATCAGTTTATAGCAAAATATAATGTTCCTCGTTTCGTAAAGATTGTAGATTATGATAATTTCGTCCTTATTGATCTAAACTTTAACTATAGCAAGGAAATTTTAATTAAAGAACTTGCCAGTAAAAAGCGACTGTATATTGTTGAGGCAGATGAATTAAATTATAAAAGTATTTTAAAAGATAATAATAACGATTTATTTATTAATGAAATTGTGTTTTCTGTCTTTGTTAAAAAACAATTAAAAAATGAAAATCAACAGCAAAAAACTTCGAAACAACTAACTTTATATGAATCAAATTTATCGACTAATAGATATCCTGAAAATTGGTTTTATGTAAAGCTTTATTATCAAATAGGGAAAGATATCAAAATATTAACGAACAATTTATTAGAATTTATTCAGAAAATCGATGGCATAGGAGAAGTTTTTTATATTAAATATGCCGATCCAAGACCTCATATTCGTCTAAGGGTGAAGTTTTTTGAAGGGAATAAGAACATCGTACAAGATAATTTGCATCAACTTTTAAACTATCTTTTTGAACAACGTTTAATTTATGATGCTAATTATACAAGGTATAAAAGGGAGTTGGAAAGATATGGTGGACCCGAAGGAATAACTTTAGCGGAAAATGTATTTATTGTAGATTCTCTCCTTGTTTTACATTTATTAAGGTTAATTGAGGCTAATAAAGATATTAAATATTATATTTTAACCATTATCTCAACTGCGATGTTAAATGAATTTATTGAAGCGGGGCAACTACTTAATTGGATAGGTGAAAACTTCAATATCAATAAGAAATATTATAAAGATTATCGAAAGGAAATTAAAGAGAATCGAAAAAAGGATAAAGTTGAACAAGGTTTAAATAGCTTTCTCACTTCTGATATAGGCGTAATGTGGAAGAAGAGGCTGAAAGAGTATAAAGATTTTCTAAATAACTTTAGTATGAACGAGTATTACATTGCATCGATTCTTCATATGCATCTAAACAGATTAGGTATCCATAATACAGAAGAAGAAAAGATGTTAAATATGATTTATTACTATTTGAAGGAAGAGTCCTATAAAGCTTTAACTACACATTAAGTTCATTTCCGTCATCACGGCTTTTTAAAATTTGATTTTTCTTCTATATTAAAAGTTTTTCTCAACATAACAGTTACAAAGTTGGTTTAATCCTTTAGTAAATCTAACTGTAAGAAATGAGGATAAATAATTGATAAAAAATGATATGAAATTACAAGAAAGCTTGTTTGCATATGCTGAAAACTTTCGAGATATTAAAAGTGTCATTGATTATACAAATGAGGAATTTCAAAAACTTGAACACCCTTTTGGTGAATTATTTTATAACTTTTCATATTACGATATTGCTAACGGATTAATCGGGAACTGTTTATTTTTATCTGAAATGTATCAAGTAACAGGGGATATGAAATACCTTTTATACGCCCATCAAATTTTGAAATTAGGGATTAATCGCAAAGGAATTGAATCTATTGACAATCCTGGTCTTTGGTCAGGACTAGCAGGTGTATGTTTTGTATTAGAAACGTTAAATCAGAATAAAGATATGTATGGTGATATTATTGAAAGTTGCGATCAAGTTTTAAAGGAACAGATCCGGAAGAAATTAAATGAAGCTAAACTAAATTTATCAAACGATAATGTGAAAATGACTGATTTCGACTTGATGGAGGGGCTAGTAGGAATCACTCAGTATATTTTAAGTTACAAAATGGATCATAAGGAATATTTACCTTTACTATATGATATAACGGACTATTTTATCGAATTAGCCGAGTATCATATTGAAAATGACAGGAAAGTCCCTAATTGGTTAATTAAAGCTGAAAATCAATTTCTTAATGAGGAGAAAGTAAAATATCGCCTTGGTAATTTTAATCAAGGTGTCTCCCATGGAATTTGCGGCGTATTAATAATTTTAATCAAACTTTATAAAGTGCTTAAGAAGGAGAATATAAAGCCGGCGATTAAAGTATTAACAGAATGGTTCTATAATACGAAATCTACATGGAACGATTGTTTCGTATGGGAGAAAAAATTAAAATGGGAACAATTATTCGAAGAAAAGGATATTCAATATAGTGAAAATCAATTGAATTTAAGTTGGTGTTATGGGGATTTAATGATTGTTTATGCTTTATCAGCAGCTGCGGAATTGTTAAATAATCACAATCTATTATTATTTACTAATAATTGTTTAGATTCATATGAAGAAGCTAATATTCATATGAATCTAATTTCTCCAAGCATCTGTCATGGATATGCCGGAACATTACTTTCAATAAAAAAACTGAAGATAATGAAAAACTTCGAGGTTTTACCAACTTTAAGTAATCAATTGTTAAATAGTTTAACTTCCTCCTATGATGCGAAGTATAAATTTGGGTTTAAAGACGTAGAGGAGTATAACGGAAAAGTGATTTTAATGGATAAATATTGTTTACTAACTGGTAGTTCGGGTATTTACTTAACCCTACTATTTCTTGAGCAACAACAAATAAAAACAAAGTGGGATGCATTATTTTTATTAGATTAGATTGAGTAAGTAAAGGAGATATTATGACATTATTAAAACTACTAAATTTAGTCAAATGGCCAAAAGCATTATTATTTACAATCATTGTCCTTTCTATTGCATCAGCGGTTATCTCCTTAGCTTTACCTATTTTAACGAGAGATTTAATTGATGCTTTTACGAATAATAGCGCTTCAAGTAAAGACGTCATAACATATATCGTTATTTTTGCCATTAACGGATTAGCCGGTGGTACTTCGTTCTACTTAATAAAATTATTGGGAAGTAAAATTATGTTTGGATTAAGGGAAACTATTTTTTCCAATATTATTAAGCTTCCCGTTTCCTATTACGACCGAACAGAAACGGGTGTTGTCATTAGCAGAATGACTGATGATGTAGAAACGATTAATGACTTCATAACCGAAAAATTAACTAATTTAATTTCTCAAGTTATTATTATAGTTGGCTCCATTACGATGTTATTCATTTTAGACTGGAAACTTACAGTGCTAATTTTTATCGCAATCCCTATTATTTTAGTGGTGATTATACCAATCGGTAATTTAACTTATAAAATTGCAATGGAGAAACAAGACACATTAGCGAATTTTACTGGTTTATTAAATCGAGTTTTATCGGAAATAAGACTTGTGAAAGTTTATAACGCGGAAAAAAAAGAGTTAAGTAATGCGAACAAGAGTTTAAAAGATTTATATAATTTAAGCTTAAAGGAAGCGAAGATTCAATCGATAGTTTCCCCTGTTGTTACTTCTACTTTAATTTTTGTATTATTTTCAGTTATTGGATATGGGGTATACCGTATTTCAATCGGAACGTTAACTGCAGGAACCTTCGTTGCTATTATTTTTTATTTAGTTCAGGCGGTTACACCAATGGCTTCATTATCTGCTTTCTTTACTGAGTTTAAGAAAACAGAAGGTGCAACGAAGAAGTTATATGATTTGTATTTAGAAGAGAAAGAACGACTTCTTGAAAACAAACAAAATAATGATAATGAGTACATTGAACAAAGTTTAGGAGATATTGAATTTAAAAATGTATCCTTTGCTTATAACGAAGAGGAAATCGTATTAAAAAATGTAAACTTTAAAATTCCAGCTCAAAAAATCACCGCAATCGTAGGACCTTCTGGATCTGGAAAATCAACCATTTTCTATTTACTAGAAAGGCTATATCAAGTGTCGGAAGGTGAGATAACATTTCATAATGTAAATATTAATGAATATCCATTACATGAATGGAGAAAACAGATTGGTTATGTAATGCAAGAAAGTTCATTGATGGGTGGAACGATTGAAGAAAATTTAGTTTATGGAATAGATAATAATTATACAGAAGCGGATTTACATCGTATTGCAAAAATTTCAAATTCAGAAGAGTTTATTGCAAAATTTAAAGATAAATATCAAACATTAGTTGGCGAACGTGGTGTGAAACTATCGGGAGGACAGAAACAAAGAATTTCAATAGGTCGTGCATTATTTAGAGATCCTAAAATTCTCCTTTTAGATGAAGCTACTTCAAGTTTAGACAGTGAAAGTGAAGTGTACGTGCAAGAAGCCATTAATAATTTAATAAAGGATCGAACTACGCTTATCATTGCCCATCGCTTGTCGACAGTAAAAAACGCAGATCAAATTATATTTTTAGATAATGGGGTAATAACGGGTATTGGAACCCATGATGAACTGATGAGTAGTCATGAAAAATATTCCTATTTTGTTCAAACTCAATCTTTTGATTAATTTATGAGGTGATAGAATGTTTATTTTAGATTTACTTTTTGATATTGCATTTTCAATTTATACATCTTTAGGTTTCGGAACACCTCAACATAAAATAAATACAAAAATGGATAAGTTATCGAAGAAATATCCGGAAGTTTACAAGCTATATGAAGAGCATAAGGAACTTTTCGAAGGCAACGAAAAACTGTCAAAATTGATTTTAGAGCATCCTATTAAAAGGGCGGAAGACAAAGAACAATTAGCTAAAAAGATTGAGCAATTTTTCACTAATTATAAACAGGGAGTTGCTAATGGAGAGTAACTTTAATATGGAACGTTTTCAATGGAATATTGAACGATTACAAATTAAAAAGAACCTGCATTTAGAGAACAATTCATTTAAGCCGAAAATTGCTTTAATTGATAGTGGAATTGATTATAAGCATACAGAATTTAATGGGAAAATAAATCTAAATGATTCATATAATTTTGTAAATGGTAATCAAGATATAACAGATAATTTAGGGCATGGTACGATGGTAGCGGGAATTATATGTGCAGAAAATGTTATCCAGGGTTGTTATTCAAATGTAGAACTAATTGTATATAAAATTACGGATAATCTATCATACGATGTTTCCAAATTGTTAAGGGCGATGAATCACTCTATTAAAAGTAAAGTAAATTTGATTAATCTAAGTCTCTCAATTCCTTTTGATAAATTAAGTGAAGAACTTATTGAACTTTTTTGTGAAGTATTTGATAGAGCAAATAAAAACAATGTTATCATTGTTATCGCAGCAGGCAATCAAAATAAAAAACTTTCGAAAAACTTTACGACTAAATATAAAAATGTTTTCCTTATAGGAGCTAGCAATAGTAACGGTTTAAAAAGTAGTTATTCTAATTTTGGAGCCGTTGATTTTATGGCTCCAGGTGGAGATTGGAACCAAAGTGAATTTAGTCTAGACGACCCTATACTCACTTGTTACCCAACTCATCTTACAACAATGGACCCTTTAAATAATAACTTAGGTATTCCTAAAGGATATTGTATTAGTTACGGGACGAGTATAGCTGCTGCCCATGTAACAGGCTGCATAGCATATTTAATGGCGAATTATTTTAAATTAACGAATTCCATATTCAATACGGAATATCTGTATTCGATTTTATGCAATAATAAGTCTAATAATCAGCAGCCGCATTATTCATTTCATGGAGAAATAAATTTATTCAAAAGTTTAAATTCAATTTACAATCGGACGTAAAAATACAAAAAGTAGAGCTAAAATGAAAAAATTGGATATAGGGGTTTTTAGGTTTATAATCATAGTGAGGGATTTGATCAATGGTCAATCTCTCACTATTTAATTTTGAATGTAGTATTTTAATTTAAAATTCATTTTTGAACTTTTAAAAGTAAATTGAATAGAGTAAACCGAGAGGATTTGAAGAACGATGAATTACTTATCCATGATATTCTTCCAAATTGTAGCCCCTATTCTTGTCTTGTTAGGGGTAGGGGTAGGATTACAGAAGAAATTTAATTTTAATTTAAAAGCAATGTCCCAGTTAATTACCTATTGTTTTATGCCTATAGCCGTTTTTCTTAATATCTATGAAACTTCTATTCAAATGTCGGTATTAGGACATGTGGCATTGTTTATTTGTCTTTTCATTGGAAGTCAGATGCTTTTAAGTCATTTTATAGCAAAATTATTGAAGTTAAATCGAATGGAGTCAGCCGTATTTAAAAATAGTGTTGTCTTAATAAACTCAGGAAATTACGGTATTCCTGTTGCTCAGATGGTCTTTGCCACCCAACCAATAGGAGTTGCTATACAAGTAATACTAGTCATTTTCCAAAATATGGCGACCTATACATATGGATTATATAATTTAATTTCTACAACAAAATCAGGTGCTGCGATTGTAAAAGATTTTCTTAAAATGCCGATTGTCCATGCTCTTGTGATTGGTATCCTTTTGAATGTCCTAAATATTGAAATTCCCCAATCTATCCGGATACCTCTTGATCATATATCAGATGGCTTTGTAGCGTTGGCCCTTATTACCCTTGGAGCCCAGTTATCACAAATTGAAGTGAAAACGATTTTCCGTAAAACAATACTTATTAGCTGTTTTACGAGATTAATAATTGGCCCAGCGGTGGCACTGTTGATTATTTTCCTTCTGAAATTAGATGGGGTAGTGGCCCAATCATTGTTAATTGCAAGTTCATTCCCGACATCTCGGAACAGTTCGAGTCTTGCTCTTGAATACGATATTGAGTCAAATACGGCAGCACAAACCGTTTTATTCTCCACAATCGTCAGCTGTTTAACAGTAACCTTTGTCATTTATCTTTCTACAATTCTATTTGGTTAAAATAAAAGCTTCGTAATTCGGTACCGAATTACGAAGCTTTGTTTGTTGGATTGGATATCAATGAAAAGTTGTTATAAGGAGTTGACTATATTATTGACCTACTTTAGTTAAATATGGGTTTGAAAGATCCATACCATCTAAAGTTAGACCCATAGCTTTTGCTACACCTTCACCATAAGCTGGATCAGCTAAGTAGCAGTGTAGGATGTGGCGACGTTTAATGAATTCTTCTACGCCTTCCATGTTTGCAGCAGTTGTTTCGAATAAACGTTGTTGCTCTTCTGCTGTCATTAAGTTGAATAATTTACCTGGTTGTTCGAAGTAGTTGTTATCATCTTCACGGAAATCATATACATCAGCTGGACCATCTAAAGCTAAAGCTGGATCTTTGTATTGTGGTTGAGCTTGTAGTGCACCGTAGCTGTTAGGGTAGTAAGAAATTGCACTACCGTTATTGCCGTCAACACGCATTGCACCATCGCGGTGGTAAGCCATGAATGGGCAACGTGGTTTGTTTACTGGAATTTGGTAATGGTTTACACCTAAACGGTAACGAGTTGCGTCTGCATAAGCGAATAGACGAGCTTGTAACATACGGTCAGGTGAGAATGAAATACCAGGAACTACGTTAGATGGAGCGAATGCCGCTTGCTCTACATCAGCGAAGTAGTTTTCTGGGTTACGGTTTAATTCGAATTCACCAACAGGAATTAATGGATATTCAGATTTATACCAAACTTTTGTTAAATCGAATGGGTTATCTTTGTGATTACGAGCTTGTTCTTCTGTCATCACTTGGATGTACATTTTCCATTTAGGGAAATCGCCGCGCTCGATCGCTTCGAATAAGTCGCGTTGAGCAGACTCACGGTCTTGACCGATTACTTTTGCAGCTTCTGCATCTGTTAAGTTTTTAATACCTTGTTCTGTGCGGAAATGGAATTTCACATATACTCGCTCACCAGCTTCATTGATCATAGAGTATGTGTGAGAACCGAATCCGTGCATGTGACGGTAACCATCTGGAATACCACGGTCAGACATTACGATTGTTACTTGGTGTAATGCTTCTGGTAGGCTAGTCCAGAAATCCCAGTTGCTATTAGCGTTGTGCATGTTAGTTTTTGGATCACGTTTTACAACGTGGTTTAAATCTGGGAAGTGTAATGGGTCGCGGAAGAAGAATACAGGTGTGTTGTTACCAACTAAATCCCAGTTACCTTCTTCAGTGTAGAATTTAAGAGCGAAACCACGGATATCGCGTTCTGCATCTGCTGCACCACGTTCACCAGCTACTGTAGAGAAACGAGCGAACATTTCAGTTTTCTTACCAACTTCAGAGAAGATTTTTGCTTTTGTATATTTCGTAATGTCATGAGTTACAGTGAAAGTACCAAATGCACCTGAACCTTTTGCGTGCATACGACGTTCTGGAATAACTTCACGGTTAAAGTTAGCTAATTTTTCGATTAGAAAAACATCTTGTAAAAGAATTGGGCCACGACGACCTGCTGTTAATACATCGTCATTACTTACAACTGGAGCACCAGTAGTAGTAGTTAAACGTTGATCGTTTTTATTTGTCATGTTTAAACCTCCTAAATTTTATAACTTTTACAATAGTAACTATAACAAATCTACATCATAATTGCTACTAAATTATAATAATTCTTTTTAAGAAATTTGTCTATTTAACGAATAATTCGCACGAATGATGAACCTAATATGTAAAGATAAATTTGTATATAAGTTTGGATTAATTAATGAAAATGTTGCTTTGTATGGGTTTTTAGTATGGTTGAAGGATCTGATTTATGAGGTATTTATATTAAAATGTAAATAATCTTATATAAAAAATAATACGGAATTTACAAAAAAATAAAAAATAGGGCATCCCTTATTGAAAATAAGGTGTTCTAATTGAAAATTAAAAGGATGATTTTCCATTATCATTCTTAATTCCATTATATAAGATTAGTAGGTAAATTGGAAAGAAAATAGCAACTTTAAATGGAAAGGACGATAATGAAACTTTATTTAGTAGATAAAGCTTTTCTTTATAAAGTATGTCTATTGTTAGTCATATATAAAAAATACATCTTTTAAGGTAGTTTACCTTGATTGAGATTTTAAAACTCGTTCCTCTAAAATAACGATATGGAGGAGCATAATCATGACATCATCATATGAACATAAAGGAAAAAAACTAAAAGACGCCGAAGAGTTTTTAAGTTTATATATACAGGAAACGGATTTATCAGAAGATTGGTTGCATGAACGATTGGATGATATAAAGCGTGCCGGAAGTTATAACCCTACTACGGAGGAATTAGTTTTCGGTGCTAAGGTCGCGTGGAGAAATAGCAATCGTTGTATCGGGCGTTTGTTTTGGAAGTCGTTACATGTTTTTGATGAACGGCATTTAGAAACGGCTGAAGAAATCTTTTTTGCCCTTATCCGCCATATACAATTTGCCACAAATAAAGGGAAAATTAGACCGACTATAACAATTTTTAACGAAAATAAAGTAAGAATATGGAATTACCAATTAATTCGCTATGCCGGATACGAAATATCCGGAGGGACAGTAGGAGATCCAGATTCGATTCCATTTACGAAAGTTTGTATGGACTTAGGCTGGAGGGGAGCGGGAACACCCTTTGATATATTGCCCCTCGTCATTCAAGTTGGAAATAATAAGCCAGCACTATTTGAAATTCCGAAAGAAGCTGTGCTAGAAGTTGAAATACGCCATCCCCAATATGAACAAATTTCTAAGTTAAATTTAAAATGGTATGCTGTGCCGATTGTTTCTAATATGAAGTTAAGTATTGGTGGAATAGAATTTAAAGCAGCACCTTTTAATGGATGGTATATGGGAACGGAAATTGGGGCGCGGAATTTTGCGGATGTTAATCGCTATCATTTGTTGCCGGAAGTTGCAGAAGCAATTGGGCTGGATACGAACTCCAATATGACATTGTGGAAAGACCGGGCCCTTGTTGAGTTAAATACGGCTGTCCTTCATTCCTTTAAGGAGGATGGTGTCAGCATAGTAGATCATCATACAGCAGCCCAACAATTTCAATTATTTGAGCAACAAGAAGAACAGGCGAATCGAAAGGTAACAGGCAACTGGTCATGGTTAATTCCACCGATGTCTCCTGCTACAACACACATTTTCCATAAGCCAATAGAAAACCTCATTAAGAAGCCAAATTACTTTTATCAAAATAGGCCATTTTAGTTTAACGAATCTAAAATGTAGGGGCTTGACAATGTTTTCTAGCCTTATTTCAATAGTGAACATTCGATATTTGAATCCTCCTGAAAACGGTAGTAAGAGATCGGTAAATGGACCTTAATAGAATTAAATAAAAAAGATATAGGAAATGATGATATAATGACTAGTGGTAACAAAATTTGCCATTCTGATAAATAAAACACCCTTAGTGGAGGTTTCTAATGCAAGCGGATATATCCATTTTTCTATGTTTTGGAGCAGGACTTTTAACTTTCCTTTCTCCCTGTGTATTTCCTCTATATCCTGTCTTTTTATCTTATATAACAGGTTTAAGTGTGGATAAAATACAAAAGGGAGAAATGAGTGGGCAGAGGAAAGCGATCTTCCATACAATTTGTTTTTTACTTGGTTTTTCAATAATATATTTAGTTTTAGGCTTTGGCACTGCAGAAGGAGCTACTTTTATTGAATCTTGGTATTTTCAGTATGGGGATTTAGTTCGGCAAATCGGAGCCATTTTAATGATTATCTTTGGTCTTATTACAGTTGGAATTTTACAACCGAAATTTTTTATGAAAGAACGAAAAGTTCATATTCAACATAAGCCTGCAGGATATTTCGGTTCATTAATCATTGGGTTAGCCTTTGCTGTCGGTTGGACACCTTGTACAGGTCCTATTTTAGCTGCCACTTTAACCCTTGTTGGAACAAATCCTTCCCAAGGCCTATGGTATATGGCGGCATATATTTTAGGGTTTAGTGTACCTTTTCTTTTCATGGCCTTTTACTCAACAAAATTTACTTGGATCAAAAAATATACAGGGACAATCATGCGAATAGGTGGAGCAATCATGATCCTAATGGGTGTAATTCTTTATTTTGATAAATTCACAATGATAAATGCTTTACTTCAACCTATATTTGGTGATTTCCAAGGTTTTTAAAATTTGTTTAACTTTTTTCGAACCTAATAAAAAAATCTGCTTGCCTTAAAATGCGCACTGACCTAAAAAAATGAGACAAATAAAAACACCTTTCGTTGAAAAACGGGTATTAAACCTATAAATCCAACGTGGAGGTGTTTTTTCTATGGGAACAAGAGTTAGTTATCCAGTAGAAATTAAAATGAAAGCAATCGAAATGAGATTAGCAGGAATACCTGTTAATCAAGTTTTAGAAGAATTGAATATTCGAAATTATACACAACTAAAAACGTGGATGAAGTGGTATCGAAATGGAGAACTTCATCGCCTTGAACAGCCAGTTGGAAAGCAATATACCTATGGTAAAGGACCAGAATATGAAAATGAAACAGCTAAATTAAAGGCTGAGAACCGTTATTTAAAGCAACAAATTGAAGTTTTAAAAAAGTACGCAGAATTGGAAAGGAAGTGGTACCAAGAATAGTTGTGCAATTGGTAGAAGAACTAAAAGAAGTCATGACAATTGGCGAAATCTGTGACCACTTGGGGGTAGGTAGATCATCTTATTATCGTTGGAAAAAGAATAATAACGTTGAAACAAAGAAAGACATTCGGGATAAGAGAATGGGTGAGTTGTGTAAACTTCATAAATATCGATACGGATACCGAAAAATCACAAGCATTTATGGAGAACCGATAAGTGAAAATACAGTACAAAAAGTAATGCAAAAATATGGTTGGCAGTGTC
>NZ_RHLQ01000057.1 GCF_003711845.1 Lysinibacillus halotolerans
TAATGATTATGTTCATTGGTTCAATAACATTCGAATTCACGGAACACTAGGCTATTTAACGCCTGTGGAATTCAAGAATAGGTCCTTATAAAGGTTGTCCAGTTTTGTGTTGACATTCCAAACTAAGTATGAAGGACTCTTGTACTATTATTTCAAGAACAAACCTTATTTTTTAAAAACAATTTCCAAATGCTCTTCTGCTAATTTATGAGAGAGATTAAATGCTTTTTGAGGAGTAAGTTCTTTCACCATAATATACCCTAATCTGTCACTTGATTCTTTTACTGGAAATATATTATCTCCTATATTAACATCTCTTAGTCGATATTTAATAATATTCTTATGTTCTAAAATATCTTTATTTATATTAGAAATTATACCTTCATTAGCAAATGAAAAAAAACATACGGAAGCAGCTCCCTCTTCCATGAAGCTAATATCATCAAATTCCCCCATTGCTAATTTCATTGTTTCTAGGAAAAAATCGAATCCATAAACTTGTTGTATTAATTCAGGTATTCCATCTCCCCCGGGTCTAGCATGCGATTCAATAATTTTTGGAATTCCGTTGTGGATCTTTATTTCGGTATGAGCACATCCATTTTTAAGTTCAACTAAATCTAACATATTATTAATCATCAAGCTAATTGCCTTCTCTTCGTTAACATTTAAAATAGCAGGAACTGTATGAGATTTTTCTACAAAACTAGAATCGGTCTCTTTACTTGTTATCCCTATAATAAAATGTTGACCATTTATAGAGAAACTTTCAACACTAAACTCATCCCCTTGAATAAAATCCTCTATTATAGCAGGAAATGCGTGTGTAAAATCTTTCTTATGGATGTCATTCTTATTTTCAATTAAAATAATTGATTTACTAGCATATCCTGATTTTGGTTTGACAATAAAAGGAGGACCGTGATTTTCATAAAAGGTAATCACATCATTTAAATCATTTCCTTCCATAAAATTTAATGGGGATATGTTGTTTTTATTAAGCATTTCTCGAAGGTATATTTTATTATTCAAAGTTTCAATAGTCTTTATATTTATAAAATTTAACCCCAATAATTCATTAAGATATGCCATTATTATCAAGCCTGTTTCTGAAAAACTAAGTACGAAATTTATTTCTTTTTCTTTATTTAATTTAATTACTAATTTGGATAAATCTTCTTCCATCTTTTCATAATCTACTTCTATATTTATAAAATTATCATTTAATTTATAGCTATTATCTTTTGTATAGAGATGAAGTACTTCTAGGTTCAAATTTTTTGCTTTTTGTAAGATACTTGGATGCGCATTAATTAGGATAACTCTTTTTTTCAATATACGAAACCTCCGCTTCCTAATAAGCTCTGTATCTTTTTAACATATTTTATATTTAAAACACCTTCTTGAATTAACTCTAATCCCTTCTGTATTATTTCTTCCCTTGTGTCTCCCGAAATCAATATCCTTCTTCTTAAGTCATTCTGATCTGGTCTTACATAAATATAGTCAATATTTGATGAAGAATTTAAATTCTCCATCGTTACTTGTGCTTGAATAGGAATTTCAAGTGTTATTTTGTATTTTTCATGTAGCGAAGGTAAATCTTTATTTCTCGCTATCTCTAACAATAAATTCATCGTATTCAAGCCATCAATATTAATCATTCGTGAAACACCTGATAATCTACTATTAATTTCAAGAATATAAAATTCATTCTCATTTACTACAATAAAGTCAATATCTATGATTCCATTTTCACATAGAGCTTGAGAAATTTCTAAAGCTACTTGTTTTAATTGAGGGTTTAATAATTCTTGTTTCCATGGATTAGGGAAAATTCGTAGTTTTTTTAATGGGTGAATCATGTCTATATCTGTCTTTTCTTTATATACAGGTGGAGAAACTAAATATTTACTTGATTTACAAACAACTTGCACAGACATTTCAATTCCTTCAATATATTTTTCTGCTATTACATTCTTTCCTTTAAATTTGTTTAATTCTTCAATTGTTGAAACTAGAGAAATTCCATGACCACTTGAATTTTCTACTTCTTTTAATACAATAGGCAAATCATCCTCAGTTACTTGCTTAATATCAAATGAATCAGCAGTTGGGAATCCATACGATTCTAACCATTTTTTTGTTATCTCTTTATTGTTGCAAATCTGACAACTTTTTAAGGATTGACCAACTACTATAATTCCCAAGCTCTGTATTTTCTCAATCAACTTCGCTTCACTAAGACTTTCTTCATCTGTAGGAGCATTAAAAATTAAAACATCCGGTTTAAGAGAACCGTTTTCTATTATATACATCATATCTCTTAACCTGTTTTCATTTGTAGTGAAGACAGGTATATCGATTTTTTCTGATGTTTTTTTATCATTTATATAATCAGGTGTTAACATTGCCATAATTACTTCATTTTCTTGTTTGGTTATCATATCCAACCTATAAGGATGGCTAAACATTATGTTCATTTTAATTACCCTTCTTTCCATAGCGTCATATTTTCAAAGTAATTTTTTATTTCTTTAATTTCCTTTAAAAATTCTTCTTCGTTATCACCATACAATACGACCGACGCTATTGAATCAATCACTCTTTTAGGAGAATTATATTGTCTATTATTTTTTAGATTCAAATTGTATTCAATAATTTTTTTTGAAGGAAGTTTCCTCGGTATATCCACGAGGAAGCCCTCTCTTGATAATAACAAAAGAAATCCTACTATTTCATAATTCCTCTTATTTTTAATAGTTTTTTGAATATCAAAATACTTATTTATTTGAGAATGTAAAGTTTTTTCTTGTAAGTTGAATCCGTACATGCTTTCTATCATCTTAACAACTTTTGCTCCGCCAACTCTACTTGCAATCTCACATAGAACGATTTCTTTTTTAGGTGTTAAAAACAATTCGCAATGAAAACCAATGGTAGAATTAGTAGGTAAAGCAATCAAAACTTCTTTTGTATATCTAATTAATTGTTCTGATAAGTTTCCTTCGGGTAATATAAAACTACCGATAATACTATCATCCCTAAAATTTATAAGTGAATTTATATACTTAGAAGCTACAACAAAAAGAAAATCATTACCATCCCATATACCATCTATATGATAAACATCCCCTTCAATAAATTCTTCAACTTCAAATTCGCGGAATCCAGTATTTTTAAGTGCATCTTCGAGACTATTTTCATTTTGAATTAGAAAAGTTTCTTCTGCACCGGCACCATTGATTGGTTTTAATATAATAGGGTAACCGTTCTCTTTAACAAATCCTACTAAATCCAATGGGTTCTCCACTTTTTTATATTTAGGAACTCTAATCCCAGCTTTGAGGAGAATATCTTTCATAACAACCTTATTTCGGAAGGCAATAGCACTTTCTACATTTTGACCATCAATATTTAAATATTCTCTCAATTGCGCAGCTCTCTCAATATCGGACTCTGAAGTTGCTATAATATATTTAAAATTGTATTTTTCATGAAGTTCCAAAGCCTTCTTCTCAATTAGGCCGTTATGCCTCCAATTTGTAAAATATTCTACATATTTATATTGATTAGATAAATAGTCTCCAGCCCTTTCATCTGAAAACAAAATAATTTCTTGTTCATAATTAATCAGCCAGTCAATATATGGGGTATCAATTTCTTTTGATCTATTAAGAATTAATATGCTAATTTTCTTTTACCTCCAAAGCTTTTTTAGTTGTATAGAAATTAATTATTAATAATATAATAATTAAAACCACTATCCCAATACTACCTGTATAGTTCCCAAGAATTATACTAATTGAACCAATAATTTTGCCAACATGAAAAGTCATACTACTTACAGCACTAAATGACCCAGTATTATTTTTACCAATTATATCTGCAAGTAAAGTTTGTCTCGTTGCCGTATAAATTATTTCACCTATTGATAATATTAAAACACCTAAAATTAAACTATATATTTCAAGTGAATAAGAAAATATTATAAATCCAATTCCAAATAATAAATATCCTGTATAAAGAAACCTTACAATATTCGAATTGTTTACGAATTTAATAATAAAAGAAGTTAGGAAAACTATTATTAATGTGTTCTCAACAGTCAATAAACTTAGTAATCTTACACCATCAATTACATTTCCAAAAAAAACAACATGTTTAAAATTTTCCGACAAATTTACAGATATATAATTGTTCCTTTGAAACTCGATACCTAAAATCGAAATACCGGCAATTGTAAAAAAAACAAACGCTCTATTTTTGAATACATATTTATAACTATTTACCATTTCTTTTAAATCACTGGAAAAGGTCCGTTTGTTCGAAGAACTTTCCCTTAACGTCTCTGTTATTCCTAATAAAGTAATTAAAAAGGTAATAAATGAAATTATGGTAAGAACTACTAATAATTCTGGAAAATGAGTAGTATAAAACCATCCTCCGATTATTATCCCAATTGTAATAGAGAGATTATTAGCCCAATAATTTACAGCATACATAAATGTTCTTGTATCAGGATTACTTAGATCTATGAGCATAGCTTCCGCTGCTGGACTTGACAATCCCGTAGAAATTCCTGTTAAAAGAAAAGAAGCAACCATTAATATATCTGCCCCATAAAAACCGAAAGTAGTTATAAACATACCTACAAAAGATAAGAATTTAAGTAATTCACCCATTACCATCAATTTTTTTCTACCTAATATATCAGATAAGAAACCTCCATATAAACTAATAACTAATTGTAAAATTAACTGCAAAGTTATTATTATACTCGCTGAAAATGGATTTATTAGTTTAGAAAAATAAATGGCCATGAATGGGAAAATCATTGAACCCATTAATTTACTAAAAAATGAAAGTACAATTCTTAATCTTATATTAGGATGAAGTGATAAAAACAAAATATATCCTCCCTAGTAAATCTGAAAATACTTAAAATAATAGACCTAATCAAAATATATAGGTTTGTTTGGTTTATTTTGATAATCAAACATCATCTCTATTTGCTCTAAGGTATTTCGACGTGTAGATAAGTCTAAATTTTTAATTTGTTCGAGATTAAAAAACCCTACTTCCGATGTTTCTAAACCTGTACAAAGTTCTCCACCAATTATTTCACACTTTATAAAAATCTTATAGATATAGGAAAATTCTGGAGCATGATTATGTTTAAATTTATCCATAATTGCCAAAACTTTACTTGGATTAACCTTCAAACCTGTTTCTTCTTTTGCTTCCTTAACCGCGACTTCACTTGGAGACAATCCAATATCTGCCCATCCTCCAGGTAAAGCCCATCTATTTTCGCTTTTTTCCTTAACTAATAACAACTGATTATTAGTATTAAATACAACACATCTAATATCTGTTTTAGGTGTAGCATAACCTTCTTCTGCTGAAAAAATAAGGTTAATTTTTTCAATATCTAAATTAGTTAATTGTAAAATTAGATTTTTTGCAATTACTTCCAATTCTTTATACCTTTCAATATCATAAGGATCTTTAGAATAGGCTAAACCAGTTTGAGTTATTCCTTTAATTTGATTTAACATTTTAATTATCTGTTTCATGTAAGTACCTCAATTCTATTTAGTTCCGCAAATATTCCTGCTCCCTCTAAACAATGCGTATCTGTATTTTCCTCTAATATAATCAATTCCTCAAACATTTCAGGATTATTAATAATAAAAGGATTTAATTTTAATATTTCATTAGTTAAAAAATCTCTGTATTTTTTACCTAACGCTAAAGCGAAACCTCCTATTAATACATATTTAGTTATACCTAAAGAGTTAATATGTACATTAATTATGTTGGCTAAATACTTTAAACTCTTCCTAATCACTTCTTCTGCGAATAGGTCTCCCTCTTTAAAAGCATTTACCAAATTGAAAGTATTAATATCCTGATTGAATAATGAAGAATCTTTATAGTTTGACAATTCATTTTTTAATAAATTTGCTAGTTGAATTACTCCCCTTCCTGAAGAAACAGCACCTAAATGACCTATATTACCGCAGTTACACATTATTGAATGTCCGACATTTATATGACCAATTTCTCCACCTAGGCCGTTGTTTAATAGAGGATACCCGTCCCAAAAAACTTTATTTCCAATTCCTGAGCTAATGGTTATCACACAAAACCTTTTATAATTCTTCGAAATTTTATAACCAGCTGCAGTAACGTCATTTAAAATATAAATAGGAAGAGAAATTCTATCATTTAAAATCTTCTTTAGGTTTAGAGTTTTTTTATATCTTCCCCATAATGTTGCAGCTTCATTTATAAATTCGTTATTATAAACAATTCCTGGGAAAGAAATGGCTACTCCATCAATATTAGTTTCTTTAGAGATATTAAAATATTCTTTAAAAATAGCGGTAACTAACTCTTCTTGTAATTTATCAATTGTTTTATCTGGAAATTTCAAAAAATTGGGGGAATCTGTTTTTTTGTAACCACTAATAGTTCCATTCTCATAAATTGCCCTCCTAAACGATGTTCCCCCAATATCAAAAACTAATATCTTCATATCAATCCTCCCCTATCCTAATTACTCCACGAATAATTGATTTATTAGCAAAATCTTCAAACGCTTTTCGAAGATATTCTTCCCCATTGTAAGTAGTAATATATTTATCAAATTTTATACGATTATTTAAAATTTGTTCGATCGCTGTGATTACATCTTCTCTTTTACAAAATCGAGAATATTGAAGTTTTATTTCCTTTAATCTAATCTTATTTAAATCCATGTTATCAGTATCCGGTTTACAAAAACACAATAGCAAACCATTATTTCTAATATTATCAAGATGGAAATTAATAAAATGATTACTTCCAGTTGTATCTATGCAAATATCGAAATTACCTGAATGTTTTATCGATTTTTTTCTTGATGAAAAAGTTATTCTGTTTTTCTCTGAAGATAAAATATCTGCAAATAAATTTGCAATAAATCCTTCACCCAATATTAGAATATTCAGATTACTAGTTTTATATAGATCCGTAATTTTTAGAGCATGAATAACACAAGCTAGCGAGTCTAAAAATACATATTTGTCAGGAACATTTGTATTGGGTATTGTAAAAATACTGTCATATTTTGAAGGTGGTATATATAAATAATCTTTGAAACCAAGTTCATAATTAAATTCTTCTTTATTGCTATTATTAACATTTGAATGAAATGGTACTACTAATGAACCTACTTTAAAATACTCATTTCCTTGTAGTACTTTACCCACCATTTCATGGCCAAAATACCTTCCGTCACCTTCTTTAAATGTTTTGTAATCAGACGAACATATCCCCCAAAGTAATACCTTTATAATTAAATCACTATTCTCAATTTGATGTTCCCGCTTAATCCAGTTAAATTTCATTGGCGAAACCATCTCTGCTGAAGTTATTGTTAAAATATTGTTCATTACTCACCTCTTATTTTTTAATAATAGTATTCTTTTCAATATATCCTCTAATATTAATATTTGAATATGTTATTACAGATTCTTCAAGAAATGAACCTGGATTTAATACGCTATTACACCCAATTTTACACCCGTCTCCAATAATTGCCCCAAATAAATTACGACCAGTTTCTATTCTTCCTTCAAATGTATACAAACTTATATTCGAACCATAAGGTAAATTTTTATAATTGGAACATACAACGCCCGCTCCAAGATTAACGTCTTTTCCAACTATTGAATCACCAACATAGTTAAAATGAGAAGCATTTAAACCATCAAATAATATAGAATTCTTAATTTCAGATGCGTGTCCGACTTTGCAATTATCACCTATAATTACATTTTCTCTTATATATGCCCCAGATCTGATTCTAACATTTTCACCTATATAAGCTGGGCCTTTAATATATGCTCCACTCTCAATAATTGTTCCTTTACCAATAAAAATATTTTCGTTATTAATATATGCATTTTTTTCTGCTATATATGGATCTGAATTAATATTCCCCGCTGTAATCTGTAATATATAGTCACTTAAATTATTTAATATTTCCCAAGGTTTGGTATCATATTTACTAACAAATTTTTTGTGTCTGAACTCCCTATAATCTATGTGTTTTGCTAATGAAATCATCTAATATCTCCTTTAAATAGTAAGGGTCTTAAGTATTCAATAGTCTTATTTAAAGCTTCATCTGCATCCACAAAAGGATCTTCGATTTCAATGGATATAGGGCCACTATATTTAATAATCTTTAAGGAAGTCATTATTTTTCTCCAATCTGAAGAGCCCCAACCTGGAATTCTATTTCTATAACCTCGATTTAAACGATTTATATCTCCATGTGGCAACCATCCAGATGTTTTTAAATGCTGTGTAAACTCTCCATCTTTGGCATGGAAATTAAATACTCTTTTATTAAGTCTCTCTATACAAACCGATGTATCAACACCCGTATAAAGTAGTTGTGAGGGATCGATACAAAAACCAAGAGAGTCTATGAAATCTAATTTTTCAAGTATTTCTTCAGCAGTCTCTAAATTATAAGCAATTTGCTGTGGGCCAAGCTCATGTGCAAATTTAATACCCTTCTTCTCATAGTATTCTAGAATTGGATACCATCTTTCCTTTGCAATTTCTTGTTGTTCCTTCCAACCATTTTTATTTGGCCACTCAAATAATTCAGAGAAATTTATAGCACCTAAATTTCCTATAACCATAGGTATATTAAGTTCTTTTGCAATTTCAGCAGCTTTCTTTGTAATTTTTATCCCATATTCAATTTGTTCATCCATTGAACCATCAAAAAAATGTTTTGTTGCTTTTCCATGAGGGCCCATAATTAACTGTGTATCTCTGTGCATAGATAATGCAGTAATCTTAACATTATACTTATCTACCATTTTTACTAAATAATCAATATCTGGATCACTTAAATTTATATGCCTACTCCCTTTATTAGCTGTTAATTCAACATTCCTAATAGAATATTTCTGTGTTATTAACTCAAAAGTTTCTTCTAGATTTTTTTCTTGAAATACACGCGTAAAGATGCCTAATTCCATTCTATTTCAGCTCCAACTTTATTTATTATGTCAAATAACTTTTGAATTTCTTCATAAGTTACTATAATTGAAGGTTTAAATATTAATTTATTTTTATACATACGTAAAAATATCCCTTTTTCTAAAAGCTTATTATAAAAAAATGCTAATTTCTCTTCTGAATTATCAAGATTAGAGAAATCTAAACATTGAATAAGTCCTATACCTCGGTGTTTTATTTTTAAGGAGGTATTTGAAATAAATTCTACCATATGTTTTTCTAAAAATTCTGACTTCTCTTTTATATAAAAATCTTTATTTATTAATGTATTTAATGTTGCAACAGTTGCGGCACAAGTAAGCGGATGACCTCCATGAGTAAAGTCTGCCTCGTTATAATCAAGCACTCCATCAAAATTTTCTTTAATTATTACACCTGCAAGAGGGTGGCCACCCGATAAACCTTTCCCTAGTGTAATTATATCTGGATTCAAATCAAAATAATTTGTAGCAAAAAGTCCTGGAACCCAACCAAAAGATTGATTCTCATCTAATATAAATAAGACTCCATACTCAACACAAAGTTGATTTAATCCTTGGAGATATTCTTTAGTACCTTCATTAACTAAAACACCTGCATTTACCATTATTGGATCAACTAATATTGCAGCAATATTATTGTTATTTTCTAAAAGGTTCCTAACTTCATCTAGAGTATTTAAATAATCATTTGTTGTTTTACATTCAGGTGGGTGAACAAAATATACATCTTCTTCATTACCAATCAATGTTCTAGGATTTCTATCATAACCTCTTAATTGTATGGTTTGAGTTGTCTGACCTGTATGTATGCCATTAAAAGTGATAACACCTGATTTCCCTGTGTATTTCCTAGCAGTTTTCACTGCTGTTTCATTAGCATCTGATCCGTCACACATTTTTATATTCACTTTTGATAAATCTTTAGGTGCAATTTTTTGAAGTAATTTTGCTGCCTCTAAATATACATTTGTTCCAAATCTACTTGAGACATACGTTAAATTTTTTGCTTGATTTACAATTGCTTCCACAATTGCTGGGTAGCATTGCCCTAATAGTAGATTTAAAGTTTGGCTAGAAAAATCCATATATTTTTTTCCCTTTTCATCCCAAAAATATAGTCCCTCCCCCCTAACTGCTAATTCAGTATATGAGTTTGGCCAAGTATTCTTAGTTAAGTAATTGTAGTATTCTTTTTGAACTGTTTTCATTAGTAATTTACCTCACTTAGTTTATATTTTTCTTGGTACATTTTCAGATTATTAATAGCTGTTTGTAACAATTCTATTGTCACTTCGCTTTTATCTTTTACAAATATGGCACTACCAATTTTTTCAGGCACTACTAGATTAAGGTCTCCCCCTCTATGTAATTCTATTCGATCTAAAGATTTTTTTAACTCTACTGTATTAAATGTCTTAGTGTTATAAATATCTAATTTGCATTCTAATAATAATTTAAGTATTCTCTCACGATCTTCCTTTTTTAGATATTTTTTAAGATACGATATTTCGGTGGATAAAGCGATATCCAGTCCTACCGCTATCCCATGTGGAATTTCATAATTTGACTTCTCCTCAATATAGGGGCTAAAAGTATGGCCAAAGTCTACTAGACGTTCTAGATTTTCTTCATAAAAATTGGGCTTTAATTCATCTAGCATATCTATTGTTGCAAGTATATTAATGGTTACATTTTCTTGGCCTTGAGTTCGATAACTTTTGAGTAAACTTTCTTTGTTTGCCTCGATTAATAAAATGAGTGATTTATCAACTATAATTCCCATCTTTATTATTTCTGCTAAGCCACAAATAATATTTAATTCAGATAAAGTATATAAAAAAGATATATCATTAAGGCAAGCAATAGGTGGATAGAAAGAACCTATATAATTTTTTTTCTTTTCAAAATTGACTCCTGTTTTTATTCCAATACCAGCATCTATCTGTCCTACTAAAGTAGTGGGAATTCTAATATAATCAAGTTTCCTACGAACCATTGAGGCAGCAAATCCAACCATATCTAATAAAATTCCGCCACCTATACCAATAAGTATAGTCTTTCTATCTGCATTTTTCTGATTACAAAAAGATACAATATTTTCAATATTCTGTAACGTTTTATTCTCTTCGCCTGTTTCAATTGTAAGTACACTGTAATCAAAATTATTAAACTGGAAGTAATTCATGATTTTATCGTAGTATAATCTTTCTACAGTTTTACTCATGATAATAATTAATTTCCTATTATTAGTAACCTGTTTAATCAAAGGATTTTTTATATTGAACATATCATCTTCAAAATAAACATCATATGAAAATTCTTTTTTATAGTTAGCTGTAATTTTATTATTTAACTTTAAAACCATATGCGATTCTCCTTAATTTGATACTTGAAATACTAATAATTTAATATCTTTACTCCCAATATTTCTTAAGCCATGGGAAGAATATTGTGAATTTATAACTATATCTCCCTTCTTTACTAAAAATTCTGTTCCATTAACAATCATTTCACCCTCTCCTTCTAAAATAAAATAGATTTCTTCATTATTCGAATGTGCATGATACCCTATGGTACTATTTGGAGGGATTATAGAAAAATCAATAAAGTCAATTTTTGTCTCAAAAGAATTTTTTTCAAACAATCTTCTAAATTGAATTTCACCTTCACCTCCATGACAATTTTTCTCGATAACTGGGTTTAATGAATAAATATTTTTGTGCATATAAATACCTCTAATATTTAAAAATTATATAGTAATATTTTACAACAACTTTACAATAATTTACAAAATTGTTAAATTGGGAAACTGGGATCTTAAAGTTATCTTAAATCTCCATAATTTTAAATGAAGTTTCACATTATTCTGTAAACTATATTTATTTATCCTTCTTTCTTTAAAGATGATATTTAGTTTTATCCATCTTGTATAAAATAAATTAAAAATAATTGGATTTCGAGTTCCTCATAAAAGAACACTACTATTAATTTCTATATGTCGATCTGATTGGACTTTCTTGAAATAATGTCGGTACATTTTTATTGAAAAAGTATAATATTGTGTAACAATACTCGAACTAAAAACAAATTAAATAACCAGTCACTGAAAAAATAACAGTAACTGGTCTAAAAAATTTTTGTCTTCTACTCTAACCGGAATGAGGGTTTCTTCCATTAGGAATAGTACACTCAAAATCTATTTATTGTATGTAGTCTTATAACTCTCTCTTTTTAATTCTACGCTGTTTTCGTATAAATTGTGGCTATTTGACCATACTATAAATAGGCTGATATAATGCCATTTATGGATGTGTTCGGATATGTGGAGACACGTTTATCGTGATTTTAGTGACCTATCAAGAACAGAACAATTAGCGTTGTATGAAGCGATGAAACAAGACCTATTTCCAGAAGAACGAGAAGATATTTCGGAGCTGTTAAAAGATATTCGTGAAACTCGTTTTTCTAGCGGTTTGGCTTGCCTTCATTGTGGAAGCGTATCGGTCAAGAAGAATGGCAAATATCGTGCGAGACAACGATATTTGTGCAAGGACTGTGGAAAGACTTTTAACGATATGACCAATACTCCATTGGCAGGTTCTCGATACCCTCATAAATGGCTTAAATACTTTGAAATGATGGTAGAAGGTTATACACTACCTAAAATCTCTGAGGCTTTAGGAATCCATATTTCTACGGCTTTTTATTGGCGACATGAAATCTTGAATGCTCTCCGTTCATTAGGCAATCAAACTTAAAAGGGATTGTTGAAAGTGATGAAACCTTTTTCTTGGAAAGTGACAAAGGGAAGAAGTCTATTATTCACAGAAAACCTCGTAAGCGTGGCGGTGTCGCTACTAAAAGAGGCATCTCAAAAGAACAGGTTTGCGTTCTTGTCGCACAAGACCGAAATGGACAAGTCATCTCTCAAATGGCTGGAAAAGGTCGTATTAAATCAACAGATATAGATAGGGTGTTAGGAGATTATATCGACACCTCTGCTTTGTTATGCTCTGATACAGCGACAAACTACAAGAAGTTCGCAAAATATAAGGGATTGCAGCACGAAATGGTGAATGTGCGGAAAGGGATTTATGTGAAAAAATCTATCTTCCACATTCAACACGTCAATGCTTATCACAAGCGGCTAAAACAATTTATGAATCGTTTTCAAGGTGTGGCAACCAAATATCTTGATAACTACTTGTTTTGGTTCAGATACCTTGAACATAGTAAAAAGGTGGCTCACAAAGAACGAGTGAAGCAACTTTTATTTAGTGCTGTCCATAAATCTAACTATACGACAGTTGAGATGTTCAGAAGAAGTGCATAATAAAAGACCTCTAAGTAGAGGTCAATAATTTACTTTTCTATTGTGATATATTCATCATCCTTTAATCTTGTAACTTCGCACCCTTCAAGTATTTCAAATTCTTTTAGTCTATCTTCAATTGTATTGTTTGTACTATCCTTGAACAAATCTTCTCGGTCATAGTGAGGAAAAACAAGTTTGTCCGTTAAGCCTAATGCAGAAAAATCCTTAGTATTTAATGTATTCATTTGCGGTGTGAAGAAATGAACGACTTTAATGTTTGGACCAAGTAGAACAGCACCAGCACTTACACCTACAATAACAACATTTTTGTTCACTAAATCTCGAAAGACACTATCTGCCCCACTCTGTTTAGTATGAAATAACAAATTAAATGGATTACCACCATTGATGTATATGACATCTTTATGTGCAAGACTTTTTGGGTTATCAAACTCTATATTAATGAAATCGATGTTTTGAAATCCCATATCCTTAAAGTCCTCTTTTGCCTTCTGAGCAAACCTATTATTATCCTTTTGTGGCGATGCAGTTGTGATAATAGCAACGTCCAGTTCGTTAGGTTTGCCCTTAATGAGTTTTAAAAATTTCTCTTTGATAGCATCATTGTAAAAACCATTGGAGGTTAGTAACAATTTCACTATAATCAACCCCATTCTATTCTCTATTTCGTATTAAAAATATCCTTATTTTACCAGAAAAAATAGAGAATCAGAAATTTTCATCAAAAAACAACATTCTTTACGAAAACAGCGTAATTCTATCAACACCAAAATAACAAATTATTTTTAATGATTTCCTACCCGCTCAAATTTATTGCCCCCTAAATAAAAATAAGCATTTTTATAATGATTTGCAGCTATTTTATATCTACCCTTATTAAAGAAATACTCACCAAATATATTATTATAATAACTTAAATGTTCGTAGTCCTGTTTTTCCTTAAAAAAATTCAATGACTTTTTAATAGTTTTTTCGCTTAGACGATTTTCAAGTAATTCTTTAAAAATACTAAAATGATTTTCATATTCACATTGGAATAATTTATTGGTATCGCAAATTTTTTCTCCAAATGCTATCCAGTATTTTTGTTCAGTTTCAGTAGATTTATGTTTTATAAGTTCTTTGAGAATATATAATACCGTTACTAATTTCTCTGAATTATCCTGCTTATTTTCAATACTTTTTCGATAATAATCAATTGCTCTCTTACTATCACCCTTTAGAGAATAAAGTGAACCAATATTATGATAAATAATTCCTTTGAATTCATTTAATTTTAATTCATTCACTATTTTCATTGCTAATAAGTAATTGTTCTCAGATTTTTGTATAAGATTTGCTTTTTTATATGCTATACCTATGCTTATATAACACTCGACAGCACGTTTCATATGAAAATTTTTACTAAAATATTCTGCTGAAAGATTCAGCTTCTCAATTGCATCTATAATTTGATTATTTACAAGATATATTAATCCACTAACATAGTTAAAATCCGCTTCTTCTATGGGAGAAAGAATATAATTTTTATCAATTGCTTCAATATAATAAAGAGACATTTTTTTATTTTGATATTGATAAAAAAAGATCGCTTTAAGTTTAAAAAATAAATATTGTTGAAATTCATCCAATTTATACTCTGACTTTAAAATTTTATCAATGTATTTTTCACAATTTTCTTTATCTCCTAACGATAAAAATAGTCTTAAAACAACTAGGTTTTTATAAATTATTAGGTTCTGTCCTGCTAAAATACTACTAAATTTTTTTTCTATGCTTTTAATCTTTTCTATAGCAAAAATTTGATTTTTATTTATTGTTATCACTTCATAAATTTCTAACAGCTCTTCTTTTAAAATTTTCTCTTCTTCATGACTTAATATTCGAATTCTGTCTATATCCTTATTTAATTTTTTTAATAATAATGAGATAACCTCATCACTAGCTTGGATATCATGATTTTCTATTTTACTTAGATAAGAAATTGAACAAATTCCTTTTGCTAAAAATGATTGTTTAAGATTTTGTCTAATTCTCTCTTCTTTAATAAAATGTCCAATATTTTTCATACAAAACCTCCATTTATCTTTCATTTAATATATTATATTACTATTTTATATCACTATTTTCCATTTTTAGGTAAACACTCTTTTTTTTTGTTTAATAGAATATAATTATTTTCTGTGAGGTTTCCCAACTATTAATACACTATTAATTTAACTTTATTGATAAAATTAAAATAATAGCAACATAGAGTTTTCCGAGGGATATTCAAAATATATTTATTGAGGTGAAATAATTGGAAACAAAGTTTTTCGGAACTGATGGAGTAAGAGGAATAGTAAATCAAGACTTAGATTGTACTCTGGTTTATAATATCGCAAGAGCGAGTGTATACTATTTATCAAACGGTTTACCATTAGGTAAAACGTTTTGTGTTGGCCGAGATACACGTTTATCAGGGAAAATGTTTGAATCAGCTTTAATTTCTGGTATTTGTTCAACCGGTGCAAATGTTGTTAATTTGGACATAGTGCCTTCTCCTGTTGTTGCTTTTCTAACGAAACATTACAATCTAGACGGGGGATTTATGATTACTGCTTCACATAATTCCTATGAATATAATGGGATAAAAGTATTTGATAAACAAGGTTATAAATTATCAAATAAAATGGAATTTGAAATAGAAAATATTTTGAACAACATAGATAATATAGTAATTAATTCATCTTTTGATAATATCGGAAATAGTAAATTATATAAAAAAGGCTTATTAGATTACTTATCTTATTTAAATTTAAACTTTCCATTAAATTTAAATAACACCAAAATAGCCATCGACTGTGGAAATGGGGCTGCTTATAAAACTGGCCCAATATTATTGAAAAAATTAGGTGCAGAAGTTATTACCATTAATGACAACCCATCAGGGAAGAATATAAATTTAGATTGTGGCTCACTTCACCCAGATGCACTAAAAAGGGTAGTATTAGAAACAAAAAGCGATTTAGGCATCGCCTTTGATGGGGATGCCGATAGACTAATTGCAATTGATGAAAATGGAACCATAATAAATGGTGATACATTTTTAGCTATATTTACAAAATACTTGAAATTTGTAAAAAAATTGAAAAAGAATACCGTAGTTACTACAATTGCAAGTAACATCGGTTTAGAAGTTGCAATTAAAAAAGAAAATTGTTTATTAATAAAAACAGATGTTGGAGATCGTAATGTAATCGAAATGATGAGAGAAAAAAGATATAGTTTAGGGGGAGAGCGGTCTGGACATATTGTTTTTGGAGATTATTCAACATCTAGTGATGGACTAATAACAGCTTTAATGTTACTTACTGTAATAAAAAGAATGAATAAATCATTAAGCGAATTATCAGAAGTAATGATTAATTATCCCCAATTCTCTCTTGATGCTAAAGTAAGCAACAAGAAAAAGCATTTATTTAACCGAGTAGATGGTATAATAGAAAAGATTACTCAAATACAAAATAAATTAGATGATAACAAGAAATTACTAATACGTCCATCAGGAACAGAACCAATTATAAGAATATTAATACAAGGAGATTCTATTGAAAACTTAATTCCTGACTTAAATGATTTAAAATTAATAATTGAATCTAAATTAGCTTAATACTTTGTTTATTTCAATGGATTATCATAATATCTAATATATAAAAATTATAACTAAAATAACTCGTCAAAGGTGAACTGCACCCCAATTGTTAGAAAAATCTAACAATCGGAGCTGCAGTTTTTATATGGTTAAATTTACTAAAAAAACGGCTCTATAATATTTGTTGGGGTTTAAAAAATTTCATAAATAAAAAAGCACGTAATCACCGATTTCTATATACTTGAATTGTCGAGAAACAAGCAATGAAAGGTGATACGTGCAAATGAATTTTAACATGAATATTCCAGGATTAA
>NZ_RHLQ01000058.1 GCF_003711845.1 Lysinibacillus halotolerans
TGAATTTGGTTTGACGGCCATTTTCATTATATCGAGAGGAGTTTTTAATTCCATCTCCATTACCACTCTAAAAGTATATTTTCACACGTGCAGAGCACGTGGTTTTAAAAGAATTAATAAAGCAATCTCTTCCCTTTCACGGAAGAGATTGCTTATTTATTTACATAAATTATTTAACAGCCTCGGTAAAGCTTTTCGGGTCTTCTAACATACCGAGATGACCGGTTTTCGTTATGACTTTTTCCACGTTTTCATTCTTTGTTTGAATTGGTTGTACAATGCCATCTTCTGATCCTTCAATGACTAATATCGGCATTGTTGTATTGTCAACAAAGTTTTGTTGATTAGGTCGGGACTTCATCGCTTCAAGGGCGACAATTAAACCTTCTTCAGATGCACGGTAACCAATTTGCCGAGCAAATTGAATTTGCTCTTCTTTTGCATTATTACTAAAAAATGCCCCAATTAATTGATCAACAAAAGGTTCTACCCCTATTAAAGGAATTTGTTGCTGTTGTTTCGTTCGTTTTTCCTTTTGTTCCTCATTATCAGCACCATGGTATGAGTAGGCTAAAATAGCCCGTTTTATCGGAGCAACTTTTCCTTCAAGGGCTGCTAATACAATGTAACCGCCTAAAGAATGACCGAGCCAAGTTGCTTCCGTTACTCCTTCATGTTGTAGCACTTCTGTAACTGCTTGTGCATAATCATATACCGTATAACGGTCTTTTTCGAGTTTACTCGAACCATGTCCCGGTAAATCTACAGCAATGACATCATAATGGGAAGAAAGATCTTCGATTACATCTTGAAATATCTCCTTTGCACCTAAAAAACCGTGGACCAATACTAAAACTTCACCTGTACCTTTTCTTATATATTGTAACATTTCAATGCCCCTTCCATATCGTTACTTCTTTTTACCTTTTCCCAAAATTCCTATTGGTAAAACAACTCCTTTAAAACAATTAATAATCTACCGGAATACTATATTATTAAAAATAATCTAAAAACCTTTCCTTCACTTAGAAGTTTATATAACTAGATTTCTTGGATTCTATTTTTCTAATTATATAATTATGAAATAATTACTTATTCCTTTATGGACATAACCATGATAAACTAATTTTTAAATAAAGTGTTCATTAGAGAAGTACATTTGTCCATTCTACTAACAATATTACTAACAACTTGGAGGAAAACATGAAAAACATGATACATATGTGGAATCAAATTAGCCTTGTTGTACGAATCATTATCGGTATTATTATCGGAGTAATTTTAGCATTAACAATTCCTGAAGCTGCAAGTTGGATTTCTATTTTGGGTTCCCTATTTGTTGGGGCGTTAAAAGCCGTTGCACCAATTTTAGTTCTTATTTTAGTCATGCATGCTATTTCTAGCCATAAAAGCGGCAAAAAAACGAATATGAAATCCATTTTAGGTCTTTATGCAATTGGTACGCTTTCTGCTGGGGCCGTTGGTGTTATCGCAAGCTTCCTGTTTCCCGTTACTTTGAAGCTTACAACTGGTGCTGAAGAAATATCACCTCCAGAAGGTGTATTAGAAGTTATTCGAACTTTACTTTTTAATCTTATAAGTAACCCTATTGACGCGATTGTAAATGCGAATTATCTTGGAATTTTAACGTGGGCAATTGTCCTTGGCTTTGCATTAAAGAATGCAGCCGATTCTACAAAAACAATGATAGGGAATTTTTCCGATGCTATTACGAAAATAGTTAAGTGGGTTATTGATCTAGCACCCTTTGGAATTATGGGTCTAGTCTTTGATGCCATTTCTAAAAACGGTCTTTCAGCTTTGAAAGAATATGGACAACTACTTATATTGTTATTGGGCTGTATGTTCTTTGTAGCGCTCATAGTCAACCCTATCATTACATTTGTCTTTACCCGTAAAAATCCATATCCACTCGTATTAAAAACTTTAAAAGAAAGTGCGATTACAGCATTCTTTACTCGAAGTTCCGCAGCGAACATTCCAGTTAATTTAACTTTATGTAAAAAATTGGGGTTGGATGAAGATACGTATTCCGTCTCAATCCCGTTAGGCGCAACTATAAATATGGCAGGCGCCTCTGTTACAATCTCAGTATTAACATTAGCAGCTGCCAATACACTAGGAATTGAAGTGGATATATGGACAGCCACTATACTAATGTTTTTATCTGCCGTTTCAGCAGCTGGTGCATCGGGTGTTGCTGGTGGATCCCTATTATTAATTCCACTTGCTTGTAGTTTATTAGGAATTTCAAACGATATTGCGATGCAGGTGGTTGCGGTAGGTTTCATTATTAGTGTTTTACAAGACTCTTGTGAAACAGCCCTTAACTCATCTTCTGACGTGTTATTTACTGCCACTGCCGATATAGCAAAAAAACGAAAAAAAGGTCCAATTGCTTAAGTATATAAAGTATCTTTTTTAAAGAAACGCATGACTGCTAATATTGCAGTTATGCGTTTTAAATTTTATCCGCGATATTTGAAAGTTAATCCTTTTAAGAAGTTTCGTGTGAAATTGTCTCCACACTCTTTATAGTTTCGATGATCAGCTTTTCTTAAAATAGCACCAAGTTCACCTTTCGATACATTCAAGCCTGCTTCATAAAAAATCTCAATCATATCCTCAGTCGTTAAACTTAAGGCTACTTTTACTTTCTTTAATAATAAGTTATTAGGTGTATCTTTTTTACTGGAAACTTGTACTACCGGCTTTTCTTGTCCTGGCTTTACTTCTTGTTTCCCTCGTTTAAACGTTACGAAGCCATTTAAAAATGCTTCTAACATTTCGTACGTACAAGGTGTAAATTCATCCGTCGGCGTTAAATCAATTTCTCCATCTTCCGTTTGTTTTGGCTTTGTTAATATTTTTAATAGTTCTTCTTTCGTAACATCAAAACCACCTAATTTGAACATTTCCACCATATCGGTATTTTTAATATCTAATGCATAACGTAATCGTATTAATAAATCGTTGTTTGTCATAAACCAATCTCCTTTTTCATTATCCCATTCGTTAAAGGGATCATACAAAAATATTTTCCCCGATAACAAATGAAACATTACCTATTATCAATTTCTTAATGAATGTATACTTGATTAGTTTCTCAATAATTGTTATAAATTATCATTTTACACGAAAAATGTACAGTATTTATATAAGAAAACCTGACAATCTTTATAGGATCATCAGGTTTCCAATAAATATATTTAACGATTTTCTTCTTCGTCTCCCCAACATTCAACGTCCCCAATGTTCGGTACATTTTTTTTGTAAAAGACTGGATCTTTACCTTTTTTCCGTTGTGCTAAATAGTCGTTAATGACCGGTTTAGCCACTTTCCACAATAATAGAATGGCAATTAAGTTGATTACCGCCATAACAGCCATAAACAGATCTGCTAAATCCCAAACGACCTGTACTTTAGCTATAGATCCAAACATAACAAATCCTACTACTAAAACTCGGAATACTTGTAGTACTAATTTTGATTCTTTAATGAAGCCGATATTTGTTTCACCATAATAGTAGTTCCCAATAACCGTACTATATGCAAATAGTAAAACAGCTATCGCTAAAAAGATTCCTGCCCAATCTCCTAAATTACTCACTAATGAAATTTGTGTTAAATTTACAGACTCAGCATCTGATCTTAAATATGCATCACTAAGTAATACGATCGCAGCGGTTGAAGTACAAACGATTATTGTATCAATAAATACACCTAATGTTTGAATTAACCCTTGTTTTACAGGGTGAGAAACAGCTGCAGTTGCGGCGGCATTTGGTGCAGAACCTATACCTGCTTCATTGGAGAACAAACCACGTTTAACCCCTTGCAATACAGCCGCCCCTATAACTCCAGCAAAGGCCTCTTCAAATCCAAAGGCTGATTTAAAAATAAGCAAAAATACGTTCGGTATTTCAGTAATATTTAAAATGACAACAAGTAAAGCAATGCCGATATACGCAACCGCCATAACTGGTACAATTATTTGAGTTACACTTACTATACGCTTTAACCCACCGAATACAATTACAGCCGTTAAAATAGATAGTATGATACCTACTACAACACGATTCAAACCAAAACTCTCTTCAAAAGCAATCGTAATCGTATTCGCTTGTACTGCATTAAACACAAAACCATAAGTTAGTGTAATAACGATGGCAAAAAGAACACCCATCCACCGTTTTTTCAAACCCTTTTCCATATAGTAGGCAGGGCCACCACGATACATACTGCCGTCTTTTACTTTATAAACTTGGGCTAACGTACTTTCAATTAAAGCAGATGCCCCACCAATTAAAGCGATCATCCACATCCAAAATACAGCTCCAGGACCACCAAGAGCAACCGCCGTCGCTACCCCGGCTATGTTCCCCGTCCCAATACGAGAAGCTGCAGAGATAGTAAACGCTTGGAAAGAAGAAACACCTCTTTTACCTGACTTATCCTTTGGGGATTTTTCTGTAAGTAATTTAAACATATCCGGAATTAAACGGAACTGAATAAACTTTGTTTTAAACGTGAAAAATAATCCTGCTCCTACTAATAAAATAATTAATAACCTAGAATATAAAAAATTGTTTACATCGCCTAATAGACTACCAAACCAATCCATACATTTCCCTCCTTCATTCGTTACTACCAATTAAAAATTCTTAAAAAAGAATTTTATAGTTGTTCAATTCATTTTTACAAAGGTGTCAAACAGAATTCACCTAAAATTAAAATGCTTTAAAATATTTCTTTCAATCTATCTAAAAGTGAGCAATCTCTCTTTAAAAAAAGGGATAAAAGGCGAAAAATTGCTTTTTCAAAACAACTTTTGGAGTTTTACTAAGAGATAAATTTACACACAACATTAAAAATTATAACAGGATAGAAATAAATAAGTAAAGAGTAGCATTTTTATTCATTTCCGATATAAATTATTACACTTAGAGAAACAAGGATTTCTAACGGGTTTAATGGCACTTTACAAAAGATAAAAAATGTACTCTAAAGTCAAAAAACATTATATATTGAATATTTTTTAATTTTTAAAAAAACTAAAAATTAATAAAAAAAGAATTAGTCCCCCCATTTAAAAGAGACTAATCCTTTACTTTTGGTTAAGTATTTTATTCTACTTTTCCGAATGCATCTTTCATAATATAATACGATTTTTTCAATCGTTCACTATATCGAGGTTCGTTCCAAGTATCCCAAGTATAAGGTAAAAGAGATAATTCATTTCCGGACATTTCTGGTATACTGCCCGTTACTTTTCCATCTTTTTCAAATACGACACCAAGGGAAATATTTTCGACTTTAACTGTTGCTTGCCCTCCATCCTTCTGTAAGTCCCCGATAAACTCTCTTTGACTCGGGTCTTTGGATTGAAGCAGTAGCCATGGAATACGTATTTCTAACTTATCTCCATTCCACATATAGTCTGCTAAAGAATCATAATCTCTTGATTCAGGATTGCCATTTCCTTCTCGAAGTTTCCCCGTTTCATAGGAACTTACCGGAATAATGTCTCCAGTCTTCGGAATTTCCAGACCTCTATTTAGCATATATTCGATTGGTTGGAATGTACCACTATTTTTTACTGGTATCGAAGGAGCCGGATCTAATAAATTCAATCCTTGCTTTCCATACATATAAGTATATAAATCGTAATAAGGGTCAATTTTCATACGAGATTCCTGTTGATTTCGACTAACGGTTGCCATGAAATCAACACCGTTCTGAATCGATAGACTTGGCCATTGTTCCACCTTCGTATTCCCTTGATTTCCTACGACATCAAATAAAATATGTGGAGTGTTATCTTTTAAATTTTGACCTTCTAATTTTATATACAAATAGCGTTCATCATAATCAACGGTAAAAGTTGTCTCTCCATCATAAAGGGCTTTTGTATCCCAATCACTTACATCACCGTCAACCTTAATTTTTAATCGATCGAAGCTAAGTAAACCATAATTTTGCTCACTCGTTTGTACATTTGACCAATATGGACGACGGTCCGGATTATCATAATCAACAGTATTCCATGTACGCTTAAACCATTCATCCTGCCAAGTAAATAATAATCCACCCATTAAATTTTCAGCCATAATATCTTCAAACAAACTTTTTAATATTTTGCCCTGTTGTTGTTCATTTAAAAATCCTTGATTCCACCCGTATGGATTTTCATGGGTTAAGCCACGGGAAGAAGGAACACCAAATTCAGCAATTAAAACCGGTAGACGATGGGCAGCATGAAGATCTGCTAAATAACCGGCATAACTGTTTTTATTGCCTCTATGATCCACAAAATTTAATAATCTTTCATCATAATTTAAAAAGTCAGGATAATATGGGTATACATGATATGAAGCAAATTGACCTGTTTGTTCCGCTTCCCCTTTTGTATAAATAACATTTGGATTAACACTTACCATATCCTCTTCTTCACTTGGCTCATATGGATGTTCAAGTAGATCGGTTGTTATCCAATTGGTGAAGCTCATTGGTCTAATCCAATTATACGTTTCAAATTCATAATTTAATATATAATCCATTTGTTCGGCTATCCAATGCTCAAAGGGGGATGCTTCTTCAGTATAGAAAAATTTGCCATCATATTCCCCAATATCCACATGCTGATCATTTGTTCCTTGAACCATTTTAGGGTACCACTCAATCCCTATCAACCAGCCGGCGATGTACTCTGATACGTCTGCTTGGTAAACACCGGATGCATGCCCTGGTCTTTTCTCAAGAACAGCATTACCATGAACAACGTCTACTATCGTTTTCATTTCATGTTGGAAGTCTGCTAAATTTTCCTCCTCATAGGCATCTAATGATTTTTTCAAACCATTTTCTTCTTCCTCTTCATTAATCCAAGCGCCGTGTAAAACATATAATTTTTTATCACTAGCTTCATTAAATCGTTTTAACGCATTGTAAAAGCCTGGCGGATGAATCGTATAAACACGAATCATATTCGCATTCATATCGGCAATCGATTCAAACCAACGATAATATTCCTCTTCTTTAATCGCGGCTTCTCCAGGGCTTGCACCTGGTTTCCCCATTCCTAAGTTAACCCCTTTAATAGTAACGGGTTGCCACTTGCCATCGACTTTTACTTCTAAACTATTTTCATTAATTCTGGATGTATATTGAAGATTGTCCTTTTTCGATACAGCGGATTCCATTTCTTCAAAACGATTCAGTATCTCTTCCATCACCGGAACATAAACAGACCAGTAAAATGCAGATTCATCGTTTTGTTTTAAAAGTTTATAAATAGATGCTAATCCTCTCATTTGATAGAAAGGTGGTAAACCTTTTACGTCGTTGTAATCACCAGCAAAATAGTAGCTTTTCGATTGATCATAGGAACGTTCTACTATAGCCGCAAACTCCTCTGGAATACCAAGCTCCTTTAGCTTTTTCTTCCCTTCATCAGTTAAAGACCAGTCGTAGTTTGCTAATGAAACAGCTCCGTTTTTCGGTGTAACAATATCAAACCAATATTGGTACTCTGGACTTTCTGAAAGGTCAAACTGTTCCTTTCCTTGTTCAGTAAACGTTAACCGAATTCCTTCTTCTGACACGTGTTTATCTAACTCAAGTACTTCTACTTGGTTCGTTATGTCATTTACTAATAAAAAGCCAGCACCTTTATATGGCCAGTTTTCACTATATTCCTCTTTCACCCATTGGGGCATTTCCATCCCCGAAAGACTTAAATCAGAGAAGTATCTGCCTGTCCATCCGTCCCATTCTAAACCTAAATAATAGGTAACGGCTCCTCTTACTTCAGCATTTGTAGGTGAAGCAAAAGTATTATATTCTGCGATCAATACACTTTTTTCATCGGAAGTTAAACGTTGGGCAATGGTCTCCCATTCTTCCATCTCAAGTCCTCCGTAAACTTTATCTGATTTTGATCCATGAATTTCTTTTGTATCGTTAAAATCCTCATCATAAACCCCGTATGTATCGGCTAAATAAATAACATCGTAATCATGATAATCATCAGGTAAAGCACGAGCAGATTCCTCTTTTTCCGGAGAATATCCGTAATAGTCCTCCGATTCCGCATAACTAGAATTTTCTTTCTTAAACTTTTCATAATTTAGTAGCCACGTTATGCCTTCATGTTCCCTGTAATCGGTTTTGGCAACGGTTTTATCGATGATCGCGACAGAGAGCTCATTTCCCTTATCTAAAAACCAGATTGCAACCGGTGCAATAAGTAGAACTAAAAAAACAGCTATGCCAATATATACTCTTTTCATTGCTGTCTAGACTCCTTTTCTGAAATACCAACTCGCTCCATACTTCCCCAGTCGTGTCTTCGAATCATAAAACGAATAATTCCTTCACATCTCCAAAATAATGTTAATGGACGATACCAAACAAGTTCAGTTAAAGCTACAGAGGATATGTGCATTAACTCTCGAAGTGTTGGATACCGATTCATACTCCACGCTTCTAAGATGAGAGTCATCATAGATAAGATGGATCCATACAATATAAATAATAGAATCGATAAGATGGCGAATTCTGAATATGTATTACCCATCAATAAAGCAACGATGACATATATATAACCACCTAACTCAATCACCGGTCCAAAACATTCAATTACCCAAAAATAAGGGAAAGAAACGAACCCGAGGGAACCATATTTCGGATTGAAAGTCATGGACTTATGCTTCCATAAACTTTCAATCAACCCTTGATGCCATCTTCTACGTTGATTTCTCAACATACCAACTGTTTGAGGAACTTCTGTCCAACAAACTGGCTCCGCAACAAATTCTATTCGTTTATCTGCCTTCCCTTCGCGAATGAGACGATGTAACTTAACGATAATCTCCATATCTTCACCGATCGTATCGACCGAATATCCGCCTACTTTTATTGCCCATTCCTTTGAAAAAACACTAAATGCCCCGGAAATAATTAACATCATATTGAAACGGCTAAATGCAATACGTCCCATTAAAAATGCCCTTAAATACTCTACAATTTGCATGACAACAAGTGGCCTGTTCGAAATTATCGTTTTCCTAATGGCACCCATTGATATATCAGTACCATTGGCAACTCGAATGTTTCCTCCTGCAGCAATTACTTTGCCGCCTGATTGTAAAATTGGCTTCATTACTCTTTGTAAGGCTGTTGGCTCAAGTATTGAATCACCATCTACTGAACAGAAATAGGGGAATCTTGATACATTCATTCCGGCATTTAACGCATCCGCTTTACCACCATTTTCTTTATCTATCAGCCATAAAGATGGATGTATCGTTGATTGATAAATATTTATAATCCTTTTCGTAGAAATATGGGGACGGTATACTTTTTCAACCGGCTTCATTTGGAAATAATCGATTACTATTTCCTTTGTTCTATCTGTTGAACCATCGTTAATAACGATAATCTCTTTATCCGGATAACGAAGGGATAATAAGGAATGTATGCTATTAATAATTCCTATTTCTTCATTAAATGCCGGTACAAGAATAGAAACCGGCTTTGTTTGAAAGGAATCTAAATACTCTTCATCGATCACCATTTTTTTCATTAAATATTGTTTTCTTAAATGACGTATTGCTAAAAAAAGCATGATTACATAAATTCCAATGGCAATTACACTGTAGACAATTATAAATTTACCAAAGAACAACATAATCCCATCGATTATCCAATCCATGACCAATCACCTTCTTTTCTTAGAACTTCTTGAGCGGCTTCAATGGCATAATTATCAGTAGCTGTCATTATGTATGTTTCAAGGGAAGCTCTTCCTTCATTATGTCGGGCAATCGTTTGAGCTGCCTGTACCCTTACTCGCCACTCCATGTCCTCCAATAAACGGAAAAGGATAGGTTTGCTTTTGCTAAATTTCACATATCGAGCCAATTTGGCTGCCATTAACCTTTCTTCCCAAGTCTCTGATTCAGATAGCTCTACACAAAATGCTTCTTCCTCAATGCCCAAATCATAAATTGCCTTTGCTACACGGATACGTATTTCTTTATCATCATCATGAACTAGCTCTAAAAGATATGGAATAGCCTCAAATGTATGCTTGTTCGATACCGTGTCAATTAGGGCATATTTTAAATGGGATTCGAATTCATTAAAATGAGCAAAAAAAGAAGTTAAAACGGAAAAAGAAAGGTGATTAAACAATATTCGGCAATCAAATTCTGTTAGAATCGATTGATACTGAAAGAGTAGCTGTTTAAAAGTCGATTCATCATATTTGGAGTAAATAGAGAGGAGTAAAATACACTCTTCCTTCTCCTTTTCCTCCTTCTGAACCCATTTACACTCCTTTAGCACCTCTATATTTCCGTAATCCTCTATTCGTGATAAAGCGTTTAAACGGTTACTTCTCCGAGAACTGTTCAATAATTTTTTATAGTAATCATGTAAATATTGAGTGGCAATATAATGTAACTTCTCAGCTGTATGAGTTGCAGTCAAACTAGTAACATATACATTTGCCAATTCCTCATACCCTATGATTTCCTCTCGTTGCTTTGGTATAAAAGATTCAATAAGTTCACCATCATTAATGAAGTAGTCATACCAAGCTGATTCTGTTTTGTTTTTATAGTGATCTATAGTCGTTCTACGATGCTCTTCTTGGCTTTTTTTCCAAAGAAGATGCAAGCTTAATAGAATGAAACTAATGATGCAAACAACGATTAACCAAAAAACAGTGATTATTGCGTCGTTCATCTCCATAACCCCTTACAAGTTCGTTTTATTTGCGCTTCAAATAAACGAATATTAATTGGTTTTATGAAAAATCCATCTACACCTTTCTCATAGGAACGAATCATTTCTTCTTCTGATTGATTACTCGTCATCATAAAGACGATGAATTTTTGTTGATTTGGCATTTGTCGAAGCGTATGTAAAATATCGAGTCCGTTCCGCCTTGGCAAAATATCATTTAAAATAACGATGTGCATATGGGCTGATTTAATCCAATCCGATTCTAAAAAGGCTTGACCATCCTCAAAAACTTGAAGATCCAGTTTCATTCCATCAAGATGTATAGATTTAATTGTCGTAGCAAGAACTTTTCTGAACATCGAATTTTCTTCAAGAATACTTACTTTAATTTGTTCTATTTTTCTCTCTTCAAAATCACGTACTCGATGTACACCAGGCAGTTGAACAGCTTCCAACCCCTTTTCCACTATTTCGTTAAATTCCGCTGATTCATTTCGAATTTCAATCATACAGGCCGTGAAAGGTTCACTAATATTTGGTTTACGGGACTCTAATCGATTAAGTAGGGCGGAAGCTTCATTGGCACCACTTTGAGTTAACAAAAGTCCCCAAGTATTTTGCTGATCTACTTGAAATAGGACATCCGTTAAACGAATTTCATTTGCAAGAAAATCACGAATCGCTTCATAGGTACGCGCATCAAGTTTTTCATGAATTTTTAATAAAAGAATTGTAAATGGTTGACGTGAACGGTGAATAGACGCTTTAACCATCTCAAAAAATGGACGTACTTCTCTTTCATTAAATACAGATGTAACTGTTGTCATTGTATTTACATTCCTTTTCTACATATTTTTCAATGTTAACTTTTAGTTACTTTTATTGAATAATTTACCAATATATTATGGAGGGTCATAGGAGAGCTCACAATAGAGCACCCCTCCCCTCAAGTGAAAAAATTTATTTTGTTACTTCTTCTAAACTTTTATAAGGGACTGCTACGTTAAATGTTACAGTCGTACCACATCCTGGAACACTTTCAATAATCAATCCTTTACCACTTAAATGGATAAGACGTTTATTTGTATTCGTTAAACCAAGACCTTTATTTGAATTCGATAACTTTTTCTCCAACACATGGGAATGAACACCTTTCCCATCATCTACTATTTTAACTTCCACATTGTCATCTTTTTTCACAATGGAAATACTTACTGTTAATACTGGTTGATGTTCTGACATGCCATGACGGACTGCATTTTCAACTAACGTTTGAATGGAAAGGGGCGGAACTTTTGCATGTAGGCATTCACTATCTACATTCCAATGAACAGATAAACGGCTACCAAAGCGTTGCTGTTCAATAAATAGATAAGATTTCACCAGTTCTAATTCATTTTCAATGAAAATAGCATCCTGTAAATTACCTGCATCAAAACTTTTTTGCAAATAGTTTCCAAACTCATATAACAGCGTACTCATTTTATCAGGATCAATCTCACTTAAAGCAATAATGGCATTTAGTGTATTAAACAAGAAATGGGGCTGTATTTGAGCTTGGAGCAGAGCCGCTTCCGTCTGTGTCTGTTTATATAAGGATGTTTTCAGCTGAATTAGAGATGATACTCTAGCAAGTAGTTCTGCCTGTTCAACCGGCTTCTTCACATAATCATTTGCCCCCGCTTGGAAACCAGCTTGTATGTCTTCTACACGACTTCTAGCAGTTAAAAGTAATACGGGCAATTCTAACATAGAAAAAACTTTCCTTATTCTTGAAGTCAATTCGTATCCAGACATTTTTGGCATCATGACATCCGATACTACAATACTCCATTTTTCGCTATATAGCTGTTGTAACGCTTCTTCTGCACCAAGGCATGCCTTGACGGAATAACCTTCCTTCTCTAATATGCTACTGACAACCTTTAAGTTGACTGGGTCATCATCTACTAGTAACACATGAACATCACTTTCCAGAGCATCTTGGTGCTCTTGAACTATATCAGGTATTCCTTCATTAAAGATAATTTGACGCTCACCTTGTTCATGACTAATTGGTAAGGAGAACGAAAAGGAAGAACCTACTCCAGGAGAAGATGTAACAAATATTTCTCCTCCATGTAACTCGACTAACTGGGCACAAATGCTTAAACCAAGCCCAAGTCCTCCCCTTGAAGAAGTAATGCTTGAATCCGCCTGTTCATACGGTTGGAAGATCCGTTTTTGCAATTCCTCATCCATTCCAATTCCTGTATCTTTTATCGTAATAATCGCCTTACCATCTTTCTCTTCTGCTGATACGGCAATTAAGCCATCTTCCGTAAACTTTAATGCATTTTGAACAAGATTAAAGACAATTTGAATCGTTCTGTTTTCATCCGCCTTTACAGTTGGGAAAGAAGATGGAATATCATTAATCAATTCAACAGGTCTTCCTTCTTTTGGCAAGTTAAAAACATATTCGACAATCCCGTGCAAATGGACAGGCTGTAGAGTTAAATGAACTTTCCCTTCCCTAAGGGTAGAAAGATCCGTTAGGTCATTTAACGTATGAGACATGTTTCGTGCAACGGATTCCATCATTCTTACCCGTTCTTTTGTATCTTCTGGCAACGGTTCCCGTAATAATGATTGAGCGATGTTCATCATCGCATGTAACGGATTTCGAAGTTCATGAGACGTATTCACTAAGAAATCGTCTTTTCGTTTATCATCCCGTTGGAGTTTTTCATTGAGTTCTTTTCTTTCCTCGGATGTGTGATAAAAAGTTTTAAACCAGTACAATGCAAAGCACACGACAGCAATTAGTAAGTCAAATGGATAAAAAGGAATACCTATTTCTAATACTCGACCTTTAATAGAACCCCAAAACGTACTAGATGAAATGGCAATCGCTGTAAATACTAAATAAATAGAATATGGTGTCTTAATAGAGATTTTTTTATTGAAAATTAATGGAATTAAAACGGCCGGTGTAAGCATTAATATCGAATAAATAGGCGATAAAATGTAATTAAACTCATTATAGTCTAAGCAAACTATAGCGATTATGTAAAAAATAGAAACTGCACTAAATAATTTAAATGTTCGATTAAACTGATCCTTCACAAGAGTTTTTAAATAAAATACACTTAATATGTAAGCCGAAGCATAAAATAAAAGAGTAAGTTTTATTCTTTCTTCAAAACCAATTTCTGGCCAAATTACACGAATGAGTTGATCATCATCGAATATGATAGAAACGGCCATGCTGAACACTGCACCAGCAAATAAAAGTAGCTTTTTTTGTTTAAAAACAAATAAATAAAGAACTAAAATATAAATTCCGTGGAAAAACAGAACCGCAAAGCCAATCAATTGTAACCCCATACTAAAATGCTCATGGGCTTCAACTGCATTAACTCCACCAAAATAAATGGTACGTCCAATTCCTCCCCGTTTTATATGATCAAAATTAGAGACTTGTATTACGATATCAATTTTACCCGCAGCTGGTTGAGCGTTAACTGAAAATGGCATTTCATTAGGCTCAGAGGTAGCTTTATTCGCACCTACTTTTCCGAGTTCACCCACTTCTTCACCATTTATATAAACTCGAGATGCAGTACTAATTCCCATAAACCGAAGCCGATACATATTTGAATCATTAGGATTAGTAATGATTCGCAAATGATATGTTCCATGTCCAAACGAACTTTCCTGTTCATTTTGGTCGACACTTCTCCAATCCGATGGTACACGGATTGGTGTAGCATCTCCTTCATCTGAAAGTTGATTTGGATTTACAAACTTATCTGGATAAAAAGCCCATTCTCCGTTTACTGGCATTACTTCACTCATTAAATCGGCTGATCTTATATCTAAAACACCATCCTCAGCCTTTGGTCGATCCGGATCGTTATAATAAAACAACCAAGCTAATCGAAAACTTGTTAAAAGTATGATAAAACTAAGGATTATCAGCCATTTTTTCTTACTTTTCATTCGTTTATTTACTCCAATACAATAAGTTACTTCCCATTTAAAAGAAAAACTGTCAATCGATAGATTCTATTCAACAATTTCGATTCATGATAAATATCTATCATTCATATCGATATTTTGCTAGAAAAAACTTTATTTTCGTTACTCATCTCAACATATTGTAACAGTAAAGATAACCGTTTCCAATATGCCGGTCATTACGTTGGCCGACTAAAGTCCTTACAAAACTCTTACAAAATTACTATATTGAATAGTTTCCATTCTTTTATTTGCCATCGTAAAGACTATACATTTTTTCTATTGTGGATTTTGACTTCGCTCTATACATTGCACGATCTGCATACTCAATTAATTCATTGGCATTTTGACTATGTTCCGGAAACAAGCTTATTCCTATACTTGCGCCTAAATGTAATTGATTATTTTCAACAGAAAAAGGGGTGTCAAATACTTCTATTAATTGTTTGATCTTTTCATCTAAATAATCTGCTTGTTCAATAATAAGAACAAATTCATCTCCACTAAAATGAAAAGCATGTATCCCATTGTTCGATAATGTCAAAAGACGTGCTGCAACATCTTTTAAAATGGCATCCCCTACAAAATGTCCGAATATATCATTAATTTTTTTAAACTTATTTAAATCAACAAATACGACTGCAAGATTTGTTTTACTTTCTTGGGCCATTTGCATATAAGCTTCAATCGACATATAAAGCATTTGTCTATTTGGCAACTCTGTTAGTTCATGATGTAAGGCTAAATATTTCCATCTATCTGCTTCTACTTCATCACCAATCAATTCAATAGGATGTAAATAGACCCTATCCATATCGTTCCCCCTACTTTTATTACAATATCTTCATATTCTAGCTGTTACATCTTACAAAATTCTTTCTTTTCTCTTAAAATAAGAAATATATAGAAAAAATCGGGGTGAGAACAAGATGATTCGCGCTATTATAGCAGATGATGAGCCGCTTTCAATTGAACTTATGAAAAAACGGCTAGCAGATATTGGGGTTGAAATAATCGGCGCTTATACAGATGCTTATACTTTAATTTCAGATTTAAAAAACATATCTTTTAATACGGCTTTTTTAGATATTCAAATGCCGGGTGTATTTGATAAGCTAAAACTGAGCCACCATCGCAGTTGAAAAGTGAGCCACTTTTATATGAAAATAATCCTAACTTCATAGAGTTAGGAGCGTATAGAGGTGATTTCTTTGGAGAAGAA
>NZ_RHLQ01000059.1 GCF_003711845.1 Lysinibacillus halotolerans
TTGCACGTATCACCTTTCATTGCTTGTTTCTCGACAATTCAAGTATATAGAAATCGGTGATTACGTGCTTTTTTATTTATGAAATTTTTTTAAACCCCAACAAATATTATAGAGCCAAAATTAAAAGACCTAAGCCCGGTAGAATACCGAACAAAGGTCTTGGAAGCCGCCTAACAAAATATGTCTAACTTTTTTGGGTCAGTTCATTAATTAATATAATGGGAGAGGTTTTTTCATTTTATTACAGTCCATCTATGTTGCATAGGATAGTAATTCATCCTTTACAAAGTAAATCGATAAAAGTTCTTCCGTTAATTGATCCACGGTTTTTTTATTTGTCAGTAATAGCGTAAAGGTTAAACGCTCAATAGAACCTACTAAGCTTTGTGACACAATATGTATATCCATCTGTTCTAACTTACTAAAATACTGTTTTTGTTTCTCTAAAATATATTCAAACTTTTCAACTAATCTTTCTTTCACTAAATACGACCCTTCCGATTGATACAATCCTATTTTCGTCAATAATGGATTTTCAGAAAAATATTGTAAAAGGTTTCCGATTACTTGATGAAAATGGGCTTCATTTTGACCCGGCTGTTCTTCAAAAAGGCGAAATAAATCGACTTGGAATTGTTCATTTAAATCAATAAATAAAGAATCTTTACTATCAAAGTATAAATAAAATGTAGGTTGAGTCACATTGGCTGCTTTAACAATGTCACTAATTTTCGTTTGATAATAACCATTTGATGCGAAAAGTTCAATCGCCTTCTCACGTAGTAATTGTTTGCTTCTTTCACCGTTTGAATTCACTTTTCTTCCACGCGCCATTTTACCTAATCCACCTATCCTATTAAAATACTTACAGACAAATAATGATTCCAATCTTTAGCAATATTATATAATAGTTATAGAGGATAATAAAGACTTTAGACTTATATAAAATTACAAAAGTTCTATTTAAATATTTGATTTAATTATCGCTTCTAAAATGTATTAGTCCAATTAACCTAAAATAAACATAAAATAAAACGCCTTTTAAAAGGCGTTTTATTTTATGTTTATTTTATGACGTTTTAAAAACTTTCTTTTTAATAACAGCCAAGAAATCCTTCATTTCTTTTATTCCCAACAAGAAATAAGAGCCTACCGTAATGACAACAAATATGAATACTCCAACGATAAATGTTATCCATTTACTATCGAATGTGAAATACTTGCTTGATAAATAAAGAACAATACCTATCAAAATAAAGGAAGCAATTGATTTTAATAAATTAGAATTTTTATCCGAAATAAGTTTTAAACTATATTTAAAGTTCGCATATATCATTAACATGATTGTATTCGTAACAGAACTTATAAACGTTCCCCATGCTATCGCACTAACTCCAGATCCTTCAGCAAATAAATACATAACCGCAATATTGACTACAAATACATTGATAATACTAAAAATGACTGGAGCCATCGAGTCACCTTTTGCATAATAAAAACGAGTTATATATGTATTAGCCGCTAAAAAGAACATGGATAATACAAAAATTTGTAATACTGGTGTCGTAATAGCTGTACTTTTCTCAGTAAATTTTCCATATTCAAAAATGACTTGAATTAAATTTTCTCCATAGAAGAAAGAATAGATTGAAACAGGTATTAAAAGTAATAATAAATAATGTAACCCTCTACTATATAAACTTTTAATGGATGAATGATCATCTTCGGCTTCTTTTCTACTTAATATCGGATAAATAACTGTCGTTACAGCTGTTATTAAAATTGCTTGTGGAAATTGGGTTAATCGAGAAGCATAGTTCACAACGGAAATAGCATTTTCTCCTAGGCCAAGTAATCCAACGAAAAAACGTTGCAACATAGCATAAATTTGTATCGTTCCCCCGCCTATTGCAATCGGGACAACCATTAACCATAATTCCTTTGTTGTTTGATCCTGCTTAAAGGAAAGACCAACTTGGTAGGTATCCAATTTTCGGTATCCAATAATAAGGAAATAAATCATAACAATTGCACTTGCAAAAGCACTGATACCATAGGCAATAGGTCCAACGAATAATGATAATCCTACTGCTATAAGTAAAAAACTTATATTATAAATTAATATTGAAATACTAGATAAATGAAATTTATTATGAACATTTAATAATCCACTATACCAAGATGCTAAACATAACAGAATGGAAGAGGGCATCATCCAATAAAATAGATGCTTCGATAATTCGAAACCTTCTCGACTTATTTCAAACCCTGAATCACGGTAAAATAAATTAATAATTGGTTCTGTAAAAAATAGAACTATCAGTGTCATGACAGACACTGAAATAAGAACAATAGTAAAAGATTGTTTGACAAATAATGCTTGGTTCGTTGACTTTTTATTATAAAGGGATATAACGGCAGTCGTAAAAGCCCCACCAATTACTAAATATAAAAAATTAGGGAAATTATAAGCGGTAAAAATACTATCAGAGGCATAGGATACCCCATATTGATAACCAATTACCATTTCCCTCAGGAAGCCGAATAGTCGAGCAGCAATATTAATAATTGCAACGGCTCCAACAATTTTTAAAAATTTATTCATGAGTTGGAACCACCTTTAACCGTTGATTCGTAGAGATTAATCACTGTTTTTGTAATTTCTTTCACATCGTGAAGATGCAATATTTCCTTCGCTGCTTCTTCATTGTAATATTGTTCTTTTGGCGTATGTAAAGCCCGAATCATTTCATCCGTTAATGCCCCAGGATTTTTAGCTTCAACTAGATGGCCTGTCCCATTCTCTAATAAAGAAACGAGACCGCCAACACTGGAAGCAATAACAGGTGTACCAGATGCGATAGCTTCCAATGCTACTAATCCGAACCCTTCTATATGGGAAGGTAATACAAATACATTACTTGCTTGGAACCATTTCACTAATTCCTTTTGTTCTAACGGGTCAACTAATACAACGGTGTCATCAATATAAGGTTGAATTTGATGAATGAAGTTGCCATCCCTTCTTGAACCAATGAGTACTAATTTAACTGATTTTCCGGTTCTTTTCTTTACTTGTTGAAATGCTTGCAACAATTCTTCTATACCCTTTTGTTTAATGACATTTCCTACAAATAAATAAATAAAATCGTGTTGATCCAGTCCTAGTTGTCCTCTTACTAATGAAAGATTACCAGGCTGGAACACTTCCCGGTCAACTCCCATACTACAAACAGTAATTTTATCGCGTGGAATTTTATATTCTTCTTCTATTTGCTTTGCCAAAACGGGACCGACTGCAATAATAGCGCTACTTTCTTTTAATATGCTTTCAGTCCATTGACGTATTTTTGCATTTTTCTTTGCCATTCGTTCAATATCCCCACCGTGGGCTGTAACAATATAAGGAATATGAAATATTTTTTTTAAAAGTAAAGAAAACATTCCTGATGGAAAAACATAATGGGCATGGGTAAGGGATATTTGTTTCCGATATTTTATCGCTTTCTTAATAATATTTACTCCCCATTTACAGTACTTTACAATCGTTTTCTTTCTTCCTGTTTCAGGATCTTGGTTAACCGCTACGATTACATCTAAATCTTCATTTCGAAGGGCTTCTACCTGGTTTTTTACAAATATCCCAAAAGATAAATGTTTACTAGAAGGATACATGTTACTAATTACGAATATTTTTTTCATCAGTCCTTCACGCCTTTTCATCAATTCTTTACATACTTTTACACAATTATTGAAAACAACTTAATATTTTCCTTATAAAATAAACATGTCTCTGTTTTCTTTATGCTTTATTAATACATAATAAAAATCTTTGGGACAACTTTAAAATTTTTTCATTAAATTTCAAAAAACTGTAATATCAGTTTACTAGCCTTATTTTTTTCTGTCCAACGTGTGCTAAGGCATTACTTTTCCTAAATATGTATAATGTTTAGAGAATGTAATAATTACCCACAATATGATTAAGATTAAGAAAGGAATTTTCAAATGCAACTTACCAAGCAAAACTTATTTTCAAAAGATTTCCTTCAAATTTTCATTTTATTAATTTTTACATTTGCTGTACTTGCACTCCCATCTAAAGTAACGATTATATTAACAACTTTAGTTTTTATCATTTTCGCTTTTATAAAACCTTTTGAAAGTATTTTATATTTAGTTATTTATGTAGCGATTCGTCCATTTTTGATTGAAGTCAATTCCGGTATGAAATATATCGGTGACATCATTACGTTTATTTTATTAGTAAAATGCCTTATTTCAAGTAAATTTGATATGAAGAATTTATTAAAATTTAAATTATTTGAATGGGCATTCTTTATCTTTTTACTATTCGGTGCGTTAATCGGCTATTTAAATGGGGTTAGTGTTGGAGCAATTTTATTCCAAGTCCGTACATTTATCATTATGTACTTTATTTATTTCTTCCTCTCTAGAAGTCAATTACCAATCAACTTTATGGCAAAGTTAGCCTGGACAGGTGTAGGTTTAGGTTGGTTATTAGCATTGCATGGTATTATTGAAAAAATTTCTATACGCCAATGGTTACTACCTTACAACTGGAAACATATGGCGCTATCTCCGGAGAATATATCTAGAATTTATGGATTAGTAGGAAATCCAAATTCATTAGCACTTGTTTTAATGTTTTGTATTATTTCCGTTTTTGTATTAAAGCATTTGTTTAAAAACAATGAATATAAAATTTCCTTAAATATAAGTCTCGTGCTCTTTATGGGGATCTTTATTCTAACGTTCTCTAGAGGAACATTGATATCTGCCGTTGTATTAGGAGTCACTTACATTTTATTATCTAGACAGTTCTATTTAATTAAACAAATTGCAATTAGTTTAATAGCATCTGTTCTCCTCGTTTACTTCCCTATCATTGGAGGGGTGAATTTAGCTCAATCAATGGGTGTAGAAGCGCCGGAAGGAATTGCTGGTGGTATCGGGGAACGTTTTAATCAAACAATCGATGAAAAAAATATTGAGCTTATGGTTTCCAATGGGCGAGTTTTTTATATAACAAAAGGGTTCGAAATTTTTAGTGATCATCCAATCACAGGGACAGGATTCGGTACTTTTGGAGGTGCCGCTACCCTTTCCTACGGATCACCTATTTACGAGGACTATGGAATCGATTTATCGATTTATTATAATAATAAAATCTATTCCGATAACCAATATATTCAAATTATCGCTGAAACCGGATCAATTGGTGTCATTTTATTTGCGATTTTCTTAATTTCCATGGTAATACTGTTTTGGAAAAGAAAGAATACAAGTTTCGGGCAATTTATGATCGCATTATGGTTATCTACAGGATGTTCAGGAGCTTATTATAATATTTGGGAATTAAAAATTTACACTTTAATCTTCTTCATTATTTTAGGAATATTTGCTGTACAAAATAAACTATATAAACAATACTCATTGAATTAAACAGCTTTGGGATCATTTCCCAATTAAACGTAAAAAGACACTTATGAAGAAAAGGAACAGTTTAACTGTTTCTACTTCTTTCAATAAGTGTCTTTTTCGTCTTTTTGCCATTTAAGCGTTAGACAATCACAAAGTGTGACAAAGTATAAGTATATATTACAGTTAAATGATACATACTGCAATGTTTACGAATTTCCTCTATTAATCTCCTGATATTTTCCCTAATACTGTTCCATATGAAATTTTTAAAATCCCATTGTTGTTATATAACATATTATGATATTATCTTATTATGAAAATTGAGAATATTTAAAAAGGGATGGGGGTACTATAAATGGTTACATTTTTAGTATGTATCGCGATTTTAATCGTTGGCTATTTTACATATGGCAAATACGTTGAAAAAGTATTTGGTTCTAAATCAGAAAGACCTACTCCCGCATACGTGAATGCGGATGGTGTTGATTATGTTCCAATGTCAACTTCAAAAAATTCATTAATCCAGCTACTAAATATTGCGGGGACAGGCCCAGTGTTTGGACCTATTGCAGGGGCACTTTATGGTCCAGTCGCATTCATTTGGATTGTCGTAGGCTGTATATTTGCCGGCGCTGTACATGACTACTTAACAGGCATGATTTCTATCCGTAATAAAGGGGCACACGTACCAGAATTAGTATCGAAGTTTTTAGGGAAATTTATGAAGCACGTTGTAAACGTTTTCGCATTGTTACTTTTATTGTTAGTTGGTACTGTTTTCGTTACATCACCAGCAATGTTAATTAATAATTTACTAGATGGAAAGGTAGCCCTTGCAGTTATTTTAGGCGTTATTTTCTTCTACTACATTTTAGCAACGTTATTACCGGTGGATAAAATAATTGGTCGTCTTTATCCATATTTCGGTGCGCTATTAGTTCTTTCAGCACTAGGTGTAGGAATTGGATTAATCGTAACAGGTGCACCGATTCCAGAGTTAAGTTTTCAAAATATGCATCCTAATGACTTACCTATTTTCCCACTATTATTCTTTACAATTACTTGTGGGGCTTTATCTGGATTCCATGCTACTCAAACACCTATTATTTCTCGTACAACACAAAATGAAAAACAAGGTCGTAAAATTTTCTATGGCATGATGATAGCAGAAGGAATTATCGCTATGATTTGGGCCGCAGCAGCTATGAGTTTATTTGATGGCTATGGTGGTTTAAACGAAATGTTAGCTGCTGGAGGACCTGCAGCAGTAGTAAGTGAAGTTTCACTATTAATGATGGGTTCTATTGGCGGTACATTAGCTATTTTAGGAGTTGTTATTTTACCGATTACATCTGGGGATACAGCGTTCCGCGCAGCACGTATGATCATTGCAGATTATTTTAAATTTGGTCAATCAAAATTATTAAGCAGGCTATGGATTGCCATTCCTTTATTCGTCATTTCTTACGCATTAACGAAAATTGACTTTAATATTTTATGGCAATACTTCTCCTGGGCAAACCAAGTAACAGCCGTTATCGCCCTTTGGGTAGGAGCAATGTATTTATTCTTGGCGAAAAAAAATCATTGGATCGCTACAGTGCCAGCTTCCTTCATGACAGTAATGGTCATTGTCTATATTTTATATGAACCTACAATGGGATTCGGTATACCATTAAACGCTTCCTATATTGGAGGAATTGTGGCAACGATGGCCATTGTAGCTATTTTCTTCAATGCAGCCCATAAAAAACGTGGAACGTCCTTCCTATTGGACGAAGACGTCTCGCGATTTAATGTAAATGAAATGAAATAAAATAATAACACCTTCACCATGTATGAATAAAATACATCTTGGTGAAGGTGTTTTCATTTACTTTGATTAAATCATTCATAAGAATATGTCCCACATTTACAATAAATTTCTCCAACGAAATCAACTAAATAGTATCCTTTATACTTTATGTTGTTTTCGAACAGAATGTCTCACTACTTCAACTAAAAAGCGTGGTAAAGCTAGTTGTCGTTTAAATCGCTTCGGTTCTTTTAACAGCCGATATAACCATTCTAAACCTAGCTGTTGGAAAATGACCGGAGCTCTTTTTACTGTACCAGCCAATACATCAAAGGATCCCCCAACTCCCTGGAAAATCGTTGGATAAAGCTGATTACGATATTGGTTAATCCAATTTTCTTGTTTCGGGCTACCCATTGCAACAAATAATATGTCCGGTTTTGCTTTATTTATATTCGAAATGACTTTTTCCATATTATTTTCATAGCCATCCTGCGTTCCAACAACTTTAATAGTAGGGTATAACTCTTTTAATTTTTTTGCTGCCTGATCTGCTACGCCACATTTACCACCGTATAAAAAAATGGATTTGTCTTGTTTGGAAGCCTCTTCACATATACGCATCATCATTTCAACACCGGTTACACGTTCATGAATGTTTCCTTTTTGGATTTTCGATGCAATAATTACACCTATTCCATCAGGAATTTGAATTTCAGCATCATTAAGTAATTTTTTTAATGATTCATTGTCTTTTGCATTCATAATTTTTTCAGGGTTGATTGCAACAATTAATGTTTTTTCTTTCCTCTCGATTCGGCTGAAAATTTCTTTAATAAGTCTATCGTACTTTTCAGTATTAACTTGAATTCCAAGTACTTTTTCCTTCATATTTGCACAACCGTCCTTTTAGACAAAGGAGGCAGCTAAACGAAATTACTGCCCCAATGTGATGGTTTGGTAGTTTTTCATCTATTCTTCGCATCGCCTAATAAATAATATTGAAAACCTGCATTTTGCCAAACTTTCCGATTCAAACAATTTTTCGTATCAAATACAATTTTATGGTTTGTCGTAATGGTATGTGGATCAAAAGTTTTAAATTCATTATGATCTGTTAAAACTAAAAGAATATCCGCATCCCTTGTAGCTTCCTCTAAATGTTGGGTTTGTGTCACATGATTATTTTCTTTAATATGCGGATCAAAGGATACAACTTCCAATCCGAGTTGTTGTAAATAATCGATAACAGCAATCGAAGGGCTTTCACGTATATCATTTACGTTTCCTTTAAATGCTAAACCTAAAACCGCTACCTTTCCGCCTACAATGTTATTTTCATCTAAGATAGACAATGTTTTTTGCGCAGTATAGGCTGGCATACTATCATTTATATGTCGTGAATGATGAATAATCTGTGCATTATCCCCACCTATTTCCACAAGAAACCATGGATCTACGGCAATACAATGACCACCTACGCCTGGTCCAGGGAAGTGAATATTGACCCTTGGATGTAAGTTGGCAAACTGAATCGCTTCCCAAATATTGACCCCAATATTATCTGCAATTTTAGAAAGTTCGTTAGCAAAGGCAATATTCATGTCGCGATAAGTGTTTTCCATCACCTTCACAAGTTCTGCCGTAGTGACGTTAGTTAAATGAATTTCCCCTTGGACAAAGCATTCATATAATTCCTTTGTTAACTGGGCAGATTTTTCATTAATCCCACCAACAATACGATCATTATTTACTAATTCCTCAAAAATTTTCCCAGGTATAACTCTTTCAGGTGAATGGGCCACATAAATGTCCGTACCGATTTCGAATCCTGTTTTCATCAATTCAGGAATCATAATATTTTCAACAGTTTTCGGTGGAACTGTCGATTCTAAAATAACTAAATTTCCCTTCTTAACATAAGGAACAATCGATTTAGTTGCTTCTTTTACATAATCGAGATTTGCTGTTTTATTTGGATTAATTGGTGTCGGAACAGAAATGATAAATGCATCTGCTTCTTGTGGCGTAGTAGATGCAGTAAACATTCCTTCATCTATTGCTCGGTCCAGCATTTCTTGAAGACCTTGTTCTTCAATGTGTAATTTTTTTTCATTAATATTGCGAACAACTGATGGGTTTATATCTACACCATGTACTTTCATACCATAGTTTGAAAACATTACTGCTGACGTTAATCCAATATACCCTAACCCAACGACACAAACTGTTTTTGTCATCATAGCCCACTTTCCTTCCATATAGAGAATAGTGCCGATTTATCTCTAAATCACACTAAAAATAAAGATGAAGTTGGAATTATCCATTCCTTTGTCAAAAACTTGCATAATAGTATACAAATCAACTTTAATTTTTAGAAGACCAGGAAGGAAAAAGTGGTTTGAACTTCAAATCGTCCACTTTATTTATGCATCCTCTTCCTAGTTCTATCTTTATTATTTCAAAAATTTAAACCAACTTATTCAACCCCATTCTATCTTCTCTCTTTTCCTTTTGTATTAATCTTTTTACAGTAGGCTTGATTAACTTTATTTTCTCATTTCAACATAACAATCTCTACATTCTTAGAATTTCTTAATATAGTTTTTACAGTTTTAACATTTTCAATAATTGGAAATACTAGGGTAGAGGAGGGAGTTATAATGAAAGGATTAAAACAATTATCAATATCGAAGGAAGATTGGTTATATGGAATAGTCGGTTCAGGGATTGTATTAGCCATTATTCAATTATTTATATTGGTTTCATAATGTCCATGAATCCATTGATAAAAGAAAGCACCTTTGATTTTAATCAAGGGTGCCTGTTTTGTGTTGTACAGATGTACGTTTATTATGAGTATGAGTGTATAAAACAGTGATTATATTTACTACTTCGTTCCATTCCATTTCATTTTTTCATCTAATAATTCATAAAAACGTTTTTCATCACGTGCTTCTAATGCGTGATCAATTAATCGATTTAAATTTTGTTCTTCTAAAAGACGAATCATTTTTTGAACTTCCGACTCCTCTTTATCACTTGGAGGTATATTTAAAGTGTCTTCATTATTTGATGCCTTTTCCAAAATAGGACTTAAATGTTCGTGTACATTGGATATAAGAAGTAGCTGGTATAATGGTAAACGAATAAAACGATTTCCTCTTTGGAAAACGAAAATTTCTGAAAGGTTTTCTATTTGTTTCGTCTCTAAATCAATAATCATTTCCTTACCTTCAACAGGAACAAAATGATACAGCTCGTCATCCTTTACAATTGAGAAATATTGATAAGCAAACACTAAACGTAATGTCTTTCCACTAACTTTTGTATAAAAAGGCTTCATAAACTGCACTTGAATCATTCTATCCCCTCCCAATTAAAAATTTCCTTTACTCTCATTACCGGTGAAACAATATAAAAGAAGCTGAAAGCGATTGCATACTATATTGGAATAGAGAAGCCATACCCACTTAAAAGAATTACAAAGGAAGCTGTTTTTTCTGTTATTCTAATATACGAATTCATTCCCTTATTAATGCTATAGTCCCCATACTTTTCTTGTTTCAAACTTGCTTTTATTTACTAAATTTATCGATTTTTGTCGTCTCGTTATTGACAGATTATAAATGAGCCATTCTTAACGCTTCAGAAAAAAATTTATTTTATCCATCATTTAAAAATTTTATTGAGGAAATTTTATATATTTATCCTTTTACTTATCATTCCTATCTTTTCAAGTTATAATGAAGGGAAAGACTTTTTTAGCGGATATGTATTCACTTCCGCATAAGAAAAGACATCGATTTGTTTTCAAAATGGAAAATAAATTGTGTATTTCTAAGGGGCGATGATATGGTGTTATCGGTTTCAACACTGGCACGTGAACAAAAAAAATTTATTATAGATCAATTAGAACATATTGAACATTCTTTACATCCATCCGTAACGGAAGATGAAGAGCTAATACGTCGAGCATTATTTGCGGTTCGAAATAAATCCGTTACCTTTGAACGGTACGTACCAACTACTTCAACTTTATTTACAACTGTACAAGATGTCAGACCAACCCATGTTACCGTTCATTTCCAGGAGGGAAATATTCAATGTAACTGTCCTCAGGAAGATTGGTGCCGGCATAAAATAAGTGTTCTTTTATCTCTTTACCAATACATTGATTCCGTACAAGATTGGACTTCAAAATGGCGTTCCAAAAAAAGCGTGAATTTACATTTGTTAGCTTCCGAACGTACACCTGAAAGTTGGCTAGCGATGGTAAATGAAGTGATGTCCCATCAATTACAAGAGGGTCGTCAAATCGAAAAATATCTCATCTCGAACATTGCTGAAAATGCCCAGTCAAAACTGAAGAAACATACGCCATTTGAACGAGAATGGCAACCTATTTACAACCTTTTTATTGAAATCGCTATTTTAAACAAACTATGGCAACATATTTTAGAATCCCAATCAAATATCAATAGTGATTATTTTGAATATTTCTTTGATAGAAGATTTGAAGTGATTCAAAATACGATTCATGAAATTTCAGGGAAATCTCGGCTTTTTGCTACGGATCCGTTTTTTGATGCCCTCCAAGTATTAGTTCGGGAATTACTCCTTGAGCGAAAGCATCACATTGGTAGAAGATTAAATATTTATTTATTGTTTTGGGATACCATTTTTATAGAAAAAAGAAGGGCTGAAGAAGAATTAAGCATCCTTCACCAATATGCTGAAGATGCTAAAAAAAATACAAATACGAAATTAAGTGATGACGTTCCCCTTCCAACAGTTTTAAATGTTTTCCACATAATATTAAAAGATTATGATTCATTAAAAAATAATTTAACAACCATTCAACCGAAAGAAATGAACATTTATTTTGGTCTAGCGAAATTTTCTTATTCAAGAAACGAAGAAAGAGCATATGAACTAATATTAAAAGCAATGCTCCCCCATTTAAATGAATATATAAATAATTACCTATTACCTTCCCAACGCCAAGTATATGTAAGAAGAGTCCATTCATTATTTGAACATATAAACTTAACGGAACAGGAAGAACTAATGTTATTTTCAGCCTTTGGAGTATATGGGGTACAACCATATTCCCAATATTTATTAAAGGTAAAAAGGTACGAGGAGTGGGCGGCACTTCATCAGTTGTATCCTTCTTCTATTTCCTATTTGGAAACTTGTGGATTAAAGGAAGTTTTAGAAGTTGCTCCTGAGGTAACATTGCCTTTGTATCATTACTATGCGCTAGAAGAAGTAAATCAAAAATCAAGAATGAATTATAAACAAGCTGTTCGTATTTGGAAAATGATGAAATCAGCAGCAAAAAAATGTGGTAAAACTTACTTTTGGACAGACTATATTCAATCTATACGTGAACAATATAAACGTTTACGAGCATTGCAAGAAGAATTAGAGAAAGGAAATTTACTGGCATGACGGAAATTCAACTAACACCTTTTACGAAAACAATTCGTGTCACTTTTGAAGAACTGCAACCAGGTTTCTTTTCTGTCATTGCGTTCCATGAAGATGGTTCACCTATACCGCCGTCCAACTGGTCTCACCAATTGTTTTATCGTTATGAGCCAAATTGTTTTGGTTTAAATGCAAATTTCGGTGAACATGGAATTCATGTATCTTTAGTAGAACTAGTTGAGTTAATCTCACCATCTTATAAACATCCTTTTATTCAATTAATGGGAACAAATGATAAAACTAAAAAACTACTCGCTTCCATAAATGCTGTTCAATTACTGTGGAACAATAGTGCTTTATGGGATTACGTAATTTTAACTGAAGATGATTCCAATAACATTACATTCTCCTTTCAATTGCCACAAAATTTTATGGAAGATGATTTTGTAAAAAATGCTTATGGTGAAATAGAGATTCAATTAGCTGAATGTGAATCCATTTTAACGACTGCTGTTCAACAAAAATTAGCCTATGCAGGGTTACTTGCTAATGATATCCCCACTTTATTACCATTTTTCAGTAAAGGTGGTTGGCCATTAAACAAAGATCGATCCATAGGTGATGTTAAGGTAGCTTTACGATTACGGGAACCAGAAGAAAGTTCCTCACAATGGCTACTTGAAACTGTATTAAGTTCGAAAAAAACGTTAAAGGTATGGGCACCTGCTGTTCGTAAACGCCATTTACCAATTGAAAGAGCTCTACCTGATAAGTGGTTGCCTTATGCCCAAGAAATTAAAAACATGCAAAATCAAATGTTAGAGCTAATGGATTTAAGTAGTTATAACGTAGACTCCGAATCTTTTATACATATTATGTTAGAAGATAAGGATGTACGTAATTTACTACGGGGAGATTTTGCTAAGTTAGGTGCCCTTGGATTTGAAATCATCTTACCGACTTGGTTAAAGGAATTAAAGCAAACGAAAATGCGCGTTCGTGTAAGTGCAAGTAATCAATCACAAAAGTCCGTAGCAGGATTAGATGATATATTATCCTTCAACTGGCAGCTTTCCTTAAATGGAGAACAAATATCAGATGAAGAGTTTCGAAAAATTGTGGATGAAAGACGGGAGTTTGTACGTATCGGTAATGAATGGTTCCGTTTAGATGCCAATTGGATGCAGGAAATTCGAGAATTGATGGACAAGGCTGAAGACGAAAATTGGACAGTACGTGAATTGTTATTCCGTGAATTACCAGATGAATTTACAGCACTAGAAGGAGAAGAAGAGGATATAGAAAGAGATGACCCTTTATTTGCCTTTGAAATGCAACGTTCATTAAAGGAATATGTGGATCAACTTCAACATAAAAAAGGGTTACCATCCATTTCGCCACCGAAAGGTTTACATGCAGAATTGCGTCCTTATCAACAGGAAGGATTTGAATGGCTATCCTTTATGCGAAATCAGAATTTTGGTGCTGTATTAGCTGACGATATGGGTCTTGGTAAAACTGTACAGCTCATTAGTTATCTTTTATATACGTATGAAACTTTGGAGGAACAACTACCAACTATTATTATTTGCCCAACTTCCGTTTTAGGGAACTGGCAAAAGGAATTAGTTCGCTTTGCTCCTTCATTAAAAGTCCATACCCATTATAGTTCATCACGAATAAAAAAAGATTCGTTCCATCAAATGATCATAAAAGAAAAACCAAATGTTATCCTTTCAACTTACGGTACTATTTCACAAGATATCGAGTTTCTACAAGAAATCCATTGGGCAACCGTTACATTAGATGAAGCCCAAAACATAAAAAATATGCAAACATTACAATCTCGTGCGATTCGTAAATTAAAAGGAAAACATCATATCGCTTTAACAGGAACGCCGATTGAAAACCGTCTTTCCGAATTATGGGCGATATTCGATTTCATTCATAAAGGATATTTAGGCAGTTTCGGTAAGTTCCAAGAGCAATTCATTGTTCCCATTGAACGAGAAGAATCAGAGCGCCATAAACAAATTTTACGGACTAAAATCCGTCCTTTCTTATTAAGACGAACTAAAAATGATCCGGATTTAATGTTGAATTTACCTGATAAACAAGAATCGAAGGAATTTTGTGCTTTAACGAGCGAGCAAGCCGCGCTATATGAAGGTTATATTGAAGACACGATGGCTCAACTGAATACAATGTCCCCTTTTGAAAAGAAAGGTCGGATTTTACAAATGTTGAGCAATTTAAAGCAATTATGTAATCATCCAGCTCTCTATTTAAAAGAGCCTTTTGACGAAGCAAAGGTAATGTTAAACCGTTCCGTTAAACTAAAAAGAATCGTTCAATTAGCTGCTGAAATCGTAGATAATGGCGAGCAATGCTTAATTTTCACCCAATATATCGGAATGGGCCATTTACTTCAACATTGTTTTTCTGAGCTATACGATATCGATGTGCCCTTCTTAACGGGAAGCATGCCTAAACAACAAAGGGATCAATTAGTGGAAGGATTCCAAGCAGGAGAGTTTCCTATCTTCTTATTATCGTTAAAAGCAGGGGGAACTGGATTAAACTTAACAGCTGCTAACCATGTATTACACGCAGATCGTTGGTGGAATCCCGCTGTAGAAAATCAGGCTACAGACCGGGCTTACCGAATTGGACAAACTCAATTTGTTCAAGTTCATAAATTTATTACAATTGGTACGATTGAAGAAAAAATCGATAAAATGATAGAGATAAAGTCTGCCTTATCTGAAGAATTAATTCAATCAAGCAATTGGTTATCCGAATTACAAGAGGATGAATTGATGGATTTACTTATGTTAGATACAAAAGAAAGCACCATTATTTAAGTAAGTGGAACTATTGAAAATGCATTTGAATAAAACAATTGAAAGAGGCTGGGACAAAACTCTCCTCTAATTAAAAAAAGCCGTTGAAATTTTACAATGAGGTAAAATTTCAACGGCTTTGAATTTTTTACAATAAAATAAGGATCTCTTCTGATAAAATTAAGTTACCACACAAAACTATATCGAAAGAAGGATCCTTATGTTTAAAGATTATAACATGAATCAACTCGTTTTGCCTTTAGATTTAGAAGTAAAATTACAAAATAATGATATTGCTTTCCATATCCATCATCTAGTTGAAAGTA
>NZ_RHLQ01000005.1 GCF_003711845.1 Lysinibacillus halotolerans
TCAAATGGTTTTTTAGAAGGAATTAATAATAAATCAAAAGTTTTGAAGCGTAATGCTTATGGTTTTAGAAGCTATGAACACTTTAAAGCGAAAATTTTATTAAATAATTTATCTAAGAAAATTGGGATTCATTTAGGATAATCGGGGTGCCGTGTAATATCACTTCACCCCAACATTTGACATAGAACCTAAAAAAGAAGAGAAACCCTTTTTGCGAATAAAGTCAGTATGTGCTACGATTCATTTTGACAGTGCAACGTTGCATCGGTTTAGGAGGAAGAAAGATGTCGAAAGTGAACTTACAAAAAATAGAAGAAGCCGTAAAAATGATATTAGAAGCAGTGGGTGAAAATGTAGATCGGGAAGGTTTACTAGATACACCGAAACGCGTTTCCAAAATGTACGAAGAAATGTTTAGCGGTATCAATGAAGATCCTAGAGAATTTTTTAGCACCGTTTTTCATGAAGATCATGAGGATTTAGTGTTAGTAAAAGATATTCCATTTTACTCTATGTGCGAGCATCATTTAGTTCCATTCTACGGAAAAGCTCATATTGCCTATTTACCAAAGGATGGACGTGTCGCGGGTTTAAGTAAATTAGGTCGTTGTGTCGAATCTGTTGCCCGCAGACCCCAATTACAAGAACGTATTACGTCTACAGTTGCAGATTCCATCATGGAAATGTTACAACCACAAGGAGTATATGTCGTTGTAGAAGCCGAACATATGTGCATGACGATGCGCGGGTTAAAAAAACCAGGGTCTAAAACAGTTACTTCCGTAGCCCGGGGAGTATATGAGGAAGACGAAGTTTTACGCAGAGAAGTAATTTCATTTATTCAAATGTCTTAAATATAGTGTTTTATTGTGATATGATGTACAAGAATATGTTTATTTGAGGAGAAACGATACTATGACACAACCAGATTATATAATCATTGAAGCACAAGAAGATGGCGTACATGTAATCGGTTTAACACGTGGTACAGATACAAAATTCCATCATTCTGAAAAATTAGATGCTGGAGAAGTAATGATTGCGCAATTTACAGAACATACATCTGCGATGAAAATTCGCGGGAAAGCAAAAATTATTTCTGCCCATGGTATAGTAGAAAGCGGCTCAAAAAAGTAAAATTCATTTGATTGGTGAACCAATCGAACCAATGCAATTGTTTAAACAGTTGCACTTTAAGTAGAATGGAGTAATATCTATGGATGCAACATACATTCAACAATCAATAGAACAATTAAAAACAAATATTTTCATGCATGTTCGTCATAGAACTTTACTGCAGTATACTGGAACACCAGTGGTGAATGAAAATCAATTGTTTTATTTATTATTACCATTTTTGAATGGGGAAAAATGGAGTAAACAAATAGACGAAAGCGCTATTACAGTAGGGATCGTCCATGCCTCTCTTTATGAACATGAGAAAATAAACGAAAAACATGCATTAGATAAAGAGCAGCAGCTGACAGTTCTGTCGGGGGATTTTTATAGTGGACGTTATTATGAAATTTTAGCTCGTTCTGGAAACATTCCATTAATTCGACAGCTTTCTGAAGGTATTGTAAGTCGTTGTGAACATCAAATGAAAGTATATGAATCCAATCAATATACAATGGACCAATGGTATGAAACGATTTCAGTCATACAAACTGAGCTAATTAAAAGATTTTATCAAGTTTATCAATTTGAACAATATAGTACATTTATGCATACAGGATTATTGTTGCTTCAACTACTTGAGGAATATCGTTATCTCCAACAAGGCAAACCATCTATTTTATTTAAAAAAATGATTGAAAGTGCTGAGGATGAAAAAATATTTGAGAGTATGATCGAGAAACAAATTTCATCTCTTAAAAATTTATTAAACGAATATCTTCAATCGTCTACTGTATTAAAAGACGATTTAAAGTTATACATAAAGCAACAAATTGCGCTGAATTAATTTAGCGCTAGAAAGGTTTTGAAAAAATGGCAAAATCGAAAGAACAACATGTACACGAAGTTTTCGAAAGCATTTCCGAAAGCTACGATAAAATGAATTCCGTCATTAGTTTTAAATTACATGTCAAATGGCGTGAAGATACGATGAAGCGTATGAATGTAAAACCGGGCTCTAAATGTTTAGACGTTTGTTGTGGAACAGCGGACTGGACCGTCGCTTTAGCGAAAGCGGTAGGAGAAAACGGTGTTGTAAAAGGATTGGACTTTAGTCAAAATATGTTGAAAGTAGGAGAACAAAAGGTTGTTCCTTATCCACAGGTTGAATTAATTCATGGAAATGCAATGGAACTTCCCTTTGAAGATAACACTTTTGACTATGTGACAATCGGTTTTGGTCTTCGTAACGTTCCGGACTATATGCAAGTGTTACGGGAAATGAATCGAGTTCTTAAGCCGGGTGGAATGGCTGTTTGTCTTGAAACGTCACAATCTGAAATTCCTGTATATAGACAACTATTTCGTTTTTACTTTAATCATATTATGCCTTTATTCGGTAAGCTATTTGCTAAAAGCTATAAAGAATATTCTTGGTTACAAGAATCTGCAAGTGATTTCCCAGGCATGAAAAAACTTGCCAAAATGTTTCAAGATGCTGGTTTTGAAAAGGTAACTTATAAAGGTTATAGCGGTGGGGCAGCTGCTATGCATATGGGATTTAAAAAAGAACATTAGGGGGAGAAGGTTTCACGCGTGGAAAAGATGAAGTTAAAAATACTCTATTCCGATTTGAAATCGGATATAGACATCATCGAAAAAGAATTGGAAAAAGCGTTAAACTCGTCTTCGCACTTGATAAATGATGCCTCTCTCCATCTACTACAATCTGGTGGTAAGCGAATTCGCCCTGTATTTGTTTTAGTTAGTGCTAAGTTTGGGCAATATAACATTGATAAGGTGAAAAACATAGCAGTGCCGTTAGAGTTAATTCATATGGCATCTCTTGTCCATGATGATGTTATTGATAATTCGGATTTGAGAAGGGGTACACATACTGTTAAAGCCCAATGGAATAATCGGGTTGCTATGTATACAGGTGACTTTATTTTTGCGCGGGCATTGGAGTATGTGACATCTATCGAAAATAAAAGAGTTCATCAGATTTTAGCTAAAACAATGGTTGAAATTTGTAATGGTGAAGTTATACAAATAGAAGATAAGTTTCGTAAAGATCAAAACTTAAAAGATTATTTTCGTCGTATTAAACGTAAAACTGCATTACTCATCGAGTCTAGTTGTGAGTTAGGTGCGGTCGTTGGTGGATTAGATGATAAAAGCATCGGTCACTTGAGACGATTTGGTTATTTTGTAGGGATGAGCTATCAAATCGTAGATGATATTTTAGATTTTACGGCTACTGACAAAGAGCTTGGTAAACCTGCAGGTAGTGATTTATTGCAAGGAAATATTACATTGCCGATTCTTTTATTAAAAGGAAATCCAACAATTGATCAATTTATAGACCAAGCTTCTGTAGGAGAGGTTACAGAGAGCGGTCGCCTGGAAATGTTAAAGGTTGTTCGAAATTCCGATTCCATCAAACAGTCTATTACAATCAGTAATCAATATTTAAGAAAAGCCTTGAAGGAAGTAGAGGCTTTACCAAATCATCCTATGAAAAAGAAATTGCGGGATATCGCCTTATTTATTGGTAAACGAAAATTTTAAAATAGCTCATTAAAAATTCGGTATATATTGGTTTTAGTTGATGTATCTAAGTTATTTTGGTAATATTTATCGGTAGGTGTAAATGCCTTATTAGAATTTAAGGAGTGTAAATAAACATGGCAATTGAAAAAACATTTTTAATGATTAAACCAGACGGTGTTAAACGTCAAGTAATTGGAGATATCGTGAATCGTTTTGAACGTCGCGGATTTGAATTAAAAGGTGCTAAACTAATGGTAGCTAGCCGTGAAATCGCAGAAGCTCACTATGCAGAACATGCGGACAAACCTTTCTTCGGTGAATTAGTTGATTTCATCACTTCTGGTCCAGTATTCGCAATGGTATGGGAAGGTGAAAATGTTATTTCATTAGCTCGTACAATGATGGGTAAAACAAACCCAGCTGATTCTCAACCAGGTACTATCCGTGGTGACTTCGCTGTATCAGTTGCTGAAAACATTATCCACGGTTCAGATTCAGTAGAATCTGCTGAACGTGAAATTAGCTTATGGTTCAGTGAAGGCTTAGCTTAATTTTATACAAAACAAAAAACAACTGTCGTTTACTTGCGATAGTTGTTTTTTTAGTGTAAATTAACAGAATAATTAGCGAAATATGGAAAAATAAAGTGGAGGTTTCTAATGGGAACGATTATCGTAATTTGCACTTTTTTATTTATAACGACCGTATCAACTGCTGGGATTGTTACGGATTACTTAAATAAACAATCCAAGTATAGAATAGAAGCGATGAAACAAGAGGTTAAATTAGAAAAATTAAGACAAGAAAGCTTCCTTGTTGAAACAGAAAAGCTTCGTTTAGAAATAGAAAAAACGAGACAGCAATTGGCATTGGATACTACTAAACAACCTTTGTTACAAGAAAAACAATAATAGAACTGTTATATTTTCCATCCCCATGACGATATCAATATAGTTGGAATGATATATATTTCAGATTTTACAAAATTTCGCTATAATAAATTTACGAATAATGAGGGGATAGATGGATCGATGTCAGATTATGAACAATTTATTGCCGGTATAAAAAATAAGACAGGGATTGACCTTGCCCTATATAAAGAAGCTCAGATGAAGCGACGTTTAACATCTCTTTACGAAAAAAAGGGTTATCAAAACTTTGTTGAATTTTTACATGCCCTCGAAAAAGATCGGGATTTAATGAATGAATTTTTAGATCGCATGACGATTAATGTTTCGGAATTTTATCGTAATGGCAAACGTTGGGATGTGCTGCAAAACAAAATTTTTCCGTTATTATTAAATCATAATAAGCGATTGAAAATTTGGAGTGCCGCTTGTTCAACTGGTGAGGAGCCTTATACAATTAGTATGGTATTATCCCATCATATACCATTATCACAAATTCAAGTTTTAGCAACTGATATCGATGAAAATGTCATTCAAAAGGCAAAACTTGGACTATATCCTGAACGTTCCCTTGATGAAGTGCCGAATGATGTGAAACATAAATACTTTATTCAAGAAGGGCCATTCTTCAAGGTGAAGGATGAAATTAAACGTACAGTCACTTTTAAAAAACATAATTTACTGAAGGATACATACGATTCAAATTTAGATTTAATTGTATGCCGAAATGTAATGATTTATTTTACAGAGGAAGCAAAAGATCAAATCTATCAAAAGTTCAGTCAATCGTTACGTCCTGGTGGGGTATTATTTGTAGGTTCAACGGAACAAATTTTTAATCCTAGCCGTTATGGATTTGAAGTAGTGGATACATTTTTCTATCGAAAAATATAAATAAAATCGTTTGTGAAAAGAAAGTGTTAAGTGAATATGACTTTAAAACTTTTTTGAAATGGAATGACGCTTTTCGTATAAACGGAAAGCGTATTTTTACTATTGTCGACTTAACATGAAAAAATGCACCGTTATATACGTATTTCTGAATATTCGGTACTATTTATGTTTCGATTCAAATTTGCCACTGATTTTTAATGTATAATATGTTATAGTAAAAAATACATACTTTAGCGAGTTGAAGGGAGAAAGTGTTTTATGCGTTATCTTACTGCAGGAGAGTCTCATGGACCCCAATTAACAACTATTATCGAGGGGTTACCATCCCTTTTACCAATTACGTCAGAAAAAATAAATTATGATTTAAAACGTCGCCAAGGTGGTCATGGACGTGGTAGACGGATGCAAATTGAAACGGACACAGTTGAAATCGTTGGTGGTGTTCGCCATGGACAAACATTAGGTTCGCCTGTTGCATTAGTAGTGAAAAATGATGACTGGAAGCATTGGACAAAAATTATGGGAGCAGATCCTTTACCAGAAGATATAAATCCTAACGAGATTAAACGCCAAATTTCCCGTCCTCGTCCTGGACATGCTGATTTAGTTGGTGGTATTAAATATGGACATCGTGATTTGCGAAATGTATTAGAACGTTCTAGTGCACGGGAAACGACGGTTCGTGTAGCTGTCGGATCCGTTGCAAAGGCATTGCTAAATGAATTAGGAATTTCAATTGTAAGTCATGTTACGGAAATTGCAGGTATTAAAGCTGATACGTCGAAAATTGAAGGGAAATCTGTAGACGAAATACGTGAGATCGTAGAACAAGATCCATGCTATTGTGTTGACGGGGAAGCTTCTGCAAAAATGGTACAAATGATTGACGAAACGAAAAAAGCAGGAGATTCCATCGGTGGAGTAGTTGAAGTTATTGTGGAAGGTCTTCCTGCTGGGATTGGTTCTTATGTACATTACGACCGGAAATTAGACGGTAGACTAGCACAAGCGATGCTTTCGATTAATGCATTTAAAGGAGTAGAATTTGGCATTGGTTTTGAAATGGCCCGCCGAAAAGGGTCAGAAGTTCATGATGAAATTTTATGGGATGAAGAAATGGGATATACACGGAGAACAAATCGTTTAGGTGGGTTAGAAGGTGGTATGTCCACGGGTATGCCGATTGTCGTTCGAGGCGTAATGAAACCAATCCCTACTCTTTATAAACCGCTTCAAAGTGTAGATATCGAAACGAAGGAACCATTTAAAGCAAGTGTGGAACGTTCTGATAGTTGTGCAGTACCAGCTGCTTCTATTGTTGCCGAGAATGTCATTGCTTGGGAAATTGCAAGTGTTATTGTGGATCAATTCCATAGTGATCAATTGCCCCAATTAAAAGCTCAAATTGACGAGATGAGAAAAGTTGCGAAGGAGTTTTAGTTGATGAAAATCCCCGTTAATACAGCTTCCCATCAGTACGACGTTACAATTGGTAATGAAATACTAACGACTGCAATGGAATCCTATAAAGATATAATAAATAAGGCAGATAAACTATTCGTATTGACAGATGAAAATGTATGGAATAATCAAGGCACTTATTTTAAAGATCATTTTCCATACCCTTTTGAAGTTTTTGTAATGCCTGCAGGGGAAGAGTGTAAAAGCTTTGATAATTTTAAAAGGGCCCATACGTTTTTAATTGAAAAAAATGGTACTCGGAAATCAATTTTATTTGCATTTGGTGGCGGAGCAGTTGGCGATTTAACCGGATTTGTTGCAGCAACATTTATGCGTGGAATCCCTTTTATTCAAATTCCAACGACTATATTAGCTCATGATTCTGCAGTAGGTGGAAAAACGGCTATCAATCATCCTCAAGGGAAAAATTTAGTTGGTGCTTTTTATCAGCCTGAAGGGGTTGTTTATGATATTCATTTTTTACAGTCGTTAAATGAGCGGGAAGTTCGTTCTGGAATGGCTGAAGTCGTAAAACATGCGATGATTTCCGATGCAAAATGGCTAGAAAAATTAATGGCTTGTCCTTCCCTAAATAAAATGGCACAGGATGAATTAGCTTTTCATTTGAAATCAGGAATTGAAGTAAAAGCGAAAATTGTAACTGAAGATGAAACAGAACAATCTGTTCGAAAGTATTTGAACTTTGGTCATACATATGGTCATGCCTTAGAAGCGGCAGCAGGATATGGGGAACTTGCCCATGGTGAAGCGGTCATGATAGGGATGGTTTATGCGTTACTATTAAGTGAGCGTTATGGTCAAATTAATCGTTCATTTACGAAATCATTTTTACAATACGCTTATCACAATGGGTATCCGTTTGAACAAGTAGTAAAATATCCGTTTGAAACATTACAACCATTTATCGTTAAAGATAAAAAGGCGGAATATGGTGAGTTAAAGTTCGTTTTACTTAGTAAAATTGGAACGCCTTTTATGCAACCAATTGAACTAGCTGAATGTAGAAACGTAGATAGCGAGTTCCGAGCGTTAGTTATGGAGGTATGTAAATGATTAGAGGAGTTAGAGGGGCAACGACGGTAACAGCGGATCAACCAGAATTAATTTATAACGAAACTGAAATTTTGATGAAGGAGATTGTAAGACTTAATCAATTACAACCGGAAGATATTATTTCGGTCTTCATCTCTACTACGACGGATTTAGTTTCAGGATTTCCAGCTAAGGCGGTTCGCTCCATTGAAGGGTGGCAATACGTTCCGACAATGTGTACTCATGAGATGAATGTCCCAAATGCTCTTCCAATGTGTATTCGTGTATTAGTGCATGTCAATACGGATCTAAGCCAAAAGGAAATTCGTCATGTTTATTTAAATAATGCAGTCGTGCTGAGACCTGATTTAGTACAAGAGACAAACAAATAGGTAGAGGAGACGTTTATATGAAGTGGAAACAACAAATTTTCGGAATGAAAGCTTACCAACCCGGTAAACCGATGGAAGAAGTGAAAAAAGAGTTTGGCTTAGATGAAGTAGTAAAGCTTGCCTCAAATGAAAATCCTTATGGTTTTTCACCGAAAGTAAAGGCATTTTTAAATAATGAAAATACAAATCATGCGATATATCCGGATGGATATGCACAAAATTTACGTACGGCTGTTGCAAATCATTTAGGAGTTAAAGAAACGGAATTACTATTTGGAAATGGTTCAGACGATATAATAGCAATTATTACCCGTGCCCTTCTATATCCGGGAGTAAACACGGTAATGGCAACCCCTTCCTTCTCCCAATATAGTCATAATGCTGAAATTGAAGGCGCAGAAGTAAGAAAAGTACCTTTAAAAGATGGCAAACATGATTTAAAGGCGATGCTTGAAGCAATTGATGAAAATACTTCCGTCGTTTGGGTATGTAATCCTAACAATCCAACAGGTACGATTGTTCATCATCATGAATTACAAACATTTTTACAAAATGTTCCTCAAGATGTATTAGTCGTTCTCGATGAGGCTTATTTTGAATATGTTGATTCACCGGATTATCAAAATTCCATTCCTTTTATACATGAATATCCTAATATTATTATTTTACGTACATTCTCAAAAGCTTACGGTTTAGCCTCTTTCCGCGTAGGCTATGCCATCGCCAACGAAGAAGTTATTGCAAAACTTGATCCAGTTCGTGCGCCATTTAATAATACAATATTAAGCCATAAAGTAGCGATTGTAGCTTTAGAAGATCAAGAATTTATCCGTTCTTGTAAAGAAAAAAATGAAAATGGGAAAAAGCAATTTGTTCGTTTCTGTGAAAAACATCATTTCCATTACTACCCATCCCAAACAAACTTTATATTATTTGAAGTAAAAGCTGATAGTGATGTTGTATTCAATGAAATGATGAAACGCGGTTTTATTATTCGAAGCGGTAATGCGTTAGAAGCCCCTGGATATATTCGTGTAACAATTGGTACAGAAGAACAAAATGAAAAGTTTTTATCTTTACTTGAAGAAGTGCTGACAGAACAAGGGGTTTTTGCATGACACGTAATGTCTTAGTAATTGGATTAGGGTTAATTGGGGGCTCTATTGCTTTGTCTTGTCAAAAAGCCCCCGATACAAAAGTATTTGGTTACGATTACAATGAAAAGACAAGAGCCCAAGCTGCAAAGTTAAAAATTGTCCATGAAGTAGTGGATGATGTGTTAAAAGCTGCGAGCATGGCAGATATTATTATTTTCGGAACACCTGTCAATGCGACTATTGAATGGTTAGAACAATTAAAAAAATGGCCGTTAAAGAAAAATGTCATTGTAACGGACACAGGAAGTACAAAAGGGTTAATAATGGAAAAAGGGGCAGAGCTTCGTGAATGTGGGATTACCTTTATAGGGGGACATCCTATGGCTGGTTCCCATAAAAGTGGTGTTCAAGCTGCAAAAGCCCATTTATTTGAAAATGCATATTACATGTTAACACCTTTACACAATGAAAAAGAAGATAACATCAATGCATTAGAACAATTATTAAAATTTACTTTAGCGAAATTAGTTAGAGTAGATGCCCATGAACATGATCATATGACAGCAGTTGTTAGTCACTTTCCACATCTCGTGGCAGCTTCCCTTGTTCATCAATTAGATGCAGAACAAAAACGTTACCCGATGACAAGTTTACTCGCTGCTGGTGGTTTTCGTGATATTACGCGCATCGCTTCTTCTAACCCACTAATGTGGAAAGATATTGTACTTCAAAATCGTGAGGAATTACTATCCCAATTAAATTTATGGTTAGCTGAAATGAACCGGGTAAAATCTTTATTGATTGGTCTGGATCAATCGGCAATTGAAGAATATTTTGCAACTGCAAAAGAAGTAAGGGATCAGTTACCCATTTCAACAGGTGTATTCTATTCAACTTACGATTTATATGTCGATATCCCTGACTATCCAGGTGTTATATCAGAGTTAACTGGATATTTAGCTGAAGAAAAAATTAGTATAACGAACATTCGAGTTGTGGAAGCGCGGGAAGACCTTTTCGGTATTTTAGTCATTAGTTTCCAAAATGCAGATGATCGTGATAAAGCTGAAAAATGTATTAGTAAAAAAACAAATTATGAAATGTATGTTTCGTAATCGGCACATTTGTTTCTGAAAGGAGTACTTACATGTCTTCTACAAAAGTTTTAGATAATCAAAACATTCGTCTTCAAGGATCGATTGTTGTACCAGGTGATAAATCAATTTCCCACCGTTCAATTATGTTTGGAGCCATTGCGAAGGGGAAGACAACGGTTAGCGGCTTTCTTCTTGGTGAAGATTGTTTAAGTACGATTGATTGTTTCCGTAAACTAGGTGTGAACATTGAAGTGAACGGCACGGATGTAACCATTCAAAGTGATGGTATGGACAATTGGAAAGAGCCAAAAGAAGTGCTTTATACTGGGAACTCAGGTACAACGACAAGATTAATGCTGGGCATTTTGTCTGGTACGCATTTGCATACCGTCATGACTGGAGATGCTTCCATTGGTAAACGTCCGATGCGACGGGTAACGGACCCACTCCGTTTAATGGGGGCGAAAATTGCCGGTCGTGAAAATGGACAATATACTCCTTTAGCTATTCAAGGAACAAAACTTAAAGCGATTGATTATACGATGCCAGTAGCTAGTGCACAAGTGAAATCAGCCATTCTTTTAGCTGGACTTCGTGCAGAAGGGACAACGATTGTCCGAGAAAAAGAGATTTCCCGGGATCATACTGAACGAATGTTAAAGCAATTTGGCGCTAACATTGAAGTTCAGGAAGGGATTATATCCTTCCAAGGAGGGCAACAATTACAAGCAACCCATGTGAATGTGCCAGGGGACATTTCATCTGCTGCTTTCTTTTTAGTTGCAGGAGCAATTACACCGAATAGTGAAATTACAATGGAAAATGTGGGAGTAAATCCTACTAGAGCAGGTATTTTAGAAGTTTTAGAAAAAATGGGCGCAGATATAACGGTAACGATAGAAGATGAGCATGCTGCTGAACCGACTGCAACGATTACGATACGATCATCGTCTCTTCAAGCTACAACGATTGAAGGAGAGATTATTCCACGACTAATCGATGAAATCCCAATCATTGCCTTATTAGCTACGCAAGCACAAGGAACAACAGTTATTCGTAATGCTGAAGAGCTAAAAGTAAAGGAAACAGATCGGATTACAGCAGTTGTAACAGAGCTAAAAAAACTTGGAGCTAATATTGAAGCGACAGATGATGGCATGGTTATCCATGGACCAACGGCTCTTGGCGGAGGCCAATTACAGTCCTATGGAGACCACCGTATTGGTATGATGTCGGTGGTCGCATCTTTCATTTCTTCGTCACCAATTCAAATAGATGACACAGATTGTATCGCAGTGTCATATCCTTCGTTCTTTGACCATGTTCGTGAGCTAAAAAATGAAATATACTAAAATTAGTCCACTTGATCACTGGATGATTACTATTTATAGTAGGTAGGATCTTCCCGAAAAGGGACAGGTCCTTTTTCTTGTTTCTATTAATTGAGTGCGGTAGCATAGTATATTGACTATGAATAAAAAGGTGAGTAAATTTGACAAATACAACGAATGAAATGATTCAAGCAATACAAAATGGTGATTTACAACAAGTTAATACGTATTTAGAGACGTTTTTGTTAAATGAAAATCCAGAGGTTCAGTATGAAATAGCAGATTTACTTATGCAATTTGGCTATTTACCGGAAGCAAATCGAGTATATGAACATTTACAGTTTTTATTTCCGGATGAAGCACAAGTGGCCATTGATCGAGCTTCCGTCTTAATTGAATTAGGGGAAGAAGATGAAGCGCTGCAATTATTGATGGGTATTGACTCAGAGTCTCCCGAATATCCTCAAAGTTTATTACTACTAGCAGACTATTATCAAATGCAAGGATTATATGAAGTAGCTGAAACACGGATTAATGAGGCATTAGAGTTATTGCCAAACGAACCATTATTACAATTTGCTAAAGCGGAATTATTATTTGAAACGGGACGTTTTACCGAAGCGGCTCGTATTTATGAAGAATTACATGGAAAACAGAGCGAAATAGCTGGGGTAGTACTTGCTGAACGACTGGCGGAGGTTTATCGTTCTGGTGGGGGATATGAAACAGCCCTTGACTATTACATGGAAGCATTAGAAAAGTCTGTAACTCCCGATTTATTATTCGGATCTGCCTATGCCGCTTTTCAATCAGAAAAATATGAACTTGCCATTAAACAATTAGAAGATTTGAAGGAATTGGATATCGATTACTTTAGTGCCTACTTATTATTAGCAGAAAGTTATGCGATGATAGAAGATAACAAAAAAGCACTGAAAATAATTGAAGAAGGTTTAAAACGGGATGAGTATGAAAAATCCTTTTATTTATTTGCCGGCAAGATGGCGCTGAAAAATAATCTTCCAGATAAAGCAATTCAATATTTACAGCAAGCGATTGCTTTAGATACAGAATATATGGAAGCCATTTTAGTGCTAATGTCGATTTATGCAAATCAAGAACGCTTCGGGGAAATTATCGATTTATATGAAGAATTAAAAAACGATGATTTTGACTGGAGCGCTTTATATCCAATAGTTGCAGATGCTTATGCAAAAGATGAGCAGTATGAACGCGCATACGAAATTTACAAGGTAGCATATAATGATTTTAAAGACGAACCGTCGTTTTTAGAAAAATATTGTTATTTCTTGATAGAAGAAGGAAAAAGAGACGAGGCACGTGATATTGTTAATCAATTAATTGCTTTAGAACCTACTGAGCAACAATGGATTGATCTGCTTTACACTCTTGAATAAAAGGAGGGATAGCAAAATGACTTCTTCCGTTCCGATTATAGATAAAAAAACTTTTGTTCGTTGGTTTCTGAAAAATTTCCAATTGAAAAGAAGAGAATGTGTTTGGATTTTAAATTACTTATTAAGTAATGATAACTTGTTGGAAAATATCCACTTTGTTGAAGAAGCCCATTATTGTCCTCGTGCAATCGTTATGTCATCTGTTGATTCAAATGGGGTACCGTTTCGTTTCTACAAAGGGAATATTATGACAAGTGATGCAGAGAAGTCTTTTCATGATTTACGATTACATCCAAATGAAAGCATGTATATCCAATTGAATTTTCCTAACATACCACCAAGTGGCCAGTATTTAGCTGTATTAGAGGAAAATCCTTATATGCCAAAATTTTTACACATTAGTGAAAAGGATCGACTCATTGCAGAAGAAATGTTAAATAATAGCTTGTTGGCTTTCCAAGAAGAAAAGCTGTTAAAAGAAATTGACGATGCATTAGATAAAGGGGATAAAGAAAGATTTTATTCGCTATCCAATTTACTCCAAGCATTAAAACAAACATCAAAAAACTTTTAATTTCTCCCATTCAGCCGTGGAAAATCGGCTGAATGGGAATTAAATTGTTTGGATAAGTTTGGATAATTCGATTAATATTATTTTAGTAAAACGAATACATACATAAAAGAGAGATAGTTTTTATTTTTAGATGATAATTTTTTATTATTTTTGGCAATAGTAAATATTGATATAGATGGAGGAGAAGCAATGTTTTTTAATGTAAATGATGTGCAACAGTTTCAAAGCCAAAAGGATTTTATCGATACGGCTCTCGTACCATTATTATCTCTAGATTTTGAAGAAGGAAAGATGAAGCAAAGTAGTTCGGCAGCAGAATTTTTAATGTCCCTTACTTCTTTTATTGAACAACAATTTAAAGGGCGTTTAATGCTAATCCCGCCATTTTCTTATACAGAGCAAACGAAAAGTGGGTTGAATGTTTCGTTATTAAAAGAGGAACTGAATCAAGCAGGTTTTAAACATGTCCTCTTTATTACAACAGACCATTCATGGACAAGCTTAAATGAGCAAATGGATATTCTATGGTTACCTTCAATTCCATTGGAATTTATGGATAGTGGGGTAAAAAAATCGGTGCTTGAAGAGCAACTTAAACAAGTCATCCCAATACTTTCTACCAAATGGTCTCAAAGTTAGTAAATTGTTTCATTAAATGTTCACAATCTTGTCGAATCTACTGAATGCATTATTGACCAACCTATTTTCTTGATATATCATAGATATGTCCTAGTATTACTATTTGTAAAAGTATGTCCGTTGGACTGACCTTTTAGTTAGAGGGGGGAAAAGGATGAGTAACAATCGAGTTTCAAGACGTCAATTTCTTAACTACACTTTAACTGGTGTTGGTGGATTTATGGCGGCGGGCATTTTAATGCCAATGGTACGTTTTGCAATTGATCCAGCGCTACAAACACATGCAGATGGTGATTTTGTACAAACAAGTACAAAAGTTGCAGATCTTACAGAAGAGCCAGTAAAAGTTGACTTTTCATATGAACAAGTTGATGCTTGGTACAAATCAGAGGTTACTGATACTGCTTGGGTGTATAAAGAAGGAGATAAAATTATCGCTCTTTCACCGGTGTGTAAACATTTAGGATGTACTGTAAACTGGAACAGTGATTCAGCACACCCAAATCAATTCTTCTGTGCATGTCACGGTGGACGTTATGAGAAAACTGGTAAAAATGTTCCGGGTACACCACCATTAGGTCCGTTGGACGAGTATGAAGTATCAGAAAAAGATGGCTTCTTATTGCTTGGGAAAAAAATGGCAAATACTTTAGTTTAATTAGTTAGGGGGTAGACAAGAGTGCTAAATAAAATTTATGATTGGGTCGATGAGCGACTAGATATTACTCCAATTTGGCGTGATATTGCCGACCACGAAGTGCCAGAGCACGTTAACCCTGCACATCACTTTTCAGCATTTGTATACTGTTTCGGCGGTTTAACATTCTTTGTTACTGTTATCCAGATCTTATCCGGTATGTTCTTAACAATGTACTATGTGCCAGACGTAGAAAATGCATGGAAATCAGTTTATTATTTACAAAACGAAGTAGCCTTTGGTGAAATTGTACGTGGTATGCACCACTGGGGAGCTTCATTAGTTATCGTAATGATGTTCTTACATACACTTCGTGTATTCTTCACAGGTTCTTATAAAAAACCTCGTGAGTTAAACTGGATTGTAGGCGTATTAATCTTCTGTGTAATGTTAGGTTTAGGTTTCACAGGATACTTATTACCTTGGGATATGAAAGCGCTATTCGCTACAAAAGTTGGTATCGAGATTGCAGCTTCTGTTCCGTTTATTGGTGAGCTGATTAAAGTTTTACTTGCAGGGGATGCAACAATAATTGGTGCACAAACGTTAACACGTTTCTTCGCTATTCATGTATTCTTCTTACCAGCAGCATTATTTGCATTGCTTGCAGCACACTTTATCATGATTCGTCGTCAAGGTATTTCAGGACCTCTATGATTTAGTTCATTTGAAAGGTCTATGATTTTTTAAAGGAGGGGACACTATGCATCGCGGAAAAGGGATGAAATTCGTAGGTGACTCGCGCGTTAAAGCTAATAACCGTATGGTCAATATGCCTAAAGATTATTCCGAATATCCAGGTAAAACTGAAGCGTTCTGGCCTGATTTCTTATTAAAAGAATGGATGGTTGGTGCCGTTTTCTTAATTGGATATTTATTATTAACTGTCGCACACCCTTCACCACTTGAAGGTCCGGCAGATCCAACTAACGCTTCATATATTCCATTACCAGACTGGTATTTCTTATTCTTATACCAATTATTAAAATATACTTATGCTTCTGGTCCTTACAATATTGTTGGAGCAATTATTATTCCTGGTTTAACTATTGGCGCGTTATTATTAATGCCGTTCTTAGACAAAGGTCCTGAACGTCGACCATCTAAACGTCCATTGCCAACAGCATTTATGTTATTAGCGCTTGCTTCAATGGTTTACTTAACTTGGGAATCTGTAGTTAACCATGACTGGGAAGCTGCAGCAAAACAAGGTGAAATTAAAGAAGAAGTAGATATCGAAATCGATGAAACTGCAGAAGGTTACTTAATCTTCACTGGTGAACAAGGTAAATCTTGTATCGCTTGTCACGGAGCTGACATGCAAGGTGGAGGAGCTGCGCCTCCTTTAGTAGGTAACGAATTAACTGCTGAAGAAGTTGCAGAAGTAATTAAAAATGGTCGTGGTGCAATGCCAGCTGGTCAATTTGCAGGTACGGATGAAGAACTTCAAGTTTTAGCTGAATTTATCGCAAGCTTAAAAGCTGAAGAATAATATTTGTATTTATAAAGAGAGTCGGGAAACTGACTCTCTTCTCTTTTATCTTTTTTACATATAAGCTTCCATGAAAAAAATACATAAAATTTGTCAGACAAAAGGGGATAAGGTATGAAGTCATTGTTAACGCAAGCTTGGTTTCTATTAACTCATCGCTCATTTTTAACATTATTATTCTTTATAAACCTTTTTGGAACAATTTACGGTTATATATGGTATGGGTGGCAATTATCTGTAACGGAGCCTCAATTTTTAATATTTGTACCAGATAGTCCAACAGCGAGTTTATTTTTTTGTATAGCAATCATTGGATGGATTTTTGGAAAACATTTTAAATTAATTGAAGCATTAGCACTCATTACGTTAGTGAAATATGGAGTTTGGGCAGTGGTCATGAATTTACTAACTTTAGGAGAAACGGGATCCATCGGTTTAGCTGGTTGGATGCTTGTTGTTTCCCATGGTTTAATGGCTGTTGAAGGATTACTGTATATGGCGAAATATCGTTTTACGATGATTCATATTGCAATAGCTGCTATTTGGACATTGCATAATGACGTAATTGACTATGTATATGGACAAATGCCGATTTATCGAATATTAGAACAATATTCAAATCATATTGGCTATTTTACTTTTTGGTTATCTATTGTCTGCATTATCATTGCTTATTCTGTATATAATAAGCGTGAATATTTGCATAAGTTATAGTAAATCATTAAAATTATAAATATAGTAAGTTAAAGAAAGGACGAGGGTAATTGACAACAGGGATGTATATAATTTACTTTCTGATTATATTAATTTTACCAATTTATGCACAAATTAAAGTAAAAAACGCCTATAGAAAGTTTTCTCAAGTACCTGCAACGAAAGGTATGACTGGTGCACAGGTTGCTCGTATGATTTTAGACCATCATGGATTATTTGATGTACGGGTAGTACCAACGCAAGGTGTTTTGGCAGACCATTATAACCCGGCGACAAAAACGGTTGCCCTTTCTGAAGATAATTACTACAATTCATCAATCGCAGGAACAGCAGTTGCAGCCCATGAAGTTGGACACGCAATTCAACATAAGGAAGCCTATTCTTTCCTGACTTTACGTTCAAAACTTGTACCAGTAGCAAATATTTCTTCTAATGCATCATGGATTTTTGTTATGATCGGTATTTTTGCTGCAAGTACAAATATGTTGTTGTTAGGTATTGTGTTATTAGCAGCAGGTGTATTATTCCAAATTGTTACTTTACCTGTTGAATTTGATGCTTCTAGACGAGCAATGAATGAAGTGGTTTCACTAGGAATCATTTCAAACAATGAAGAACGTAGTGCGAAAAAAGTATTAAGTGCAGCTGCCATGACATATGTTGCTGCAGCAGCAGTTGCAGTACTTGAGTTACTTCGTTTAGTGTTAATATATACAAACATGAAATCAGAAGATTAAATATAACTTTAATCCAAAATGTAACCGACCTATTATAGGTCGGTTTTTTTATTTATTTTACAAAATATTTTATAACAAATAATATCTATAGACCTAGATTAATAGAATATAGAAATCGTTGGATGTTATGAAAGCGCAACCAAGTGCTTTGCATAAAGGAAAATAAAGGGGGGAGAACAATGAAAATTAGTGGGACGAAAATGATTTTGTTTGGGTTTATAACATTTATTGTTATTATCGGGTTAGCTTATTGGGCAGGGGTGTTATCAAAACAAATTGTAGAGGATGGTAAAGAAGAGGAAAGTGGATTTATTATTGACTCTTCAGATGATAAAGAAAGCAGTGGAAGGGATCCGGGTCAGCCGAATATTAAAGTTAGTTACGCAGAGGATGAATGGCTGACTCATGGGGGTGATTATTACAATCGCCGTTTTTCACAATTAGATCAAATTAATCTTGAAACAATTGGAAATTTAAAGCCTGAATGGGTAACAAGTCTTGGAGCAAGTCTTGATATGAAATATTCAGGTGAAGCAACACCTATCGTAATCGATGGTGTAATGTACATTGCGACGGCAGAAAATGATATTTTAGCCCTTGATGCTAAAACGGGTGGGAAAATTTGGGAATATCGCCCTGAAATTGAACAGAAATTAGACACGGTTTGTTGTGGTTGGACGACTCGGGGAGTAGCTGTAGCAGATGGAAAAGTTTATGCTGGCCTATTAGATGCTAGATTAATAGCTTTAGACCAAAAAACTGGAGAACTTCTTTGGGAGACAGAAGTAGCTGACTGGGAAGAAGGATATACGATTACAAGTGCACCTCTATATTACAACGGCAAAATTTATACAGGTGTTGCTGGTGGGGAATATGGAATTCGTGGACGGATAATGGCCTATGATGCAGAATATGGCCACGAAGTTTGGAGATGGTATTCCATTCCTTCACCATATGAAGAAAATGGTGATACATGGCCAGACGATGAAGATAAAAACTGGCTACATGGTGGAGCACCAATATGGAATACACCAGCAGTGGATCCTGAACTTGGCTATATTTACTTTGTAACCGGAAATACATCACCAGACTTAGATGGAAGTAAAAGGGAAGGAGATAATTTATACGCCAATTCGATTATTGCATTAAATGCAGAAACAGGAGAATACATTTGGCATTTTCAACAAGTCCATCATGATATATGGGATTTAGATCCCACGAACCCGGTTATTTTATTTGATGTAGAAATCAATGGTGAAAAGAGAAAAGCATTAGGTGAAGCTGGGAAAACAGGATGGATTTACTTCTTAGATCGAACAGATGGAACACCATTAATTGGAATTGAAGAAAAGGAAGTACCCCAGTTGGCGGAACAAAAAACATCACCGACACAGCCATTCCCGATTGGAGACTCTTTCGTTCCACAGGAAGTAACGGAGGAAGATGTAGAAAGGGATTTAGCTGATGATTTCGAAGGGAAAATTGGATCCATTTTCACACCGTTCTGGGATGAACCAGTAACGTTAAAACCTTCAGCATTTGGTGGTGCCAATTGGCCACCTTCAGCTTATTCACCTGAAACGGAATATTTTTATGTTTTAGGAACGGATGGATATATTGCTTTATCAAGAATGGATGAAGATATATACGAAGAGGGTGGTATGTACATTGGCAGTATTATGGTACCTGTTTCAGATGCTCCGCAAAGAGGTACCGTTACGGCAATGGATGTAAAAACAAATAAAATTGCTTGGCAAGTTGTTTGGGATGACAATGCCTATTCGGGAGTGCTTGCAACAGCAGGTGATCTCATTTTTGTTGGACATAATGACGGTCGACTCATTGCCTACAATGCTAAAACTGGAGAAGAAGTATGGAGCTATAAAATGGATGCAGGGGCAAATGCACCTTCAGTCACATATGAAATTGATGGGGAACAATATTTATCCATTTTTGCGGCAGGAAACTCATTAGCCGGTTCTGTTCACGGTGATAAAGTATATACGTTTAAAATAGATGGAAAATGGAACGGAACGCCGATTGATGCTTCTGAAAAAAGTTCTGGTGAGAAAGTTGTAACGACGGAACAACCTAAAGAAACAGAACAATCCGATACAACAGGTGATACAACAGATCCTTATGAATTAGGCCTTTCAGTATATGAAGGAAATTGTTTATCTTGCCATGGGAATATGGGGGAAAATGGCCATAATGGTCCGAACTTACAACTAAGTGAGTTTGCCGAAAACTATGAAAATGTAGTGGAAAAGGTTAAAAATGGAGGAGAGGTAATGCCTGCTTTTGGAGAAAATTTAACTGAAGAAGAAATTGAAGCAGTAGCTAAATATGTAAATGAAGTATTAACAAAAGCAGACGAATAAAAAATAAATGGGGTGGCTAGTATGACAGCCATCCCACTTTTCGTTGAGCTTGTAGTGATACGTTTAATCATCTATTTTAAAACCTTCACCCGTTACATCTCTAACATCAATAATTGAAACAAAGGCATTCGGATCAATACTTCGTACAATGGATTTTAGGCGCACAATTTCTCTTGTCGCAACGATACAATACAGCACATCTTTCGATTGTTTTGTATAATGACCGTATCCGTGAAACACTGTAATCCCTCTTTCCATTTTTTCAGAAATGAAGTTGGCAATTTCCTCTGGATGGTTTGATATGATTAATGCGGCCTTTGCTGAATAAGCTCCTTCTTGTACCATATCAATCACCCTTGCTCCGACATACACAGCGACTAATGTGTACATCATAGAGCGAGCATCTAAGAAAGTAGCCCAAGATGCAAGAATTACAAAGGCGTCAAATAGGAACATCGTACGGCCCATGCTCCATCCTAGATACTTGTTGGCAATTCGTGCAATGATGTCTACTCCTCCTGTAGTACCACCACATCGGAAGATAATTCCTAAACCTATACCGACAAAAACACCGGCAAATAAAGAAGCTAATAATAAATCATCCTGTAAATTTAGTTTAAACTGATATACTTGAAACAGTCTTAAAAAGATGGAAACAGCTACGGTACCAATAATTGTATAAATAAATTCGATTCTGCGGAACAATTTCCATCCTATTATAAACATTGGTATATTTAGAATTAAGTTCATAATTGCTGGATCCAAATTTAAAGTGAAGTATAATATTAACGTAATTCCACTAAATCCGCCTTCACCAAGCTCATTTTGCATATTAAAATGGACAAAACCAAAACTATAAATGGCTGCACCAATTATAATTCCGATAATGTTTCGAATATTTAACCCTTTCAAATGTAAACCTCCTACTGTAAGCCAAATAAATTTTCATTTCTAGTAACATGCTGTACGATGTATTTGCATGAACTTGCAAAAGTGGTACACCCTTCAATATTGTGAATGAAAAATTAAAAAGGTGTAATATAGTTTCTACAAGAAAAGCATGATTGGATAACGACCAATAAGTGTGATAAATGAATTTTCCACTGATTGATAGTTTCACCTTATTATGTTGTATTTTTCATCTTTTGACAACCGAGCCTTAAATTATTTACGATGTTAGTAGGAGCGTGTTATGATGACGAGTGAGCTTTCTTTGCAACAATTACAGAAAAAAGTAGATGATTACATAAGTCAATTTAAGGAAGGATATTTTCCTCCCTTTGAAATGATAGCAAGATTAACAGAAGAGTTAGGCGAATTATCGCGAGAAGTTCAAGATGTTTATGGTCATAAAAAGAAAAAGAGTACTGAATCAAAAAATAGTATTGAAGAAGAATTAGGAGACTTTTTCTTTGTATTAGTATGTTTTGCAAACGCACAAGGTATCCAATTAGATGATGCGTTATTAAAAGTATTACATAAATTTGAAACGAGAGATAAAGATCGTTGGACACGAAAGGAAGAGTAACAATGACGATTCGAGTAGCAATTGCTGGAGCAAGAGGAAAAATGGGCTCAGAAGCAGTGAAGACCGTATATAAACGGGATGGGCTAGAACTAGTGGCTGCCTTAGATTATAAACATGTTGGAGAGAGTTTATCTGAACTAGAAATCTTCCCTCCAAATTTGGATGTTCCGATATATACAAACTTAACTCAATTAATCAGTGAAACAATGCCAGATGTATTAATTGATTTAACAAATCCGGACTCTGTGTATGAACATACAAAAGAAGCAATGTTACATAATGTACGAACGGTTGTTGGTACGACAGGCTTTACTGATGAACAATTGGAGGAATTAACAAGCTTAGCGAAAACGAACAAAGTTGGCTGTATTATTGCTCCTAATTTTGCTATCGGTGCTGTTTTAATGATGAAATTTGCAAAGGAAGCAGCAAAATACTTACCCCATGTTGAAATTATTGAATTACACCATGACCGAAAACTCGACGCGCCTTCAGGGACAGGTAAGAAAACAGCTCAAATGATTTCGGAAGTACGAGAGGCTAGAAGACAGGGGCACGAATTCGAAACTGAAACGATGCCTGGTGCAAGAGGTGCAGATTTTGAAGGGATGAGAATTCACTCTGTTCGTTTACCTGGATTAGTTGCCCATCAAGAAGTACTATTTGGTGGAGAAGGGCAAATGCTGACGATCCGTCATGATTCGTATAACCGGGAATCATTCATGGGTGGAGTCGTTTATTGTGTTGAAACTGTGATGACGTTAGAAGAATTAGTTTATGGATTAGAAAACATCCTATAGAATGGAGATTTGAAATGAAAATTGCCCTTATTGCGCACGATCGAAAAAAAGATAGTCTAGTTGAGTTTGCTATTGCATATAAAGAGATATTACAACATCATGACCTTTTTGCAACTGGGACAACGGGACAGCGAATTCATGATGAAGTTGGTTTAAAAGTGACAAGATTTCGTTCAGGTCCATTAGGAGGCGATCAACAAATTGGTGCGATGATTGCTAATAATGATATGGATATGGTATTTTTTTTCCGAGATCCTTTAACTGCACAGCCCCATGAACCAGATGTGACGGCTCTTGTACGTTTATGTGATGTTTACCACATTCCGTTAGCAACGAATATGGGAACAGCTGAAATTTTACTAAAAGGATTACAAGAAGGCTTTGTAGATTGGCGATTAATTCAAGAGAGACGTAAATAAATTCATATTAAGTTACTGATTCTAAAATTTATCTTTAAAATGGTTGTTAATTAGCTGAATATATAGTGAACTTCTGGCGGATGCGACTCTATGTTTATGAAACGAACAATGATGCGCATTAATGAATCTACTCATATTTGATTAATTAATTTGTTTTAGATTAAAGTAATTAAATATTTTGGTTAGAGAGGATGAACGTCGGATGAGAAAATTAAAAATTGGTATTACATGTTATCCAACAGTTGGAGGTTCGGGTGTACTTGCAACAGAACTAGGTAAAATGCTTGCAGAAAGAGGTCATGAAATTCATTTCATTACTTCCAGTGTGCCATTTCGACTGAAGAAAATTTATCCGAACGTATTTTTCCATGAGGTAGAAGTGAGTAATTATTCAGTATTTCAATATTCTCCATATGACATAGCTTTAGCGAGTAAAATGGCCGATGTTATAAAAGAGGAAAAGTTAGATGTATTGCACGTTCATTATGCGATACCCCATGCCGTATGTGCAGTTCTAGCCCGTGAAATGAGCGGTGAAAATATAGGAATTGTAACAACATTACATGGAACTGACATTTCTGTTTTAGGTCAAGATTCGACCATGGCACAAGCGATTCGATACGGTATTAATAAATCCGACATTGTAACGGCTGTTTCAAATTCGTTAAAAGAACAAACTTATGAATTAATTGATTCGACAAAAGAAATTGAAACTGTTTATAATTTTGTCGATGAATCGGTATTTAAACCTATTGATTCAAGTCATTTAAAAGAACAATTTGGCATTCGGCCAGATGAACGGGTTATGATACATGTATCTAACTTCCGGAAAATTAAAAACTTACCAGATATCGTCAATGTATTTTATAAAGTACGTGAACAAATGCCTGCAAAGTTACTTCTTGTTGGTGATGGACCGGAAAAACAACGGGTGATGGATTTAGTGAAGTTATCACCTTATAAACAAGATGTTTTATTTTTAGGAAAACAAGAAAATGTTGCAGAGTTATTTGGTATTAGTGATTTAAAATTATTAATGTCTGAAAAAGAATCCTTTGGTTTAGTTCTTTTAGAAGCAATGGCTTGTGGTGTACCTGGTATTGGCACGAATATTGGTGGAATTCCAGAAGTAATCGACCATGGAGAAAATGGTTACCTTGTAGAACTAGGGGACGTTCACCAAGCTGCCCAGTATGCAATCGAGTTATTACAAGACGAAGAAGAGCTGATTAAGTTCCGTCAAGCAGCAATTAATACGGTACAAACAAAATTTTTAGCTAAACCGATTATTGATCATTATGAACAATTATATGAACGATTGGTGGCACTAAGAGTATGAAAAAAAGTGAGGAATGGCTTGTTGCTTTAAAGGTCATTGACAAAATTGAGAAGGCTGGATTTGATGCGGTCATTGTAGGTGGAGCCGTACGAGACTACTTACTAAATAAAAGTGTTAATGATGTAGATGTGGCAACAAGTGCATTACCTTCTGAAGTAAAGGAAATTTTTTCATCTACCGTTGATGTTGGAATTGATCATGGTACGGTTTTAGTTCTAGATGAAGGGCAACCTGTTGAAGTAACTACATTTCGTACTGAAGGTACATACACAGACTACAGAAGACCAGAAGAAGTAACATTTGTACGTACTTTACAAGAGGATCTCGAACGACGCGACTTTACCATTAATGCAATGGCCATATTAAAAAATGGTACGATTATTGATTTATTCGGCGGTCAAGAGGATATTGAAAAGAAAGTTATTCGAGCAGTAGGAGATCCGAATGTACGATTTCGAGAAGATGCTTTGAGAATGTTAAGAGCGATTCGATTTAGCGCTCAACTCGGATTTACGATTGAGGAAAAAACATTAAAAGCAATTCAAATTGATAGTGATTTAATTGATTTTATTGCCAAAGAACGAATTACAATGGAAATGGCAAAAATATGGAAAAGTGACTATGTATATGAAGGATTAAAATGGCTCGTTGTAAGTAAATTAGCCCCCTATTTAGTTGGAGATTTTAAAAATCAACTGAAAAGTTGGAAGGAATTTCGATCGAATAAGCCGGAAGTTGGTTGGGCTTATTTGTGTTTGTTAAATCGAAAGGACATTCAACATATTTTTGATTTTTACCGATTGTCGAAAAAAGAAAAAACATTTATTCGAGATGTTTTAAATTTATATGACGCATTGTTACAAAAGTGGACATTAATGGATTATTTTTCAAATGAACTATTAGTTTTAGAAACTGCCTACGATTTCGCTATATGGCAACATCATTCCGTTCCCTTTTCAAAAGAGGATATTGCAAAAGTAAAAGAAAACTTGCCAATTCAAAAAGTGGATGAACTGGCAATCAACGGAAACCATCTTATCAATTGGACCGATAAAAAAAGAGGACCATGGATTAAAGTGGCACTTGATGCAGCACTAATAGCGGTTTTAAATAGATATGTGGAAAATGAAGAAGAGAAACTGAAGGAATGGTTCTTAAATGACTTTATCGATGAAAGATGAAATATTAAAACGTTTTTTATCTGCTAATGGTGAGCCCATTAGTGGGCAACGATTAGCAGATGATTTAGGTATTTCTCGAACGGCAATATGGAAACATTTACAGACGTTACAAGAGGAAGGCTATACATTTGAAACGATAAAGAAAAAAGGATACGTTTTAATGACAAAGCCAGACAAAGTGGAAGCACCAAGAGTAACAGCGTTTTTAAAGACTGAACGCTTCGGTCAAACGATTCATTATTTAGAAGAATGTACGTCAACCCAAACAATTGCCTATGAATTAGCGCGGAATGGGGCAAAGGATGGAACATTAGTAATCGCAGAGACGCAAACAATGGGGAAAGGGCGAATGAGCCGTCCTTGGGAGTCGACGAAAGGAAAAGGGATTTGGATGACGATTATTATTCGTCCAGATATTTTACCTCATCAAGCTCCCCAGTTTACATTGGTGGCTGCAGTTTCCATTGTCAATGCGATGAAATCCCTTTGTCATCAATTTAGTCCTTATATTAAATGGCCAAATGATATTTTAATCAATGGACGTAAATGTACAGGAATATTAACGGAAATGATTGCTGAAATGGATCGAGTTCAATGCCTTTTAATAGGGATGGGCATTAATGTAAATCAAGAACTTTCTGATTTTCCGGAGGAGCTTCATCCAATCGCCACATCTTTGAGAATTGAAGAAAAGAAACCTTTGAACCGGGCTGAACTTGTTGGAACTATATTAAATTATTTAGAGAAGTATTGTGACCTTTATGTGAAAGATGGATTTGCCCCAATTAAACTATTATGGGAAGAAGCTTCTGGAACAATCGGTAAAAGAATTAGAGCAACAACGTTAACAGAAGTTATTGAAGGTAAAGCGATTGGTATTACGGAATCGGGTGTATTAGAAATTCAATTGGATAACGGGGAAATTAAAAACGTTTATTCAGCAGACATTGAATTAAAATAACCTTTTTAAAGAGAATGTTTTCCTTCTCCATAAAAAATTTTACCCTTATTTGTAGTGGATTACTTCAACTATGAATGAGGGTTTTATTTTTCTTACAAATGGAATTTTTGCTATACCTTTTCGTCAAAACTTGTTATAGTAGCGGTAAGGACAGTATCGATATAGAACTGTACCTTAAAACATGTTTAAATACTAAAAATGATCTGCCTTGATCTGGAAAGACAGGGACGGAAGAAAACAATGCGTTGAATTATTGAATTATACTGATTTAGGTATAAATTCACACAAATCAGTATAAAAAATGCATCTGAAGTAGATGTATTTGATCGATAACGCTATCCTTCTGTCCATTTTTAGACAGAAGGATATTTTTATGTTGATAAAAGATTCGTTGACTCAATTATCAGCATAAGAAAAACATCGTATCGTCATTAATGGCGTTCAAAAGTGTTTTTCGACTTGTTTTCTTCTTTTAAAAAAGGAGGAGAAAAAGTAATGAAAAGTACAAATGATTTTTTGAAGATGAAGTCACAAGGTGAAAAAATTGTGATGATTACGGCGTATGACTACCCATCTGCCAAATTTTCAGAAGAAGCTGAAGTCGATATGATTTTAGTTGGTGACTCTTTAGGGATGGTTGTTCTCGGTTATGATTCTACCATTCCTGTGACAGTGGAAGATATGATTCATCATGCAAAGGCGGTGCGACGAGGTGCTCCAAATACCTTTGTTGTAGTCGATATGCCCTTTGGTTCTTACCATGGTGATGTAAATGAAACGTTAAAAACAGCCGTGAGAATGATGCAAGAAACGGGAGCAGATGCATTAAAGCTAGAGGGCGCTGGTGACGTAGCCAAAGCTATTGGGAAATTAACAAGTGTAGGGATACCAGTAGTTGCCCATTTAGGATTGCAACCTCAACTTGTAGGCGTACTTGGCGGCTATAAAGTACAAGGGAAATCAGCGGAACAGGCGTTAAAATTAATGAAAGAAGCGAAAGAATGCGAGGCTGCTGGTGCATGTGCGGTTGTTCTTGAATGTATCCCTTATCAATTAACAGAGGAAGTTTCAAAGGAATTAAGCATTCCTACGATTGGTATTGGAGCAGGTCCAACTGCTGACGGTCAAGTGCTCGTTCATCATGATTTATTACGTTATGGAAAACATCATATTCCTAAATTTGTTGAAAGTTTTGCCTTCGTAGGGGATGAAGTCGAAAAAGGAATAAAAGGCTATAAAAAAGCTGTAAAAGAAGGTTCGTTTCCGACCGTTGCCCATAGTTTTACGATGAAGGAAGAAGAATTATCGCAAATTTATGGGGGCGTCAAGTAATGGAAGTTGTAACGAAAATTGTCCAGTTAAAATCCATTGTGAGTCGGGTAAAAGGGGAAGGAAAAACGATTGGTCTTGTACCAACAATGGGTTACTTGCATGAAGGCCATCTAACTTTGGCAAAAGAAGCTAGAAAAGAAAATGATTTTGTCGTTATGAGCATTTTTGTTAATCCAACCCAATTTGGTCCAAACGAAGATTTTCTATCTTATCCTAGAGATTTAGAACGCGATAAAAGATTAGCAGAGTCAGCTAGTGTGGATGTCATTTTTGCTCCGTCGGTAGAAGAAATGTATCCGACAAATGGAGGGATTTCTATCCATGCTGGTAGACAATCGGAAATTTTATGTGGAGCATCCCGACCAGGGCATTTTGATGGTGTACTGCAAGTTGTAACGAAGTTGTTCCATTTAGCAGAACCAAATCGAGCATACTTTGGACAAAAGGATGCCCAACAAGTCGCGATCGTTCAAACGTTAGTAAGGGATTATAATTTTCCTTTAGAAATTCGGACTGTTCCAATTGTAAGGGAAGAAGACGGATTGGCGAAATCTTCTCGTAATGTTTATTTATCAAAATTAGAGAGGGAAGAAGCACGAGCTATTTATGAAGCATTGCAAATAGCAAAAGAAACATTTCTTTCTTCTTATCATGTGAAAATGGCCTTAGATGAAGCTAAAGCATACATTTTAAGTAAAACAACCGGGGAAATCGATTACTTAGAGCTATTATCTTATCCAGATTTACAGCCAGTTACTGAAGACACAAAGCAGTTTTTACTAGCTACAGCTGTCTATATTGGTAAAACAAGACTCATTGACAATATTATTTTTTCTATAGAAGGGGAAACAGCAAATGTTTAGAATGATGATGAATAGTAAAATCCATCGGGCACAAGTAACACAAGCAGATTTGAATTATGTCGGCTCTATTACAATTGACGAGGACATTCTTGATGCGGTTGGCATGCTTCCAAATGAAAAGGTTCATGTAGTGAATAATAATAACGGAGCCCGTTTTGAAACTTATATTATTGCAGGAGAGCGTGGAAGCGGGGTTATTTGCGTGAACGGAGCAGCCGCAAGACTCGTTCAAAAGGGTGATATTGTCATTATCATTTCTTATGTTTATGTGACAAATGAAGAAGCAAAGGATCACCAGCCAACAGTGGCGATTATGGGCGATAATAATACGATAAAAGAAATGATTTCCTATGAACCAGAAGCGACAATAAAATAAAATTTTACTTGTTATTCTCTTTAATATCATATAATATATATAGAAGGTGCCAAACCTAGTAAAGTATATACTTTACAACCAAAGTACTCATTACGACACGGATTTGTCGGAGTACTTTGTTTTTATGAGCAGGGAGATGAGCCCCTGCTCTTTTTCATTTCCAATAAAAGATAAAAATGAACAATTTGTCTCAAAGGTCCATGTGACTTTTGAGATTTTTTTCGTTTCTGTATTACAATAACATGACCGGTTGACAGTACATATGATAAAATTCGCTTATAATTATTTAAATTGTGAGTTGAGAAAATGATGGAAAGTCAGAAATATGCAATTGTTGATATCGAGACAACTGGACATTCCCAAGCAAATGGGGACCGAATGATTCAAATAGCAATTGTCATTATGAAAGATTGGTGTATTGAGAAGACTTTTACATCATTCATTCATCCTGGGAAGTCAATCCCACTATTTATTCAAGATTTAACAAACATAACAGATGATGACGTAAAAGATGCATTACCTTTTGAGGCTCATGCAGATACGATATATGAATTGATACAAGATGCTATTTTTGTTGCCCATAATACCGATTTTGATCTTTCCTTTTTACAAGGGGAGTTTAAACGAGTCGGATTGCCGAAATGGAATGGAAAGAAAATTGATACGGTTGAGCTGGCAAAAATTTTATTTCCCTCGGCTTTAAGCTACAAACTAGGAGATTTAGCAGCAGAATTAAATATTCCTTTAACTAATGCACATCGGGCAGATGATGATGCTAAGGCATGTGCCTTTCTGTTAAAAACATGTTGGGAAGAACTTTTAGTTTTGCCTCTTTCGACTTTAGAACAAATGCATAAAAAGTCCTTTCGATTAAAATCGAATTTATCCCAATTGTTTTTTGAAGCATTGCAAATCAGTCGAAGTACTGTCTCGAACGAAGATGACTTTATTTATTATAAAAAATTGGCTTTAAAGAAACCGTACGCCACTAATAAGAAGATACGCCATCAAATTGATTTTCCTGCCACGAGCGCGGAAAAAAGTACATTATTTAAAAAAGCGCTGTCGCATTTTGAAGAACGACCGAAACAATATCAAATGATGGATATCATTTGGGAACATTTAAATAACAAATCTGAAGTGATGATTGAAGCATCAACAGGTATTGGGAAAACGATTGGTTATTTAATTCCTTCAATCATCTATGCTAAACAAAACAATCGAAAAGTATGTATTAGTACGTACACGACCTACTTACTTGAACAATTATTAAGCAGTGAAATTCCAAAGGTAGAAAAAATTCTAGGCTGTCCAATTAACGTAACGTTATTAAAGGGGCGGAGAAATTATGTAGATGTTGTTGTGTTTGAACAATTAATGAAAAGTAATGATTTATCTTACGACGAAACATTAACAACCCTTCAAGTACTTGTATGGTTATCAAAGACCGAAACAGGAGATTTATCCGAATTAAATTGTTCCGGTGGAGGTCAACTGTTCATCGATAAAATTCGTAAAAATGCAGAATATGGAAAGAAAAAACAGCTTTTTGATTATTATGATCGAGCGATTCAAGAAAGCGAACATGCAGATTTAATTATTACAAACCATTCGATGTTATTAGCAGATCTTGTACGTCATGAACCAGTTTTTAATCAAATTGATGCTTGGATAATCGATGAAGCCCATCAATTTGTGCAAGCTGCTGTACAACGGGATCAAGCAATCTTTTCCTATACGAATTGGAAATATTTATTTGGTCAAATCGGTTATGCTTCTGATCATCAGTTATTTTCTATCTTTCAAAAAATTGCATTGAAAAAACAAAGGGTTCCGTTAACTTATTTCCAACAATTAGAGAAGAAATTTATGCAGATGGTTGAATTATTTGATAAAACAATACAAGAAATTCTATATCATATGCAAAAAACGTCATTACCTTCCAAGTTTGAATCAAAACAAATTGCCTTTGTACACAATATCTTAACAAATCGTGAAACGATGAATAACTTTTCGATTGCCTTGCAAGGTTGGGTTGATTTAGCTGAGCAAATATCTGTCATGTTCAAAAAGGATATCGAACAAATTGCTCCAGAACATCAATTAATATTAGAGCAGTGGGACTTTTTCGTTCGCGAATATAAAATGAAGGCAACGGAATGGGATGAAATTTTCCTACAAACTGATAACGATTATACGGCTTGGATTGAAATTGATCGAAGAAATTTACCTGGTAGTATTCGTGTGCTCAAAAAACCTATTAGTATAACTGCAACCATTCAACAATTATTTGAGTCTATACGAAAGACTTCTGCTGTTATTTGGACTTCTGGAACTTTAACTGTTCCAAAAAACGAACGTTTTATTGCGAATCAATTAGGAATTGATGAAAGGGTACCAATGATCGTTTTGCAGGCACCAGCCTCTTATTATAAAGGGGCAAAAGCATATGTTGTAAACGATATGCCAGATATTCAATCGGTGTCCCAAACGGATTATATTGAATCGGTAGCTCTAGCTATTACGAGAATTGTCCGAGCTACAGAAGGAAGATGTTTTGTTCTTTTCACATCACAAGATATGTTAAAAAAGACGGTAGAGCTAATTCAAGAAAGTGAATTGCTCTATGACTATATGCTGTTTGCCCAAGGCGTAACAAGTGGTAGCCGTATGCGCTTATTAAAGTCGTTCCAAAAGTTCAGCCATTCGGTGTTATTTGGAACAAATAGCTTTTGGGAAGGTGTAGATGTTCCAGGGGATGGTCTATCGTCCGTTGTTATTGTCCGCTTACCTTTTTCAGCACCAGAGGAACCAACTTTTAAAGCGAAATCGATTAGTCTACAACAACAAGGTCGAAATGCTTTTACTGAATTATCATTGCCGGAAGCGATATTACGATTTAAACAAGGTTTCGGTAGATTAATAAGAGCGTCGCAAGATAAGGGCGTATTTGTTGTGTTAGATAGAAGAATTGACACAAAATCGTATGGAGTAGAATTTTTACGTGCATTACCGCAAATTTCTGTTAATAAACTACCTCTACAAGATATGGTTTTAGAGATAGAACATTGGTATAATAACAAAGATGGGAAAAGAAAGCAGGTTGACAAAAATGAATAATAAAACTGTACAAATTTCGAAGGTGATCCGATGAAGAACTGGATAATTTTCATTTCCGTTTTTATTCTATCTTTGGCACTTGTCATTTCGGTTCTCGTAATTTGGAAATCTGATGCACCATTTGATGAAATTGAAACGAAAGCAGAAGAATTGGCATTATCTTCTGACTCACTAGCTGCTGTATCGGACTCATATGTTTATAATGGTAATAAACCATACGTTACCGTATTCGGTGAAGATAAGGACGGTAACAAAAAGGCACTATTTGTTCCAATCAATTTAGAAGAGAAAGCAATTCAGGAAGTAAATTTAAAAGATGGTATTACTGAAAAGCAAGCGTTGTCTGTTTTAAGTAAAGAAGAGGAAGTAAAAGAAATCCTTCATACAAAATTGGGCTATGAAGAAGTTGGTCCAGTTTGGGAAATTACTTATAAAAACAACTCAGACAAACTGAACTATGTCTACATTTTATTTGAAGACGGACAATGGTGGAAACGTATTTTGAACTTGTAGAGGAGAAGATTTTTGATGAAAGAATTATTAGCCAATCGTGTAAAAACTTTAACACCATCAGCAACTTTAGCGATTACGGCAAAGGCAAAAGAATTAAAAGCACAAGGAATTGATGTAATTGGGTTAGGAGCAGGAGAACCTGACTTTAATACACCAAAGAATATTCTGGATGCCGCTGCAAAATCGATGTATGACGGACATACGAAATATACTCCAGCTGGTGGACTTCCTGCGTTAAAACAAGCAATCATTGAAAAATTAGCACGAGACAACAATTTAGAATACAAACCGAATGAGATTCTTGTTGGTGTTGGGGCAAAACATGTTCTTTATACTTTATTCCAAGTCATCTTGAATGAAGGCGATGAAGTCATTATTCCAATTCCATATTGGGTATCTTATCCTGAACAAGTGAAATTAGCGGGTGGAGTACCGGTTTACGTTGAAAGTACTAGTGAACAAAATTATAAAATTACAGCATCTCAATTACGTGAAGCAATAACTGACAAAACAAAAGCCGTCATCATTAATTCACCAAGCAATCCTTCTGGTATGGTTTATACTCGTGAAGAATTAGCACAATTAGCTGCAGTTGCAGTGGAAAAAGATATTATAATCGTATCGGATGAAATTTATGAAAAACTTCTATACAATGGACTTGAACATTTTTCAATTGCCCAACTTTCTGAGGAAGTGAAGTCACGCACGATTGTCATCAATGGGGTAGCGAAATCCCATTCTATGACTGGGTGGAGAATTGGATATGCTGCTGGAAATGCTCAAATTATTAATTCGATGGCTGATTTGGCATCCCATTCAACATCGAATCCAACTACTACTTCTCAATATGCAACAATTGAGGCTTATAATGGCTCACAAGATTCCGTTGAAGAAATGAGAAAAGCATTTGAAACACGATTAGAAACAATCTATCCGAAATTAAATGCGATTCCTGGTTTCCGTGTAGTGAAGCCCCAAGGTGCATTTTACTTCTTACCAGATGTAGCAAAAGCAGCTGAAAAAACTGGATACGGGTCCGTAGATGAATTCGCGACTGCACTTCTAACTGAAGCGAATGTTGCCGTAGTACCTGGTTCAGGTTTCGGCGTACCAACAACTGTACGTTTAAGTTATGCAACTTCTTTAGAGTTACTTGAAGAAGCAGTTCGACGTATCGATCATTTCGTAAAATCAAAATGGCAAGACTAATTTTGTAAACAAGTTGGAAGTACGAAACGACAATTTGATAAAATTAGTCCTTTGTGGAGGAACAATATGAAGAAAATTATGATTCAAGACATGCCAAATCATATTGGCGAAACTGTAAAATTAGGCGTTTGGTTATCGAACAAACGTTCAAGTGGAAAAATTGCCTTTCTACAATTACGTGACGGCTCAGGCTTTGTTCAAGGAGTTATCGTAAAAGAGGAAGTAGGGGAAGAACTATTTGCGACAGCAAAAGGTTTAACTCAAGAAACATCTATGTATATTACTGGACAAGTTAAGGAAGATACTCGTTCTAGTTTTGGATGTGAACTTGCCGTAACGGATATTGAAGTGATTCATGCTGCAGTGGATTATCCTATTACACCAAAAGAACATGGTGTCGAATTTTTAATGGACAATCGTCATTTATGGCTACGTTCACGAAAACAACATGCCATCATGAAAATTCGTAATGAAGTTATCCGAGCTACATATGAATTTTTCAATAACAACGGTTTCGTTAAAATCGATCCGCCTATTTTAACAGGTTCTGCTCCTGAAGGAACGTCAGAACTATTCCATACAAAGTACTTTGATGAAGATGCGTATCTTTCTCAATCTGGTCAATTGTATATGGAAGCAGCGGCTATGGCTTTAGGAAAAGTATTCTCCTTCGGTCCTACATTCCGTGCAGAAAAGTCCAAAACTCGCCGTCATTTAATTGAGTTCTGGATGATTGAGCCGGAAATGGCATTTGTTGAATTTGAAGAAAATCTAGAAGTACAAGAACAATATGTATCTTATATTGTTCAATCCGTACTTGAAAATTGCAAATTGGAATTAGAACGATTAGGACGCGATACTTCTAAATTGGAAAACATTCAAGCACCATTCCCACGCATTACTTATGATGATGCGATTAAGTTCCTACATGAACAAGGATTTACAGATATCCAATGGGGAGATGACTTTGGAGCACCTCATGAAACGGCAATAGCCGAGCATTTCGATAAACCAGTATTTATCACTTGCTACCCAGTAGGAATTAAACCATTCTATATGCAGCCCCATCCTGAAAGAGATGATGTTGTATTATGTGCAGACTTAATTGCACCAGAAGGTTACGGTGAAATTATTGGTGGATCTGAACGTATTCATGATTATGAATTGTTAAAACAACGCATTGCAGAACATAACTTAGATGAATCTGCCTATGCTTGGTATTTAGATTTACGTAAACAAGGGTCTGTACCACACTCCGGTTTTGGTTTAGGATTAGAACGAACTGTAGCGTGGATTAGTGGTGCAGAACACGTACGTGAATGTATTCCATTCCCAAGACTTTTAAATCGTTTATATCCATAATAAATAAGGAAGATTTTTTCCTAACATAAAAAGCGTCCGTATATACGGGCGCTTTCCTTACTATAAGAATAGAAAGGAGTCTTCTTATGAACGATAAAGGACAGCGACTCCGTACGTGGACAGAGCAGGGGAATGTAACAGTTCCTCAATTTTTTTTTCAACACTATAAAGATTTAAAGATAACTGATGATGAAGCATTACTTTTATTGCATTTATTAGCTTTTCACTCTGAGGGCAATGATTTTCCAACCCCAACGGATATTGCGAAACGTTTTCATGTTAACGAAAATGATATTTCATTAAAACTGCAGCGTCTTTTACAAAAGGGCTTTTTAGAAATTAGCCAAGGAATCGATGGCAGTGGAAGATTATTTGAAAAATATTCGGTTTTCCCATTATGGGAAAGAATTTTGGATTATATCGAATCACAAGCGATGCAGAAAGAATCTCAAAAAGTGAAAAATGAAGAAGGGGAAATTTTTTCAGTATTTGAACAAGAATTTGGGCGCCTTCTATCACCAATGGAAATTGAAACGATTTCGATGTGGTTAGACGCAGATCGTCACTCCCCAGCAATTATTAAAGCAGCATTAAAAGAAGCAGTTCTAGCTGGAAAACTTTCCTTACGATATATTGATCGGATTTTATTTGAATGGAAAAAGAAAAATATTACTTCACTCAAACAAGTTGAAAATCATACAGAACAATTTCATCAAAAAACAACCGTCGTGCAACAAAAGCAAAAGTCGACGACGCAAGAAAATCAAAATAAAGTTTCCTTTTATAACTGGTTAGAAGAAAGAGAATAGGGGGTACATTATGCTTACGAAAAAACAGTGGGAGCATTGTTTAAACGTGATGGACGAAATGTTTCCAGATGCACATTGTGAGCTCGTACACGATAACCCGTTTGAGTTAACAATTGCTACATTATTGTCAGCCCAATGTACAGATGTACTTGTCAATAAAGTAACGAAGACTTTATTTCAAAAGTATAAAACGGCTGAAGATTATTTAGCTGTACCATTGGAAGAATTACAAAATGATATCCGTTCGATTGGTCTCTATCGTAATAAAGCTAAAAATATTCAAGCTTTATGTGAAAAAGTAATTACCGATTTTAATGGAGAAATTCCACAAAGTCGTGAACAACTCGTTACATTACCCGGTGTTGGACGTAAAACTGCAAATGTTGTTTTGTCAGTTGCGTTTAATATACCAGCCCTTGCAGTAGATACACATGTAGAACGTGTTTCGAAACGTTTAGGGTTATGTCGTTTAAAAGATACGGTGTTGGAAGTTGAAGAAACGATAATGAAAAAAACACCAAAGGAAAATTGGTCTAAAACCCATCATCAGTTAATTTTCTTTGGTCGTTATCATTGTAAAGCTCAAAATCCCCAATGTCATACGTGCCCGTTATTAGACATTTGTAGAGAAGGGCAGAAACGTTTGAAAAAAGGTTTGGTGAAAAACGTTGATTAAAGTAAGACCTGAAGCAATTCAAAAGGAGAAGGTTGAACCTTATTTTGCACAATGGGAGGAACTAAGTCAGCTTATTCATCAAGCCCACGATCAACGTAGTGGCGAAGCGAAATCATTAATGGATAAAGGAATTGTGCTATTTGAAGCTTGTGTATTGAACAGCTCACAAAGTAGTGAACCAACATTGGATGAAAAGGAAGAGTATGAAGTTCTTCCAATCAACGGAATGGAACGGCTTTTGTTTATTAAAGCAAGACCAGGTCAATATGCTTGCTACCGTCAATTGGATGAATTATTTAAAGAATTAAAGAAGCGATTAGCTCGTCTAAGAATTAAATCATAAGAAAAAAGGAACATCAATCATTTTCATCTGATTGATGTTCCTTTTTATTATTCTGGTGTTTCAGTCGGGTCAGTCGGTACAGTAGGAGCTTCTATTTCGCCATTACCATCCTCACTGACGTCTTCTCCGCCATTATCCCCGTTGTTTTCACCATCTTCTCCTGGTCCAAACCAGTCATCTAAATTACCATCGTCTCCGTTACCATTACCATTACCGTTACCATTACCATTCCCGTTACCATTCCCATTTCCACTACCATTCCCGTTGTTTTCATTTCCATCCCCGTTATTTCCATTATTCGGGTTTTCTGGTTTTTCAACTTCCGGTTCTTCTATTTTATTTTCAATGAAAATTGAAACGGTTGCTGGTTCACTTCGGATATCATCAGAAACGGCGACTACAGAGAATGTGTAATTACGTCCAGGTTCGATATTCGGAATTTGTAATTGTTTATCGGACGTTGTATTCACGACTACAGGTTGTTCTTGATCAACAGTCATCGATACTTCAAAGGAAACATCCAAATCTTCATTCCCTTTAGGCGCTTTAAAGTCCCAAGTTAAGTCAACAGTACTTCCTTCTTCATTGTACTTCGCTTGTAATTTAGTAGGGGCATCTAATTCAATCTCTTCGTATTTCTCTGATACTTGAGATGGTTCAGTCCCTTTAACAAACAATTCTGTTCTTCGTAATTCATTTGGTGTATATTCACTTGCTAATTGTAATGGATTTGTTCCGACTTCAATTGTTGCTTCTACAACAGAATTTGGCTTTTTAAAGTCTGATGTTTCAACATCATCAGATATTTGGCTCATAATTGATTTAAACAATCTTTGTGGTAAACGACGTTCATCCCAAGTAGTAATCGGTTCGGAACGTTGAGAGTAACCACTCCAAATGGCTATTGAATAATTTGTTGTATAGCCTGCAAACCATGAATCAGGTACACTGCTACTTGGTAAATTGAATTTATCAAAGTCTTCAGGGGAGTAATTGGTTGTACCCGTTTTACCTGCAATATCTAATCCAGGTACTGCAGCAGCGGAACCTGAAGCTCCCGGTTTATCACTTAAGACATCGCGTAAAATATCTGTTACCATATAGGCTGTATAGTCGCTCATCGCCACTTCTGGTTGTGATTTATAAGATTTTTTTGAACCGTCACGGTACTCAACTTCTTTAATCGTAGTTGGTTCGTTATAAATACCATTATTACCAAATGCAGCATAGGCAGCAGCCATTTGGATAGGGGACATATAAATCGCTCCGCCACCAATTGCATCAGACTCATATACATCTTCAGTTTCGATACCTAATTTACTAATAAATTCTTTTGCTGCATCTGTTCCAACCTCTTGTAATGTTTTAACGGCTGGTACGTTACGTGATTGGTATAATGCTTCACGTACGGTCATTGTGCCCAAATATTTATTATCCCAGTTCGTAATGACTTTATCTGAATTAGAATAAGTCATTTTTTCATCCACAATCGTTTGACCAGTTGACCATTTTAAGTTTTCAATGGCAGGACCGTAATCAAGTAAAGGTTTCATTGTTGAACCTGGTTGACGATCTTTTAAATCATCTGCATAGTTCCAACCTCTCTCTGCTCCGTAATTTCTTCCGCCACCAATTGCACGAATCTCACCCGTTTTTGTATCAATAACAGATACACCAGATTGAATATCCTCAGTAGGGAAGTTTTCAGAATCGTTCATAATATTTTCTACAACCGATTGAGCATTAGGGTCAAGAGTAGTATAAACTTTTATTCCTTCAGCTAATGCTTCTCCATCTCCGTTTTCTTCAAGTTCTTCTAATACAACATCTAAGAAGGCATCATATTTTGTGCCTGTTACAGTTTGACGTTCTTCTTCCGGTAAAACGCGGGAAGCAATTTCAACTTTTTTCGCTTCAGCAGCTTGTTCTTCTGTAATTTTTTCGTGTTGAACCATTAAATCAAGTACTAAATCCCGTCGTGCTTTCGCTCGGTCAGGATTTTTGAATGGATTATAATTGTTCGGACTTTGAGGGATACCTGCAAGTAAAGCCATTTCATCCAATTCTAATTCATCTAATTCTTTACCAAAGAAATATTCAGCAGCAGTTCCAAATCCATAAACCCTTCCAGACATAAGTACTTTGTTAAAGTACATTTCAAAAATCTCTTCTTTTGAATAATGTTTTTCTAGTTGAATCGCAAGCCATGCTTCCTGTGCTTTACGTTTTAACTTTTTGTCATTACTTAAAAATGAATTTTTTACAACTTGTTGGGTAATCGTACTTGCCCCTTGTGCACCGAAACCTTGCGTAACGTTTGCAATGACGGCACTACCTAAACGCCATATATCAAGACCGAAATGGTCAAAGAATCGTGAGTCTTCGGTTGCTAAAATAGCGTCAATCATTTCTTGAGGAATATCATCGTATTCTACATATTTACGGTCTTCTGCACCAATTTTTGCAAATAGCTCACCATTCTTATCATAAAACTCGGAAGAAATCGGATCTTTTAAAAGTTCTTCATCCAACTCGGGAGCTGAACTAGCATAATAGGCAAATAACCCAGCACCACCTAATAATCCGACAACACCAATGATAAGAATTGTAATGATAATTCGTTTTATCCAAGAACTTGCTGGTTTTTTTTGTTTTTTCTTTTGTAGTTCGCGTTCTCGTTTTAACTCTTCACGAGTGCGTCTTTTCTCAGTCAAAATAATCTCCTCGCTTTAACAATCTATTATTCTTCGTTTGTAATCAGTTTTTTTATTGCGGATAAGTAATCTATTCGTGGATTATATCCAGGCCTAATTTCAATAGTTTGTGTTTCGAATATTGATAATGGTATAGATTTTCTCCCACCTTTTTCCATTTGCCTCCAAGCATCATGAAGTACAGAAAAAGGAACCACGAAATAACGATCTAAAGTTGAAAATTTTACGATAGTAAAGGCAATTCCTTTTTGATTTGTCACATCTTTCATATGCAGAACTTGATGTTGATGGACGTTTTTTAAAGGAAAGGACGTTTTACTCTCGGTTTCCTTCGCTTCAAAATCTATATAATATCCGTTCCAAACACCGTTGTAATCAGTTGTAGATGGCGTTCGAAAGTAGGCTTCACGAATAACTGCTGCACTCCGTGACGGGTACTCTACTTTGACGATTTGAACCGGAACAGGTTTCTTATGAATGATTGCAATTTGTTGATTTAAATAGTAGGTATTCGTTTCATTAATTTCATCTTCAAGAGTTTTTCCGCGATTACTAAATGAAAGCTCCTTTTTTTTAACTGGTTTTGCCGGTTTCGAAAGGGGTTCACTCGGCTGATATAGTTTGCCATTTGGATAATGTATCACGAAAAGCACTCCTTTTTGAAAGATCATTTCTACCAACAAGTTTAACATAATTTTATCAAAGTTAAGCTAAGTACCTCTTCTATTAGGATAGACTATCGGAGGTAACTATAATCAATATATGACTAGACTTTTACTATTATATGAAATAGTTTATGGAGAAATAGATGCTAAATAAATTTACGATAAAGTTTAAGAGAAACTTTATATCGAAAAATATGTTGTTTTAGCAACCTATGTCTAGTTTTGACAAGTGGAAAGGGTTTTGAATGCTTTCAATGAATTCTATTTGTCAAAGGAGGAATGACAATGAATAGAATTCAACTACTCATTTCGCAAATTGACTACATCGACCAAATGATGACAGCTAAAATTGAAAACGAACGGGCATACATTCATAACCAATTTTTCTCTCAACTAGGAAGCACTTATCAAAAAGTAAGCTTAGCAGAAAAGCATTATCATGTAAAGAATACTTGTTCCCCTATTGCTAGAGAATTAGCTTAGTTTTTGGTACACTTAAGAAACAAAATAGGAATCTTAAGAGGGTACTAAAAATGGAATTAATCGAACAAACGAAACAGTTAATATACGAGTGTGATGCGTCAATAAACCGTTTTTATAAACAGCGGGAACTTGACGCAACACCTCAATTTTTTGAAGAAGTAAAACCTTTTGCAGATAACATACAATCTTTATTAATAGAGTGGCAACAAAATGCGTTAAATTGGATTAAAGAAAACAGACCGAAATATATGCATGAGTCGCAAATACAAAACGTTGTCGATGCAATGAATCAATTTGTCGTACAATCTTTTTATAAGGAGACAAGTAAAAAACGATTTATCCAGTCTGTCCAATCCGTCCATTACACGTTATCTTTCTTTTTACGTTATTTAGAAGGGGAGAGTGAAAAGGATGTTTAGTAAAAAACGGACGATCGATGATTTATTAATCGAATGGCAATATGACGAACAATTAAAACAAAATATCGTCCATTGGCAAACAATTGAAGCAACTCCGGCACGTTATTCCAAATTTCCGAACGAACTTCATCCCTCTATAAAAAAAGCATTAAATAAAAGAGGAATAGAGCAATTATATACTCACCAGCGGGAAGCCTTTGATTATGCAGTCAATGGTAAATCCTTTACTGCTGTTACACCAACTGCCTCTGGAAAATCACTTTGCTATCATTTACCAGTTTTGCAAAAAATTTTAGAAGATCAATCGAGTAGGGCCATTTATTTATTTCCTACAAAGGCATTAGCTCAAGATCAGAAGGCCGATTTAAATGATTTAATCGAGGATATGGAAGAGGAAATTTTAAGTTATACGTACGATGGTGATACAGCACCTGCAATTCGACAAAAAATTAGAAAAGCAGGCCATATTGTTATGACAAACCCTGATATGTTACATTCGGGAATTTTACCCCATCATACGAAATGGGTCTCCTTATTTGAAAACTTAAAGTATATTGTCATTGATGAGTTACATACATATAAAGGGGTATTTGGAAGTCATGTAGCCCATGTTATCCGACGTTTAAAACGTATTTGTGCTTTTTATGGAAGTGACCCAATTTTTATTTGTACATCCGCTACGATTAAAAATCCGAAAGAATTGGCTGAAAAATTAACAAATACCAATCATGAACTAATCGCCAAATCTGGTGCACCAGTCGGTAAAAAAACATTTTTATTTTATAATCCTCCAATTGTGCATCCGACCTTTGGTGTTAGACGAAGCAGTGTATTAGAAGTCCGTGATTTGGCGACCAGATTATTTGAAGCAGGTATTCAAACAATTGTTTTTGCCAAATCCAGAGTTCGAGTCGAAATGCTCGTAACTTATTTAAAAAGTTTAACGAAAAATAAAATTCAAGATGAATCTATTCGCGGCTATCGTGGAGGCTATTTACCAACGGAACGCAGGGCGATTGAAAAAGGATTAAGGGACGGTACAATCCAAATTGTAGTAAGTACAAATGCATTGGAATTGGGGGTAGATATCGGACAATTACAAGCATGTATTATGACAGGCTATCCGGGTAACATCGCTAGTGCGTGGCAACAAGCTGGACGGGCAGGGCGTAGACAAGATTCGGCTTTAATTATTTATGTGGCAAATTCCACTGCATTAGACCAATATGTCGTAAACAACCCTACCTATCTATTAGGTAGTTCACCAGAAGAGGCGTTAATAAATCCAGATAATATTCTTATTTTAATGGATCATTTAAAATGTGCCGCTTTTGAATTACCATTTTCTATTACAGATAGCTACGGGGAATTTGAAGTACAAGAATTACTTGAGTTTTTACAAGATGAAGGTGTATTAGTGAAAACTAGTTCAAACTGGTATTGGATGAGTGAACGTTTCCCAGCCCATGAAATTAGTTTGCGCTCTGCTTCCCAAGAAAATGTAGTCATTATTGATCAAACGGTGCCAGCAGGAACGAAGGTTATCGGTGAAATGGATACGTATAGCGCTATGACCCTTCTACATGAAGAAGCAATCTATCTTCACCAAGGAACACAATTCCAGGTAGAAATGCTCGACTGGGAAGAGAAAAAAGCCTATGTTCGTGAAGTAGATGTGGATTACTTTACTGATGCGAATTTAGCTGTTGAGTTAAAAGTTTTAAATGAAGATAAAACAAGTCAGCATAAAACCGCGTCAGTTAGTTATGGAGATATTAGTTTACTAGCGATTCCAACAATCTTTAAAAAAATCCGTTTCCAAACCCACGAAAATATTGGCTCAGGGAAAATTCATATTCCACCCCTTGAGATGCATACAAATGCTACGTGGCTGTCCTTTAACTTACCAGAAAATTGGTCAGAGGAAATGTTAACGGATGCTTTAACTGGCGCTAGTTATGCAATTGGGTCTTTTATTCCTCTGTATATTCAGTGCGATCGGAACGATTTAACGGTTGTACCTCAAGTGAAATCCGTTCATAATGATAAACCTACACTATTTATCTATGATAGTTATCCTGGAGGCATCGGGTTAAGCGAAAGGGTGTACGACATTTTAGTACCGATAATTGAGCAAACGATTGGTCATGTGCAAAATTGTCCTTGTCAAAACGGATGTCCTTCTTGTATTGGCGCACAAGATAGCTTTAGTGAAAGTAAACAAAAAGTCATCAAAATACTATCAATTTTATTAAATGAAATAGGATGAGCTCCATGTCATACGAAAATAAAATGATGCAATTAAAACAAATGCTTGGGAAAAAGAAAGAACAGCCTAAAAATAAACCTACTTTTCAAAAACCAGAAAAACCTTTCTATATAAATGAATGGCAAAAAGCTGGACTTGCATTAGTTGAAAATGATTTTGGCGTTTTATTTAAAAGGGAAGTGACGTATCCCTTTACGTTTCAACACGGTTTTTATAAGTTAGGCTTATTTTTTGATGCTGTTGAAAAATGGCAGAAGGCGACTGTTGAACATCCTTATGCTATTCATATAGATGAACCAGTCCTATTTTTTGATACAGAAACGACGGGTTTAAAAGGGGTAGGGACAAACATATTCTTATTAGGCTTATTAAGTGTAGAAGAGGATCAATTTGTCCTTACCCAGTATGTATTAGCAGATCCTGCAAATGAAGCAGCGTTTTTATTCGAATCTAAATTTTGGCAACAGTCAAAAACGATTGTATCTTATAATGGGAAAAGTTTTGATTGGCCCCAATTAGAAACAAGATGGACATTAAACCAAAATGTTTTACCGAAATTACGAAATCCTCGACAAATCGATTTATTACACAGTTCGAAACGAATATGGAAAAATAATTTGGAAAGAATGAAATTAACAAAAGTCGAGGAAGAAAAACTCGGATTTAGAAGAAATGGTGACATTCCGGGATTTTTAGCACCGATTATTTATACAGACGCTATCAAAAGCGGAAATGCATCTGCTTTAATGAAGGTACTATATCACAATGAATGGGACCTTTTATCTTTAGTGACACTCTATATCCATTCCACAAACCTATTGCTTGAAGGAGAATGGGAAGAGTCTGCTACTACGTATACAAACATAGGAAAATGGTATGGTGATTTAAAACAACCTCTACAAAGTGAACAAGTGTTAACGACTGTAACGGAAAATTATCAAACAGAAGAGGCTGGTCTTGCCCATTATTATTTAGCCTTTCAACAAAAGCGCAATGGAATGGTTGAAGAGGCTATCAAGTCTTTTCAAAAAGCACTTTCATTTGTTAACAATAGAGAAAAGCTAAAAGTATTGGAGCAACTTGCCATTTTATATGAACATCAATTAAAAGAATACGAACGGGCATTACATTACACAAATGAAGGATTGCAACTTTTAGAGAGCCAATCTTTTATAAAAAAGGATCAACAAATGAAGTATGTCATCAATTGGACAAGAAGATTGCAAAGGGTTGAAAAGAAACTAAAAAGTAAAATATAATAGAACATTATTTGAATGTCCTTTAACATTGTTGGTTATAAACAATGTACAAGCAATTATGGGAATAATGGGGAGTTATTTCCTGAATATTTTAAAAATAATTTCCCGGGTAAGCGCATAATCTGACATTTTTCTTCTATGGTATACTTCTATCAAATTTTTTCAAAAAGTTACCGTTAATTTTGTTAAAACAGTTTCTTTGAATCCCTTTTATTATATTCATATGATATAATTGAATCATGTACCGTATCGGATGGAAGGGCGATGTGAATGGAAATTAAATTAAATTCAAAAATAATATTAGAAAAAGAATTTAAAAAGGCGATGAAAGGTTATAGTGTTGACCAAGTCGATCAATTTTTAGATCAAATTATGGAGGATTATGACGTATTTGAAAAGGTTGTAGAAGAACTAGAAGAGCTTCGTGCTGAAAATAGACGTTTAAAAGAAGAACTTGAAAACAGTGCATCTCGCCGATCACAAGTTCAACCACCAGCAGGAAATACAAATTTTGATATTTTAAAACGTCTTTCAAATTTAGAAAAGCATGTGTTTGGCAGTAAGTTGTACGAATAAATTTACTAAACATCTTGTTTTTGTGATAATTTTTTAGTATAATTCTTTTATCATAGTCAAATTCGAGTAATCGCTGCAATGTTAAATTGTAGAGGAAAGTCCATGCTCACACGGCTCTGAGATGACCGTAGTGTTCGTGCTTACTGAAAAAATAAGGTAAGGCAAGCTATAGCTTGACGGCGGAAGGAAAACCTAAGTCTTATGATATGGTTGACACTTCCTGAAAGTGCCACAGTGACGTAGCTTTATTGGAAACAATAAAGGTGGAACGAGGTAAACCCCACGAGTGAGAAACCCAAATTATGGTAGGGGCACTCTCCTGAAGGAAATGAACAGATGGAGGGACGAAAGAGTATTCTTTCGTAGATAGATGATTACTACCCGATTCGTACGAGGCTTCGGCTGTTTGAGTACCCGGGAACAAAACATGGCTTATGAATTTCTATGATAACTATTCAATTTAAATGCGAAATGATAGAAATTTAAGAAATACTTGTTCAAAAATCACCTTGAAATTGATTATTTGAACAAGTATTCATTATGTATTTAAGAATTTTTACTCACATAAGAGGCTCTCCATCCTATTGGAGAGCTTTTCTTTTAGTGTATGGGAGAGTAAAATTTAGGGTAATATGCTAATGGTATCGTTTAAATACATAAAATGGAATTTGATTTTTCCAATACGTATTACATTATCGGTCCCAAAAGTTAATAAATAACGTAATTTTCTCATTTAAGAATATCCTTTTATTCTGAAGGTGAGGTTGGCATATAACAAGTTGTTTTAACTAAAAGAATTACAATTTACGTGAACTTTTTTCACAACCGTAATAACAACACCAAGGAGAAATTGTAGAATGACAAAATTTCAATTAGTAGCGACTGCGGCAATGGGGTTAGAATCGATTGTTGCCCAAGAAGTTCAAGATTTAGGCTATGAAACACGTGTGGAAAATGGAAAAGTATATTTTGAAGGCGATGAAACCGCCATTGCTCGATGTAATCTTTGGTTACGTGTAGCAGACCGTGTGAAAATTGTAGTAGCAGAATTCCCAGCCCACACATTTGATCAATTATTTGAGAATACAAAAGCAATTGAATGGGAGAAATTTTTACCTGTTGATGCGGCATTCCCAGTATCAGGTAAGTCGGTCAAATCGAAATTATTTAGCGTTCCGGATTGCCAATCGATCGTGAAAAAAGCAATTGTCGAACGAATGAAATTTCATTATAAGCGATTGGGCTTTTTAGATGAGTCGGGAGCGACATATAAAATTGAAGTTTCTATTTTGAAAGATGTAGCTACTTTAACGATTGATACATCGGGAGCTGGCCTACATAAACGTGGCTATAGACAATCCCAAGGGGAAGCGCCGTTAAAAGAAACGTTAGCTGCTGCTCTTGTGAAAATTTCCAGATGGAGTCCAAGTAGACCTTTTGTTGATCTATTTTGTGGTTCCGGTACAATTCCGTTGGAAGCTGCGATGATTGGGCAAAATATTGCACCTGGTTATAATCGTGAATTCATTTCAGAAGAATGGAATTGGATGAAAGAAAAAATATGGGAAGATGCTCGAAATGAGGCGGACGATTTAGCAAACTACGATCAACCTCTCGAAATTATTGGTTCGGATATTGATCATCGCATGGTAACGATTGCGCAAAGTAATGCGCTTGAGGCAGGCTTTGGTGATTTAATTACGTTTAAACAAATGCAGGCAACGGATTTTACAACAAAACTGTTAGATGGCGTTATTATTTCCAATCCACCGTATGGGGAACGTATTGGAGAAAAGGAAGAAATTGAAAACGTTATTCGTACATTAGGACAAATAATGAAAAACTATCCAACTTGGTCCGTATATATGCTTTCCTCAATGGAAAATTTTGAAGAGCTTTATGGCAAGAAGGCTACAAAAAAACGTAAATTATTTAATGGATTTATTCGTACGGATTTATTTCAATACTGGGGTCAAAAGTCAAAACGTGATAAAATTTAAAGTAAATTAAATTGGAAATTGAACGGAAGGAGAAATACTCCTTCCGTTTCCATGTCTTTATAATAGACGTGAGTATGAAGGAGATAAAAGAATGAGACAGTCTTTACCGTTTGAATTATCAAAAGATCGTTCCTTTTTCGACTCCCTTGGAGATTGGATGGGAGATGTTTTATATGATGAATTGCCTGAAAAAGGATTTGAATGTCGTGATGAACAAATTTTTATGGCATATCAAATTGAACAGGCATTAAAAGAAAAAAATGTTTTATTCGCAGAAGCCGGTGTTGGTACTGGTAAAACGATTGCCTATCTATTACCGGCAATTTCCTACGCCCGTTATACTGGTCGTCCAGCATTAATTGCGTGTGCAGATGAAACTTTAATTGACCAGCTTGTTAAAGAGGGTGGAGATATTTATAAATTAACCGAACACCTCGGTTTAACGATTGATGTTCGGTTAGCAAAGTCTCGCAATCAATATTTATGTTTAAAAAGATTTGAAGAGACTGAAAAAGTAGTAACAGAAGAATGGATCGATGATATTGCCATGTCTATTCCTGATGGTGTGTATGCCCAAGGTTCTATGTTAACGGTGAGTCCCTTTGGGGCGAGAAGTGACTATCCATCGGTTAGTGATGAAGATTGGCAAAAGGTTAATTATAACTCAATTATGCAATGTTCAGTTTGCGATATGAGAAACCGATGCGGTCAAACTTTACACCGAGCCCATTATCGTGAATCTAGTGATTTAATTATTTGTTCTCAAGATTTTCTAATGGAACATTTAGCAACGAAAGAATCACGGGAACGGGAAGGTCAATTACCATTGCTACCTGAAGTATCGATGATCGTTTTAGATGAGGGACATTTATTAGAATATGCAGCTCAAAATGCAATGACGGTTAAAGTACAAAGTTATACGATTGTCAACTTATTGGAACGTTTGATGGTAGATGGTGTTCGTGAAAAAACTTTATATGCAATGGAGAAATTACAAGATGATCACGAATTATTTTTCGATCAATTACGAGACGATGTAGTACCATCAGAAGAGGACAGAAAATCAATTCGAAAGTCAGAACGTTTACTTCAACTAGGGAAACAATTAATCGTTGATGTTGAAAAATTATTAGAAGAGTTTGTATTTGAATCTGAATTATATATGATTCCAGAATACGAATTAAATATGGCTGAAGAATTTCTAGAACAATATGAAGCAGCAATCCGTATTTTTATTGCTCAAGGAGATGCGGTCGATTGGTTAGAGGAAACCGATGGGGAAGAAACATTAGTCATCATGCCTCGTTTAATAACAGATGTTCTGGAAGAGAAATTATTCTCTAAAAAAATACCGATTGTTTTCTCATCGGCTACTTTATCGGTAAATAAAGATTTCTCTTATATTGCGTATAGCTTAGGCATTAAAAAATATCAATCCTTTAGCGTGCCTTCTCCATTTGATTATGAAGAAGTGATGAAAGTATATTTACATGACTTGAAGCAAGAGGAGAAAGTATCGAAAGTTGAAAAGTTATTACAGGATGGACAAAAGACATTAATATTATTTAAATCAAAACAGTCAATGTTGTCCTTTAAGTCGAAATTGTCTATGATGACAAAGTTAACAGTTGCCTTTGAAGGTGATCGGGAATTATCGGCTATTATTCGTGATTTCCAAGAGGGAACAGTAAAAACATTATGTTCATACCATTTATGGGAAGGGTTAGATTTACCAGAGGAAGCATTAACCCGTGTGATTATATTTGATTTACCATTCCCACCTCAAGATCCATTATTTGATGCGAAACGTGCCTTTGCCGAAAATCCTTTCGAAGAAGTGGAATTACCATTTATGCAATTACGACTCCAACAAGGAATTGGAAGATTGATTCGTACATCTAATGACTATGGTGATATTCACCTATTATTGAACGAAGAGGAGAGTATATATCGTTCAGAGTTTATAAACATTTTACCAGTAAATCCGATGTGAAAGTTTAAAAGCAAAAGTTCCATTATGGGACTTTTGCTTTTTTCATAGAAAAGGTTCTTCTTTATGCTATAAATTAGGACATCGTTTTTTTAATTCAGAAACGAAACGTTTTTTATCTGTAGGTGAAATTTTAACGCTCCCTAAAATACCTTTTTTATAAAAGATCTCAAGGCTATCTTTTGATGCCAACACCCGATAACCTGTAAAGAGTTCTGTTGTCTCTGTTAGTTTTGTTATGTCTTCATAAGGGATACGAGTTTTAAAAAGTCCGCCTTTTACGAGTAACGTATCTGGATTAAAAATGTATTTAATAGAAAAGGACGTCCATAAAATAAAGGCAATAGATAAGAAACATAAAGAGAGGACAATGATTACTTCTACTAACGTTTTGTCATTATCTAAAATGAGAGGAATTAAAAAGACAGCCATTATGATAAATAACGTAATGGATATAACAACAACAAAAAAGTTATCTACTTTCGAACGAAACTCCATCCTATTACCTCCTTAACATTTATACGGAAGGAAAAAGGGAAAGTTTCACTCTAAAAAGGAGTTTATGACGAAATTTCACATAATTGAACTACTGTTGAAAGGAAAATTGTTAAAATTTTTATGACCTATGAATACATTTATTTGTCGTTTAATAAGATAAAAGGCGAAGGATTTTTATTTTCAATTAAAACAACAACAAGAATGACTCCTTAAATCAATCTCTTAAAAAGTCATCCTTTTTGTTGTTTTAATAAAGAATGGAACAATCTATTACTCTTCGTCGATCGTAAATAGAATGGTAAGGGGACCGATATTTTCTAACATGGCAGGTAATTTAAATGCTTTTTCAAATCCACATAGTTTAGTTGTACCGACCATAACCGTTGGTGGTGTAATATCAACATTTAATGATTGTTGACCAACATGGGTACAAAGGTTTCCGGCAAACATATTTCCAAACTCTCCTGTAAAAGACTCTAACATTTCTCCTTCGATTGGAATTCCAAACATTTTAGTACCAATAGCGCTGATGGTGGATGAACTGCTATTAATAACAAGTCTTCCTTTAATATCTCCAATTAGACCGATTAAAACGCCCATTTCTTCTTGTATGTATGGTTGATTTAATACAGAAGGGGGTTGAATATTCATTTCCATTGGTAGAATCGTTTTTAATGAATGAATGGATCCATTTAAAACGGTTTGTATATGTTTTGAATTATTCAATAAAATCATCCATCCTTTTTTCTATTTTTCCCTATCTTACCATTGTTCTAGTATAATAGTATATGAAAATTATTATAATTTACATTCTTTTTAAGTCGGAAGTAGTATGAACTTGACGTTTTTACAAAATTTTTATTATAATTAGTGAAAATGATTCTCATTATAGGAGGTAAGAAAGAGTGGTTTATTTATTTGTTGCAGCAACAATTGTCATTTATGTTGGAGTTGGTACTTATGTACTAAAAAGAACAATTAAATCATAAAACATTCTTTTCTACCTATTAATTCCCCAACAATCATCATTATTTTTTAATCCCTCCCCTTTTATGTCAAAAAAATTCCCTTTCTGTTCATTTCTTTAGTAGCGAATTTTGTCTTTTTTATTATGATAGTATATAATTGTGACAAAAATGAGACAAAGGGGCATTTATTTGCATGAGTTCTTTTGATGAAAAAATTGAAAAATTATTACAGCAATCCGCTGTACAATACATAATTTATAAAAAAAATGAAGATACAGAACGGATGGAAAAACTTCATTTATTCGCCCGTAAACTGTTACAAAAGGAATATGTTATTGGATTTGCTGGTCATTTTTCAGCAGGAAAATCCAGTATGATCAATGCGTTATCAGGTGAAGACATATTAGCAGCAAGTCCTATTCCTACTAGTGCAAATATCGTCAAAGTGCATAAATCGGAAGAAGATTATGCCATTGTATATATGCATCATGAAAAACCAGTGAAATTTGAAGCAGGTTATGACTTTAAAACGGTTAAGGAGTTAAGTAAAAACGGTGAGCTCGTATCCCAAATTGAAATTGGCCATCGTGATTCCACATTACCTTTTGGGGTCACTGTAATGGACACCCCAGGAGTCGACTCTACCGATGATGCCCATGCGATGTCGACAGAGTCAGCACTCCATATTGCCGATGTCGTTTTCTATACGATGGATTATAACCATGTTCAATCCGAGTTGAATTTCCAATTTACAAAGCAATTAATGAAATACAATCCAAATGTATATTTAATTGTTAACCAAATAGATAAACATAAAGATTATGAACTTTCCTTTGAAGACTTTAAACAGTCCGTTCATCACTCCTTTGCAGCGTGGGGCGTTGAACCTAAAGGGATCTTTTTCACTTCATTGCGGGATTTTGAACATCCTCATAACGATTTTGAAACGGTGAAAAAAATCGTGATAGATTCGATGAAAGATTGGAAAGAACAGTTGATTGTTACCGCGGAAAATACTTTATTAAAATTACAAAATGAACATATCTATTATTTAGAGGAAGAAAAACAACAGTTATTGACCGAATCTGAAAATGTTTTAAGTGATGAAGAATGGGAAAATCATCAGGATATTTTGGAACAATACGAAAAATTAAAGCTTCAAACAGAATTATTTTCCATTGAAAATTGGAACGAATCCTTTAAAGAGAAAAGTAAAGAATTACTTTCGAATGCGGCTATTATCCCAGCTGACTTCCGCGAGAAATTACGGTTGTATCTTGAAAGTACTCAACAAGGATTTAAAGTGGGTGGTCTATTTTCTGCCAAGAAGAAAACGGAAGAAGAACGAAATCGCCGAATTCAAGACGTATACGAGCAATATAAAGTCATTTTACAATCCCAAATTATTGGCCATTTAAAAAATTTAATGAAACAATCATTAAAAGATGTTGGCGTATTGACAGATGAACGGGCTAGCAACATCGATTCGATGGCCTTTGATGTTCCATTTTCTTTAATTGAACAACAGGTTAAAAAGGATTCGTTAGTAACTGGTGATGCCGTTCTAAACTTTGCTAACCGAGTAGCGGAAGCAACGAAAAGATATTTCATTGAAGCAACGGAAATTTGGAGAGATCTACAAAAGGATGTATTGGCAGATGCCTCTAAACAACTTTCTGCCCCAGTAAAGGCAAAGTTAAAAGTGTTAGAAGAAAAAGTAGAAGCGATTCAATCGATAATAAAAGTTGATGAACAAAAACAGTTTGCTGAAAAAGAAATTAAAACTGCAACGAAAGATACGCGTAATGGAGCATCAAACCAATACAAAGCATGGCAGGAGAGTTATGAGCAGTCATTGAAAGACATTCGACCATTCGATCCTTCAATGCTCGTTGTTAAGGAGTCCAAAACGGAAGAAGAAACGGATTCAGTACAACAAACAGCCCATTATAATGAAAAAAGCGGTGAAGTCATTCAAGCTGCGATTCGAACAGCCAATGCAGTGAAAAAAGTTGACGGCTTTGAAGAAGTTGCTCAATTTTTAATGAAGAAGGTTGAACGTTTAGAGAAAAAGGATTTTACAATCGCCTTATTCGGTGCATTTAGTGCGGGTAAATCGAGTTTCTCCAATGCGTTAATGGGGGCTAAAGTATTACCTGTGTCACCAAATCCAACGACAGCGGCGATTAATAAAATTCGCCCTGTAACGAATGAACATCCTCATGAAACGGCAGATGTTCAATTGAAAACAGCAGAACAGTTACTAGAAGATATCCGTAGTTCTTATGAAGCTATCGGTATGTCGATTCATTCTTTACAAGAAGCATTTGAACGGGCAGAAGAAGGCGTTGCAGTACAATTAACCGATGAACGTCTTAATGTACACAAATCCTTTATCCGTGCTTTTGCCCACGGTTTCAAAACGTACGAATCCCAATTAGGTCAAACTTTACGTGTAGACCGGGAAGAGTTCGAGCGTTTTGTTGCGGAAGAGAGTCGTTCATGCTTTGTTGATAATATTGATTTTTATTATGATAGTCCATTAACTCGTATGGGTGTTACCCTTGTTGATACACCAGGAGCAGACTCGATAAATGCTCGCCATACGGGAGTAGCCTTTGACTATATTCGTAATGCAGATGCTATTTTGTTCATTACGTATTACAATCATGCCTTTGCAAAAGCTGACCGGGAGTTTTTAATTCAATTAGGTCGTGTGAAGGATGCCTTTGAATTAGATAAAATGTTCTTTATTGTAAACGCCATTGATCTTGCTTCTACGAAAGAAGAAGAAGAGGACGTAAAAAATTATGTTAAAACAGAACTTCAACGATTTGGCATTCGATTCCCTAAATTATTTGGTGTTTCAAGTTTACTTGCCTTAAAGGAAAAAGTGGAAGGTACCGATCTCCATTCAGGTATGGAACCGTTTGAAGAATCGTTCCATCACTTCTTAAATGAAGAATTGGCCTCTATTGCGGTACAAGCATTGCACGAGGAAGTTGAAAAAACACAGCAACGACTATTTGACTTAATTGCTCAGACGGAAGAAAATTTAAAGCGAAAAGATGAGCGATTAAAAGAATTAGAAGAGCTGGAACAGCATATAGAAAAAACGTATAGTAGTGCTTCTACTAGCATGTTAAAAAGCGATATGAAGCAAGAGTTGGATGAACTTCTTTACTACGTTATGCAACGCGTTTATTATCGATATCCTGATTTCTTTAGAGAAGCGTACAATCCTTCAGCATTTTCATCTAAACCAGCACAAGCTGCGCTAGAACAAGCGTTAAAGGAGACGATCCATGCTCTAAGATTTGATTTTGCCCAAGAACTACGGGTGACAAATTTCCGTTTAGCCCAATTTATACAAAAACGTATTCAAGAACGATTCAAAGATGAAGTAAGGTCATTAAAAGAGTTAAACCCAAGCTTCTCCTTTATTTCCTTTGAGTCCGAAGAACCAAGTTTGTTAGATTTTAAAGGACCGTTTGACGACGAGAAAAAATATGCATCGGTAAAATCTTACTTTAAAAATGCAAAATCCTTCTTTGAGAAAAATGAGAAGGAACAATTGAAAGCAACTTTAGAGGAGTTAACGAAACCAGATGCGCAAAGTTACTTAGATTATGAAAAAGAACAAATTTTGCAATGGGCTGCCCAATTAATTGATTTAAAAACGAAGGAATTAAACGATCATTTATTGAAACAAGCGTTAAATCAAATTGAAACAGAACGTCTATTACTACAAGAAGAAAGCCGATTAGCGTCTTGGAAAACGATTTATTCGGAATTACAAAAGACGGAGGTAAAGTAGATGGGGAATGTGTTTATTGATGCTTCAAAGGTTACAAAGGGACGATTTATCGATACGCGTTTTAATTTGCAAGATAAACTTTGGGGGCAAAAGGTGTTTGAACAGGCTCATATAGAGGGGGCGCTTTTCTGGGATTTAGAACGGGATTTATCCGATATGATAAAAACAGAAGGGCGTCATCCGATGCCGTCAAAAGAAAAACTACAAAATTTATTTGAAACATCTGGGTTAAATTATGAAGATACCATTTATGTTTATGACCAAGGTGGTGCTCCCTTTGCTGCCCGGGCATGGTGGATGTTAAAATATGCAAATTTCCCAAATGTTTTTATTGTAAATGGGGGCTATGATGCCTTAATTGAAGCAGGTTGGCAATCATCAGCGGAAGTTTCTGTTTTTCCACCGACGCAGCTTTCAATTACTTGGAACGATTCCATCTATGCAACAAGACAAGATGTGAAAAGGATCGTAGATGGTGTTGACAAAGCGATTCTTTTAGACGCGCGGGCGAGGGTGCGTTATTTAGGCGAAACAGAGACGATTGATAAAGTAGCTGGCCATATTCCGACTGCGAAAAATTTTGACTGGGAACAGTTGAAAGAAGGAACATTCCTTCGTGGGAACGAATTATTACAACAGCAAGTACAAAAGGATGAACAAATTGTAGTTTATTGTGGTTCGGGGGTAACGGCATCACCTTTATATGCCGTGTTAGCTGATTTAGGATACGATGACTTAAAGTTATATGTCGGTAGTTACAGTGACTGGATTACACAATACGATATTGAAACGGGTGACAATAACTAAGTTCTTATTGGACAAATCATCTTTATGAAGCGTTGTACAATTATGTCGCTTATTAAAAAGGAGAAATGACATTTTGAAAGTAATTTTAGAATTAATTCGAATTTTAGCGATATCATTCATTCTCGGAAGTATAATGAGTGCCATGATGACTATTATTTATCGATTATTTTCTGTAGATATTACGAATACAAATGGTGTTTTTTTAGTCGGAATAGCCATTTTCATATTGCTCTTCGTATTGTATAGAAATAAACTTCAATTTTCAGGTTTTTATGATGGGGAAGGGAAAATAAAACTTTCCAAAAAGGTAAGTTGTTCTCTTATCTCCCTTTCTGTTTTCCTATTTATCATGGCGCCTTTTATTCAGTAGGTTATCGAACGTGTAAATGAATAGCACAATTTTTATTCAACAGCACTCTTTGTTAAAGAGTGCTGTTTTTTATGGTTATTTAAATAAAATGACCACAACATTTTGGATTAAATGGAGAAAATGCATCATTCTAAATAAATAATAGGCATGAAGTCTGACTGTAATATGTGACGAAATTGTGAACTGATGGGTTGCTTTTGTGAAATTTTGAACAGAAGACATTGTGAAAGATTTCATATTACGATTGAAAAAGTAATACGTGTTTTATTTCACACAATGGCATTCAACGAAATAGAGTTTTATAAAAAGTAAGGGGTTGCAAATATTATATTAATAAAATAAAAATATTGAAAAATACGTTTGAAATTGTGGTTGTGAAAAAATGAGCAAATGGCATAAATATTGTAATAATAACGTTTTGTCAATTTGATTTGTAATTTTTCGCTATTTTTTGTTGACTCTGTTTTGTTAAAGCGATATTATTCAAAACTATATAAACCAAATTGGAATTTGGAAAGGGTGGGTATTTTGGATTTAATGAAAAAATCAATTGAAATGCACGGTCAACATAAGGGGAAAATGGAGATTGTTTCGAAAGTACCTTTGAAGGATACGTACGATTTAAGTTTAGCTTATTCACCAGGGGTTGCAGCACCATGTTTAGCAATCCAACAAGATCCGTCCACTGTATATGACTACACAATGAAAGGAAATCTTGTAGCGGTTGTAACAGATGGTACAGCAGTATTAGGATTAGGTGATATCGGACCAGAGGCTGCATTACCGGTTATGGAAGGAAAAGCATTGTTGCTAAAAAGGTTTAGTAATGTAGATGCAGTACCAATTTGCTTAAATACAAAGGATGTTGATGAAATTGTTCAAACGGTAAAATTAATTGCTCCAACTTTTGGTGCAATTAACTTAGAAGATATTTCAGCTCCTCGCTGTTTTGAAATTGAAGAACGTTTACGGAATGAATGTAATATTCCAGTATTCCATGATGATCAACACGGAACAGCAATCGTGGTAGGTGCTGGTTTGTTGAATGCAATGAAGTTAGTGGGCAAAAAAATGGATCATATGAAAATTGTCATTAATGGGGCAGGAGCTGCTGGAATTGCTATTTTACGTATTTTATTACATTTAGGATTTAACAATGTTGTTATTTGTGATACGAAGGGTATTATTTATAGTGGTCGACCAACTGGAATGAATCCAATGAAAGATAAAATTGCCCATTTAACAAATCCTGAAAATTTACAAGGTAGTCTTAGTGATGCATTAATTGGAGCGGATGTATTTATTGGTGTTTCTGTAGCTAATTTATTGACGAAAGAGCATATACAATCAATGAAGTCTGATTCCATCGTATTTGCCTTGGCAAATCCAAATCCAGAAATCACCTATGAAAATGCAAAGGCTTGGGGAGTTCGTGTTATTGGAACAGGACGTTCAGATTATCCAAATCAAGTAAATAATATGTTAGCTTTCCCAGGAATATTTAGAGGTGCTTTAGATGTAAGAGCTACGGCGATTAATGAAGAAATGAAGTTAGCTGCAGTAGAAGCAATTGCTTCATTAGTATCAGATGAAGAGTTAAGTGAAGACTTTATTATTCCAAAATCGATGGATGAACGGGTAGCTCAAGTGGTAGCAAAAGCGGTTGGAAAAACAGCTATTCAAACCGGTGTATCTATTTTATATAAACAGTCATTAAATAGCGAATTAGTAATTTAAAAAAAGGGCTACATGATCTATTTTTTCAAATAGATCAGTGTAGTCCTTTTCCTCTTATGCCTTTGTTTCTTCTACTATTTCATTTGTTAATTGTTCAAGCTGGTCTATTAAAGAACCGATAAATGCGATTGTATCTTTTAATGGTTGATCTGTCGTAATATCGACTCCTGCCATTTTAGCAAGTTCTACTGGAGTTTTTGTTCCACCAGTTTTCAATACATTGATCCAATCTTGTACAGCTGTCTCTCCTTCTTGAAGAATGCGCTGAGAAACTTGAGTAGCGATAGTTAGTCCAGCTGAGTAAGTGTATGGATATAAGCCCATATAATAATGTGGTTGGCGCATCCAAGTAAGCTCTGCACCTTCAGTAATTTCAACAGCGTCTCCCCAGAAATCTTCTAATACGTTGCGTTTAATTTGATTTAAAATCGATGCATTTACACTACCACCTTCATCGATGATTTCGTAAACTTTACGTTGGTAAGCAGCCTCAAGTAAATGGGTAACGAAATTATGATAGTAAGTACGGGCAATAATTGTTGAAATAACCCAACGTTTAAAGCGAGGATCATTTGAATTTGCAAGTAAATGATTGGCCATTAACATTTCATTCATTGTAGATGGTGCTTCGATAAAGTATAAAGATGGTCTTGAATTGAAAATGTTTTGTTCGCCATGGGCTAAATAGAAATGGCCCGCATGACCTAATTCGTGGGCTAAGACAAACACTTCGTTCATACGGCTCGTCCATGAAATTAAAATGTATGGATGATACCCATATGGGCTTGAACAGAAGGCACCCGTTGACTTTCCTTGATTTTGAGCAAAGTCAATCCAACGCTCATCAAAGGCACGGTTTAACATGTTTTGATAATCTTCCCCCATAACGGCTAAACCGTCGAGCATATATTGGCGCGATTCTTCAATTGAAATTTTTGGTTCATATGTCGGGTCTAAAGAAATTTTTAAATCTGCAAACGTCATTTTCTCTAATCCATGTACTTTTTGTAATAGCTTTGCATAACGACGCATATGTGGAGCTAACTCTGTTGTAATTAAATCAATTTGGCGATTATAAAGTTCGCGGTCAACCTTTTGATCAAAAAGGAGGGCATCAAAAACGGAATCGAAACCACGCAAATCAGCATCTGTTTTTTCAATTTTTAAATGGTTGTCATACGTTTTAGCTGTCGTATGTTGATAATCACGTAACTTAGTAGAGAAGGCTTCAAATGCAGCGCGGCGAATGGCTGTATCACTTTCTAATTCCCAATCTCCTTCAAAGGAATTGTAGCTAAGTGGATAACTTTCCCCATTTACTTCGAAATTATCAAACTTCATATCTACTAATTTCGTCGTATTATATAGTTCATAAGGTCCGTCAAAGGTAGAACCGAAAGCGGCTAAAGCTTTTTCTGCTTCTGGATGCAATTGATAAGGTTTTTGACGTAACACGTCATCAATGTAATGTTCAAATTGAGGTGCTAACTTTTTAGCCTCCATTAAAACGTCTTCATTCAATTGAAGAAGTTCACTTGTAATGAAAGAAAGTTGAGCGCGAACTTTTGAATAATTTTGCCCTACTTTAGCTGAACGCATTTGTGCTTCATCATTTGTTTGATCTTCACTTAATGAAAGACTTGCATAGGTTGAAATAGGGACCATTTTTTCATATAAATTTTGGTAAGCTGTTAGAACTAAGGTAACTTTTTTTGCACTATCGATTTTCCCTTTAAATTCTTCTTCAATTTGATTGGATACTTTTAGAACGTTTTTCATTGCTTCTTCAAAGGCTTGTTCTGTTTCGAAAAGATGGGATAGATCCCAAGTTTCTTCTAATTTAACTTCGCTTCTTTTTAACATTCCTTTTCCTCCCTTATTCCGGTAGTCGAAATAAATTGTACCATAAACTTTTCAATATGAATATCTATTGAGCGAAAATTCGAACATTTAATTTGTTAATTTAGATAGAATATAATGTAAGGAATCAATGTAAAATGATTTATTATAGGAGGGGATTAGAGATTTTACAATTACTAATTGATGCTGATGCATGTCCAGTTATTGATTTAGCGCTAACTGTCGCATCTCAATACGATATTAAACCGATTTTATTCTGTGATACTTCCCATCGGATTGAAAGGGAAAATGCGATGACAATTATAGTACCAAAAGGACCGGATTCCGTAGACTTTAAATTGGTAAACGCAATCAATAAACATGATATTGTTATTACTCAAGACTATGGCCTTGCAGCAATGTGTATAGCTAAGGGTGCCTTTGTTGTTGATCAAAACGGTCGAGAAATGACGTCAGAAAATATTGATCAGTTGCTTGCTATCCGTTATGAAAATGCAAAATTAAGGCGTGCAGGTGGAAGAACAAAAGGACCGAAAAAAAGGACAGAACAAAATAATTTAAACTTTAAAAATTCCTTTCAACGAATATGTGAAAAAGCTGTATTAGTAAAGGGGGAAGGAAATCGGTGAGGGAAAATAAACAAATAAATCAATTATATCAACAACATCCTTTACTGAAGAAAATCGCTTCTCTGAAAAAGGTTTTGTGGCTTAATCCGTTTGAAGCCCGTGATAAAAAAGTAGAATCTTTTTCTTTTCATAAAGTATTAGATGCAGAACAAAGGCTTAAACGCTTTTCGTCTTATTTAAAAATAGCCTTTCCTGAAACTGAATACTGTAACGGTATTATTGAATCGGATATTAAAAACATATCGAATTTTAGACATTGGTTACAAAAGAGTGGTGATGTTAGCATACAGGGGAAACTATTGTTAAAGTGTGACCATGCCTTACCTATTTCTGGCTCGATTAAAGCGAGAGGTGGTATTTACGAAGTATTAAAATTTGCCGAACAACTTGCTTTAGAAAATCAAATGATTCGTCTAGAAGATGATTATTCCATTTTTCATTCTGAATCTTTCCGAACATTTTTTAACCAGTATAAAATCGCAGTCGGTTCAACTGGGAACTTAGGGTTAAGCATCGGTATTATAGGAGCGAAGCTAGGCTTCCAAGTAACCGTACATATGTCTGCTGATGCGAAGGAATGGAAAAAACAATTACTTCGTCAAAAAGGTGTAGAAGTCATTGAATATATGTCTGATTATAGTAAAGCAGTGGAACAAGGTAGAAAACAAGCAGAGCTAGATCTAAAGTGTCATTTTATCGACGATGAAAATTCACAGGATTTATTTGCTGGTTATGCCGTTGCAGCCTTAAGGTTAGAAAAACAATTAGCGGATGCTAATATTAAAGTCGATGCAAATCATCCCCTATTTGTTTATATACCTTGTGGAGTAGGGGGAGGTCCTGGTGGAGTTGCCTATGGATTAAAGCAACTTTATGGGGAACATGTACATATATTTTTTGGTGAACCACTGCAATCTCCTTGTATGTTAATCGGTATGATGACAGGTTTACATGATGAAATCTCTGTTGCTGACATTGGTCTAACGAATAAAACCGAAGCAGATGGATTAGCAGTAGGAAGGGCTTCGAAATTTGTTGGGAAAGTAATGGAGCCAATCATTAGCGGTTGCTATACTGTGGATGAATCTTTCTTATTTCAAAGCTTACGACGGTTAAATGAAATGGAACAAATTTTTGCAGAACCTTCTGCCCATGCAGGGATTTACGGTCCCATCGCCTTATTTAAAAATGGGCAGCAATATATCGAACGTAATCAATTATCCGATAAAATGGAACAAGCGACCCATCTTATTTGGTCAACTGGTGGTAATATGGTGCCGATAGATCAAAGACAACAATATTTACAAAACAGCAATTAAAAAAATGCCCTAAACGTTTACGTCTAGGGCATTTTAATTAGTCAGCTTGAACTTCTTTTACAGTTCGTTCTACTTCTTCTCTTGTCATTTTTTCTTGGCCATTTTTCATTGCCTTTAACGTTTTATGGGCTAATGCAAGGGGCAGTCGGCAGAACAAAAGAATAGATCGTTTATGAATATCTTTCATATATAAATCGGCTTTTTCTAAATTTTCTTCAGCATATGCAAATAAATCATTACGTGTCCAACCTTCTGGAACGAAGCTTACACCCCGCTCTTCCATATCTTCCTGTTGGTTACGTAAAATGTTTACTAATTGTAGACCGCGACCGTATCCAATAGCTAATTCCCGATCCGTTTTTATCCCTGCATTCCATTCCCAAAGTTCTGAAAGCATGACGCCTACTAGTCCAGCTACATAATATGTATATTCATCTAAGTCTTCTTTCGTACGAACTTGGAAATTAGATTTAGACCATTTCCCCATGCCATCTGCCATTTCACTCGTTGCATCTTTTACGATTTGTTCAGCTCCTGCGGGAATTAAACGAATCCAATCGGCAAGTCGTAAAGTAACCTCGGGCATAAAATCTTTTACAGGACGAAGAATTTCTAAATATTTTTCCTCATTAAAAGTTTTCTCTTTTAACAAGACACTAACATCTGCCAACATGGCGTATTTTAATTCGTTTGATACTTCTGCATGTTCATTATCTTCAATTTCATCGATTGCACGCATCATTAAATAAGCAGTAGCAACAGCCGTTTTCAACTCTTTTTGTAAAAATGTAATTGGAATATAAAAAGTCCGACTCGTTTCCTTTAATACTCGCATTGCATCTTTTAGGAGTTCTTTGTCATTCATTCACATGTTCCTCCGTTCATCACATACATCTATATTATGTTACATTAAATTTCTTCAATTGAGAAATAGAAACTCTAATTTTTTACATGAAATTAATTTTGTATGATAACGTTTCTCCAATTAAAAGTTATTATATTCTACTTTTATAGGTGTTATAATGTCTTTGTGACATTGTTATGTCAGTATTATAAAATTTCGTTACAATAAATAATAGAAATTACAAGAGAGAAGCAATATTAATATTGAAATAGATAATGGGATTTTAAATATATCAATATAGTATAACATCGTTATTTATCTTTCCATATGTGCTCAATTGTGTTTCTCTAACAGTTAAAGGTGGAATGATGGTGCGTAAAAATACTTACATTTTTGTCGATGTAGAGGCTACATTAATCCGTGGCAAACAACACATTATTGAAATCGGTGCAATTAAATGGTTGCCAGATGGAACGATTGAACGTTTTTCGCAGCTAATTCAACCGTATAAATTTAAAAAGTTAAACTCCCATATTCAAAAACTAACAGGCATTACGACGGGACAAATATTAAATGCTCCCTCATTTAAAAAGGTCATGCCTAAATTCATCCAGTGGTGTGAAGGAAATTCGGTTATCGTAACCTTCGGTGAATTTGATCGAAAAGTTTTAGAGGAGGAGCTAATACGAAATCATATGGATGTTCGTTTTTTATATCCAATTGTTGATTTTCAACAAAAATATATGATTGAATTTCAACTGAAGGAGCAACCAAGTCTTAAAAAATTATTAGAGACATATGACATCACTTCAGATATAAACCATCGTGCTTTAGCTGATGCGATTAGTTTATTTCAAGTTTTTAAAGAGGTAAATGGTGAAGAACTAATTGAAAAACATAAAACCGATGAGTTTGGTTTAATATTAAGTGAATTTCGACAACAGGAAGAAATGTATGAACTTTATCTTTCATATATCTCAGGTCGAGTATGGCCAACTTTTATAGATGTGCAATCTGTTAAAACAATTCATAAACAACTATTTTTTGATATAAAAGAAGAACGAAGGGAATTGGAAGACGGGGAAATCGAAACGATTCATCGTACAATTATCCAACCAAATGCTGAGGTCGAAACTTTTTTAAAAATGGTTATGGAAGATATACAGGATAAAGTATTAATTACTCGCAGTGGTTTAAAACAACTAGGGAAAATTAATCGGCTACATCATGCTGTATTTCCAAAAACAGAAGTTATGACGTTACAACATTTACTTCAAAAAGAAGAGGCTGTAAATGAATTTACGATTAGTCAGTTAACGGTTACAACTTATGAAATGAAACTTCAACAGTTGATAGGGAAATATGAAAAAGAAATTATAGCAGAATTTGAGAAAAGAAATTTATTTGTAAAAGAAAAAGTGGATATATAAACTAGTGCCTAGAGGTTTTTTCTTAAAAATCCAATTTTGTAAAATCATTGAATTGAAATAAGATAAAATCATTGCACAATAGTAATAAGACAGTTAAAGTTTAAAAAGGGAGAAAATAAAGGAGAACTTTTATGCAAAATGTAATTGGTATTGATGCAGGGGGAACTTTAACAAAATTAGCTTATATTAATGAGCAAAATGAAATGGATTTTGAAATATTTCCGTCCAATGATTTTTCAAAAGTAAAAAATTGGCTTGAAAATCATCCTCATATAGAAGAAATTGGGTTAACGGGTGGCCGTACAAAACAATTATTGAACGTGTTAAAAACAATGAAATCCATTCAATATTTAGTTGAGTTTGAAGCTACTTTCAAAGGTGTTAAATATTTATTAAATAAAAATGGGTATGACATTGAAAATGCCATTATTTCAAACATTGGCACAGGTACTTCTATTCACTATATGGAAGGTTATAGCCATATTCGAGTCGGAGGTACGGGCATTGGTGGAGGTACATTAACGGGCCTTTCAACGATTATGACCGGTGTTTCGGATTTCAATGAAATTACTTCAAATGCAGCTTTAGGTAGTCGGGAAAATATTGATTTGTTTGTAAAAGATATTTTCCAAGGAATGGAGCCCCCTATTGAAGGACATTTAACAGCAAGTAATTTTGGGAATGTTAGTATTTTAAAAGATACGAAATATGAAACAAATGACTTATTAGCGACTATTCAAGGGTTAGTCGGAGAAGTGATTACGACGTTGAGCATTCAATTTGCTGAAGAGAAAAAAGCAAATGAAATTATTTATATCGGGTCAACTTTAACGAATAATGATCATTTAAAAGAAGTTATTTCCAACTATACAATATTGAAAAAACATAAACCTGTTTTTTTAGATGATTGTGGTTTTACAGGTGCTATTGGTGCTTTATTAAACAAAGTAGAACAGTCCCATATTACACAACCTTAATTGAAAAGGCTTTTAAGCAACTTTTACTTGCTTGAAAGCCTTTTAACCTGTTCATTTTAGCTTGATTTGCATAGCATATACAAAAAACAGTTTTTCATGAATCGTTTATTGAAGGTGGAAAATTGAACATAATAAGATGACAATTATTTTGCCTTTAAAATGGCTTCGCGGGCTAAAGCATCTGCTGCTTTATTTTCGTTATCTGGAATCCATTTGATAAAAAATAAGTCAAATTGTTCTGATAGCTGAAGGGATTTTTCTAAAAATGGTTTATATTGCTCATTTTTCACATATTGTTTTTCAATAGAAGATACAACAATTTTTGAATCGGACCGAACGGAAATAAAGGAAGAACCTAATTTCAATGCTTCTTCTAACCCACGTTGTAAGGCAGTAAATTCAGCAATGTGATTATTTGTTTCACCGATGTATTCACTTATTTTAATGTGATGACCTTCACCTTTTATAAAGATGCCAATGCCACTTGGTCCCGGATTTCCAGCACTAGCACCGTCGATATAAACTTCTAACAAACTATCCCTACTTTTTCATCATTATTTTGAACATATTATAACTTACTTTTAGGGAATTTTAAAAAATTATTAGTAATGATGAAAGTAGCCTTCACTTTGACAAATGAAAAATGATAGTAGTAAAATAGGAAAACGTTGTGTAAAGGGGGAGTATTGTGAATAAAAATACTGTAATAAAAGATATTGATGAATTAACCGATACTTATTGCAACGATTGTCCAATTAAACGGGATTTACGCAATAAGAGGGGAAAATCAGGTGCACATCGTTTTTGTATTGAACAATGTTCTGTTGGGGAACAATTACAATTTTTAGGGAATGAATTAATGAAAATTTATGAGAAGAAGTAAAGTTGGGGAACAATAATGAAACTTTCTTTTCATTTATATACATGTAAATAAATTTTTCAATTAGAGGTCGTCTCCGAAAATTGGGGACGATTTTTTGTTGATGGTTGGGATCGAGATACAAAAAAGTCCTATAGGTTTCTATCCATCCTATAGGACCAATTCGTCTCGAATTAAATGAGCACTGTATTATATTCAAGAAGTTCTTGATAATATTTATTTAATGAAGAGGAAGATACGCCGAAGTATTCAGCAATTTCTTTTATCGTAAATGTTGTGCCATGGAAAAGATCCTTTTCTTGTCCGAAGCGAATAGCACCCGCTGCAATTGCCGCAGCTTTTCTAGCTTTTGGTTTTTTAACAACTAAATAATCCTCCAATTGTTCTAATAATTGGTTCGCTTCAATTTGACGTTCCTCTAAAAATTGTTTCGCTTGTTCCACGACTTCGATTTCGAAAGAAGTATATTCTTCGCCGCTATACCCTGAAGCAACGAGATTCGTCCAAAATTGTAGATGGTTATTTTGTAAAAATTGCTCAACTGTTCCGTTCGATTGATCATATGTTTTTGCAAAGCTTTCAAAGGCTTGTTTATAATTTGTTGGGAAGAAAATCAATGTCGACACCGCTAAGTAATGGTTCTCTTTTTTTGAACCATCTGGTAGTAAAAAGGCGAAAACTTGCATTCCTTCCGGTATAACGCGGTTTGATTCACGACGAATAAAAATAGGTTCATTTGTAATCGATCCTACCGCTTTAAAATATCGTTCCTCTACAGCTTCTACTTCTCCGATAAACATTTTCGGCTGTTGCCATTGATTCAATAACTCCACAATCGCTGGACGAATCGTTTTCTTCATCGTACGTTTAATATAATTTGTCCAAATATCTAATCGTTTATGGAAGAAAAAGTCGTCAAGGGCGACCGCTTCGATTAACTCACGCTGTAGGTGGGTTTCTAATTGGGGCGACCATTCTTTTACAATATCTAAGTAATCTTTTACATCTTTTCTTTCGGGATATATGTTATAAAAAGTTTGAAGAACTTGTTCTATTTCTTCTAAAAACACTTGTTCGGTAGTAACTTGTTCTTTACCTTCACAACACTTTTTGTATTTTTTTCCACTTCCACATGGACATGGGTCGTTACGTCCTACCATACGAACACTTCCTTTTCTTAAAATCTAGTTGAATAGTTACATGGTTTAGTAATTTTATATTTATTACTATGCATTCATAATAATATCGAAAATTACTATCCGATGAAAAATGAAAGTTTATTTTAAACTATTTGAAATATCGGACTTATTATTATTTATATGTTTTATATGGAAAAAATAGAATTAAAATCTATTAAATTGAATCAAATAATAGATTTTCTTTGTGTTTATTAATATAAACCCGAAATATATCTTATAGGCAACGATTCATATATAATGGCAATATAGTAAATGATAAAATCAATATAATAACTACAATAAAATTAGGTGATACGGTTGAAAACATTACAAGGTAAGAAAGTGTTAATTACAAGTGGTGGTACATTAGAAAAATGGGATCGGGTGCGTGGACATACAAATTTATCCAAAGGAACGATGGGTTGTTTTCTTGCAGAAGAAGCTTTAGCGGCAGGGGCAGAAGTTATTTATATGCACGGCTATTTTGCTAATCTCCCCCAACATGTATCGGAAATGAGAACAGTTTTATTTAAAGGGATAGAAGATTTAGCTGAAAAAATAAAATCAATTGTTCAAGGGGAAGTCATTGATTTCGTTATTATGGCTGCTGCTGGTTCCGATTGGGTAATCGATAAAGTATATGACCAATCCGGCAATTTGTTAGAAGAAAAGGGGAAAATGCCCTCAGATGAACCACCAATTATTCATTTTAAAAAAGCACCAAAAGTATTAGGTCAAATTAAAGGTTGGTCGCCGAACACAACATTAATTGGTTTTAAATTAGAGGCAACGGATGATGTTGATTATTTAATCGAGCGAGCTAAGTTAAGAATGGAATCTTCCAATGCAGAATATATGGTTGCCAACAGTTCTAACTCTCTTTATGGAGTAGAAGAACCCCACTTTATCATCTCAAAAGAGGGGGAAGTATTAAAAGTTGAGGGAAAAGAAAAAACAGCTAAAAAGCTAATTGAATTATTAGCGGACAATTAACTTTTATAGACTAGTATTTCTAGTCTATTTTATCATTTGATTTCAGAAATTTCTGTGTATATTCTAAAATAAAATCTTTGAAAGGACGGATACAATGTCATTACAAAGCGTAAAAGAACATTTAGAGAAATTTCATCGTGCACAAGATATTTTAGTATTTGATAAAATTAGTGCGACGGTGGAACAGGCTGCCGAAGCATTAAATGTTCATCCTGCCAGAATCGCCAAAACATTATCTTTTAAAGATAAAGAGGGAAATGGCTTATTAATTGTTACTGCAGGCGATGCGAAGATTGATAATCAAAAATTTCGGAATCAATTTAATATGAAGGCTAAAATGTTGAATGCCGATGAAGTAGAGGAGCAAACGGGACATCCGGTTGGCGGTGTATGTCCTTTTGGATTGGCTAAGGATTTGAAAGTGTATTTAGATCAATCTTTACAACGATTTTCTACGGTTTTCCCAGCATGTGGTCATGATCATTCCGCAATCGAGTTAACTTGCCATGAATTAGAAGAATATTCGAGCGCTATTGCTTGGGTAGATGTAAGTAAAGGGTGGGATCAAGACGTAAGTGAGGCCGGTACTGAGGAAAAGACGTCAATTTCATTTTATTGATATGGAAAGGAGTTCGTTATGTACTTATTAGATCATATTGTACATTTTGTAGAAAAACCTGAACATCTTATCGATCAAACGAAGGAAATCGGGCTTTATACAGTTAATGGCGGTAAACATGAAATGTGGGGAACTTATAACACGTTATGTTACTTTGGGTTAACGTACATAGAATTCATCGGGATCTTTAATAACGAGTTATTTGAGAGGGCGGCGAAAGAACCTTACACATTACATGAAACTTATAAAAAGAGTAATAGGAGCAATGGCTTCACACGTATGGCGCTACGAACAAATTCCATTGAAGAAGACGCTCTTCGGTTAAGACAAGTAGGGTTAGTCGTTTGTGGACCGGAAACCTTCTCAAGGACACGTCCTGATGGTTCGGTTTTAACTTGGAAACTATTACATATAGGTGAAGAAAACACGATAGTAGAATGGCCGTTTTTAATCCAATGGGAAGAAACGGATGAGGCTCGTTTGGATGATTTAGTTAAAAGGGGTACTATCGGAAACCACCCTTTAGGCGATCTTCGCATATCAGAAGTAGTCTATCAGGTGGAAGATTTACAAATCCCACAAAAATGGGCGGACGTTTTCGGATTTGCTATCGAAAAAAATGATTCATGCATTACATTACGAACGTCTAATTGTAACTTTACTTTTTATGAAAACCTCCAGGAAGAAGGGGAACGCAACAATATTGATCAAGTTGTCATTTCAGGTGCTATAGAAGAAAAGATGGTTCAATTAGAGTGCGGGTTGTACAAATTTACGAAGTGAGTATGAGGGCTTCACTTATAGCAGGTGTTTATTAAAAGGGGTTATGTGTCATGATTAACGCTATTTTTTTGTTTATTTGCATGGTTTTTGTTACGTTTATCGTAGTAATTTTTACTTTATTATCAGGTGAAATATATTATATAGGATTGATTGTTGTTGTTGCTTGTATACTTTACTTACTGTTTCTTTTTTTAATGTCTCATTTTTTTAAGACGAAAAAAAGGAAAAGGGTATTTATATCGATTTCAATAATCGCTATTATCATTGCATCTATTCAACCAATCTACCGTGCATATGATAGTTCAAAAATCATTGGAAATATGGAAGTTGATATCTATCAATATATACCGTTCTCTGAAAACGGAAGAATAGCAACGTTAGAGGAAGAATCATCTTTCAAAGTAACAGATGACTTACCGAAAATTGATGGAGCTACTGCTCTTTATCCTTTGTATTCTGCCTTCGTACAAGCTACATTTCCTAAAAAAGACTATGACCCTTATTTCAGTGAAGTGATGGTCAATCAAACCCCTAATGCTTACGAGAAATTATTTAATGGAGAAGTAGACATGATTTTTGTCGCTGCTCCATCTGATTCCCAGAAAAAAGTAGCGAAGAATAAGGGACTTGAACTTGAAATGACGCCAATTGGTCGCGAAGCGTTTGTGTTTTTTGTGAATCAAAAGAATTAAATCAACGGATTGTCTATAGATCAAATAAAAGATATTTATTCGGGTAAAGTGAAAAATTGGGAAGATGTTGGAGGAAAGAATGATTCGATACGAGCATTTCAACGTCCTGAAGATAGTGGTTCCCAATCGGCGTTGCAACGTTTAATGGGTGATAAGGCCATTATGGAGGCACCAACAGAAAATGTTGCTTCTGGCATGGGAGACATTATTGAAGAGGTTGCTAACTATAGAAATTATGATAATGCAATTGGCTATACATTCCGTTTTTATGTGAAGGAAATGGTTAAGAATGACCAAATTAAATTGTTAGAAATTGATGGCATAGCACCGACAAAAGAAACGATTCAAAATGGAACTTATCCCCTTTCAACAGAATTTTATATTGTAACAGCTGGTACTGATAATCCAAATGTAGAACCATTTATTGAATGGATTTTATCCTCACAGGGACAAGAAATTTTAGAAAAAACTGGGTTTGTGCCTGTACGTTAAAGTGAAGCGTAGAGTTGAATTAAAATAAAATTGGTGAGAAGAGGCTGGGACAAAAGAAAAATGTTAGACCAAAATTGTAAATGGTCTAACATTTTTTTGCGGTATAAAGGCGTAATCGAAGTTTTAAATCAGAAAGTTAATGCCCGACTTTTAGATTTCCTCAAAAATTCGAGTTATGTCCCAGCCTCTTTTACTAATTAAAAATTCAATTGATAAATTTTGCTTGGCCGTCCTTTTGCTTTTGTAACTTTATTTGTTATGGAAGTCGCATAGTTCGTTTCTTCTAGTCGTTTTAACAATCGATTGGCAGTGCGAATGGAAACAGATAAATGGATACTCAAATCTTCAGCTGTTATCGCCTCGCGTTTCAGCTTGTAAACTAAACTATAAATTTTTTGTAAATGGAGAAGGGATATATTCGTATCTTCCGCAATTTTTACTAATTTTTCGTTATCAAAATCGTTCATCGTAGCAGTAGCATTGCCATCCAGTGGTCCGATTAGTTGATTTTCTTTCGTTAAAATATAAGCCTCTGTAAGTGAACCAGTACAATAGGTTGCTGCCTTCTCTGCTTGTATTCTTGCCTCTTGTAATGTTTTACCGATTCCCCAACCAATTTTTACTTTGAAGGACAATTGATTTCTTAAAAACTCAACAAGGGAACACATTTCTTGATGATTTGTTATCAATAAAAAGTCTTTGTAGTTCGTTATTAATTCGTAGTGGATAGCACTTCTATATGTAATTAATGAAATTCCTAATTTTCGATTAAAGTCTAAAATCGCTTTGTAAAGAGCAATTTGCCTGTATTCAATTTCAGTAGGATCATTTTGAGACATGGAAAATTCTAAAAATCCTGCAACGACTTGACTGTTCATTAAATCAGCTACTTCTATTTCTTTTAACAATTCTAAAATGGTCGACTTCATACTTTCTAAAGTAGGTGTGACAAGAATAAGATTTATATTTTGATCATCAAAAAAGGAATGTAAATTCGTTAACCGAGTCAAAGAGAAACGAATTTTTTGTTCCTCCCAAAGTTTTGAATGGGCTTCATAGACGACATCGTACGCATTCGGATGTCCAAAAACTTCCACCGTATCCCCAAGTAAGTAGGGGAAATCTTCTGGCGATATAATTTCCTTTAATCTAAAATAATTATTCTCTTTATATAAAAAATCAATGATGCAATGTTTAAAAGAGAAATCCGGATATTTATATTGGATTTCTGCGATTTTAAAATAAAAATCTCGTTCAGAAATGTCAAAATAGGCACATGGTACTTTAGAAAAATGGTCAGGAAGGTTTCTTTGGATATGTAAGTAAGGAATTTGACCACTGAAAATAACTCCATCAAAGGTTTTCACTTTTTCTAAAAATGCCATTTCTAAATCAACTAAATTTTCATAAAAGAAGATTTGCAGATTAATATTATCAATTTGAATCGTTTCACAATTTTTTAACCATCTGTATGAATATTTAGTCGAAAAGACGCATACGTTATACATTTAATATCCTCCGTTGTCACTATTGTGGTAATTTTCAAAATATTTTAACCTAATTTAAAGACATTGTAAAAAATAGTCCAAAAATAAAAAGGGGGAAGTAAAAATATGAACAATCATCAGGAAATAGAAACTGCCAAAAATGGTGCTTTCAACAAATTTTTAAACACTGTTGAAAAAATCGGTAATAAATTACCCCATCCATTTATGCTTTTCTTCTATCTTACACTTATTCTCGTTGCAATTTCATTTATTTTAGGCGTTATGAATGCCTCTGTTATTCATCCTAATACGGGTGAAACGGTAGCGGTTAACAATTTGCTCTCAAAAGAAGGCGTTCGCTATATTTTAGGTAATACGCTAACAAACTTTACCGGTTTTGCACCATTAGGTTTAGTGTTAACAATGATGCTTGGTATTGGTTTATCTGAACGAGTAGGACTATTTTCTGCATTAATGACAAAGGCAATTATCAAAACCCCTAAACGAATCGTAACCTTTATGGTCGTATTCATCGGTATTTTAGGAAATATTGCTTCTGATGCAGCCTTTGTAGTCATTCCTCCTTTAGCTGCTTTAGTCTTTTTATCACTAGGAAGACATCCGTTAGCAGGTTTAGCAGCTGGACTAGCTGGAGCCGGAATCGGTTTTACGGCAAATATTTTAGTTGCCGGCACAGATGCTTTACTTTCGGGTATTACTACAGAAATCGCTAAGTCAATTGATAGTGAGATGGTCGTTTCACCATTAGATAACTGGTTCTTTATGAGCGCATCTACATTTTTATTAGCTTTTTTAGGTGCGATCGTTACGGATAAAATAGTGGAACCCCGTTTAGGTACATATAATGGAGAAAAGAAAGCCGATTTACATGAATTGACACCATTAGAAAACAAAGCTCTTCGTAATACAGGAATCGCTGCTTTATTATTTATCGGGTTCATATTAGTTTTAATGTTTATTCCGAATTCACCGTTATTAAACGATGACGGTACACTATTACGCTCACCATTTTTATCAGGTATAGTACCAATTCTTTTTGCATTTTTCTTAGTAACAGGTATTACATACGGTATGTCAGTTAAAAAAATTGAGAAAATAGCTGATGTTCCGAATTTAATGGCAGAGGCGATTCGCGATCTTTCAAGCTATATCGTTTTAATTTTTATGATTGGCCAATTTATCGGATATTTTAACTGGACGAATATCGCTACGTGGATGGCAGTCCATTTAGCTAACATTCTAACGGCTATTAATTTAACAAATGTCTTTGCAATCGTGTTATTCACATTGCTTGTAGCTGTATTAAGTTTATTTATTATTAGTGGATCTGCCCTATGGTCCCTTGTGGCTCCAATTTTCGTACCGACTTTTATGTTATTAGGTTATCATCCTGCCTTCGTTCAATTAGCATATCGTATTGGGGAATCATCTACAAATATGGTAACACCATTAAATCAATATTTTGCGATAATACTAGGTTTCATGCTTATTTATAACAAAAGAGCAGGAATAGGTACATTGATGTCATTGATGATTCCATACACAATTATCTTTTTAATTGCATGGATTCTTTTAATGTTAGTGTTTGTAATGTTTAATATTCCAATTGGTCCGGGTGTTCACTACTTATTAAAATAGGAGATGACGTTCATGAATTTTCTTACGTTAGAAAAGGATTATTTACAAGTTTTAAAAGAATGGAGAAGGGATTTTCACAAATTTCCTGAACCAGGTTGGTTAGAGTTCCGCACTTCTGCAATAATCGCCGAAAAACTCAGAACTTGGGGATATGATGTATATGTAGGGAAAGAGATTGTTAACGGTATTTCATTAGGTGTACCAAATCAATCATTAGAACAGGCATTTTATCAAAAAGCGGTACAAAGTAATGTTTCATCAAAATGGTTAGAAAAAATGGAGGCTGGTAAAACCGGTGTGATAGCTACCTTCGACACAGGTATTGAAGGACCGACGATTGCTTATCGTGTCGATATAGATGCGCTTCCTATTCTTGAATCAGCAGATGAAGATCACATGCCTGAAAAATTAAATTTCCGTTCTGAAAATGAAGGGTTTATGCATGCTTGTGGTCATGATAGTCATGCAACAATTGGATTAGGGTTGGCACAACAATTAATGGAAAGAAAAGTAATGCTTCGTGGAAAGTTCATTATTATTTTCCAACCTGCAGAGGAAGGTGTAAGGGGAGGAAGTGCTATCGTTTCTTCTCCATTGTTAGAAAATATTGATTATTTATTTGCCCTCCATATTGGAACGGGTGTACCAAAAGGGACATTTGTTGCAGGAGTAGATGGTTTTTTAGCGACATCGAAATTTGATGTAACGATTAAAGGTGTTGCCGCCCATTCGGGAATTAATGCTGAAAGAGGAAAAAATGCTTTGTTAGCCAGTGCTCAAGCAACACTCGCATTACATAGTTTGCCTCCCCATAGTGAAGGGGTAGCACGTGTGAACGTCGGAACGTTACAAGCTGGAAGTGGACGTAATATTATCCCGTCTTTAGCAAAAATGGAATTGGAAATTCGCGGAGAAACAACAGCGATTCATGACTTTTATGAAAAACGTGTTCAAGAGATTTTCAATGGGATACGAGCAATGTATGATGTTGACATTCAAGTAGAAAAAGTAGGATATGCGTTAAATATTCCTTCAGATCAAAAATTGGCCAAAACGTTAAAGGAAACGGCTAAATTCCAATCGGCGATTCATGAGATTGTCGAGTATAAAGAATTTAATTCCGGTTCTGAAGATGCAACGTTTTTAATGAAGCATGTACAAGAACAAGGTGGATTAGCATGTTACTCCATTATTGGGACAACGTTAGCTGCAGATCATCATCACGAAAAATTTGATATTGAAGAAGATGATATGCTTGCAGCCCTTGAAATTTGGTTAAACGTGCCATTCAAAATTTATGAGGAGATGAAAGAGAATGGCTAACATAGTAGAAGAGGTTGAAAATCTATATGACCAATATGAAAAGGAATTGATTCATCTTTCTGATCGTATTTGGGAACATCCTGAAACCCGTTTTAAAGAAACAGAATCTGTTAAAGTATTCACCACCTATTTACGTCAAATCGGATTCGAAATTGAAATGGGTGTAGGTGGCATCGACACGGCCTTTGTTGCAAAATATGGTACAGAAGGTCCGGTTATTGGAATATTAGGTGAATATGATGCCCTCCCTGGGTTAAGTCAAAAAGCAGGCAGTCCGATAAGAGAACCGCTAGTTGAAGGTGGAAATGGTCACGGTTGCGGTCATAATCTACTTGGCACAGCTGGCATAGGAGCGGTTGTCGTATTAAAGGAGTTAATTGACAAAGGAGAAGTCGAAGGTCAAATTCACTACTTCGGATGCCCTGCCGAAGAAGGTGGCTCAGGTAAAACCTTTATGGTCCGTGAAGGGGTATTTGATTATGTCGATGTGGCATTAACTTGGCATCCGAACTCTTTTACAAGTGTATTTAATTTTTCTTCCCTTGCAAACTATCAAGTATATTTTGAGTTTGAAGGGATCGCTTCCCATGCAGCAAATTCTCCCCATTTAGGAAGAAGTGCATTAGATGCGGTTGAATTAATGAATGTTGGGGTGAACTATTTACGGGAACATATTTCGAAGGATGCAAAAGTCCATTATGCGATTACGAACTCTGGTGGGATGTCCCCAAATGTCGTTCAAGCGGAAGCTGAAGTTTTATATTTAATCCGTGCTAATACAATTCAAGAAGTAGATGAGATTTATAAACGAATTGTGAAAATTGCAGAGGGCGCTGCATTAATGACTGAAACGAAAGTAAAAGTAAAATTTGATAAAGCATGTTCGAATTATATCCCTAATGATACGATCAACCAAATTATTTATAAAAAATTACAGTTAGTAGGGTTACCTACGTATAATGAGGCTGAATTGGAGTATGCGAGGAAAATGGCTGAAACGATTAGTCCAGCTGAATTTTCTAGTGCCTTGGATGAAATTAAAACGATGTCTGAAGATAACCCAGTGGTAAAGGAAAAGGGGAGCGAATCCGTATTTTATCCTGTAGTGGTTCCTTACCAAAAGTCAAAGGCGTCAATGGCAGGTTCTACCGATGTAGCAGATGTAAGTTGGGTCGTACCAACTGCCCAATTTTTTGCAACTTGTTTTGTACTAGGGACACCGCTTCATAGTTGGCAGCTTGTCTCTCAAGGTAAAACGGGTCTTGCCCATAAAGGGATGATTTATGCAAGTAAAGTAATGGCACTAACTGGTTTAGAGCTTTTACAAAACCCTGAATTAATTGAGCAAGCGAAAAAAGAGCTACAAGAACAAGTAAAAGATACATATATTAACCCGATACCAAAAGAAATTGTACCAAATATGTACGGTTAATAAATGGGAAAAGAGCTGGTTTAGTTAAGAATACTAAACCAGCTCTTTTAATGAAAAATTATAAAAAACCAGTCAACATATTTTGACTGGTACCCATCTCTCTATAATTTAACAACATTTGAAGCTTGGGGGCCTCGGTTACCTTCTACGATATCGAATGATACCGCTTGCCCTTCTTCCAATGTACGAAATCCTTCTTCTTTAATGCCAGTGAAGTGAACGAAAACGTCTTCACCATCGTTACACTCAATAAAACCGTAACCTTTTTCGTTATTGAACCATTTCACTTTTCCTTGGTGCATAGAGGCGTTCTCCTCCTATTCCATAGTAATGGCATCTTTATTATGAAGCTTGTTACGAATTAAAATATACATTATTATAAAAATAGTGTCAACATTTTGACATTTTCGTAAATAAATGAAATGGAAAAATGAGGAATAGAACTGTACAATTCGTAAAAATATATTGTATAAATTCTTTCAACTTTCTTTTAGGATATTCAATAATCTCTATTTTTAAGCAGTTTTCAGGATAGAAAATACTTAAGTTGTAAGTAGATAGAAAGGAGGGGTATGTTGGAAGATTTTATCATTTTATTTTTATTTGCCATTACATTACATAATTTAGAAGAAGCATTATGGTTACCAACTTGGTCCCAGCATAGTTCTAAATTTCATAGACCAGTTGGGAAAAATGAATTTCATTTTGCAGTAATTGTCATAACTTCATTAGCATATTTGTCTTCTTTCCTTTATCTGTGTTACCCAAATTTGACTTTCATTAAATATATTTTAATTGGTTTCCTCGGTTCTATGGTAGTGAATGCTATTTTTCCTCATTTGCTTGCGACAATTTTATTAAAACGATATGCACCTGGTGTTGTAACTGGAGTATTATTGAACATACCCATCAATAGTTTGATTATCCTTCGATTTATTCAAGGAAACGAAATAACGATTACCGGTTTAATTTTATCAACAATCATTGTTGGTATCGTATTGCTAAGTCTCATTCCTGTTCTATTTAAAGTGGGAAAATCGATTACTCAACAAATCTATTGATATAATCATTTATGAAAATGAAAGCCGCTTACTCCAAAAAAGGTATAAGCGGCTTTTACCTTCTTATTGTTTAAATAACAGCAAATAAATAAAATAAGGGGCACCAATAACTGAAATAACAATACCTACTGGCAATTCAACAGGGGCTAATAGTACCCGTCCGATTGTATCTGCTACTAAAACTAATAATGCTCCTAGACATAAACTAATCGGAATAATTCGACGATGGCTTGCTCCAACAAGTTTTCGTGCCATATGGGGAGCGATTAGTCCAACGAACGTTATACCACCACCAACCGCTACACAAGCGCCTGCTAACGCTACGGAAACAAATAGCAGTAGTCGTCGTTCCTTTTCTACGGATATACCGACCGCAATGGAAGGCACTTCACCTAATGTTAACAAATCTAAAGTACGAGATTTATAAATTACAAATGGTATAAGAATCATTAACCATGGAATGATGGCCCATACATAGGTCCAAGTAGACCCCCAAATCGTTCCTGATATCCAAATGAGCGCTTTTGTAAAATCGGCTGGTTCCATTTTCAATTGAAAGATGGTTAATCCGGCACTAAAAGCTGCATTAACACCTATGCCGACAAGGATCATTCGCGTTGGTTTTATTGTCCCTTTTTTCCACGCTAGCAAATAAATAATGAGCGCAGCGCTAAAAGCACCAAAGAGTGCAATTAAGGGCATTAAAAACACCGAAACCCAAGATTGATAAAATACGTTTCCTTGAATGAAAAACATATAGAACACAACCATAAATCCTGCACCGGAATTAATGCCAAGAATTCCTGGGTCAGCTAAAGGATTTCTTGAAATGCTTTGTAATATAGCACCAGAAACCGAAATACCAGCTCCGACTAATATGGCCATTATAATACGAGGTAATCGAAAATTAACTATTGTTAACTCATCAGAATCGGTTCCTTGTCCAATGAAGGTTTTTAGTACATTTTGAAAAGGAACTTCTATGTATCCGGCGTTGATACTAATAAATATCATGACAAGAATAAGTACGACTAAGCTGCTGATATAAAGGGTGAAAGGGATTTTTTTCTTTAATATTTGCATTATAAACCTCTCCCATCTTTCCGGGCTAAATATAAGAAAAATGGAACTCCTATTAGTGCAGTGACAGCTCCTGCAGGCGTTTCAAAGGGATCATTAATAACCCTACCTACAATATCAGCTACAAGTAAAAGTGCGCCTCCAAAGATTGCGGACATAGGGATAATCCATCGATAATCAACACCGACAATGATTCGAACGATATGGGGAACAATTAATCCGACAAATCCAATCATTCCTGCAATTGATACGGCTGTTCCTGTTAAAATGAGTACGGCAATCGTACTGAGTATTCGAACAAAGTTCGTTTTTAACCCAAGTCCTTTTGCTACTTCATCCCCTAAACTTGCAACTGAAATAGAACGAGAAAGAAGGATTGCAAGAATAATCCCTCCGGAAATGAGCGGAACAGCAATTTGAACATGAATCGGTTGAATACTACTAAGTCCACCAGCATACCAATAACTCATATCTTTTGATATATCAAATTTCAAACCTATAGCGGTAGATAAGGCACTTAATAGGGATGTAATGGCTGACCCAGCTAATGCTAATTTAACAGGGGTTATGCCCCCTTTTGCAATAGAAGTAAATAGAAATACAAGACCAACACCTAAACCTGCACCTACTAAAGCACCGATAACAATGGCCGAATAAGAAGGGTCACGGAAAATGGCAAAAACGATCGCAACAAAAAATGTTGCTCCGGCAGTAACGCCCATAATAGAAGGGGAAGCTAAAGCGTTACGAGTAACTCCTTGCATAATCGCACCTGAAACTGCAAGGGCAGCCCCTACAAAAATGGCAGCAATTGCCCTTGGAATTCTTAGTTGATGAATCAATATATGATTTGAATCGGAAGCATCATACTGAAATATAGATTTCCAAATTGTAGAATAGGTGATGTCATTAGCACCGAAACGAATGGAAAGAATGACTGCTAATAGAATGATGATAAGTCCGATTAAAAAACTTCCAATTTTAATAAATAGATTTCTTTCAGCCATTTCAAAAAAACTCCTACATAATCATATTGACAATCGTTCTTGATTACTGTAATTTTAATGAGAATGATTATCAATGTCGAATTATATCACATTTTTAGGAGGATGAAAATGTCAATTCACTTATTTAATAAGAAAAAAGTAGGGTTAATTTGTGCTAGCTTATTAGCATTATCATTAGCAGCATGTGGAAATGACTCTTCAAGTTCAGAAGACAATACAACGACAAAAAAAACGGAGCAGACTGAAACAACCGGATCCGAAACAAGAACCGTTACAGACGCGTTAGGAAACGAGGTTTCCATTCCGAATGAACCAAAACGTGTCATTGCTTCTTATTTAGAAGATTATTTAGTCGCTTTAGGTATAACGCCAGTAGCCCAATGGAGTGTAGGAGATGGAGCAAGCATCCAAAATTATTTACAAGATAAGTTAAAGGATATTCCTACGATTCCCCACGATTTACCTTTTGAATCAGTACAAAGCTTCGAACCAGATTTAATTTTAATGGATTCTGCTTCTATGGTAGAAGGAGATAAATACGCCCAATATAATAAAATTGCCCCTACATATGTAGTTGGTAAAGAAAATGATAATAACTGGCGCGATGAATTGAAAGTCGTTGGTGAAGTTTTTGGTAAAGAGAAAGAAGCTCAAGCAGTTTTAGAAGAATATGATCAAAAAGTAGCAACTGCTAAAGCTGAAATAGAAAAAGCAGTAGGGAAACCTTCAGTAGCGGCTATTTGGTTAGTAGGGGGAAGCTACTATATCGTTTCTGACAAATTATCTAGTGGTGCAGTAATGTATGAAGATCTAGGCTTAGAAGTGCCTCCTGTAGTAGAAGAAATTTCTGCTAGCGGAACAGCAAGTTGGAATGCCGTTTCTTTAGAGAAATTAGTAGAATTAGATGCGGATTACCTATTCTTAATCAATAGTGATAATACTGAAAATCCAAACGCGGTAAGTGATGCTTTATGGAATACAATCCCGGCGGTTAAAGAAGGTAATGTTTTCTCCTTCTCAGCAGAAACAGCTTGGTTATATACAGGACCAATTGCGAATTCACAAATTGTAGATGATATTGTAACATCACTAACGAAATAGTAGGGATAGTTTGAAAAAATGACTTCCATTGGGAGTCATTTTTTCATTCAAACTGCTATTAAAGAAAATACTATTTTGTATAATAAGATAATAGGTTATTTAATAAAAATTTTTTATTCATAATAATAAAGGTGATGACATGAAGATTAGGCAATTGAATGAAAGAGAACAGGCACCTATGGAATTGTTGCTTTTAGCCGATCCTTCTGAAGAGCTAGTTCATGATTATGTAAAACGGGGATATTGTTTCGTAGCGGACAGTGGGGAAAAGATTATAGGTGTTTATGTATTACTCCCAACAAGACCTAAAACGGTAGAATTAGTTAATGTTGCCGTTTCTGAAGAACAACAAGGTAAAGGAATAGGAAAACAATTAGTATTAAATGCCATACAGGTGGCCAAATCAATGGGTTATCAAACAATTGAACTTGGTACAGGAAATTCAAGTATTAATCAATTAGCCCTTTATCAAAAATGTGGTTTTCGAATCGTTAATATAGAGATAGATTTTTTTGTTAAACATTATGAAGAAGAAATCTATGAAAATGGAATTCAATGTAAAGATATGATTCGATTATCAAAGGATTTATAATTCCTAAAATAGTAAAAGTGAAGAAAACAAATGATTTCCATGATTTTCTTCACTTTATAGAACTACATAGGTTTGGGTATAGTTGATTTTATAGAAAACATCGTCCATTGATAAGTCTCGCCACGTAACTACTCCAATATAGTTTGAATTTTTACTACGCATCATCCAATAAGTAGCAATAGATTTTATATTGTCTTGAGAAGAAAGTATCCTTTTTTCTTTCCACTCCGCTTCAATCATTTTTTAATCTTTTTCTTCTGTGTAAAGTAAATGTACAAATAGAAGCCAAATAATAGAGTTATACTAATTAAAATATATAATGTTAGATCCTCACTCGTTGGAAATTTTATTCCAATATACCATGTTTTTTTAAACGAAATCTAAATTTTCATGTAACTTCCAACTAATTTTTAAGTCAAATGGTAAAAAGGGGTCCATATTGATGAAGTTTAAAATATTCATTTGTTCATTATTAGCCATTTCGTTTCTATTCAATTTAACGAGAACGTCAAGTTATGCATGTTCCTGTGTACAACCAGAGTCTCCACAAAAGGAATTAAATGGACGGGACTTTGTTTTTTCAGGAAAGGTAAAGAGTATTATGGATCCAAATGAACACGCTATTATAAAATCGTCTGCCGATTTACTAGAAATTCATCTCAAAGTGAATGAGACGTGGAAAGGGATAGATGAAACGGAAGTAATCGTCTTTACGGAGCGGGAATCAGCGAGTTGCGGTTTTTCATTTACAGCCAATGAAGACTATTTAGTATATGGTGATAATGAGAATGGAAAAAAGAAAGTAATTAGTTGTTCAAGAACAACTCCTTTAGTTGATGCATCAGCTGACATTCATGAACTAGGTGAAGGGGAAAAACCTGCAAAAATTGTAAACCTGAATGAAAACGATAGAGACGGGGGAATAACAGCCACTTCAATCATTATCGGTTTATCATTAGGTGCATTAATGATTATTTTTATAACATATTTCATTACAAATAAAAGGAAAAATTCCAAATAATATAGTGGGGAGTCATCTATAAAGGTGCTCCTCTTTTTGTATGCAACTTAAATCTCTTCAATTGTACGGATTTTTTATAAAAATATTTTTCTCATTCTAGATATCAATAAATATTGATTTTATCACGTTTATAAAGGGTTTTTTACACTATTAAAATATGACATTTTGTTGAATTTGAAATTTTAGTATAGCTTAAACGGTTCAAATGTGACATACTATAAAAAGTTTTAAATGATATTTTATATGGAATGGTTTACGATAAAATAAAAGATGGAACCGATTACATATGGTTTTTTCTTTTTATGAAATATGTAACCGATACCATATTGTGTTTTACTTTTTTGAAATGGGTGATGATGAGTGCCGACGATTAGTGATGTTGCAAAACTTGCCAAAGTATCGGTTGCGACGGTTTCTAGATTTTTAAATGACAGCGGATACGTAGGGAAAAAATCAAGAGAAGCGATAAAAAAAGCGATTCAAGAATTAGACTATGTCCCTAGTGAAGTAGCACGGTCGCTTTCAACAAAACAATCGGATATTATCGGACTTATTATTCCAGATATTAAAAATCCCTTTTTCCCCGAGTTAGCTAGAGCAGTAGAAGATACTGCCTTTGAATATGGTTATACTGTCATATTGTGTAATTCGGATGAAAATGAATTAAAGGAAAAACATTATTTTCAAACTTTGACAAATAAATATGTAGCAGGAATTATACTGACTTCTATTTTTGATCAAGGAACGAACTTTAAAAAATTAAAAATTCCAATGGTTGCTTTAGATAGACCATTAGAAATCAATATACCGACTGTTACAACGAATAATATAGAAGGTGCAAAGCTAGCTACACAATTTTTAATTGATAAAGGTGCGACTTCATTGTTATGTGTTGGCGGTCCAAAGGAAATTCGCTCTTCTAAATTACGAGTTGAAGGGTTTCAAGAAATAATTAAAGAATACCCAATTGATTCACATATTATTGAAAGTCCCTATGATTTTGAAACAGCCGAAACAATTATTTTCGATTATTTAAAACATAATCCGACTATCGATGGTATTTTTGCCTGTAGTGATGCATCAGCAATAGGTGCGTTAAAAGCGATTCATAAATTAAATTTATCCGTACCTGAAGATATTCAAATTGTAGGTTTTGATGGGATACAAATGGGGAAAGTTGTATCTCCGAGTTTAACAACGGTTGCACAAAATATTTATCAATTAGGTCAAGCTGCAGCGAAAATGTTAATTCATCAAATAGAAGGTAAACCATTGGAAAATACATCCGTATGTATTAATCCGAAGCTTATAGAGCGAGAAACAACTCGAAAGGAAAGAACGTAAATGATTACAATAATTGGTAGCATCAATATGGATATTGCTATCCAGACAACTATTTTTCCAAAACAAGGTGAAACGGTATTAGGAAATTTATTTACAACGATTCCAGGTGGAAAAGGTGCGAATCAAGCAGTGGCGGCTGCTAGACTTGGAAGTGATGTACAAATCATTGGAGCGGTAGGTAAAGATGCCTTTGGTACAGAACTTTATATGAATTTAAAAAATGAAAATGTTCATGTTGACGGCATTCAAAAAACGGACAATTCAACGGGGATTGCCAATATATTATTGCATAACAATGATAATCGTATCATTGTCGTTCCAGGTGCCAATTTTGATGTGGATCAAAAGATGATCGATGCCAATTTGGAGTTAATTAAACAAAGTGCCTTAGTCATGTTGCAGTTAGAAATTCCTGTTGAAACGATTGAGTACGTGCTGAAAGTTTGTGAGGATTTGGCTATTCCTGTTTTATTAAACCCAGCACCTGCCGCTAATTTTAAACAAGAGTGGATCGATAAAGTTTCCTACTTAACACCGAATGAAACTGAGTGTGAAGTTATGTTTGGCGAAGATTATGAAACCGTTTTAAAACAATACCCAAATAAAATAATCGTCACGTTAGGTGGAGAAGGGGCAGCCTACTTTGATGGGAATCAAATTATTCGAATAGCTGGTTATAAAACGAAGGCCGTTGATACAACAGGCGCTGGAGATACATTTAACGGTGCCTTTGCCCATGCCATTATAGAAGGAAAATCAATTGAAGAAGCCGTACGATTTGCAAACATAACTGCATCCCTTTCAGTTGAAAAGTTTGGAGCTCAAGGTGGTATGCCTCGAATAGAGGATGTAATGATCCGTTTGGAGGAAATGAAATGAAAAGACATGGCATTTTAAATCGAGAATTAGCTGGACATTTTGCTAAATTAGGTCATACTGATCGAATTGTTATCGCCGATTGTGGATTGCCAATACCGAAAGAGGTACCGTGTATCGATTTGGCTTATAAATTAGGCGAACCAACATTCCTCTCCATTTTAGAAGTCGTTTTAGATGACTTGATTGTTGAAGCAGCGGTATTGGCGGAAGAGATTCAAAGGAATAATGAAAAGGTTGCAAAAGAAGTAGCAAGTAGCTTATCAAATATTTCCTATGTAACCCATGAAGAGTTCAAAGAGCTAACTAAAGAGGCGAAATTAATCATTCGGACAGGAGAAACAACTCCGTATGCCAATGTGATTTTACAATGTGGCGTTATTTTTTAAAGGACACAATAAAAGTTGAAAAATAAAAGTAGGTGATTTTGCATGATTGAAATGTCTGGCATTACAAAAGCATTCAGTGGAAACGTTGTTTTAAATAATGTGCAATTTGAATTAGCGGATGGCGAAATTCATGCATTGATGGGTGAAAACGGTGCTGGGAAATCAACGATGATGAAGATTTTAAGCGGTATTTATACAAAGGATGCCGGTGAAATCAAAGTAGATGGACAAGTAGTCAATTTTAAATCACCTAAAGATGCAGAAAAGCTTGGAATTATTGTTATCCATCAAGAACTAAATATGTTGCCCGATTTAACAGTGGCACAAAATTTATTTCTTGGAAAAGAATTAACATACGGGAAAACCGGTATTTTAAAAACTCGTCAAATGGAAAAAGAGGCAACTCAATTACTTTCAAAATTAGGATTGAACATAAATCCGAAAACTCGAACTGGAGACTTATCCGTTGGGAAACAACAAATTATAGAAATCGCAAAAGCAATTGCAAGTAATGCGAAAGTAATTGTCATGGATGAGCCGACTGCCGCACTAACGGATCGGGAAATTGAAACTTTATTTCAAACGATTCGTGAGTTAAAAGCGAAAGGGATTTCCTTTGTTTATATTTCCCACCGTATGGAAGAGATTTTTGCCATTTGCGATCGAATTACGATTTTACGTGATGGTCAATATGTTGGGGTTCGGAATATTCCTGAAACGAATTTTGATGAAATTGTGGCTATGATGGTAGGTCGCCAGCTTGGGGAACGCTTCCCGGTAAGAAAAAGTGTCATCGGTGATACGAAATTAGAAGTACGAAACTTAACTGTCAATGGTTTATTCCACAACCTTTCCTTCGAATTACGAAAAGGTGAAGTACTTGGTGTTGCTGGCTTAATGGGAGCTGGTCGCACAGAAGTAGCTCAAACTCTATTTGGTTATCGAAAGGCTAGTAGTGGGGATATTTTAATTGATGGAAAAAAAGTGAATATAAAGTCGCCCATCGATGCTATGAAACATGGTATCGGGTTTGTAACAGAAGATCGTAAAACACAAGGATTAGTTTTAGATTTTTCGATTAAAGAAAATATTACGCTAACAAACCTTAATAAATGTGCTTCATCAGGCATTGTCAATCAAACGAAAGAAAATTCGATGGTTGCAAAATATATCGAAGAATTAAAAATTCGAACTTCTGGTCCAGATCAAAGGGTGAAGTCTTTGAGCGGTGGGAATCAACAAAAGGTAGTACTTGCTAAATGGCTCGGTACAGAACCAGATATTTTAATATTAGATGAACCGACTCGCGGAGTAGATATCGGTGCAAGAAAAGAAATCTATCATATTATTAATCAATTAGCAGAAGCGGGAGTAGCTATTTTGATGATTTCTTCTGAATTACCGGAAGTTATCGGTATGGCGGATCGCGTTATTGTTATGCAAGAAGGAAAGTTAACTGGTGAAGTTAAGAAAGAACAAATGACACAAGAGATCATTATGCAGTACGCAACAGGAGGAGAAAAAGTTGTCCAATCATAAATCGAAAGAAATGTTATCAAAACTTGGACCACTATTCGGGTTAATTTTATTAATAATCGTCGTATCGATTTTAAATCCAAGTTTTTTATCAATCGCAAATATTTTCAACGTTTTACGTCAAGTTTCTATTAGTGCTATTATCGCATTTGGTATGACCTTCGTTATTTTGACAGGCGGTATTGATTTATCCGTTGGGTCCACATTAGCTTTAACCGGTGCAATCGCTGCAAGTCTTCTTGCAAGTGGGACAGATCCATTTTTAACAATGGGTATTGCTTTAATTATTGGTTTAATTTTAGGAGCAATTAACGGTGTTATTATAACGAAAGGGAAAGTGGCGCCATTTATTGCAACCCTTGCAACAATGACAATTTACCGTGGATTAACTTTAGTATATACAGATGGTCGACCTATTTCTGGTTTAGGGGATCATTATTCATTCCAATTATTCGGTAAAGGTTACTTTTTAGGTTTCCCTGTACCGGTAGTCACAATGGTTATTGCCTTCGTTATTTTGTATTTTATATTACAGAAAACGACTTTCGGTCGCCGTGTTTATGCAGTCGGTGGTAACGAAGAGGCTGCAAAGTTATCTGGGATTCATACAGATAAAGTGAAAATTGCAGTTTATGCTATTACTGGTTTCTTAGCTGCATTAGCTGCTTTAATCCTTACATCCCGTTTAAATTCAGCTCAACCAACAGCTGGGGAATCCTATGAATTGGATGCCATTGCTGCGGTTGTATTAGGTGGTACGAGCTTAAACGGTGGTAAAGGTTGGATTTTCGGAACATTGATTGGTGCATTAATTATCGGTGTATTAAATAATGGGATGAACTTAATCGGTGTCTCTTCCTTCTGGCAACAAGTTGTCAAAGGGATCGTTATTTTAATTGCAGTATTAATGGATCGTAAAAAAACTGTTTAGGAGTTTTCGAAACATGAAAAAGTTTAAATTATTATTTGCAACGTTAATGTTACTAGTTCTCACTGCCTGTTCCATGGAATCACCGTTTTTAGAAAATGCGGAAGAAAGTACAACAAATGAAAACTTTAAAATCGGTTTTTCGATTTCTACGTTAAATAACCCATTCTTCGTTACATTAAGCGAAGGGGCAGAGGCAAACGCAAAAGAGCAAGGGGCAGATATTTCAATCGTCGATGCCCAAGATGATGCTTCGAAACAAGCGTCTGACGTGGAAGATTTAATTCAACAAGGGGTTGATTTAATTTTAATTAATCCGGTTGACTCTTCTGCAGTAGGTTCTGCTGTTGAATCTGCCAATGCTGCTGGAATTCCAGTCATTACAGTTGACCGTTCAGCAGAAAGCGGAGAAGTTGTATCTCACATCGCTTCTGATAATGTGGCCGGTGGTGTATTAGCAGGAGAATATTTACTTGAATTAGCGGGTGAAGGGGCAAAAGTAGCGATGCTGGAAGGTACTGCCGGTTCATCGGCAGCCCGTGATCGTGGGGCAGGTTTCCTTCAAGCAGTGGAAGGGAAAGTCGATATCGTAAAAAGCTTAACGGCTAATTTTGACCGTGGAGAAGGCTTAACGGTAATGGAAAACATGCTTCAAGCAAATCCAGAAATTGAAGCAGTGTTCGCTCAAAATGATGAAATGGCATTAGGTGCATTAGAAGCAATTGAAGCTGCCGGTAAAAATATTGTTGTTATCGGTTTTGATGCAACAGATGATGCCCTTGCGAAAATTAAAGAAGGAAAACTTGCAGCGTCCGTAGCTCAAAAACCGGAAGAAATAGGTAAAGCGGCTATTAAAACTGCTGTAGCTTACTTAAATGGGGAAAAAGTAGAAGAATTTGTTCCCGTTGAATTAGAATTAGTAAAATAACAAAAACTGCAGTACCATTGTTTTTTTAGCAATGACTACTGCAGTTTTATTAATTTCCTTCAATTACGGAATTGAATTTTCCCTTTACTATTCTTTTCTTTTGTCGTAAATAGTTGATCTAAAGACATTAATTTGCTTCCGGAAAATAATAAATAAAGAGCCATTGCAATTAATGCAACATTATATTCATAGCCATCAAAGAAACCTTGTTCAAATTTCACAGTAACAATAGCTCCTACCATAATACCAATCATAAGTATAGAAACGAAACGAACTGAAAATCCGATAATTAAAAAGAATCCACCAATTAATTCAATACTAGCTACACCAAATCCCACAATTTCAGCATAAGGAATTTGATAGCCTTGAAATCTACTAATCGTTTCAGCGATTCCTTCTTGGAACTTCGTCAAACCGTGTAGAAGAAAAATACCTCCTAGCACAATTCTTAAAAACAATCCACCAACCTCATTTTTGTACATATTTTTTCCCCTCTCGTAATCTTCTTTGTATTATCTTATTGTGGCTAGTCCCAATATAATACTGATTAAGGGAAATAGTTCTTCATTTAGTTGAAATCATTTCTATATATATAGTAGTTTCATCCATTATAATAATGGGAAGAGGAGATGATTTTTGTGTTAAAGGAACTAAAAGTTGCGGTTCAAGAGATTTATGACCAATTTGATGCTAGTCATGATTTTCAGCATATCGAGCGGGTTTTACAAAATGCCGAGGCAATCCTTGCAACGGAGCCTGATGCTGATGGGGAGATTGTTCGAATTGCCGTCTTATTACATGACGTGAGTGATAAAAAATATAGCGATAGTAAAGAAAATGAAGAAAAACTTTTAAACCTTTTAAATCTGTCTGAAGAAAAGAAACAACATATAAAAGATATTATTGAAAGTGTTTCGTTTAATGGTGGAAATGAAGTAGAAGCAAAGACAATTGAAGCAAAAATTGTGAGAGATGCGGACCGTTTAGATGCCATAGGAGCAGTAGGTATTGCACGTACGTTTGCCTATGGTGGAGCAAAGGGGCGGAAATTATATGACGACGCAGAAGAAGTGAGGGTGCAAATGACGGAAGAGGAATACCATTCTAAAAATACGGCTTCCGTAACCCATTTCTATGAAAAACTATTACTTCTAAAAGACTTAATGACAACGGAGAAAGGGAAGCAAATGGCACAGGATCGCCATGCCTTTATGGAAGGATTTTTAGAACAGTTGAAGAAGGAAAGGGCAGGAAAAGCTTAATAGCAAACTTCTTCTATTATAAAAGTAGTTTTAAGTTTACAATTTTAAAATTACGAAGGAGAAATGGATTCAATGAGTGCTATGAATGCATTGGAGCAGTATATTACCGCAACAAATACCCATGATTTTGAAAATGTTAAACCATTACTACACCCTAAAGCTATTTATTGGTTCTCTGATAAAACTTGTACCACATTAGAAGAAATTCAACATTATTTTGAAGATGCATGGAATACAATAAAAGAAGAAAAATACGCTGCTTCCAATATACAATGGTTAGTAGTTGAGGAAAATACGGCAACATGTATTTACAATTTCAACTATGAAGGACAATTTAATGGAAGTTTTATAACTGGAAGTGGACGTGCGACCAATGTGTTCGTAAAAGATCATGAGCAACATTGGAAGTTAGTTCATGAACATTTAAGTAGTATAAAATAAATTAAATTATATTCGGATTATGAAAAATGCTGATGGAGATTTCCATCAGCATTTTTTGATGCAATTGATAATGAAGCTTTTCGGAATCAATTTTTATAAAAATCTATTAAAAATAATGATAATACTATTATAGTCAACATAGACTTTAGATAGTGCCATGATGGAAACAGAAACTATTTAGATGGGAGAGAATAATATGTCAACAGTAGTTCAGTTAAATTCAAAGGCTGCACAGTTTATTTCGAAGCCGTTAAAAATGTTCATTGGTGGGGAATGGATAGAGGCACAGTCAGGGAAAAGAATAGAAGTGCGAAATCCGGCAGATGGTTCCTTAATCACAACTGTTCCAGAGGCGGATAAACAAGATGTTGACTTAGCAGTTGCTGCTGCTAGAAAGGCATTTGAAACAGGTCCATGGCCTGCAACGAAGCCAAATGAACGGGCAAAGCTTCTTTTAAAGTTAGCCGATTTGATTGAAGAAAATGGAGAAGAAATGGCTCATTTAGATACATTGGATTATGGTCAACCATTATCAACGACGTTAAATTTTGCTAGAGCAGCAGCGGATAATTTCCGTTACTATGCAGGATGGACGACCCGTTTAAATGGTGAAACGATACCATCAAGTCAACCGGGTAATATATTCAACTATACACGTCGTGAACCGTTAGGGGTATGTGGTGCAATAGTACCATGGAACGCTCCATTTATGAATGCGATGATGAAATTATCAGCTCCTTTAGCTGTAGGGAATACAGTTGTCATTAAACCATCTGAAGAAACACCGCTCAGTTTATTAAGGGTAGGGGAATTAATTCAAGAGGCAGGCTTCCCTAATGGTGTTGTGAATATCGTAACAGGTTATGGTCCAACGGCAGGAGAAGCAATTGCCACACATCTTGATGTAGATAAAGTTGCGTTTACAGGCTCTACTGCAGTAGGTAAAAAAATACTTCAAAATAGTGCGACGAACATTAAAAAAGTTACTCTGGAATTAGGTGGCAAATCTGCTCATATCATTTTTGCAGATGCAGATTATGAATTAGCTTTACAAAATGCTGCTAATGCAGTGTTCTGGAATACTGGACAAGTATGTTTTGCAGGTTCGCGACTATTTATTGAAGATAAAATTTATGATAAGTTTTTAACCGATTTAGCAGATTACTCTAAGAAATACAAAGTAGGAAATGGTTTTGATCCAACAACTGTCATTGGACCTGTTATTTCAGCGAAACAAAAAGAACGGGTTTTAAATTATATTGATATTGGCCAACAAGAAGGGGCTGAACTAATTGTTGGTGGGGAAGTTAAAGAAGGCGCGTTAGCCAAAGGTCACTTTGTACGTCCAACTGTGTTGGCAAATGTCAATAATACAATGACTGTTGCACGGGAAGAAATTTTCGGTCCGGTCGTATCAGGAATTCCATTTAAAGATACGGAGGAAGTAATCCATTTAGCAAATGATACAGACTATGGATTAGGTGGGGGGATATGTACGACAAACTTAAGTAAGGCGCATAAAGTAGCCCACGCTCTGAAAACGGGAAATGTTTGGATTAATACGTACAACATTACAGAGCCAGGTTCACCATTTGGCGGATATAAACAAAGTGGATTAGGTCGAGAGAATGGTTTTGCCTCTATTGATGCCTATACAGAAATTAAAAACATTTGGGTGAATATCGATTAATTAAAAGAAATAAACTTTTAGCGGCAAATAGTAAATAGGGGACTATTTGTAGATAAATAAAAATAGCCTTCTAAATGATCATTTAGAAGGCTAATAACTATATGTGAATTAAACTCGTCCGAAACCTACTAAGTATGGTTTCCACCAAGCTGCGTTGATTGATTCGATTTTTACACCACGATTTTGAGCATTTAACATTTGGCCATTTCCTAAGTAAATTCCAACGTGGGCAATACCAGAACCATAGCTAAAGAATACTAAATCTCCTGCAGTAGCTTCACTTTGGCTAATGCGAGTTGTTGCTAAATATTGTGCTCCAGAAGATCTTGGTAAGCTAATACCTGCTTGTTTGTATGACCAATAGATAAGACCTGAGCAATCAAATCCAGTAGATGGGCTGCTTCCGCCATATACATAAGACATACCGATGTATTTTTTCGCTTCAGCGATAGCTCCTGAAAGACCAGATGCAACTGGTTTAGAAGATTCTGTAGCTTTTTGTTTTGTTTCTGTTTTCGCTTTAGTCTCTGTCGTACTGTTCGTTCCTTGACTTTCAGTATTTGCAGAGTTTTGTGTTCCTTGACCTTGAGCATTTGCTACAAAGGAAGTGTTTTGTAATTGACGTAAAGCTAACGCTTCTTGTTCTGCTTGACGTTGTTCAGCTTCTAAACGTTCTTTTTCCTTTTGATCAGCGATCTCTAATTTTAATCGTAAAGATTCAGCTTTATTTTCAGCAATAATTGTATCTAATTCAGCTTCTTGTTCTTGTAATTGTTGGAATTGAACGCGTTGTTGTTCTTCTACTTTTTTAAGTTCTTCTTTTTGATCAGCTAATTTTTTATTATCTGCTTCATGTTGAGCAATTAATTGTTGGTCAGCGTCTACAATTGTTTTAACAGAAGATACGCGGTCAACTAAATCTGCAATACTATCAGAACTAAAAATTACTTCAATATACGTATCTAAAACGGAATCTTGGTTTTGATACGCTACTAAACGGTCAGAAATAATTGTTGAACGTTCTTCGATTCGTTTTTGTGTTTCTTCGATTGAAGCATTAATTTCTCCAATTTTTTTAGTTGTTGCATTAAATTCTTCCGATTTAACGGCTAAAGTTTTTTGTAAAGATGCAATTTGATCATTTAATTGTTGTATTTTTTGATCAACACTAGCTTTTTCAGCTTCTAATTGTTGAACTGTTTCAGCATGAGCGTTGATTGATGTCATTGTGAAAGTAGATCCGAATGTTATTAAAGCACTTAAAGTAAGCACTCCACCCATTTTCGAGTGAATTTTCATTACTTCCAGCTCCTTTATCCATATTTAATTTTTATGAAATGTACCTTTATTTTCTAATTTAATCTAGTTATAACTTTAACAATTAGCGTACTGTCACTCAAGGTCATTTATATTTCATTTACTTTTCTTTTGTGTAACTTGAATATTACGTTTGTTACATATTATTTAGAAATATTATAATTTCTCCATTTTATTTATACATATATAGGTAGTAGTTTTATAGTTCAACGTGTCATTGGGAAACCGTAAGCAATGCAATTCAATAGAAAATCCATTATAATGAAACAATAACTATATAGTCTAAAAGGTTGTCCTATAAAATTGCTTAATAAAATGGAATTTTACAATATTCATTTGTAAAAAACAGAAGAGAAGGAATAATATGAGTCATTTAATTGTATCGAATTTAACAAAAACAGTAGGCGATAAGACGTTATTTAAAAATATCGAATTTACCATTTATGAAGGGGAACGTGCCGGATTAATTGGAATTAATGGGACGGGAAAGTCAACACTTTTATCCATTCTCGCTGGTGAACAAGAGGCAGATGTGATTGAACTAGACCATCCCAATAAGTATCGGATTGCCTATTTACCTCAAGAGCCCCAATTTCAAGAAGGGGAAACGGTATTACAAGCTGTATTCTCTGGTGATTCCCCTATTTTACAATTAAATAGAGAATATGAAGATACGGTCTCTTTACTATCTGAGAATCCTCAATCAGAAGAACTTCAAAATAAGTTGTTCCGATTGCAACAGCAAATGGATAGTGAGAAAGCATGGGATGTTAATGCTCTAGCAAAACAAGCATTAACAAAACTTGGAATTGATATGTATGACCAACAAGTTACAAAACTTTCTGGCGGTCAACAAAAACGTGTTGCATTAGCAAAAGTATTAATTGAACCGGCCGATTTATATTTATTAGATGAGCCGACGAACCATTTAGATGTTCAATCGACGGAATGGTTACAAGAAATGGTGTTACGTCTTAAAGGAGCAGTCATTTTCATTACCCATGATCGTTACTTTTTAGATGAAATTTCTACCCATATTTATGAATTGGCGAATCAAACATTGTTTCGCCATACGGGGAATTACGCAGATTTTTTAGAAGCCCGCGCTATTCGCGAGGAAATGCATGCAGCAAGTCAAGAAAAATTACGAAACCGATATCGTTCCGAGTTAAAGTGGATTCGCCGGGGTGCTAAGGCTCGAACAACAAAACAAAAGGCGAGAATTCAACGCTTTGATGAATTGGATTCGAAAATTGAACGGGGATCAAATGATGCGAATTTAGAATTATCCCTTGCGACAACCCGCCTTGGGAAAAAAGTAATCGAGGGTGAAAAATTATCAAAGGCTTTCGGTAATAAAATCATTTTAAAGGACTTTGATTTTTTATTACAATCAGGTGACCGTATCGGTATTATCGGTGCGAACGGATATGGGAAATCGACTTTGCTAAATATTTTAGCTGGAGAACTTGAACCAGATAGTGGAGAAGTAATTGTTGGTTCTACGGTTAAAAGAGTTCATTTTAAACAAGTATTACCTAGCATGAATGAAAATCAACGAATGATTGAATATATTCGGGAAGCTTCCAATGACATAACAGATGCAGAAGGGGTAAGATATTCTGCTGCTCAAATGCTTGAAAGATTTTTATTCCCACTACATACCCACGGTACACCAATTGGAAAATTATCTGGTGGGGAGCGAAAAAGACTTCATTTATTACGCTTACTTATGGAACAACCAAATGTTTTACTACTTGACGAACCGACAAATGATTTAGATATTGAAACGTTAGGTGTGTTAGAAGATTTTATTGAACATTTTCCAGGTGTTGTCATTACGATTTCCCATGACCGCTTTTTCCTTGACCGAATAGCTAAAAAACTTTGGGTTCTCAACGGCCAAGGGAATGTTGAAGTAAATCTTGACATCTATAGTGATTATTTGGAAAAACAAGCATTGGCACAAAAAGTAGAAGCAAAAGAGTTAAAAGAAGTGAAAGAGGAAAAGCCTAAGCAACAAAAAGTCAAAAGTGAAAAGAAAAAACTTTCTTTTAAAGAGCAAAAGGAATGGGAAACTATTTCAGATGATATCGCTAAAGTGGAGGAACAAATCCTTCAGACAGAAGAGGATATTTCGAATGCTGGCGCTGACTATACAAAGTTGCAGCAACTTACAGAAGCAATTGATGAGTTAAATAAAGAATATGAACGTTTAATTGAAAGATGGACTTACTTAGACGACATAGTAAATGGATAGGAGAGATCATATATGAAAATTGTAACAATTGAACCAACACCAAGCCCCAATTCAATGAAAGTTATTGTAGATGAAGAACTACCCTTTGGTAAAAGCTATAATTACACAAAAGAAAACGTTAGTGATGCTCCTGAAGCGATTCGTTCGATTTTAGCAATTGAAGGTGTAAAAGGTGTCTACCATGTAGCCGATTTTTTAGCGGTCGAACGTAACGCAAAATATAATTGGGAATCTATCTTATCTGGTGTCCGGGTAGCATTAGGTGAAAAAGGTGAAGCAACGCAACAAGAAGTGCAAGCTGCCGATCATTTTGGTGAAGTATTTGTCCATGTTCAAATGTTTAGAGGACTACCCCTTCAAGTAAAAGTGTTTGATTCTTCATCAGAACATCGAGTTTCTACCGGTGACCGATTTGTACAAGCGTTCCAATCGATTGAAGTAGATAAATTTGATGATAACTATATTTTAGAAAGAAAATGGGTAGATTTCGGAGTACGTTACGGTGACAAAGAAGACATTGCTAATCAAATTGTAGAAGAAATTTATGCGACATATCCAGAAGAGCGTATTGCTCAAATTGTTGATGCCGCAAGTAAGAAAAATACCGTTACATTAGAACGGGAAAAAGTAACGTTGGAACAGTTTATCGCAGCTAGTGATTGGCAAAAACGTTATCAATTATTAGATCAAATGCCAGATCCGGAAGTAGAGGATTTACCCCTTCTAGAAAAAGCATTAGAAGATGACCAAATGTCCATTCGGCGGCTAGCAACGGTTTATCTAGGAATGATTGAAGATGTGGCGGTTGTACCATATTTAAGTCGTGCTTTAAAGGATAAAAGTTCTTCTGTTCGCCGTACAGCTGGGGATTGTATGAGTGATTTAGGCTTTTCTGAGTTTGAACCATTCATGATTGAAGCGTTAAAAGATCGAAACAAACTTGTACGTTGGCGCGCGGCCATGTTTCTATTTGAAACAGGTACAGAACAATGTTTACCTGCACTGCATGAAGTCGAAAATGATCCGGAATTCGAAGTGAAACTCCAAGTGAAAATGGCCATTGCGCGTATCGAGCAAGGGGAAGAAGCAAAAGGTTCTGTTTGGAAGCAAATGACAGAAAGAAATGTAACTGAATAATATGAAAGACCGCTTGATGAATCCATCAAGCGGTTTTTAAATGGTTAAATTAGATGCTATAAAACTATACCTTTACGAAGTACTTGCTTGTTTTTCTACAGAAGGATTTGTTTCGATTGTCGTTGTTGGTTTAAATATGATATATAAAATGCTTCCAAAAATTAATATAATCCCAAAGGTTTGTAATAAAGAAGGGATAAATGATAAAACGAGTACATCAAGTAAAATAGCCACTACAGGATCGACAAAGGTTAAGACCGATACGACCATTGTAGGTAAATTTCGTATACTATCAAAAAACAAATAATAAACAAAACCGGTGTGGATAATTCCTGTTCCGAGAATGTATAGCCAATTTGAAACGGTTAGCCCATTAAAAACTGTGAAATCACAGAGGGGCAGAAGCATAACAATTCCGACAGTTGTCTGAATGTATGTCATCGAATAGGCTGATAAATTGTGAATCGTTTTACTTGTAAGCATTGTAAGTGCATAACAAATAGCAGATAACAATGCCCAAACAAAGCCAGAATTCATCAATGAATTTATTGATTGGAAATTATCTATTCCAACTATCAAAATACTACCGATAAAGCAGACGACAGTCGCGAGTATAGCTTTTACGGTCATCCGTTCCTTTAAAAATATTGTTCCAAGAATAAGGACTATTATTGGAGCTAAATTGTAAATAGAAATGGTTATAGAAATTGACATTTTGTTAAATGCTTTAAATAAAAATACCCAGTTTAATACTAGAAATATCCCACAAAGACACGTTTGGAGTACTTCTCTTTTATTCCATTGTTCCGTTTTATGACCACCGGTAAAGTACCATAAAATACTTAAAAATAGTGTGGCACAAATACAACGGATGAAAACGAGTTCTACTGCTGGAATACCAGTATTAATCGTAAAAAAACCGATAGAGCCAAAGATGGCCATGGCAATTGCCAGTTTAATGGCTGCACCTATATTCATTTTAATCCCTACTTTCACCCTCAATCATTAACCACTATAGCAAAATACCATAAAAAGACAATATAATTTCAAATTTTTTTGATTATTCTTTTAAAAAATAGAAAAGTCTATGGTTATAGGGGAAATGGTATAAAAATACTGGATGGTTGTAAGTGGCAAAGTTTTTGAGTGTAGAAATCTAGAGTGAAAATATTAAAAAGAGTAGGATTAAGTTTGCTTGTTGAAAACTTAATCCTTTGCGTTACCTATGTAAGTTATTTTTTGTTATTGAATTGCCATGGTCTGGATAAAGTCATCACGGATTTTTTCGGATTGTTGTTCGCCATCCAAAAGAAGAACGCCGATTTGATAGTCCTTTTGATCATCTTCAACTACGTATTGTAGGTTGACTTCGGATAATTTACCTTCTACATCACAAGATCCTTTATATTCTACGACATGTTGATTTCGTTGGGTTTTAAAATAAACCCATTTTCCTTCTTTACAATGATTAGAAAAAGCTTGGTCAAATGTTTGATTACTAGTTTCGTTAATCGTTTTTTCTTTAATGTACGTAATGTACTCATTATCGGTAATTTCTTCCTGCGGTCCGTAAAAATACCAAAAGATTGCGATGATGAGAATTGGTACGATCCATAAAATGGTACGTTTCGAAACATTTTGCAAAACTATCCCCCCCTATTGATGTAAAAATATTATAGCAATCTATGTATACTATTTCTATAAAATGTTGAAATCTTCTACTTCGAGCACTTAGTATATTATTTTGTATAAAATAAATTTAAGTTTTAAATAGTTATTTCGTTAAATGAAAGATTTTAAAAATATAGGATTCTACTTTATACTAATCATTAAGAAGGGGGTATTCTGTCAATGACAAAAGCATTATTAATCGCAGAAAAACCGTCTCTTATGCGTGATATACAAAAAGTATATAAAAAGTTGCAGCTGCCTTTCGAAATCGACTTTGCATCCTTTGTCGGTCACGTAGTGGAATTGAAAGAACCTCATGAATATAAACCGGAATGGAAAAAGTGGGATTTAAATGTTTTGCCAATGATACCAGAACGATATGAATTTCGCGTGAAAAAAACAGCTTATAAAGTATATAAAGAGATTGAACAATTATTAAAAACGAATCATTATGACTTTATTATTAATGCATGCGATTGTGCTTTATCTCTATAAATTGATATGTACAAAATTATTTTTTATATCCTATTTATTGATATAATTAGATTATTTTATTATTGTGCAAATGTACATAATTTTTAAATTAACTAAAATTATACTTTTATATGTGAAAATTTAATTGTACTTAATATTAAATCATTGAATGCCATTAAACTGTATGTATTCATCAGAAAAAAGCAAAAGGATAGATACAAACAGGTATAATTACTGTTCATCTATCCGTAATTTTAGAGAACAGTCGTTTTAGAAACGGAGAATTACATTAATATGGATATAAAGGAAAGAGTTACGATAGATAGCAAAAGAAATTCGAAAACTTAAAGACTTTGAAAGTGTATGGATAGAAGAAGTATAGTTAGATTTAAATTATATTAGAAAAAGAGTCATACATATATGAACGGACAGCTAATATGGGATTAGTAACATAATGAAGGGGGAGAAGTAAGTCAAGATGTTAAAGAAGATTAAAAGGCTATTAAACTTTCAAAATGATGGAGATGAAATTATCCTATTTGGAACAAGAAGTTTATGGTATGAAATCGGTGTAAATCCAGAAGTTGTAAAAAAACATTTTACTGAATATTTTGGTGAAGAAGAACGGAAAATTCGTAATCGTAAAGAAGCAATAGGAATTTTAGATGAAGTTATTAAAGAAATTCAATTAAAGATGAAGGCTCGAATGGAGAAAACAGATGCTGAGATTTTTATCAATCAACTCCAAAATATGTTCACGAAAATATATCGGATTTATATAGAGCAAAAAACAGTTAGAGCAAATTTAAAGTTGAGGAATATTCGAGATGGAGCAGCTTTAGAAATATATGAGATTAATAAACAAATATCAAAATGTTTAATTGATGGGATAAGTGTCTGGATTGAAAATGCATTACTATATCAATCCTTTAATATAAAAGAAGATAATCATAACAAAGAATTTGATATAAATTTATTAATAGATGTTTATATCTATGGTGTTGTATCGATGAACTTTTCTTTACTTCATATGTCAGAATTTAAACAATTTGGTCCTCAAGAGTTCTTTTATGGGCTAGATATTACACCTCAAGAAGATATACCGATTCAAGCATTTCGAGATGATTTAATAATTTATCATAATCCGATGATAACTGGCAATCAATCGAATTTATTTAGCGATGAAGAATTTAAGAATGCTAATAGTATGGAAATTGGTATGCAATTTAAAAAGAAGCATGGCATTTCTTTTCTGTCTTGTATTTCGCAAGTAAAAATTGAGCCATTTATTAATTAAAAACTGATCCACTTAAACCGAACTATTTTCTAGCCATTCTTTTGTATCTAATATTCGATAAGATGGTCCAACCATGTCTATC
>NZ_RHLQ01000060.1 GCF_003711845.1 Lysinibacillus halotolerans
TTGTCCTACGTAAACAAAAATACGAAAGAGACTTTGAAATCTTTGGTACACGCAATAGCTATTCTAAGACAGATTCAGATGCGACGTTTATGCGAATGAAAGATGATTATATGCAAAACGGACAATTAAAAGCTGGATATAATGTACAAATCGCAACGGAAGGTCAATATACGCTTGCCTATAGTATATATACAAATCCAACAGATACACGTACGTTAATTCCATTCTTAGATGAGATTGAGCAGCATTATTTTGAATTACCAAAACACATTGTCGCAGATGCAGGTTACGGTAGTGAACAAAACTTTCATGATATCCTTTCAAACAGAAAACGAGAAGCTCTTATTACTTATAGTAAGTATTTGAAAGAACAAAAGAAAAAGTATAAACAAAACATATTTAATCCCGACAACTGGACGTATGATGAAGAAACAGATACATATACCTGTCCAAATAAAAAACGTCTTGAATTTCAATATTATTCTGTTCGTAATGACCGTACAGGCTTCCAACGGAAGCTTAAGATTTACGAGTGTGAAAACTGTTCGGGATGCCCATTCCGTTTATCCTGTACCAAAGCAAAAGAAGGCAACAATCGAAAACTACAGGTGAATGAAAAATGGGAACAGCAAAAAGAATATGTAAGAGCAAAGCTTTCAGAAGAGAAAACAAGTGCCATTTATCGAAGACGCAAAATCGATGTGGAACCAGTTTTTGGATTCTTGAAGGCTAATTTGCGTTTCACTCGATTTTCTGTACGAGGAAAATCGAAGGTAGAAAACGAAATGGGCCTCGCATTAATGGCTGTGAATTTAAGAAAATTCACGGCCATTAACTAAAGAAAAAGAAGAATTTACGCACAAAAAAAGAGAAAGGTGAATTTGAGTTTCCTCAAATTCACCTTTCTCACTATTTGAAGCTAGTTATGTCCCAGCCTCTTTTTTTTATTGGCCTTGGTAAATGTGAATAAGGTCGTTATTTTGTCCCCTAGCAAAGACATCAGTTCGATTTGGTCCCCAAGAAACAGCAGCAGGAGCACTAGTTAACGTCCCACCGATGGACTCCCAACTATCCCAACGAGATCCGTTCCAGGAACGTTTATAAAGTCGATTACCAGTACCTCTGATAAAGACATCCAATCGATTAGATCTACGGGAAGAAACGGTAGGAGCGCTTGTTAAAGTACCGCCAAGGTTTTCCCAATCACTCCATCTTGTACCGTCCCACCATTTGTGGATCAATTGATTATTTTGTCCTCGAGCAAAAACATCGATGCGGTTTGGTCCCCAGGAAACAGCAGTAGGTTCAGAAGCTAAATTGCCGCCAAGATCTTCCCAATCTTCCCATCGAGTGCCGTTCCACGTTCTTTTATAAAGTCGGTTGTTAGCGCCTCTAACGAACACATCGAGTTGATTTGAACGTCGTGATGAAGCAGCAGGACCACTTGTTAAAGTACCGCCAAGACTTTCCCAATCACTCCATCGGCTGCCGTCCCACCATTTGTGGTAAAGGGCATTATCAGTACCACGAACAAACACATCAATTCGATTTGGTCCCCAAGAAACAGCAGCAGGAGGAGAAGTTAAAACACCGCCAAGGTTCTCCCAACTACTCCAACGAGTGCCATCCCACCAAATATGGTAAAGGGCATTATCAGTTCCTCTTCCAAAAACATCTAAACGATTCGGTTGCCAAGAAGCAACAGCAGGAGCTCCTTGAAGTGTCCCACCAAGGCTCTCCCAATTGGACCAACCTTGACCAGGGCCCGGGGATGGACCAGGTCCAGGTTGCGCACCTCTAAGTATATTAAGAGTAATTTCAATAACTCTTGTTAATACTTGGTCAATTGTGTTGACAGGTAAATTCATTGAGCGAATGAGTAAATTAAACCAAGGTGTTTCCCTTTGGAATAGCGAGTAGATTTGACTAGCAGATTGGTTAAGATTTGCTTGATTTCTTGTAAAGTTAACGACAAAGAAAAACATTGCTTCCACTAACTGACGGTCTACTCCAGCCTGTGTTAATTGTGTAAAAAGATTGTTATTTTGGGCGCGAATTGTTTGCATAATTTGTTGAACTGTTGGTCGTCCAGTAAGTTGAACATATTGGACTTGTGCTTGATCGTATGGAGATGGGTAAGGGTATGTGGGTACAGGACTCATTGGAACATGCTGAACATAATAATATGGATATCCATAATACATGACGTTAAAAATCCTCCGTTTTTGATTAGTGTATGCATATGCACTAAATATGGGAATAAAATTATCGGGTTAGGCAATTGAACTGACAAAACGGGGAGTTTTAATTACCTTCTTTTTTATTTGAAAACCATGAACGTAAAGGGCGTTCTAAAGGGGTAATGTTAATAATGAAGTAACAAATAATTAAAATTAAAATAATTAATGAAAAAATGAGCGTATCTATTGCATGCTCATGATCGACAATGACAAGTCTTACCATCGCTGTAATACCTATATATAAGAAATAACGAAGAGGAAAGTGATAGTCCTCCTTAAAATATTTTACAATCATCGTAATAAATTCAAAATATAAAAAGAAAACGAGAATGTTAGCGAGGAAGAGCTTGTAATCACTACCTCCATCTAGCATCAGGATTTTATAAAAATCCACCAATTTCTTAATTAGAAGAAATGCCAAAAAGAAGGTTAGGATGATAAGACAAAGATTTAAAAACCACTGTAATACTTTAGGGATGATTTTAACCGATACATTCCATTCAAACTTTTTTATTTTCAAGCCCTCCTTTTTTACATTTTTAAGCGTTTAGAAGTTGGAAATTGCTATTTTGAAAAACCAACTGTTGTCAAATAGTCTATGAAGATAGGAGCTTCAAAATGATAGGTTTTATTTTAGTTCCACTAAATAGGGAAACGGACAACCGAGTTCATTTTATATAGAGCATATTTACATTTAAAATGGAATATCTTATATAAACATGAGATGGTGTAATACATAGGTGGAATGATTGGGCATGAGATAGAGATAACAAAATTATCGAAGTTTAGTCACTAATAACTTACAGTTGGTCTATGTGGAAGGATGGATAAGAAAATATTAATTATCCGTAATATAAATAAATATAAGTCTATAAACTGAAATTCTATTTTTATATTAATAAAGTATAAATTTATATCTATTATACAAATAAAATCATAAAAATCAAAATTTACTAAAAAATCACACTAGACTAAATAAAAAGAATGTTTTACAATCAGAAAGTCAAATATATCGAAGAAGACTAATGAAACAGCTATATTATTCAGAATATTTTGATTAACTATTGATGTTAAGAATTCTGAATATTATAATTAGTAAAAAAATAGACTATGAAACAATTTAGGGGGAGAAATAAATGGCAGAAAAGAGAAAGTTAAAGAGATTTGCATCGGTATTTCTAGCTTCATCTTTAATCGTTGGGGCGCTAGCAGCTTGTAGCTCTAATGAGCAAGGGACTTCATCAACTGGAAATTCATCGGAAGAAAATAGTGATGTAATTAAAATCGGTGCCAACTTAGAACTTTCAGGTTCAGTCGCTTCTTATGGCTCATCAATTGGACAAGGTGCTGAACTAGCTGTAGAGGAAATCAATGAAGCTGGTGGTATTGATGGAAAGAAAATAGAGCTAGTAAAAGTAGATAACAAATCTGATAACGCTGAAGCGACGAACGCTGCAGTTAAATTGGCAACACAAGAAAAAGTGGTCGCAATGATCGCTCCAGCAACTTCTGGTAACGTAATTGCAACAACTCAAATTGCCAATAAATATAAAATTCCAACGGTTTCTGCATCTGGTACTGCGCCAAACGTAACAGAAAATGAAGATGGTTCGATTAACGAATTCGTATTCCGTACATGCTTTATTGACCCATTCCAAGGAATCGTTGCAGCGAATTTCGCAACGCAAGAATTAGGTGCTAAAAATGTGGCAATTTATGCGGACAACGCATCTGACTATGCAAAAGGTCTAGCTGCATCATTTAAAGAGCAAATTGAAGCGAACGGTGGAACTGTTGTAGCAGAAGAAGCTTATGTAGCCGATGATACAGACTTTAATTCTACTTTAACTCGTATAAAATCTGCCAACCCAGATTTCATCTTTATCCCTGGATATTATGAAGAAGTAGGGTTAATCGTAAAACAAGCTCGTGAGTTAGGTATCGAAGCACCACTTATGGGTGCTGACGGATGGGATTCCCCAACTCTAGTAGAACTCGCTGGTAGCGAAGCTCTAAACAACACATTCATTACAAACCACTATTCATCCCAAGATCCAGATGAAACAATTCAAGGATTCGTAAAAGCATTTGAAGGGAAAAATAATGAATCGCCAAACGCATTCCATGCCCTTGGTTATGACACAGTTTACTTCATTAAAGATGCGATCGAACGTGCAGATTCAACAGATGGCGAAGCAATTCAAAAAGCTTTAGCTGAAACAAAAGATTTAAGTTTAATTACAGGTACATTCTCAGTTGACGAAAAACACAACCCAGTTAAATCCGCAACAGTTCTAGAATATGTAGACGGTGAACAAAAGTTCAACTCTAAAGTTAATCCGTAATATTGCGTTTATAACGATAAAACAAAGGGGGGCGAACTGGCCTCCCTTTTTATCACTAAAGAAATTTAATTAAATGGCCATTTTATAAATTCGCTTTTCGTTTTTACGAACGAATAAAAGCCTTACTTAAAATGGAAAAAGGAGTGAGATCTCATGGAATGGATTCAACAGTTAGTGAATGGTATATCAGTTGGTAGTATCTATGCACTAATCGCATTAGGATATACGATGGTATACGGTATCATAAAGCTCATTAACTTTGCTCATGGTGATGTGTTCATGTTAGGGGCTTTTATCGGCTTTTTTGCCATTACAAGATGGGACGTAGGGTTCCTTCCAGCACTTATCATTTCGATGGTACTTTGTGCAATTATTGGTGTCATTATTGAACGAGTAGCGTATAAACGATTACGAAGTGCAACACGAATTGCAGCCCTTATTACTGCAATCGGTGTGTCCTTCTTAATTGAATATACAATGATTTTCTTCCGAGGAGCATCACCGGAAGCGTATCCTGAAGTATTGCCGAATACATCAATTGACATTTTTGGAGTAAGTATTAGCTCTAAATCTATTTTAATTTTAGTTGTTACGATCATTTTAATGATTTTATTGCAATTTATTGTACATAAAACCAAAATCGGAAAAGCGATGCGAGCTGTATCTTTGGATGCTGATGCTGCACGATTAATGGGAATTAACGTTGATAATACGATATCAGCAACCTTTGCCATTGGATCGGCTCTAGCTGGTGCAGCAGGGGTTATTTTCGGGGCTTATTACACGAGAATCGAACCATTAATGGGGGTTTTACCAGGATTAAAGGCCTTTATCGCAGCGGTACTTGGTGGTATCGGAAATATTCCTGGTGCAATGGTTGGCGGTTTAGTTTTAGGTGTAGTTGAAACGGTTGTTAGTGCTTTCGGTTTTTCGTTATGGCGCGATGCAGCAGCTTTCATCATTTTAATTTTAATACTCATTTTAAAACCATCGGGTCTATTCGGTAAAAATACCCGAGAGAAAGTGTAGGTGACTGGTATATGAAAAAATCAAAAGCCTTTTGGGTTTATATTATTTTTGCGCTAGTAATCTATACAATTGTACAAGTTATGATTTCAGGTGGATCGTTAGATTTATATTATCAAAATATATTAATCCAAATGTGTATAAATATTATGCTAGCTGTTAGTTTGCATATTGTAATAGGAATTACAGGGCAATTCTCCATCGGACATGCTGGTTTTATGGCAGTGGGAGCTTACTTCAGTGCCATTGCGACAATGAACTTAGGGTTACCATTCACCGTAGCATTAATTATTGGTGCGGTAGCAGCAGGATTAGCCGGGTTACTAGTAGGAATTCCAACGCTACGACTTAAAGGAGACTATTTGGCAATCGCAACCCTTGGTTTTGCTGAGATTATTCGAATTGTCTTCCTAAATATTGATTACGTAGGCGGAGCGGCAGGTATGGTCGTGACGAATATGACAACGTGGACATACGCCTTCGTTGGTGTAGTTCTTACAATATTAGTTATTTCGAATTTTACAAATTCAAGACATGGTCGAGGAGCTATTTCTATTCGAGAAGATGAAATTGCAGCTGATGCTATGGGAATAAACACAACCTACTATAAAGTTGTTGCTTTTACAATCGGTGCTATATTCGCTGGGCTTGCTGGTGCGATTTATTCCCATAACTTCTTTATTATTCAACCGACAACATTTAATTTCTTAAAGTCCTTTGATATTTTAATTTACGTTGTATTAGGTGGTTTAGGAAGTCTTTCGGGGTCTGTTATCGCAGCAATCTTTTTAACGATTGTTTCGGCTTATTTATCGAACTTCCCTGAAACGCGTATGATTATTTATTCTTTAGTTTTAATTTTAGTGATGTTATATCGTCCTACGGGATTAATGGGTACAAAGGAAATTACCCACTTATTTAAATTTGGTAAAAAGGGAGGTTCTAAAGTATGACGAGTAACCTTCTTTTACAAGTAGATAATGTAGGAATTCAGTTCGGTGGCCTTAAAGCAGTACACAATGTAAATATGCATTTGAATACGGGAGAGTTAGTCGGTTTAATTGGCCCTAATGGAGCTGGGAAAACGACAACTTTTAATATGTTAACGGGAGTGTATCAGCCGACGGAAGGGGTCATTACCTTTGACGGGAAAAATTTGAAGGGGCTAAAACCTTATCAAGTAACAAAATTAGGTATTAGCCGTACATTCCAAAATATTCGTTTATTTAAAGATTTAACGGTTTTAGATAACGTGAAAGTGGCAAACCACAATTTAGCGAAGCATTCCATTCTCTCATCTATCTTTCGATTACCTAGTCATTTTAAAGGGGAAGAAAAGATGGATAAAGAATCGATTGAGTTTTTAAAAATATTTGGATTAGATGTTTATAAGGATGAATTAGCAAAGAATTTACCTTATGGGATGCAACGGAGACTGGAAATTGCCCGGGCCCTTGCAGCAAAACCTCAACTCCTGTTATTAGATGAACCAGCTGCGGGGATGAATCCTCAAGAAACTCACGATTTAATGGAGCTGATTGCTTTTATCCGAAAAGAATTTGATTTGACAATTTTGTTAATCGAACATGATATGCATTTAGTAATGGGAATTTGTGAGCGTATTTACGTATTAGATCACGGTCAATTAATCGCGGATGGAACACCGGAAGAAATTCGTAACAATCCAAAGGTAATTGAAGCCTATTTGGGAGAGGAGGTCATTGAATAATGCTTAAAGTAAACAACATTGATGTATTTTATGGAAATATTCATGCATTAAAAGATGTCTCCATTGAAGTAAAAGAGAGTGAAATTGTAACGTTGATTGGTGCAAATGGTGCTGGTAAATCAACATTATTAAAAACATTATCAGGTCTATTAAAACCAAAAAGTGGGACAATTTCTTATCTTTCTCAACAAATTAATGGGAAACAAGCACAATCCATCGTAAAAAGTGGCATTTCTCATGTTCCAGAAGGACGAAGAGTCTTTTCGAATATGACGGTAGAGGAAAATCTTGAATTAGGTGCTTATTTACGCAAAGATCGTGATAGCATTAAAAAGGATATAGCCAATGTTTATGAACTATTTCCTATATTAGGAGAACGCCGTAAACAACAATCAGGGACGTTGTCTGGTGGGGAACAGCAAATGTTAGCGATGGGTCGAGCTCTAATGGCAAAACCGAAATTGTTATTACTAGATGAGCCATCCATGGGGCTAGCACCTTTAATTGTGAAACAAATTTTTGAAATTATTCAAATGGTTAATCAGCAAGGAACAACAGTATTATTAGTAGAACAAAATGCGAATATGGCATTATCAATTGCTGATCGTGCTTATGTTATTGAAACAGGTAAAATCGTTTTATCGGGGACAGCGAAAGAGCTTCAAGAAAGTGAACAAGTTAAAGCTGCTTATCTCGGAGCATTATAACCGACGGTATTTGATTAATGGAAAAGGCAGAAATGTTGAAAAGTAAAACATTTCTGCCTTTTGTTTTTATTTTTTAGGTGTGTAGTTTAATAGTTGAAATAGCTCTACCTTTTCTTTTTCTGTTAAGTCTCTCCACTGGCCAACCTTTAAATTGCCAAGATGGATATTCATAATTCGAATTCGCTGTAATCGTTTTACGGAATAACCAAGGGCTGAACACATTCGACGAATTTGACGATTTAAACCTTGCTCCAAAATAATTTTAAATACATGGGATGATACTTTTTCAACTTTACAAGGTAATGTTTTTGTATCTAAAATCTCAACACCTGATGCCATTTGTTTTAAAAAGGATGTTGTAATTGGTTGGTCCACTTGTACAACATATTCTTTTTCGTGATGATTTTCGGCACGTAAAATTTCGTTTACGATATCACCATCATTGGTTAGCAGTAGTAACCCTTCCGATTCCTTATCTAGTCGACCAATATGGAAAATGCGTTTTGAATGTCCAACGAAGTCAACGACATTACCTTTCACATGTTTTTCTGTTGTACTAGTAATGCCAACGGGTTTATTTAATGCAATATATACTAATTCTTCTTCTTTTTTGACAGGTTTCCCATCAACGCAAACGACATCCCCGTCCTGAACTTGACTACCTATTGTAGCCAGTTCACCGTTAATCGTAATTCTACCTTCTTCAATCCATTTATCTGCACCACGACGAGAAACAACGCCTGTTTCGCTTAAAAATTTATTTATTCTCATAAAGTCTCCTATAAATGTAATAACTTAAGTATACAATAACAACGCTTTTTTGAATAAAACGAATACTACTTTTCAACTCTTATCCATATCTATTTTTGCCCGTTTCCATGTTAATAAACTTCTCTATCATACAATTAGCAACGTACTTATTAAATAAAATTCGTCGATTTAAAATTATTCTATTTATTTTATAAAAAAATCTATTTTTCCAGTTCTATTTTTAGAATAACCGTCATATAAATTAGTAATACCTTTTGATAAATGGGGGAAGTCAGCACGAAAGGGTATTGGCTTTAAAGATATCATAATGAAGGGGAGAAATTAAAAATGAGCGTACTAACATTGGCTTATGCATTTCCAAACACAGAAGGAGCAATTGTAAATTTCAAAGACAAGTATGATAACTTTATCGGAGGAGAATGGACGCCACCAGTCAAAGGTCAATACTTTGAAAATATAACGCCTGTTACGGGAAAAGTATTTACACAAGTAGCACGTTCAACAGAAGAAGATATCGAACTTGCTCTTGATGCAGCTCATGCAGCGAAGGAAGCATGGGGGAAAACATCCGTTGCAGAACGCGCAAAAATTTTAAATAAAATTGCTGACCGTATGGAAGAAAATTTAGAAATGTTAGCTGTCGCTGAAACTTGGGAAAATGGTAAAGCTGTACGAGAAACATTAAATGCAGATTTGCCGTTAGCAATTGACCATTTCCGTTACTTTGCGGGGGCAATTCGAGCGCAAGAAGGTGGCATTAGCCAAATTAATGACGATACAGTAGCTTACCATTTCCATGAACCTATTGGAGTAGTAGGTCAAATTATCCCTTGGAACTTCCCACTTTTAATGGCTTGCTGGAAACTTGCACCAGCGTTAGCAGCAGGAAACTGTGTCGTATTAAAGCCAGCTGAGCAAACTCCTGCATCCATCATGGTATTAATGGAATTAATAGAAGATTTATTACCACCTGGTGTATTAAATATTGTTAATGGCTTTGGTTTAGAGGCTGGAAAACCTTTAGCATCTAACCCACGAATCGGGAAAATTGCCTTTACTGGTGAAACGACAACTGGTCGTTTAATTATGCAATATGCATCCCAAAATATTATTCCCGTTACCCTTGAATTAGGTGGTAAATCACCAAATATTTTCTTTGAAGATGTGATGGAAGCAGATGATGAGTTTTTAGATAAAGCGATTGAAGGATTTGTATTATTTGCGTTAAACCAAGGCGAAGTATGTACTTGTCCTTCCCGCGCATTAATTCAAGAATCCATTTATGAGAAGTTTATGGAACGAGCATTAAAACGTGTAGAAGCAATTAAAACGGGTAACCCGTTAGATCCAAATACAATGATGGGTGCTCAAGCCTCTTCTGAACAAATGGAGAAAATTTTATCGTATATCGATATCGGTAAACAAGAAGGAGCAGAAGTATTAATTGGTGGAGAACGTAATCAACTAGGGGAAGACTTTACGGATGGTTATTACGTAAAACCTACTGTATTTAAAGGAGATAACAGCATGCGTATTTTCCAAGAAGAAATATTTGGACCAGTAGTAGCTGTTACAACTTTCAAAACGAAGGAAGAGGCGTTGGAAATCGCTAATGACACACTTTACGGTTTAGGAGCAGGAGTTTGGACTCGTGACATTAACACAGCTTACCGTATTGGTCGCTCAATAGAGGCTGGTCGTGTATGGACGAACTGCTACCATGATTATCCTGCTCACGCAGCATTCGGTGGTTATAAAATGTCTGGTGTAGGTCGAGAAAATCACTTAATGATGTTGGAGCACTATCAACAAACGAAAAACTTGCTTGTTAGCTATAGCCCGAATAAGCTTGGCTTCTTCTAAACCATTTAACTTTGAAAGGGGATTTCATGTGGTTGAACGTGTAATCGCTACAGATGCTGCCCTTGAATTAATTGAAAAGTTAAAAGCGAAACATGGACCGATAATGTTCCATCAATCGGGTGGTTGCTGTGATGGTTCTTCCCCAATGTGTTACCCTGAAGGGGATTTAATCATTGGAAATGCCGATGTGTTGCTCGGTGAAATTGGTGGAGTGAAGTTTTACATGCATAAAAATCAATTCGATTATTGGAAGCATACACAACTCATTATTGATGTTGTGGACGGTCGCGGTGGTATGTTTTCATTAGAAGGAGTCGAAGGAAAACGGTTCTTAACTAAATCTAGGGCATTTAATGCTGAGGAATTAGCCCAATTAAAATAAAGGATAGACCTTTTGCTAAATGAACTGCCCCCTGTCAAGTAGACAGTGGAAATAATAAAAATAGAATTAAGTGGCTTGGGTCCTATACTCCATAGGGCTTAAGCCGTTTAATCGTTCTTGGTATCTTTTGTGATTATAAAATTACTTAATTCGTCAAACGCATCAAATTTATATAAATAATACTTCTCGCACTTTAATGTTCCCCAAAATGACTCCATTGGTCCATTATCAATACATCTCCCTACGCGTGATATACTATGTGTCATCTTCGCCTCATCAATTCTTCTCTTAAATCCATGTGATATATATTGATACCCTCGATCACTATGAATTAACGGATGTTCATTATGTAAGGTAGCGATTGCCTGATCTAACGTCGTAATACCAAATCATTATTGTTTGAATGTCCTAATACGTAACTAATAATTGAACCATCATAAAGGTCTAAAATAGCACTTAAATAGGCTTTCTTTGTACAACCGTATTTCAACTCTGTTACATCAGTCACCCATTTTTGATTAGGTTTATTTGAAGTAAATTCACGATTTAATAAATTCTCTGCAACATGTTGGGGAGTCGAACGAATATAACGTTTCCGTTTTCTACGAATAACGGATTGTAATCCAGCTACCTTCATTAAGCGATAGATTCGTTTGTGATTATAATGCTTGTTAAACCTACGGTTCAAATTTAGCTTCATACGGCGGTAACCATAAATCCCTTCAACTTGCTTGTAAAGAGCTTTCATTTCTTTGATGATTTTTTCATTTTCACGTTCTCTAGCAGTAGGTGTTCGATTTAGCCATTATAATAAGCTGAACGTGCAATTCCTGCAATTTTACAGAGGAGCGAAACAGAAAATTTCTCTTTAGTATGTAATTCTTGAATAGTCGTATACTTGTCCATTGATTGAATTTGACTTAACGTCGCCTCCTTTCGACTTCCTCTAACTTTTTTAAAAATGGGCTGGATGTTCCTTTCCCCGTATCTTTCATTTCTCTATGACCATTATACTTTTTAATCCATTGTCTCAAAACAGATTTACTAGATATCTCATACTTTCTTGTCACTTCTCTCAATGAATAATGATAGATAATCCTGAATAGCTGCTTCCTTTAACATTTTCGAATATGGTTTCCAGCTTTTGGCATTTTCTAGACCTTCTGCTCCTAAAGCTTCGTATTTCTCTCTCCAAATCCTTATCGTCTCCTGATTAACATTAAACATAGATGCGATTTCATTTACTGAATAAATTCCATTTTCAAGTTGAGTTAATATAGCTAATTTTTATTCTCTGGAATGTTTAATTCTAGTCATAAAAAAGACTCTCCCTAGGTAAACAGATTTTATTTGTTATCTGTCTACCCGAAGGGGAGCATATCAAAGAATTTAGCAAGAGGTCTTTTCATTTTTGAAACGAATTTTCATCTCATCTCGTATAAAAGGTAAGGAGTGATTAAAAATGAGTGACGAACAATTTATAAAAGCATTTATAGATAACTATCATCGGGTTTTTAATTATACAGGGGGTCAGGACCCACAACTGACGATGTTTCTTGCAAGTACATATACATTTTCAAAAAAAGAATTTAGTGGGGTAATCTTACAAAAAATAATTGACGAAATCGAGGAAAAAACAAAATCCTCCTCGGTACGCCTTGATTTGAAAATGAAGTATAAATTGGCCATTCAATTTTCACAACAAAACAATATGGATGAAACAATTCAATCATTCATAAAGAAAAATCAATTGTTAAAAGAAGCTAAATTTAAAAATACCCACCACCGCGCTTTAGGTGCTCTTTTTTTACAGGAAGATGATAGGGAACATGCCATTAGGGCAAAACAATTGTTTGATGAATTGAATCGTCAACAACGGATTTTAACGTCTAATGAAGATGTTCCATTTGTAGTGTATTTATCTTCAGATATGAACGAACAACCGAAAGCGCAAGCAGACACCATTGTAAAATACTATAACGAATTAAGAGAAAATCATTTTACGATGGGGAATCCTCTTCAAGGGTTAGCCCAAATTTTGACTGTCTATAGTTCCGACTATAATGAAGTCTTATTGCAATATGTCGTACAATTACGGGAAGAATTATTAAAACGGGATATTAAAGTGAAAAGGATTCATTATCCATATTTAGGTGTATTAGCTCTAGCTGCTACAAATGAGTCGAAAGTAGATGCGATTGTCTCATTACATCATCAATTTATAGAGATAAAAGAGTTGAAAAGTAATAAATCATACGCCCTTATTATCGCTATAAAAAAGGTGATTCAAGATGTCCTTGAAATACAAGAATTAATTGAAATGACGCCTTTATCGGATCTTACTGGACTGTTAGATATCGCAGACATTCTTGTAGATTTGGTTGGATTTTTGCCGCCTGGCTTATCAGATGTAGTGGATTTTTTAAATTAACTACAAACTTTAGAAGAAGTGGATATTACCGAACAGTGTTACAATGGGGTTATAACGATGAGGAGAGTGGTATCTATGGAAAAAACAAAATTATGGATAAATGGTGTTTGGACAGATGCTAACGATGTTTACGCGTTAACAGCTCCTTATTCAGGGGAAACTATTGCAGAAGTGGCGAAAGCTTCTGTAGAGGATGTAGAACGAGCAATTGAAGGTGCTCATAAAGCCTTTCAATCTTTTAAAAAGACGACTGCTTATGAGAGGGCAGAAATTTTATATAAAGTGGTAGACATTATGCGCGGTCGTAAAGAGGAACTTGCAAAAATTCTAGCTTCTGAAGCTGGAAAGCCTTTAACGACGGCATTAATTGAAATTGATCGTACGATTTCAACGTATCAATTTTCAGCAGAAGCAGCAAAACAATCAATGGGTGAAACGGTTCCCCTTGATGCTGCACCAGGAACAAAGGATCGAATCGGCTATACGAAACGGGTTCCAATTGGTGTCGTTTCGGCGATTACACCCTTTAATTTCCCTTTCAACTTAGTTTCTCACAAATTAGGACCTGCCTTTGCCGTAGGGAATACAGTAGTGTTGAAGCCAGCTACTCAAACACCTTTAAGTGCATTAGTTATGGCAGAGATCTTTAAAGAAGCTGGTTTACCAGATGGGGCATTACAAATTGTTACAGGGTCAGGGGGAGAGTTAAGTGATACATTAGTAACACATCCCCTTGTGAAAAAAGTGACGTTTACTGGTAGTAGTGCTGTTGGACTTAAAATAAAAGAAAAAGTCGGATTGCGTAAGGTGACATTAGAACTAGGTTCAAATTCAGCACTTATTGTTGAACCTAGTACGCCAATTGAAAAGGTAGTTTCTCGATGTGTCGGTGGGGCCTTTGGATTTTCAGGGCAAGTTTGTATTTCGTTACAACGAGTATATGTACACGAATCGATATATGAACAATTTACGACTGCTTTTGTTGAAGAAACGAAGAAGTTGAAATTAGGAGATCCTCTAGATCCATCAACAGATGTGAGTGCAATGATTAATCCTAACGAAGTAGAACGTATCAAACAATGGATTGAAGAGGCGAAAGCTGCAGGAGCTGTTGTTGCGACAGGCGGAGAATTTACACAGCGAACATTAACGCCGACAGTTATGACGAATGTTCAACCGGATATGAAAATTGTTTGTCAAGAAACCTTTGCACCAATCGTTTCCATTGTACCTTATCAAACATTAGATGAGGCGATTGCATTAGTGAATGAATCCGATTTTGGTTTAAATGCTGGAATCTATACGAATGTTTTAACGGATGCGATGAAAGCTGCTGATGAAATAGAAGCTGGTACAGTTGTAATCAATGATATTCCAACTTTCCGAGTTGATAATATGCCTTATGGTGGTGTAAAAAGTAGTGGCTACGGTAGAGAAGGGGTTAAATTTGCGATTGATGAAATGACCGAATTGAAATTCATCACAATTAAAACAACCATTTAAATAATAGTTCTCGACTTTCGTTTTTTTAGGGTAAAATGAAATTAGGTTATCAAATATTAACATCAAGAGAGTAGTAACTATGGAGGGTTTATCATGAGCAATGCAGTGCCGATGAGTCATTCTCGTTCTTTTCAAACACACTTAGTTTTACCACCTGATACGAATCATCATCAATCTATTTTTGGTGGAAGAGTATTAGCTTATATCGATGAAATAGCAGCCATTACCTCTATGAAACATGCACGATCTGAAGTGGTGACAGCATCCTTTGATTCCGTTGATTTTATCTCTCCGGCTTATGCAGGTGATATTCTAGAACTAGAAGCAATGGTAACTTCCACAGGACGATCTTCAATGGAAGTTTACGTTCGAGTAATGTCACGAAATATTAAAACAGGGGTAGAAAAATTAACGACTGAATCCTTTGTGACCATGGTCGCCGTTAATAAGGAAGGGAAACCTATCCCGGTACCTAGTGTTTACCCAGAAACGGAAAGGGAGAAGCAACTGTTTGAAACAGGACATACTCGCAGGCAATTACGTCAAGCAAAAAAGGAAAGTACACAAAAGCGTCGACTGCTTTTAGAAAATGAATAAAAAAACAGGACCTTCTTATATAAAGTGTACCCTTTGTAAAGGACATTTTTAAAAAAGGCTTTTAAGCAACTTGAAGAAGATGGTGACTGTATTGTGCAGGCGTCATCTTTTTTAAGTTCCATTGACCTCGGTAATGATT
>NZ_RHLQ01000061.1 GCF_003711845.1 Lysinibacillus halotolerans
ATAGACATGGTTGGACCATCTTATCGAATATTAGATACAAAAGAATGGCTAGAAAATAGTTCGGTTTAAGTGGATCAGTTTTTAATTAATAAATGGCTCAATTTTTACTTGCGAAATACACTGTGTAAATTTCATTAAATAACTTTAAACTACTGTCATGTGTAACAAATAATATTTCATAGAATATATAATCGCTCAATTTATCTCCTATTACCTTTTGTGCTAGTCCCCCTCTTATTTGGAGAATCAAGAATCTTTTTGCTTTTGATGCGGTTTTGTTGGTCCTTTAACTTTGGCACATGGATTGGTCATACATTTAGGAGGTATAAATTTGAACTATTTAAAAATGCGAGCAAAGCATTTTACTTACATATTATTTGGATGGATTATCGGTTTTATAATTTCCTATTTTCTATTTTCGAATTTAAATCCTACCATTCTATTTAGACTCTTTTTCTTTTATTGCCTTGGTGAAGTAGGTTATTTCTTTTTCTGGAAATATAAGCAGAGGACCGTAGAAGATTAAAAGGGTTGGTAAACAACTGTCATATTTCGAAGGTAAAATCCGTATCTTCTTAATAAGGAGATGGGTACATTGGTCAATCTATTAGAAAATTTGTTTGATATTTCAATTTCAATTCTATTTTTAAGTACCATTGTTTATTTGTTGCAATTAAAGAAAGCGAAACGAGCAAGAAAACTGTCCTCAATGGAGCACTTTATGTACATTGTGATACGACTTGCCTATTTTACTGCAGCATCTAGTTATGTACTTCTTTTATTAGATAAACATTATTAAATCTATTGGAGGATACGGAATGAATAAAGAAATTTTGTTAAGGAGCTATATTTTTTAAAAGACAATATAAGTCATTATATTTTGATGTACGAGGAAGATTTTGCTGATTGGGCTCCCCATAATAATTTGAGAAGTCTTTTTTCACTTGTGAATCACATATCTGGTATTCCGATGATGACGGCGAACATTCTGGAGCAACTGCCAGATGAATGTATTTTCCCATTGGATGAACCCTTTTTGATTAACCATATTGATACCCCTGGCTTATATCATTTCTTCCTAGATGGATTTAAAAAGTTAGAAACGTTTGTTAAAGCGATACCAAATGATGAATTTAATACGAAGCTAATCCGCCATCCCTTTGGAGAAAAAGTGACTCAAGCTAAAGTTACTTTCGATGCCATCACCCACCTGTACCATCATCGTGGGCAATTACACAATTACTTAAAGCAACTCGGTCAATCGATTTCAACTGATACGCTATATGTGAATTCATAAAAATCCCTACTTGTTAAAAGTAAGGATTTTTCTTATCCGTTATTCAATAAAAAGGAAAAAACGATAGACACAATAAAATTAGGGATAGCAAGTAAAAGTGAGCTAGTAAACATTTTATATCGGCTCTTCCGATCTTCTTCCGATTCGGTGGCGTAATTTGCCCTAATTCGATCTCCGCTTACAAGTGTTCCCGAAAAAATCAGTGTAGCAACTAAAAAAACGACACCGATACTACTAGTAATAACAGGAATCATATGAATATCCCAAAATACCAAAGATACAATGATTCCTACTAATGAAAGGATAAAACCAATGGTTACATATTTCAATATACTTCCCCCCCTTTAGTTATTGTACGTTACAATTCCCCATACGTTTCATTAGGCGAGAATTAATTCCCCTAATCTAAACACCCTTTTAATTTTGAAGCCAATTGATCTTGTTTATAATACATATCGTTTAAAGAAAGGACGGCAAAGTAAGAAGAAACTTCATTTTTCACTAATAAACAATCATCATATAGTAAACTAATATGTAAATTTGTTTTAGGTGTCCTTTTACTTACCTTTAGAAAATTGGCCAATTCTAAATAAACTGGATGCACCATTTCATCCACTGACCTCTCGATTGCAAAGTGCCCTACATTACTACTCCACCAAACTTGGAAAGCTGTGTAAATTTCATCAAATAACTTTAAACTACTGTCATTGATTACGAAGAATCTTTCATAAAACCGGTTTCTTTCCTTATGAAAAAAATTTAAATCATGAACTTTTTCATCCGAAATTTTTTGTAATACCTCTTCCCATAGTTCTTTGAATCTTGACTCAAAATCTTCTTTAAACGGAACCGTCGTAGACAAGTACGGATACTTTAAATGCTCTCCGCTACGATGTTGGTTAAGATAAATATTTTGTAAGTAAATTAAAAAATTTAAAGAATGACTTTCATCTAAACTTATTACGAATGAATTGTCCATTCAATGATCCCCTCTCTTTCCTGAACTATTAAATTCTATAAGAAAGATTCATTACCTTCATTTATAATCTTCAAGTTTTTTATTTTATGATTGATACCTTAAACTTTTATTGGGTACTATTTTCAGGGAGCAAATAATGCTTTTAAATTTATTGGTTTTCTTCCTATTCTTTTATTTTTGTTGACTATATTCCTATGGATTTTAAGAACATTAAAAAAGGAGTAGCAAAGCTACCCTCTAAAACCTTACTTCAAATGATAGATTAATTGCACTACTCCAGAGGAAAACCTTCTTGTATCGACTAGATTTAAATTTAACCTTTGTTTGATATTAACAAACAAAGGTTTCCCCTCTCCTAAAATAACTGGGTGAACCGATAATCTTAATTCATCTACAAGCCCTAAGTTCATAAAAGTAGTAATTAGACTTGAGCCACCGTACAACCATATATCTTTTCCTGACTGACTTTTAATTTTCTCCACTTCTTCTAAAATATTTTCATTAATGTAAACCGCTTTTTGATCCGTCCCTTTTTGTGTTCTGGAAAAGACGTATTTCTTTTTAGTGTGGATAGATTCCATTTGCTTTTGCAAATCTACATCTTCTATATCCGGCGTAGATTCTCCCCATAAATCATAGCTTTTCCGTCCATAAAAAATCGTGTCAATTTGATTTAGGAAATTGTTAAACCCCATTTCCTCATCCATGATGCACCAGTCTATTTCGCCGTTTTGCCCTTCAATGAAACCATCTAACGATACCGCCAAATCTAGAAGAACTTTCCGTGATAAAATTTCAGGCATACGCTCACAACCCTCTTTGTTAATCGTTATTTACCCCACTCATATTTCAAAATACTATAAAGGAATGAATCCCTCCAACCATCTTTCATTTTCAAGTTTTCTCGAATTCTCCCTTCCTTCGTCATACCGACTTTTTCCAACACTTTATATGAACCAATATTTCTAGGATCACAAGTAGCATAAATGCGATGGAGATTGAAATGCTCAAAGCCAAAGTCAATCAACAGTATTGCTGCTTCTGTTGCTATCCCTCTTCCCCAGTAATCCGGATTCACCACATAGCCGATTTCTCCCGTTTTATTAGTAGAATCACGAAGATTTAACTCTCCAGCACCAATCATTTTTTGATCACTTTTATTGATAATGGCAAAGACATATCTTTTCCGTGGATTCTTTGAAGCATCGGCTATCACTTCATTCACAAACGCTTTCGATTCCTCCAAAGTATTCGGTCCCCAAGGTTGGTAGCGACAGACGATTTCTTGGGAAGCATATTTATGTACGTCGACCCAATCATCTTCAACCATTTCCCTTAAAAAGACCCTTTCTGTTGATAATGTTTTTGTAACTACTTCCATCTCATCCCCTCCACTTTTATTAAGTCCCTTATCAATCTATTCATCCTTAATTTCAACAAAAAGTAATCGAATCCTTCTTGGAATAAATAGAAAGTTAACCATAAAAAAGAGGTAACCTACGATTGTAAGTTACCTCTTTTATCGATTTTAAATATATTGTTTCGCTTTTCTTCCATGTAAAACAAAGTAAAGTGGAATACAAATAATAATGACCGGTACCATCCACATAAACATCGTTTGGAATCCAAGTAATGGAACGAGAATTCCAAGTAAGTATGGGCCGAAACCTAGACCTAAATCATAAAAAATATAATAAGTCGATGTTGCAAAGCCGAAACGGTGTGGCTCTGTTACTTTTACGGCGATTGTTTGAGCAATTGAGTTGAAATTACCAAAACCTAACCCTATTAACGCGGCAGCTAGTAATAACACGAATGAGCTGTGGGCTGTACTAAATAAATACATCCCTAGTGCAAAAATGACTAACGCTGGGTAAACGATGATGTTTGGTCCCTTTTTGTCCATCAGCTTTCCGGTAATAGGTCTCGTTACAATCGTTGCGAAGGCATAAACAATAAAGAATACACTCGCTGCCGTAACTAAATCTATTTCCTCCGCATATGGAGAAATGTAGGACATCACACCTGAATAGGCAAACCCAATAAGTAGTGCAACGAAAGAAATTGGAATCGATTTCGGTTCCATCACCTTTGAAATAAAGGATTGTTTTCCTTCGATTTCTTGTTCGTTTTTCTTTGATGCGATGGTAATCTCTATTTTTACAAAAGCGAGCATCACAATCATACATAATGATAGAAAAACATTAAATCCGAAAATTAACGTATTTCCATGTTCAAATTTCATTAATAGAAGGCCGATAAACGGACCAATCGCTGTCGCTAAGATGGCACTTAAACTATAGTAACCGATCCCTTCTCCTTTTCGGTTAGCTGGTAAAATATATGCAACAATTGTACCGGCAGCAGAACCAATAATACCGACAAATACTCCTTGAATAAAACGAACAATTAATAAAAAGGCAATATGTATTTCAATAAAATATAAACATGATGTAATAAAGAAACCAATAACGCCAATTATTAAAATTTTCGACGGTCCTATTTTTTCAATAAGTCTACCTGTCATTAGCCGCCCTACTAAAGCGCCAATAACATAAATACTGGATACAAGACCAGCCATACTTGTAGATGCATCGTAAGTTTTTATAGTGTAACTTCCGATTGTGACGATTAATAAATAAAACATTAATACGGCCAAAAAGTTAATGAGTGCAACTGATATAAAATTTTTTGTCCATATTTTATCCTTCATAGTGTCTCAAACGCTCCTCTAATATCATAAGCTGTTCCGTCCATTCATTTACCATTTCCTCTGACATTGGCTCTGTTACAAATGATTGGAGTTCCATTACTTTTTCTCCTACTTTTCTACAAAGGATCTGCCCTTCAACAGTTAAAGACAAATATTTTTGCCGTTTATCTTCACCGCTTGTGAATTCAAGTATCCCCTGTTCGTTCAATTTACGCACTAAAGTAGATACTGTTGGCTTCTCAACAGACCACTCTTTCACAATATCGATACTTGTACATCCTTCATTTTTAAATACATGATTTATAACTAGCCATTGTACAGGCGTAATTCCATTAGCAGAACATATTTCTTGAAGTCGGTTCACATACAATTTATTAAAGCGGTAGATTGTTGAAAACAGATTCATAAAAACCTCCAAAGTAGTTAGTATTCCTAACTAACTATATAATAGAAATGATTCTATGTAAATATCAATTGATTTCGATTTCATTAAAAAAGGACGTTCCGCCGTGGGTAACGTCCTTTCCTATGTACTATTAAAGTTTCATTTTCATACCTTCATGGGTTGCTTTAAAACCAATCCGTTCATAAAATCGCAAAGCATCTGGTCGCTTTTTATCTGTCGTTTAGTTGAACTAGATGACAACCTCGTTCCTTTGCCCTTTCAATAGCCCATTTGAATAACTCTGTCCCGAGCCCTTTCCCGCGCATAGAAGTCGCCGTTCGAACGCCCTCAATTGTTGCTCGCCACCCACCTTGATATGTTAAATAAGGAATAAAAGTAATTTGTAACACTCCCACTACGTCATCATTTAAACATGCAACAACTAGCTCATTATTTGGGTCAGACGTAATTGCTTGAAAGGCTTCATAATAACTTTTTGGCAGTGGGTGCTCATACCTTTCCCGCTGACTTCCTAAAACGTCGTCTGCAAGCATTTTAACAATTGCATCTAGATCTTGTTCTTTAGCGATTCTAAATTCTATTCCATTCACCACAAAACCCCTCCCCTTTTTCTATACAATAACTTCAACAAACAAAGGAGGAATCCTTCAAATTCCATCTCATTTTAAAATATAGGAAGAGTGAACTATTTCTCTTTTATATTTGCTTCATTTATTGAATTACCTATATTTCCAAAGGAAAGTTCTTTATTCCTCCCCAATTCCACCGCCTATCTCTCCGTAGTTGTGTCATTCAACATAAGTTAGATTTACGAGAGCAATGCTAAATAACCAATAGGTAGACTCAAATTCTTTTAACTACGAATACACCCGCAATCGTAATTAAATAGACTCCGCCTAAACATAAAATCAACAATCCCGTTTCAATGGTTTTTACTCCCATTGCATACGCAATTAATAGAGCAGCCCCACTACCTATTAAAATAAAATATAGCGCTCCCAAAAAATACTTTTGAAGATTTTTTAAAGTCCGTTCATCAATTTCCGGGACATTTCCCCTTCTTTTCTGACTCCATTTAGAAATTATCAAAAATACCGTCAATCCACCAATAACTCCAATGGTAATTGGCAACATTAATTCAACAGGATAATCTCCCGTTTCTTTCCCAATGAGATATATACCTAAAAAACCGCCTATTATCATACATAGGACAATCACAGTCCACAACAAATACTGTAACCTCTTAATGCTCACCTACCTCACTCCTTTTCATCTAAATAAAATAATTGTTCAAAAGGGACATCCAAATATTTAGCTAATTTTAATGCCAACTCTAAACTTGGATTATATTTATTTTTTTCAATGGCGTTAATGGTTTGACGAGTAATTTGTAAATCTTCCGCCATTTGAACTTGCGTAATCTTTTTGACTAATCGAACTTCTTTAATATGATTGATCACTTTCCCAAAACTTTTCACCACCACACTGTAAAGATATCTTTACACTCACTATATACAAAAAGTGGTAATGTGTAAAGATATCTTTACACATTACATAAAAAAACCGGTGTAACTTTTTTGAGCTACACCGGTTCCTTAGAATATCTATTTAAGCAAAACTGTTACTTTTCGTTCCATGCACTTGGCTTAAAATTATAGCACCAATCATTTGGATGACGGTTTTCACGATAATTTGACCGATAATGGCAGCTGGTACAGCTTCCCATGGTAACATACCTGCACCAAGAGGACTTAAACCAACGATTACAAACACCGCCGAATCTAGTAAACCTCCTACTAGACCACTATAGAAAACACGCCAAGCGATGGGTAATTTTAATCGAGTATATATTTCCGTATCGGCCGTTTCAGCTAAAATAAAGGAAATAGCTGATGCTGCTACGATCATTAATGTATCTCCTAGTAGAAAGGAGACGATTGCCGACAAAACTAACGCTGTAAAAATAAAGATATACGTTTTTTTCCGACCGTATTTATTTTGTACTAAATCTCGGAAAATGAACGTCGCCCCAACAAATAACGTCCCCATCGGAACGATAAACATTCCAAATTGCAATGGTGCAAAGGCTGCCGTCACCACATTGGCAACAACAATTGATAATAAATAAAATACGATTCTCATTTTACTACTCCTTAAATTTCAATTAAAAACTTGGTCTTTTAAGACTCTACCTTCGAGTTTAAGTACTCATCTAAACCTCTTTTACGCAACTTACAAGCTGGGCATTCCCCACAACCGTCCGCCTTTATTCCGTTGTAACAAGTAAGAGTTTTCTCGCGGACAAATTCAAGGGCACCGAGCTGATCAGCCAGTTCCCACGTTTGTGCTTTATTGAGCCACATTAACGGCGTTTCGATGACGAAAGTATCGTCCATCGATAAATTCAATGTTACATTTAATGACTTAATAAAAATATCTCGGCAGTCAGGATAGCCACTAAAATCCGTTTCACAAACGCCCGTGACAATATGTTTTGCCCCTATTTGCTTCGCTAACACCCCTGCAAAGGAAAGAAACAGCAAATTGCGCCCAGGAACAAAGGTTGAAGGTAATTCGCCACCTTCCCCATCTTCCACTGGAATAGTTCCCCTTGTTAAAGCATTCGGTGCTAGCTGATTTAATAAAGACATATCTAAAATGTGATGGGAAATTCCTAATTCTTTCGTAATTTCCTTTGCACATTCGATTTCAAGTCGATGCCTTTGACCGTAATCAAAGGTTACCGCCACCACTTCTTCAAAACGTTCCTTTGCCCAAAATAAACAAGTCGTACTATCTTGTCCGCCACTAAATACAACAACGGCTTTTCCTTGCTTCATATGAAAATCTCCTTTATCAATGAAAAAACAGCATTCTAAGAAAAATGCTGTTTTTTCTTAGTTTTTTATAGAGGGTCGCTAATAACCTCTTTATTGAATTTCCTTCTATCGATTATCAATTTTCTCTGGGTTTAAATCGTGGTTCATTAAACGATAATGAGCCATTTCTTCATATTTCGTTCCCGGTTTCCCGTAGTTACACCAAGGGTCAATCGAAATTCCTCCGCGTGGCGTAAATTTACCCCAAACTTCAATGTAACGAGGGTCTAGTAATTTGATTAAATCGTTCATGATAATATTGACACAGTCTTCATGGAAATCACCATGGTTTCTAAAACTAAATAAGTACAATTTTAACGATTTACTTTCTACAATCTTTTTATCTGGAATGTAAGAAATATACATCGTCGCAAAGTCTGGTTGATGCGTTAATGGGCATAAACTCGTAAACTCCGGACAATTAAATTTCACGAAATAATCCCGATTGGAATGAAGATTATCTACCGCTTCTAATACTTCCGGTGCATAATCAAATGAATATTGTGTATTTTGGTTTCCTAATAATGTTAAATCTTTTAAACCTTCTTCATGGTTACGGCCAGACATAAAAAATCCTCCTTGCAAATGTTTCCCAACAATTAACAAGGAGAAGTTCATATTCTATAAAACTCTTATAAAAACATAAAAGCCATGTCCAGTTATGGACATGGCATCATTCGTCATGTTTCCATAGTTTTTTATAGAGGGTATCAGCTATGAACCTCTCCCGTTCGCCGGGCATTCTATTCATTGAATAGAATAAAGGATGAAGGGGCATTGGTCAATTAAAATTTTGTGAGGCGTTCCGAAATATTTTCCACAGCCTTCATAAATTCTTCAACAAACTTCTCCCGTTCAACGTTATGTAGCACGTGGACATTCGGCTCTTTTTTTGTACGATTATAATAGTCGACAACAGTAGCACCTACTGCTTTCCCTTCTAGTTCCACCTCTACATAGTGGTCGGTTCCTTCAAACAAGTGAGGTTGCAATAAATACATCAATGGCACTACATCATGGAAATGAACAACTTGATCATAATTTTCTGCATGGAATGGTGTTTTTTCAATTTGGTCAAGATAAAATGTCACCATTTGATGCAGTTTTTGAGTAAACTCTGTACCGAACTCTTGTAATTTTTTTATTTCTTCCTTTGTAATATAAGCTTTGTGGGTTACATCTAAACCACTCATCACAACGGGAATTCCTGAATTGAACACAATTTGTACAGCATGGGGATCAACGTATGCATTAAACTCCGCCGTTGGTGTCACATTGCCCCCAACTGCTGCACCACCCATCCATGTGACTTGTTCAATTTTCGGTTTTACTTCAGGATGGGCAACAAGTAATGCAGCAACATTCGTTAAGGGACCCGTTGCAGCGATTGTAATTTTTTCATTACTATTTAAAATGGTTTCCAACATTGCTGTCACTGCTGGACGATGGCTTACTGGTAACGGCGGTGTTAAGAATTGGACATTGCCAAAACCATTTTCTCCGTGAATATCTTCTGCTAATTCCAATTCCCGGAGAAAAGGACTTTCCAAACCACGGGCAACTTCTACATTCGCTCCAATATAACTTAAAAAGACTCGTGCATTATGATTTGACTTCCCTTGGGAGATATTCCCTGAGCTTGTCGTTATTAAGCGAATATCTAACACATGATTATTTGCAAAGGCAAATGTTAACATCATTGCATCATCAATTCCTGGATCTGTATCAATGATGATAGGTATTTTAAACATGAAAAATCCCCTTTTCTTTACTTCATAATAATATTCTCTACTATCAAGTATACTCAAAAAGGAAATAAAAGGAATATATCATGTGAAAATCTTGTACTGATAGAGCTTTAACCTACACTTCTCTTAATAAAGAATCAATTTTACTGCTTGATGAATTTTTAACTTTATTTACATTTTCCTTTGCTTCTACAGGTGTGTCATCACCGTTATCTGTACAAGCTACAACAAAAGGAACTATACAAATTAAACTGATAATTATATTCAAACGTTTTCGCATCGCTCTACCTTCTTTTCATTTATTTTCCGCTTATTATTTTCAATATGTAAGAAAGTATGCGTTAAAATCTTTGCCAAATAGAATTGAAAAGACATTAGGAGTAGTGAAATTACAGTTTATTTTTATCCTTTTATTCAATGGGGATCTTTCCATATTCTATAAAATACAACCTTATACCCTTTAAAATACGAACATATGTGCTATAATAAAGGTGTGATAGTAAACAAATAAGGTTGATTGGCGGAACTCCCTTTACAGAGAGGCGGTGATGCCTTGTCCATTTCTGAAACATTAATGTTTTCCGTGGCCTTCGCCACTTTAATTGTGACTGTGATTACAGTAAATCAAAAAAAGTAACCTACCTGAGCTCATGCTCAATGTAGGTTATAAACTCCGAACTGGTTGCCAATCCCTTAGGACTAGCTATTACAGTGGACTGCTTGATGTTGCAGCATCAAGTAGTCTTTTTTACTCTGTTCTTCTAACACCTTCATTATACCAAAATTTCGTTGTATTGAACATATTGATACACATTTTAAAAGTTTCATATAGGAACTTTTAGACTTCTACTCCCTTTTCTATTCAAGGTGAAAATAATAGATATTCCAAATTTCAAAAAGAATTCAATCGAAATAGAATAATTCAATATAGATAGGCCCTAAACTTTTTATTTGAACCTTCTTTTATGGTCATTTATTCTATTTCGATTGTATATCTCGAACGTTATTTCAGAGGAATTTTTACCCTGGCAATCGTTTCATATTCATTTGTTGAATAAAGCGCAATGTTTCCATTATATTTCTCTACGACTTCTTTCACGATAAACAAACCTTGACCTCTTGTTTTCCCTTTTTCCGCATGTTTTGTAGAAAAGCCCTGTTTAAAAATTTCTTCACATTCGGGAACTTTTGGTCCAGTATTTTTAATTTCAAATATATAATGGCAATCCGTTGCTTCACAACGAACCTGTATTTGACGAAGCTCTTCAGGCAATTCGTTCGTTGCATCCATAGCATTATCAATTAAGTTCGATAAGATTTTAATCATATCCGTTGATTTAATTCGATCAAAAGGATTCGGGTCAACGGAAATCGCCATGTTAATTTGGTGATTATTCGCTGCTAGTTTTTTCGTTTGTAATAGAATCGCTAATCCAGGATGTTCAATAGATGCATCAACAGATACCGATTTAATTAGTTGGACTTCATTTACAAGGGAATTTACATATTGTTGGGCTTTGTCGGTAGCCCCAATAATTAAAAGACCATGTATGACTTGGAGATGATTTGTCATGTCATGTCTTAACGAAGAAACGGAGGTAATCAACGTTTTAATTTCCTCTTGGTATGTGTCTTCGGTATATTCTACTTCCATTAAAACGGCCTTCTGATACCATTTTTGGATGAAATAAAAACAAATAACCATGATGAAAATAAATAGCGCATTAAAAATAAAAATGACTAAGTTATTTTCCAAAACGCTTGTTTTTACTTCATTTATTGCCTCTGCACTAATATCGATAGCAACATAACCAAGCACTTCATCGGATTCATCTATAATAGGTGCGGCAACCGTTAAATACGTTCCATATTGGGAATCTTTAATCATACTTGTGATAAATGGTTTCTCTTCATAATAAACCATCTTTATCTGTTTTTTTGGAACGTTGGTTGGCCTTCCAATTTGAAAGGATTTCTGTTTATCAGCAGGTAAACCAGCAATCATTGTTTTCATCATTGTTGGGCTTTCTACTTGTATCGTATAAACAAATAGAGCCCCTATTTTGTTTCGAATGTTACTTAAATCATTATTAATTTTCCAATAATACTCGTTCTTTTCCGGACTCTCTAGAAACTTTTTATATGTTTCAATATCAAATTGTTCAGAAATGGTTTTAGCCGTTTCTAAATTTTGATTCGTTATGGCCTCTTCTACTGTACTTCTTATATTTACATTTGTCGTATAGACACTAAATGATGTAAATAATAAAACTAATAAAGATGATAGGGCTAAAATAATTTTTATATTTGCTTTTTTCATTACTATAGGTACTTCCTTAAATTTATTTCGTTCCGTTTTTTCTTATACTATCATAGTAATATAGTAGGATTAATTTTTAAACAAATATGGAAAATATTTTTTCATAAACCAACTAAAAGGGACTAAAGAAAAACTTTAGTCCCTAATATCGCCGGTTTCCGACAGCGCCAAATAACACTTTAATTCCAGGCAGTGCGTTCACTGTGTAATTGTCTTTTTGACCTTTTTTCTAAGGCGTTGTTCGAATGAGTTTGCTCTAAATTTGCACCTACATGAATTTCAGAGGCAAACTCTTCTCTGTTTTTGGATCGGTCATTTCGATTCATCGAACTCTGTTCCGTTCCACAAACATTCCCTTGACAATTGGACCTAGTATTATTCATTTCTTGATTTGGCATTGCTATCCTCCCCGTTGATATGTTTTGAAAAGAAAGTGGGCTTTCAAAAAAGCTTTCACTTTTCATGAGTAGTTTGTCCATCTGCTGCTGGATTATTTTAAGAAATAAAAGCCAAAATAAAAGGAAAGCATTTCACCCTTCATACCTTTCGATTATTTCCTTTGCCAAATGATAGAATGCATGGAATGTACTCTCTTCTCCCCATTTTTGTTTAAATGTTACATACGATACATAGTAATCCGCTGCCTTTGCCATTTGATTTGTTTCTTTAAATACTTTACTAAATACATGGATATTTTGATTTTTCAACTGCTCTAAAGTAACTCTATGTACTTTTGAATTTTCCTTAAATTTTGTAATGACAATGCCCAAAAGTTCCATTTTCATATCCATATTATCCGCAAATTCATCTACACGATTGATTACTTGAGATATGCCATATGTAGAAAGTACGTCAGGGACGGTAGGAATAATATAACTATTAGACATCCGAATGCCATTTAATGTAATGAGACCAAGATTTGGAGGACAGTCGATTAAAATATAATCATAGTCATACTTAATGGGACGGATGGCATTTTTTAAAATTTCAATTGGATTATTTGTATAAAATGGGCCGGTTGGCATTTTAGCCAATACATCTTGAATCCCAATCAAATCTAGACTTGATGGAAGAAGATCAATGTTTTGGACTGAATGAATATTGGATACATTTTTTTGCAATGTTTTTTCAAAAACAAATTTCTTATCGTCCGGGTCTAAAGCTTCTTCGAACAACGCCGCTAACGTATACCTATCTTTATTTAATTCCATCCAACATTGTTCGCCGATTAGCATAATGGTTGCGTGAGTTTGGGGGTCGAGATCAACGATTAACACTTTCTTCTTAAACTCCGATGCGAGCATCTCTGCGAGTCCTACAGTGGTCGTTGTCTTTCCAACGCCACCTTTAAGATGAATGGTTGATATGACGATAGCCATCCGTCCACCCCTTTCTCTCTTTTAAATTAAAGTATGTACAACTACTACTTTTCATTAACAAATCTTAGGATTTACAAATTATACCCATTTAAGTTATAAAGAGACATTTCTCGGGAAATAATTTCAAAAATCCTTTAGAAATGGTCGAAATATGTAATATTTTCATATTCAAATAGCAAGAAAGCTTTTGTGGATAAGTGCAAAAGACTCGAACAATGGTTAAAAAAATTTGTTAGTAACTCTGTTAACGCCCATTTAACTTTGGGGATAAAAGCGTTTCATGTGGATGACTCGAATAACTTTGGGGATGAATAAAGGATTTTTCACTTTATTTTATTATTTTTGTGGATAATTTATAATTCGTACAATCCATTTAAGGAAAAATCACCTTTCGCACAACAAACACCTCTTCTTAAAAAAATGGTGAAACATTTTGTATTTTATTGACGTTTCAAATATATGTCTATTTAGTAAATCGAAACCAATAAAAGCAGGGGTAATCGAATATGATAAACAAATATTTAGATAAACAAGTTATTCTATATTTAGCGTTGTTCGGTATTATTAGTTGTTTTTTCATTTACTCAAGTAATGCATCCTTTTCCCAATACCCAGGATCTTTTGTCCTGAAACAAATCATATTCTACTGTATTGGTTTTGTTTTAATGGTCGCTATTGCTATATTGGATTTAGAACAGCTAAAAAAAATTGCATGGTTATTTTATTTTTTTATCGTTCTTTTATTAATCGGTTTAATTTTTGCACCTGAGAGCATTGCAAAGCCAATTAATGGCGCAAAGGCTTGGTACAAAATTATGTTTATCGGCACTTTACAACCTTCTGAATTTTTAAAGTTTGGATTTTTATTAGTCATCGCTAAAACGATGGAAAACCATCAAAAAAAATTAGCAAAACACTCTATCGTTACGGATAGTTATTTACTTGCTAAAATTGCAGCTATTGTTATCCCTCCTATGGTTATCGTTTATAAACAACCGGATACAGGCATGTTAATGCTATATTTAGCACTTATTATTCCGATGATATACTTTTCAACGATTAACAGAAAAATATTAATTACATTTGCTGCTATTCCTGTCACTGTTGTCGTTACATTAATGGTTCTATACTTTAAATTTAATGATTTCTTCATGAAACATATAATGAGTCAACTTTCATCCCATCAAATTTCAAGGATCAACGGATGGCTATTCCCCTACGAATATGAAGATTCTTCTCTACAAGCAAGACAAGGAATGTTAGCCATTGGATCAGGCGAAATTACTGGGAAAGGTTTTTTGAATAACAATGTATACATACCAGAAAAACATACAGATTTTATTTTTGCTGCTATCGCTGAAGAAGTAGGTTTTATTGGATGTACTTTTATCATCTTTTTGTATTTTTTATTACTTTACCGCCTCATTATCATCATTATGAATACGAATGATCCATTTGCCTATACGATAGGAGCGGGAATTATCGGTTTATTCACCTTTCAAATTTTCCAAAATATTAGTATGACAATGGGGATATTACCGATTACCGGTGTTACTTTACCTTTCTTAAGTTATGGTGGAAGTTCCTTACTATCGAATTTTATGTTAATCGGCGTCATTCTCTCCTTTAAAAAAACGTACCATAACTATGTTTTCTCTTCTAAAGAGAAAGAAATAAATTATTAACTTTTCGCTATCAAAATAAATATCCGCCTGTAAAACAGGCGGTTTTAGTAACGCCCTATAAGGGCTCCTTACTAACTGCCCCTAAAGGGGCTTTTTTAATTGACCGTCAACCGTATTTGTTCTTTAATCTCGT
>NZ_RHLQ01000062.1 GCF_003711845.1 Lysinibacillus halotolerans
TACATTAGGGAACAAGAAGCTGAAGATCGATTACGTGATCAAATGACGAGTAGAGAATATATAGACCCATTTAAACGAGATTAAAGAACAAATACGGTTGACGGTCAATTAAAAAAGCCCCATTAGGGGCAGTTAGTAAGGAGCCCTTATAGGGCGTTACTAAAACCGCCTGTTTTACAGGCGGATATTTATTTTTTTAAATAAAAGTGAAACATTTTATAAAGTTAAATCGTTATATTACTAATGTAAAAAGTGATAAGATACAAACATTTTATCGTAAAAAAAGTAAACAAAAAATGAATGTTTATTTGACAGAACACGTGTATTAGGTGTACTATATATTTCTGTGAATTGATTGGTAATATTACAGTTTACCAAATTCATCATTTAATGTAAAACTTAAATAACTTGAAAATAGTCTTATTTTTTTAGTCTATTTGACTAAAAGGAAGGTGTTCAAAATGGAAAGTTTAAATAATAAAAAAGAAGGCTTTTTAAACAAATTTTTTGGTCTTTATTTATTAGCTGTCCTTATGCTATGGATGAAAACATATATTACGCAAGTAACCCAATTCCATTTAGATGTTGATGGATTCCTGCAACAATTTCTATTGTTTATTAATCCATTAGGTTCAGCTATGTTGTTTCTTGGGTTTGCATTTGTCTTTAAAGGGCGTGGGAAATATACGTTACTCGTTGTGATGTACACGCTACTATCTATTCTTTTATACGCAAATGCGGTTTATTATCGATTTTTTAGTGACTTTATTACATTACCGACCATTTTCCAAACGCAAAACTTTGGAGATTTAGGTGGAAGTATTGTTTCCTTATTAAAACCTTACGATATTTTATTCTTTGTTGATGTATTTTTATTGATTTACTTATGTGTATCTAAAAAAATACAAAAGGATTACACTAGAGTTGGGTATAAAAAAGCTGTAGCAGTAATAGCTTTTGTAATTGGTTTATCGGTTATCAATTTAGGACTAGCTAACGTGGATCGTCCTCAATTATTAACACGTGGTTTTGATCGAAACTATATTGTGAAATATTTAGGAATGTATAACTATACGATGTATGACGCTGCTGAAACGATTAAGGCGTCTTCGCAAAGAGCTCTTGCTGATAGTGATGATATGACGGAAGTAATCAACTATACAAGATCCAATTATGCAGAACCGAACCCTGAATATTTTGGTGCAGCAAAAGGTATGAATGTAATCTATATTCATTTAGAGTCCATCCAAGACTTTTTAATGAACTATAAATTAAACGGTGAAGAAGTAACACCATTTTTAAATTCATTAATTAAAGATCAAAACACACTTTACTTTGATAATTTCTATCATCAAACAGCTCAAGGTAAAACTTCCGATGCTGAATTTATGTTAGAAAACTCTTTATTTGGTTTACCACAAGGATCTGCCTTTATAACAAAAGGTCAAAATACGTACCAAGCAGCTCCTGCCATTTTAAAAGAAAATGGTTATACATCTGCAGTGTTCCATGGGAATAACGGAACTTTCTGGAACCGTAATGAGATTTATAAATCATTCGGTTATGACCATTTCTTTGATGCGAATTACTATGACACAAGTTCTGAACAAGATATGGCGGAATACGGTTTGTTAGATAAACCATTCTTTGAACAATCAACGGAACTGTTAAAATCTTTACCTCAACCTTTCTATACGAAATTTATTACGGTTGGGAACCATTATCCGTATAAAATTGACCAAGAGTTAACAACGATTGGAAAAGCTACTACTGGCGACCCAAGTGTGGATAATTACTTCCAAACTGCTCGTTATGCAGATGAAGCGATTGAACAGTTCTTTACACAATTAAAAGAATCAGGTTTATATGATAATAGTATGATCGTTCTTTATGGTGACCATTATGGTATTTCAGAAAATCATAATCGAGCGATGGAACAAATTATCGGAAAAGAAGTAACACCTTATGAAAGTGCTAATTTACAACAAGTACCTTTAATTATTCATGTTCCAGGAATGGAAGGTGGAGTGAATCATACTTACGGAGGTCAAATGGACCTTCTTCCAACTTTGTTACACTTACTTGGAATTGATTCACAAAATTACGTTCAATTTGGTACCGATTTATTATCAAAAGAACACAATGAACTAGTACCGTTCAGAAATGGCGACTTTGTCAGCCCAACCATTTACTCAATTGATGATAAATTATATGATGCAAAAACAGGTTTACCATTAGAGGACCCTGACGATAGTCTATTGGAAAAAGCAAATGAGTTTGAAAAAGAAGTAGAATACAAACTACAATTATCTGATAAAGTCGTAAATGGTGATTTATTGAGATTCTATACACCAATAGGATTTACACCAGTCGATCCATCTCAGTACAATTACAGTAAGGTAACGACAGAAGAAACAGATGAATATTAAAATACGAAAACGGATTCCGATTATGGAATCCGTTTTTTTTTTGTACATAAAAGTAGAGAACTAGAAGGTAATTGGGGATAAATTAGTACAGTTAAATTATGGTAAAATACTTACTGAATATAGTATAATGACATTAATTTACTTTTTAGTATGTTACTTTAAAAACAATCATTTATTTTAACAGATAGATTAATAGTGGGAAAGGAAATAACTATGGCTAAGAAAATTGCTGTTGATATATCGAAATTGGAACATGCCTCACAAGTTCTTAATACCCATGCGGTAAGCTACGAGTTACTTTACAAACAACTAATAAGCACAGCTATTTTGAATGGAACAGCTTGGCAAGGGATTGATAACTTAGAATATGTAAAGAAATTAACAAGATTATCAGGTGACTTCCAAAAGAATGTAAAAATAATAGAAGACTTTTCGAAGTCTATAAAAAAGAGTGCAAAAATATATCGAGAAACGCAAAGTGATATTATCAATGATGCAAAAAGATTAACAAACTAAGGAATGTTTGAACATAAGGTAAGGTGAAAAGAATGGGGATCAATGTGGGAGAAGCCGTTAGACAGGCTAATAAACTAGAAAATTATGCAGATAATTTAAGAGTAGCGAACAACAGTTTAGAAAGCCTCCAGTCAACGTTGAATAGTGCTTGGCAGGCAGATGAAATGGTTTATGTAAATCGTGCCATTAACGAAATCAATAAAGATTTATTAAATATAGTAAATCAACTCAATAAGGTAGAATCACAAATTGTCTCAACGGCATATGAAATTAAACGTGAAGAGGAAAGGGAAAAGGCGGAAAGGGAAGCAGCAGAAAGAGCGAAGGAAGAAGCGGCTAGAAAAAGATAAATAAAATGGAATTTCTAATCACGGTTAGAATTAAAATATGAAACTTTTTAATGAAAGAATGGGTTTAGTGGAGGACATTCATGTCAAAGATAAAAGTCGATATTGATAGAGTTAATGATTTGACCCCTAGCTTTTCACAAGTTGCCACAAAAGTATCGAATACTACAGACAATGTTGCATCCATCCGATCTCAAATCGATTACCGTATTAAAGCACGACATGGCATCGGGGATCAATTGTACAAAATATATCGAATGAATTACAAACGATTGAAAAGAATATGCAAAAGTTAGTATCCTTCCTTCAAAATTCGATCTCCTTATGATTTCTTTAATTATCTCTCAATAGGAGCGTTAGACGGTCTGAATTCAGGGTTAAAAAGTCGAAATGAAAAAAAGTTCGACTCTACATATGACTTCTTCAATTATTTGACCCTTGGTTTCACTGATACAGCAAAAGAAGCTATTTTACCAGAAGATCCATTTTCAAAAGAACATTGGTTAAATAGTTTAGGAGTGGTTACAACAGTTGCTGGTTTAAAAGGTGCTACTCCGAAAACGGGAAGCCTTAAAAATGGTAATGATATAAAAGTTTCAACAAACAAGACTTCAGGGAGTGTCCAAGCAGGAATCGAGGATCTTTCCATTGATAAATATCTAAATCAAATAAAAAATAATATTCAAGAGCTAACAAATGTTGCAGGGAATGGACTCAACATGATGCCCGCAACCGGTGTTGCAACTGGTGCAGGAGTTACAATGATGAAGGGGCTAGATAATTTTCAAGGCCCTACTAAAACTGCCATTAAAACAGAAAATATTGGTGATTCTACAAAGCCGGTTGATAAAATTGATGAGGGAAATATTAAGGGTACGGGTGAATCTACTAAAAATGTAGATAAAATTGATTATGGAGCTTATTTGAAGAAAAATAAAGGTGATCCCCCAAGTGATATGTACGATCCTCATGCTCATCATATTGTATTTAAAAAAGGAAATGGAAAAGCTCAAAAAGAACTAGTAAAAGAAGGTCAAGACATATTAAGAGAATATGACATTGACCCAATTATTGGGCTTGAAAACCTAGTATGGGCTCCGAATAGAGTTAAGGGTCAGCATAGTATTGAAGCACTTAGAAATGTTGTAGATAATATTAAAAAAGTAAGGGATGCAGGTGGAGACAGAGAAGATATGGTAGAAATGCTTGAAAAACTCGGTGATATTGCCAAAAGAAGGAGATGATTTGGAAATGGATAGTAAACAGATTGCAAAAGACATTCGAACAGCTATAAAAAAAAGCGATTCGGATAAGGTCGTTGAATTAATCGGCACTAATAAAGAATATCTAAATATGATGACCCCTTTTGGAACGTGGCTTCATGTCGCAGCTTCTAGAGGGGAGTTAGATATAGTAAAAAAACTAATAGAACTTGGTGTTAATATTAATACGCCTGGAGGGGTGTATGGTGGTGGGGCGTTGAATGAAGCTGCAACTGCAGGGCATATAGAAATAGTAAAATATTTATTATCTTGTGGAGCTCATATGGATGTAAGTGAGCCTGAGAGGAATCCTTTATTTGGTGCAATTAGTAATGGGCATGTCGATATTGTAAAATTATTAATAGAAAGTGGTATCGATACGAAAGTTAAATATAATGGTGAGACAATGAAAGAAATGGACGCATTAGCTTTTGCAAAAGAGCAAGGGCAAGAGGAAATCATAATGCTGTTAGAACATCATTATGGTTCGTCTGTTACTACAACAATGGACGATATTAATAAAGATCATCATATAGAGATATTAGAGCATATCGCAAAATACTTTGGTCCTGTAAAAAATACTATAAGTGAAACTATTCCTGGCAGTAGAGTATCAGTCAATATCCACATAATTCCACCGTCAATGGATAAAGATTTCTTAACGCTTATAACCACTGGTATGAGTGATCAACCTATGGATTATTCTAACGAAGAAGATGTATTTAAATATGCCGAATTGTTACTAAAATTACCTTCAAATTGGTTAGTTGAGAAAGACCACATTAAGGATCAAAACCATTATTGGCCTCTTGGTTGGCTGCGGAAAATTGCACATATTCCTCATATTTATGATGGGTGGTTAGATGAAGGTGTTATTCTTCCAAATGGAGAGCCTCCTCAACCATTTGCAACAAACACAAAATTATCATGTTTTATGGTATGTAAACCTCAAGAACTCGGACTAGAAACCGTTCTTACTAATCAGGGGAAAATTAACATTTATACAATAGTTCCAATTTATGAAGAAGAAAGAGAACTTGCAATGGTAAAAGGTTTTGAGTATCTATTAATGCGATTGAAGGATAAAGGAATCACAGACGTTTTGGATATACACCGGGTAAATGTTGGTATGTTGTAGCAGTAAATATAACAATTTAATTGAAGGCAACTAGCACAATAGCTGGTTGCTTTTTATTTTATAAAATTTTATTTGGTACATTCTGCTCCTCAACTGCATATAGTTTTTTAAGTTCATTAATCCTTTTTTTTAGGTGGGTTCCACAATTAGCTCCCACTTACATTTATTTTTTTATAATTCATACTTTACCAATCGGTTTTTATGTATTATAGTTAATAATTGTTCATTATAATTCTAAAACTTTTTAAGGAGGAAACGATTTTGAATACGTTTTTAGTAATCGTAAATATCGCTATTTTAATAGCAATCATTGTCGGTTTATATATAATGCAAAAGAAACACGTGAAATTTTCAAAACGTGTTTTTGCAGGGCTTGGTTTAGGTATCGTATTTGGTTTCATTATGAATCTGATTTATGGTACAACATCAGAGGTCACTTCAACGACAATCCAATGGTTTAACATTGTTGGTTCTGGTTATGTTGGGTTATTACAAATGGTTGTCATGCCATTAGTATTTATCTCAATTATTGGAGCATTTACAAAAGTAAGTCTTTCAAAAAATCTAGGTAAAATTAGTGCTTACGGTATCGGGATTTTATTACTGACAACTGGGATTGCAGCGGCAGTCGGCATTGGTTCTGCCATTGGCTTTGGTTTAGAAGGGATTGAATTACAAGCAGGAGATGCGGAAAATGCACGTAATGCGGAATTGACAGAACGTGTGGCAACGGTTGAAGATATGACAATTCCTGAACAAATTCTTTCTTTCATTCCAACTAATCCGTTTGCAGATTTAGCTGGATCTCGTTCAACATCAACAATTGCTGTTGTTATTTTTGCATCATTTATTGGGATTGCATACTTAGGGATTAAACGTAAGCAACCAGAACAAGCTGAGTTGTTCAAAAAAATTGTGGATGCTTTTTACGCTATCATTATGCGTGTTGTCACTTTAATTTTACGTATTACTCCGTACGGGGTATTAGCTTTAATGGCAAAAGTCGCTGCGACAAGTGATTTTGAGGCGATTGTGAATTTAGGTAAATTCGTTATAGCTTCCTATGTAGCGCTTATTGTTATGTTCTTAATACACTTAATCTTTATTAGTCTAGCAAAATTAAGTCCAAAAACTTATGTGAAAAAAGGGTTACCTGCATTAACATTTGCATTTACATCCCGTTCAAGTGCAGGAACATTACCTCTTAACATTAAAACGCAAACGGATGGATTTGGTGTTTCTGAAGGGGTAGCCAATTTTGTTGGTCCGTTCAGTTTAACAATCGGACAAAATGGATGTGCAGGGATCTATCCAGCTATGTTAGCTGTTATGGTAGCACCGACAGTTGGCATTAATCCTTTAGATCCAAGTTTTATTATTACTTTAATCGCAGTTGTTATCATCAGTTCATTTGGTGTAGCAGGTGTAGGTGGTGGAGCAACATTTGCTTCATTAATCGTACTTTCAGTATTAAATCTTCCTGTTGCGATCGTTGGTTTATTAATTTCTGTTGAACCACTTATCGATATGGGTCGTACAGCTTTAAACGTAAGTGGAAGTATGACATCTGGTATTTTAACAAGTAAAATTACAGGTGAATTTGATCAAAAAGTATATAATAATAAAGCTGGTTTAGACGAAGTAGTTGAATCATAAGACTATTAATCTAGTATGAAATCAGTAAAACGTTTAAAAAGCGAGTTCCTTTATAGGAATTCGCTTTTTTATTGCATCATAACATAGGTTTGCTAGTCGGTTAGTACTTTTTGTTTAGATGGTGGTTCTTTTGTTTTATTTAAACTTAAGGAAATCTGTTCAAATGGGTAAAATGGCACGTGAAAATATACACATTATCCTATTATAATGAAGAGTATCAGTTAACAAAACTTTCTTAAATTTTCATAAAAAGGAGACGAATTATGTCAAAAACATTAAACGGTCTTTGGATTTTGCTTCTAATCATCCCAAATGTATTACTGTTGATTAGTTTATTGACTCAACCAATCAATATTTTAGTAATCGCTTCTATTTTAACCTCTATTATTTTATTACTTATTTTCCGAACACAGATGAAAGGTATCGAAAAACAAATCGTAGCGCCAATAGAGGGACCGAATAATTCTGTTGAAGTAGAATTGACTAGCTCTAATCAGCCTAAAACGATGAAATTAATGGAAGCGCTATTACCTAGTCTTGAAAACTTTCAATCGAAACTGTCAGAATTAGCAGTTTATGCTGAAAGGTCAGAGATGGGTGCGTTAAAACAGGCTGAAAATGTTGAAAACAATACGAAAACGATGTTAGAGATTTCGAGTGGTATCGAGCAAATTGCTAAAAGCGCCCAAATTGTGGCGAGCACATCCCAGGAAACAAATGAGACAAGCTCTCAAGGCTATGAATCATTAGAAGTAGTAACAGCTCAAATGAATGCCATCGATAAGTCGGTAAGTAACTTATCTCAAGTAATCAGTGATTTATCCCAATACTCTAAAGAGATTGGTAATATCGTTGGAACCATTACTGATATCTCCAACCAAACGAATTTACTTGCGTTAAATGCAGCGATAGAAGCAGCAAGAGCTGGTGAACATGGTAAAGGCTTTGCTGTTGTAGCAGATGAAGTAAGAAAATTATCCGAAGAAGTAAAAGATTCGTCCAATGAAATTTCAAAAATTGTCTCTTCTATTCAGGATACGATTGACCAATCGGTTTCACATATGAATGAAGGTCAAAATACAGTCATGAATGGAATTACGGTCGTTTCAGATGTAAAAGAGAAATTTAGTTTAATTCAAGGAAAAATTACAGCAGTGTCTGATCAAATTAATGAAGTTTCAGCTGCCGTACAACAGCTTTCTGCAGGGTCAGAGGAAATTGCCAATAACGTAGAGGTAACAAAACAATTCCAAGAATCTGGAGTGGCTGTTATTCAGAAATTAAACAGTCTTATTAAAGAGATGACGAAAGATGTAGAGCAGTTCAATCTCGTTACAAAAGAAATGGTTGAACATCACTAATTGAAATGGGGGATGTTTTCATGAATAATAGGGAATTTATTCATTGTGCAAATCAAAGTAAGTTTTATCAACAAAAACTTGTAAATGTTAACACGGAACATTGGGATTCAATTCCGTTTACGACGAAAAAGGAACTACGAGAGGCGGATGGATTTGACTTATTAGGTGTGGATAGTTCTCAAATTGCCACTTATCATGAAACAAGTGGTACATCCGGTAAACCATCTCCAAGCTGGTTTTCACATAACGATACATTACAAGAGGCAAAATTATTAATGGACTCAGACTTGCAATTATCGGAAAACGATCTTATTTTAAATCGTTTCCCATTTGCTATTGCATTACCAGCATTTATCCTTTATTGGACAGCAAGGGAAGCAAAGGCTGGATTTATTTCAGCTGACCAATGGAATTTGGCCGCTCCAATATCTCGCGTAGTAGAAATTTTACAAAAAACAAAACCTTCGATTCTTGCAATTGGTTCCAACGAAGCGATTAGACTTTATCACGTGGCGAAGGCAATGGGTGTTCAATTTCCTTTAGCAAATTTACGTGCATTAATCGTAGCAGGGGAATTAGTTTCACCATCTAGAAGAAAATATATTGAACAATTATTCGGAGTACCTGTACATATGCTGTTCGGTAGTACAGAAACGGGTTCCTTGTCCCTTTCTTGTAAAGAAGGTCATTTCCATTTAACCCATCCAAAAGTAAAATTTGAAGTGGTTGATGAACAAGGTCAAGTATTACCTTTCCATGAAAAAGGGTATTGTGTTCTATCAACAGCACGAGAAGGAATGCCACTTTTACGTTACTTTAATGAAGATATAATCGAAATTCAAGAAGACCATACTTGCAGTTGTGGTAATGAAACTCCTGTACTGATTCATTATGGAAGGGAAATTGAAAGTATAACGGTTCATGGAAATACATTTAGCTTTTACGATATACAGGAAGCTATCTATACGTTAAATGAAATTCCTTTCCAATGGCAACTTCAGCAAATTGATCAAACCGTGACGTTCTTCTTGCAATATACGAAAATTGTAGATGTATCGAGTATTTCGAAAGAGCTTTCTGACAAACTAGGATTGGAAGTTCTAGTGGAATTAAGCGAGCTTTATCCGATTGAAAACTATATTCAAAAGCCGAAACATACGAAAACAACGTATATTGAAAAAATCTTTACAGATGTTTTAGTGGCGGAATAATATTCTTAAGGGCATGTTTTGAACAGTTCGTTCATCCCATGCTCTTTTATTTTGGGAATATAGCCATTGTAGTTTTCGTACAACTGTACTAAAATTTAAACATGAGTACAAAAAATAATTCCAATAATAAAAAAGAAAAGTCTTTTATCGAGAAAGCTCGTAGAAATCAAATTGTGGAATGTGCGATTGAAACGATTGCAGAACTTGGTTATGCCCAAGCATCGGTAAGCAAAATTGCAAAACGGGCAAATATTAGTAAAGGGGTTATTACCTATCACTTTGCTAGTAAGGAAGAGTTATTAGAGCAAGTCGTCATTGATTATTACAATGCTTGTTTAGCCTATATTAATCCACAATTTGATTCTCACCTCTCTCCAAAAGAAATGTTATCGAAATACATTGAGGCAAATTTACATTTTATAAGTAAAAATCGAAAGCATGTATTTGCTGTCATTGAAATTGTGGCTAACGAGCGAACGGAAGATGGAAAACTACGCTTTGTAGGCGAATTGGATGAAAGAATTTTTCAACCAATTGAAAAGATTCTATTTTTAGGAATGGAGGATGGCACTTTCCGGGAGTTTACGCCTTTCTCAGCTAGAGTGATGGCAGTAACGATTCGAAACGTTATTGACGGATTTTGTATTGAGTTAATGAGAAACCCTGAAACTAACATTAATGACTATGTAAATGAGTTCGTTAAAATATTTGAATTGGCAACACGAAGTTAAATAGGAGAGGGTAGATGAGCGTGAATTTCTATGAGGTGACTTGTTTAAGTTGCAAACAAAAATATAAAGTATATGAAGGATCTAAGCAATATAAAGACGTTAAAGAAAGAAAAAGCAACTTATTTTGCTGCGAAGATTGTGGCCATAAAATCCGGATGGAAGCTATTAAAAACTTTTTAAATAAAATGAGGTAAGTTAATTGAGGTGATGAAGTATGAATGTCGTTGCAATAAATGAACTGTCTAAAGAAAAAGTAATCGAATTTTTTAAAGAACATTGGGGAAGTCCTCAAATGGTCATTTCAACAGGAATTTATGATTGTAGTACATTAGACGGCTTCGCGGTTTTAAAAGAAGAGAAAATTATCGGTTTAATCACTTATGATATACAAAACGGTGAGTGTGAGATTATCTCATTAGATAGTGTCGAAGAAGAGAAAGGAATAGGTTCCGCCCTAGTTCAAGAAGTAGAACGACTTGCTTTGAATAAAAATTGTAACGTCCTTAAGCTCGTTACAACGAATGATAATTTATTAGCTTTAAAGTTTTATCAAAAGCGCGGATTTATTTTATCTCAAATTTTCAATAATGCCGTAGAGAAGGCAAGAAAACTGAAACCTGAGATTCCCCTTATAGGAAATGACGGCATTCCTATTCGAGATGAAATTGAACTGAAGAAATTTTTGAATGGTTCTTCATTATGAATAGGGGCATAAGCAATTGAATATTCAACGAATAAGAATTATCTTAATATTTTCAGCTTTATGTATTATTTTACTAATTGTCATTTTAGTGAAGAAGGATATTACAAAAGATACGGATTTTAATCCAATGATAACGACGGCTAAGGAAACAGTAAAGGTAGACTTCAATACTCCTTTAACTAAGTTAGATGAGTCTGTTACAACGTTAGAAGAATACAGAGGTAAGGTTCTAATTATTAATTTTTGGGCATCTTGGTGTGGACCGTGTCAACAAGAGGCACCTCATTTAAAAGCATTTTATGACAATATGCCTGATAATGTTGAGCTATTAGCAATCAATATCACTTCATCTGAGATTCGTAAAAATATCGAGAAATTTATAGATTTATACGATTTAAAATTCCCAATCTTTTTAGACCTAGACAAGTCCCTTGAGAAATCCTTTAAGGTACTCACTTATCCAACAACTATTATTGTGGATGCAAATGGAATATTGAAGTATACAATAAAAGGACCAATAAATGAAAAACAATTAAAAAAACTTGTTACAAATCTTTAGTTGAAATTTATGTTCCTATTGACTGATTTGAATAGATAGATAAAAGTTACCCAAACTACTTTAAAACAGTATTTGGAGGAACACGATGACAAACGAAAAACAACCAAAACGAGACAATCGCTTTAATAATGTGGAACGTCTTCATGACATGATCGAAAACACCGAAAGAAAACTTCATGAAGCAGAAGTGAGTATGGAATTTGCAAGTCCAGAAGAACGGGAAATGTTGAAACAAAAAAATGAGCGCCGTAAACAATCGATTGAAGCGATGAATGCAGAAATGAAGGAAGAAATGGAAGCACGTAAAAAAGGTAAGATATAGAGGAGGAATTCTGGGAAAGTTATTCATTTTTTTAAAAAGAATTTAAGGGAAAATACCCTCTAAATTGATTGTTAAACATTTTAGAGGGTATTTAATTTATAAAGAATAGATGATTTATCTTCATTCTTATTAATTATTCTTTTTTGTAGTAGATTGGTTAACGAAACCGTCGACTTGCGATTTTAAATCTTCTACTAGTTCTTTTAGTGATTGTTTTTGTTCATCTGTTAATTTACTTTTAGTGTTCTCTAGATTAACACCATTTTTTCGGAGAACTTCACTAACTAGTAGGTCAACAACTTTGTTAGGAATTGCATTTGGATCCTTCATACGTATCACTCCTTAACATTAAGTAGCTCTAAATAGCATATGCAACGATTAGTTAAGAGGAAACGAAAGATTATTAGTTCCTCTTCGTGTTTTTCATAAAATTTAAGTATTATCCAAAAAACTTATGGTAAATTTTGATGCAAAAAATAATATCCCACGCAACATAAATGATTCGTATGTTACGTGGAAAAACTTCTCTCCCCATAAAAAATCGACTAATAAATAGGTTCCGATGATCATAAAATTGCCTATTTTGTTGTTGGGAAATGTTTTGTTTAGTACATAACCTAGTGATTAGCTTTAGGATATATTTAGAAGATTTCTCATGAGTTTTATATATTTCTATTTATCCGAGCTATTTTAGTGTCAATACTATAAGATATCTAATTTAGCAACAAGCGCTAGAAGAATTTGTAGCATTGCTTGGATATTCACTGATACATCAGTGTCAGTTGTGTTCACTGTAACATTTTTAGATGTTTCGATAATCGTTTTTTGAGTATTGCGTTGTTTTGTTTTCATGAACTGCAATAGATCTTGTGTAACAGCATTGCCTTGATCATCGTCACCGATTGTAATACTAATTACAATAGCAATTGCTGCTTGGATAGCTAGTTGTAAAGATATTGCAACTTGAGTATCTGTTGTATTAACATTAACACCTTCTGAATCCTTTACAATAATCCATTCAAAAGATTGTTGTGTCGTATTCATGACTTGATCGGCATTTTGCGCTGTATCGGAATCGATATTGCTGCTGTTATCGTCACAATGATCTAATGCTCTCCACTTTTTTTCTCCCATTCTTCTCACCTCTTTCACCCTAAAATTTAAAGATTAAAGAACATCTAATTTCACTACTAGTGATACAAGCACTTGTAACAATGCTTGAATATTCACAGAAAGGTCTGTATCAGATGTTGTAATCGAAACATCTTTAGAATTTTCGATGTAAACTTTTTGTTTGTTTGTCTGTTCACTATCTAACTTCTGGAAGAGTTCTTGCGCTACAGCTCGACCTTCTATAGAATCACCAAGAGAAATGCTGATTACTAAAGCAATTGCAAGTTGTAAACCAACTTGAAGAGAAATTGCGGCTTGTGTATCATTTGTATCAACTGTAATGTTGCAGGAATCTTTAATCCAGATTAATTCGTCAGAAGTTTGTTCTACTAACATAACTTGATCAAAATTTTGTGCAACTGTAGCGTTTGGAAGTGTGCTTCCCATCATCATTTCATTGTTAAAATTGAACCCGTTGTTACAGCTGCTGCTACTACTACTGCTACTGCTACTACTGCTGCTACTCTCCTCCATCGAATGATTAGGGGAACTGCATCGTCTACAGCGATGTCTATCCTCAAAATTTTTCTGACTACAATTTGAACATCTCCAACGTTTCACCTAATATTCTCCTCCTTTCCTGAAAAATCACCAAGTTTCTCCACTTGACACTAATAGAATATGGACTTATAAAAATTTGATATAGTTGATTATCTTATATTTGAAAAAAACTTTATGAATTAATAGGAAGAAAGCCTATTTTGATTTGGGAAGGGAAATATTTTAGACATTTTTACTTGGAAAAATTGAAATGAACGGGAAAGGGGAAATCTATTCTTTCCATTGTATTCAGCGTAACTACTAAACGTCTCATGCAATCACACAATGACAAAGAAATAATTTATTAATGAAACATTTTTTTAAATAAAAAAGGATTCGTCCTAATTCAAGAACTAATCCACGAATAACTGGACTATGTAAATAAAAAGTCAACTAATGATAGGTAGTTGACTTTAAATGGGAACTTTCCTTTTGAATAAAGAGGGTTTTGTTTAAAGGGGGATATTAGGTTTACGAAAGAGTTGGTTAGCAGGGAAAAGTACTAAAGGTCGCCTTGTTTTAAAAGGGTGTAAATTTGACTTGTTTCTTTCTCTGGAAAAATACCAAGGTCTTCACATAATGATTGTTTAAATGATTCATATAAATGAAGAGCATCTGCACGCATACCCAGGCGAATATAGACCTTCATTAACCGAACTACTGCGGATTCTGAATAAGGATTAAACTGCAGAATTTTTTGAAGCACAGTAATGTATTTAGTATCTAAATGTTCTTGTTCGTAGTAATCAGCTAAACTGTAAAGGGTGGAAATAAATTTCCCTGAAAGTTCATTCGCTTTTACCCGTGCCCACTCATACCCTTCTTCCTCTAAATATTCTCCATTATATAAAAGAATATTCCTTTCAATAGTATCTATATTTTTTGAAGAAACAACAGTTGGCATATGTTCAAAAACGACCGCATCACACCAGGCTTGTTCCAGATGAAGCGTATAGTGCTGTCCGGCAAAAGACAGAGTGTGATTTGGATGGAAAGATTCAAGCATTTTTCTTATGTATGAAATACATGTGTGAAGATGTATTTTTGCTTTTTTATAGTCGTGGTTTTCCCATAGTTTGTCGATTAATAAATCTCTGTGAATGGGTGTATCTAAATGCATTAAGAAAAAAGCGAATAATTCCTTTATTTTAGCTGACTTCCAAAGAACCGGTTCGCCATTGAAAGATAAAGATAGTTGCTTAAAACATCGGATTTCCAAGGATGGGAGAGTGGAATGATCCATTGATTCACTAAGATGTTCTTCTTCCAGTCGTTCATGAATACGATTAATCGTTTTATTAAGTCTTTCTTTTAATACGGGTTTTAATAAATAATCCGTTGTTTCAAGTTCAAAAGCTTGTATGGCATAGTCACGATGTGCCGTAACAAACACTACTTGAACAGTAGGATTTTCTTCATGGATTAAGGCGGCTAAATCCATTCCGCTAATACCCGGCTGTATTTCGCAAGTAAAAATTGAGCCATTTATTAATTAAAAACTGATCCACTTAAACCGAACTATTTTCTAGCCATTCTTTTGTATCTAATATTCGATAAGATGGTCCAACCATGTCTAT
>NZ_RHLQ01000063.1 GCF_003711845.1 Lysinibacillus halotolerans
TAATTTGAATTCTGTTGTAAAAGTTCGACGTTGACGTGGCATAATAGCAGGCTCCCTTTAGGTTAGTATGTTAAGTCTACTAGCCCTTATAGTATCTGTCCAACTTAGTGTAACCGATTCAGTAAAATACTTCGTTTTAATTTTTAATTCCATACTATTTCCCCTAAAAATATTACTTTAGAAAATCTACCAACTTAATATCTTCAAGTATTCTCTTTAATTTACTCATTTTTCTATAAGGAGAATCTAAAATTTCTTCCAAAAGAGGCTTAATGATATAAAATATTCCTAATATCGCTAAACTTATTAAAACAAGTATTATTACTATTTCCACTCCTTCATTATTATAATTAAGTAACCATTTAATCATCAGAGTTATTATCGGTAATAATAATGCAGTACTTATTGTATAGAAAGCCTTTAAAACTTTTTCACTCATTTTTAGTTCTGGAAGTTCTTCATTTATTTGATTTATCAACAAATCAATTTGTTCAATATGGCTAATATTATGTCTTTTTAAAATATTCCTTATTGAAATAATATTGTGATCAAAAATATCCTTACCATCACCTACATTTCCCAATACAGACTTTTTCAATTCATTTCCAAAATAAGAACCTGTAATAGCTGCAAATATACATGACGCAAAAAGAATCCAACCATTTAATGATAAATAAAATTTAAAAAGACAATACAAAGTAATTATCAATAGTGAAATAGAAATTACCCATACGTGCCATTTAAGATATTTCACAAAGTATGTAGTACGAACATCTTGTTTAATATAATCCTCATATATTAGCCACAACAAATCTTACTCCTCCTCCTAAAACTCCTAATCAACTTACCCTAAATAGGTAATTTGTAATTAATACATCGGTATTTTACTGTGTTTTTTTACTCATTCAATTATGTTTTAATATTCCCTATCTATTTATAAAGTCCTTATAAATTTTAAAAAATAAAAAACCACCTCTCAGATATTTCTGAGAAGTGGTAGTTGCTTTATTAATAGCGTTACTAAGTTTATAAAACTTTTAAAGTTATATTACTACTTAAAATGCCTCAAAAACCTCTTTTACATCATTCCGCCCATGCCGCCCATGTCAGGCATTGCTGGAGCAGATGCTGGTTCTGGAATATCTGCTACTACTGCTTCAGTTGTTAAGAATAGAGCAGCTACAGATGCAGCGTTTTGTAATGCAGAACGAGTAACTTTAGCAGGGTCTACTACACCAGCTTCGATCATGTTTACCCATTCGCCGTTAGCAGCGTTGAAGCCGATACCGATTTCTTCGCGTTTTAGGCGGTCAACGATGATTGAACCTTCAAGACCTGCGTTGTTAGCGATTTGACGTACTGGTTCTTCAAGAGCACGTAATACGATACGTACACCAGTTGCTACATCGCCTTCTACTTCATCAAGTACTTTTTCAACTGCGCCGTAAACGTTTAGAAGTGCAGTACCACCACCTGATACGATACCTTCTTCAACAGCAGCACGAGTTGAGTTTAATGCGTCTTCAATACGTAATTTACGTTCTTTTAATTCCGTTTCAGTTGCAGCACCAACTTTAATTACTGCTACACCACCTGCAAGTTTTGCAAGGCGTTCTTGTAATTTTTCTCTATCGAACTCAGAAGTTGTTTCTGCAATTTGAGCACGGATTTGGTTAACGCGAACTTCGATTTCTTCGCTATTACCCGCACCTTCAACAATTGTTGTGTTGTCTTTAGATACAACAACTTTTGCAGCACGTCCTAAAGAAGAAACGTCAGCTGTTTTTAATTCTAAGCCAAGTTCTGAAGTGATAACTTGACCACCAGTTAATACAGCAATATCTTCTAACATCGCTTTACGACGGTCACCGAAGCCAGGAGCTTTAACAGCTACTACATTAAATGTACCGCGTAATTTATTTAAGATTAATGTTGTAAGAGCTTCCCCTTCAACATCTTCAGCAACGATTAATAATGGACGGCTTTGTTGAACAACTTGTTCAAGTAAAGGTAAGATTTCTTGAATGTTTGAAATCTTTTTATCCGTAATTAAAATATAAGGGTTTTCTAATACTGCTTCCATTTTGTCAGTATCTGTTACCATATAGTGAGAAACGTATCCACGGTCGAATTGCATACCTTCTACTACATCTAATTCAGTAGTGAACCCTTTAGATTCTTCGATAGTGATAACACCGTCAGTACCAACGCGTTCCATAGCGTCTGCGATGAATTCACCAACTTCTTCATCGGCAGCAGAAATAGCAGCAACTTGCGCGATCGCTTCTTTATTTTCTACTGGGCGTGAAATGGATTGTAATTCTTCTAATGCAGCAGCAACAGCTTTATCCATACCTTTACGGATACCAACAGGGTTTGCGCCAGCTGTTACGTTTTTAAGACCTTCACGAATCATCGCTTGCGCTAAAACTGTTGCAGTTGTTGTACCGTCACCAGCGATTTCGTTCGTTTTAGAAGCAACTTCAGCAACTAATTTTGCACCCATGTTTTCATAAGCGTTTTCTAATTCGATTTCTTTAGCGATTGTTACACCATCATTTGTAATTAATGGAGAACCGAATTTTTTTTCAAGTACAACGTTACGACCTTTTGGCCCTAATGTTACTTTTACTGCATTTGCTAATTTATCAACACCTTGAAGCATTAACGTGCGAGCTTCTTCAGAGAATTTAATATCTTTTGCCATTTTGCTTACCTCCAAATTTTTATTCTATTCAAAATCAAAAGTAGCATGGAGCGCCGAAGAAACCTATGTAAAAGGCGCTCTTTATTTCTTAAGATTAACTTTAAGTTTCAACTAATTAACCAATAACTGCTAATACATCACTTTCGCGAAGAATTAAATATTCTTTGCCTTCGTATTTCACTTCTGTGCCTGAGTATTTAGAGAAAATAATACGATCTCCCTCTCTTACATCAAGCTCGACACGTGAGCCGTTATCTAGTACACGACCAGTTCCCACAGCAACAACATTACCTTCTTGTGGTTTTTCCTTTGCTGAATCTGGAAGTACAAGTCCTGATGCTGTTTTTTCTTCCACCTCAACTAGTTCGATAATGATACGATCACCTAATGGTCTTAACAAGTGAAACAACCTCCTACAAATTTTAGTTTGTATATCTTATTAGCACTCTCTTCTTACGAGTGCTAACACAATTATTATAATAATGAATTATTTTTAAGTTTGCAAGTATGAAGCGTTAAAAAATTTTGTTTTCTTTCCATATTCCTCTACAATAGGATATAGAGGTTGTACTTTCTTAAATGAGCAACCCGCCTGTTAGTTTAACTTTATATTATATGTTTTAAACAAGAGATTTAGAAAGAGGGATATAAACTATTGAGTACTTCTACAAAAATCCAAACCCAAAAAACAGCCTTTTTCGTTTTATTAACCTACATATTGTTTCAATTATCTGGGTTTCTATTATTAATTCCACCTATTAAGGGATTCTTCCTTCAATTTTTTGTGGAAAATGAACAACAATCTGGCGTTGCCTTAGCTGGTTGGTGGTCTACAGTAACTGCTGCAATTGCATTCTTAGTTTGTATATTCTTAATAAGTAAAAATAAGAACTTCTGGAACGTATTTAAAGGAGAAAAAGCATCGATTCCTGTTTCCATCGGATGGGGAATTATCGGGTTTTTCCTTGTTTATCTTGGTCAAACGATTGGTGCAACGATTGAATTGGCCCTTGGCATTGATTACGGCAGTGAAAATACCGAAACGATTATGCTTGTTACAGAAATTGCGCCAGTTATGATACTTGCGACGGTGTTATTTGGCCCAATATTAGAAGAATTAGTATTTCGTCGAGTAGTCTTTGGTTCATTAATTCAAACCCAAAATTTCTGGGTAGCTGGTATCGTTAGTTCGATTATTTTTGCGGCCATTCATTTAGATTTTACGCATATTATTTTATATACCATTAGCGGTTTCATTTTCGCCTTCCTTTACTATAAAACGAGACGTCTACTTACATCAATTATTGCCCATATGATGTTAAACGGCTTTGTTACGTTAGTTCAATTAAATGCGGATAAACTTCAACAATTCATGGATCAAATTCCAAAATAAAATTAAAAGCCTATTTTCAAAAGTTCTTGTCTTTAATGTGTACCCTTTGTAAAGGACATTTTAAAAAAAGCTAGGCAACTTGAAATAGATGATGTCTGTATTGTGCAGGCGTCATCTTTTTTAAATTCCATTGACCACGATAATTGTTGTAATAGATCATATAACTCTTTATTTCTCGTTTTACATCCTCTAATAATTCGCATGATTTAATATTTGTTTCATCTTTTAAATGACCGAAGAAAGATTCTTGTGGCGCATTATCCCAACAGTTTCCACGACGAGACATGGACTGACCTAATCCCATTTTCTTCACAAGCTTTTGGAATTGAGGGTTCGTATAGTGGAAGCCCTGATCGGAATGGATGAATGCACCTTCAGATAGTTTTACCCGATTCTTTTTCAATTTCTTTAAGGTATTAAGGGCAATATCTAGCGTTAATTTATTAGATACTTCATAAGCTAAAATCTCATTCGTTTCGGCGTCCTTAATCGTTGATAGATAGGCGCGTTTTCCTTTTCCGTAACTCAAATATGTAATGTCTGTTAGTAATACTTTTCCAGCGATTCCTTGCTTAAATTGGCGGTTTAAAAGGTTCGGTAATGTTCTGTGTTCTTTCGTCGCTTTCGCCATTCGTCGATAAGGATTCGCCTTTCGAATAGGACAAATGATTTGAAACTTCTTCATAATTCGTCGGATTCGCTTTAAGTTATATGTAATTTTAAATTGGTCTTCTAACGTCATTTTAATTTGGCGAGCACCTTTAGAACGACCACGGAAGTGAAATGCTTTTAATATAACTTCTTTTACCTTTTCATCCTCTTGATGACGTGCTTGTCTTCTGTTCGCTGCTTCTTCTGAAAAATAACGATAATATCCTGAACGTGAAACCCCAGCTAGTACGCACAGATGTTGTACCATTCGCTTTAATTTATATTTTTTAATGACTGTGTAAATCAGCTGAAATTTTTGTTCATCCGTGAGTTTTACTTCTTCTTTCTCAACATCCTTTCTGCTAAATCGATCTTTTTTAGCAGTTCATTTTCTGCTTTTAGAAGAGCGTTCTGGGCTTCCAATCTAGCGTATTTCTCTTCTAAACTTAATTCACGTTCCAGTGGACGTCCCGAATGATATTTACGAGAATCTTCGAGCCCAGATGCACCGTTCGTTTGATAAGCTATTTTCCATCTTTTTAACGATGAGTGTACACGCTCCATTCCAACCGCCTCAATATCAAACCCTGCATCTTCAAAGATTCTCTTTGGACCTTTTCCAGCTTCATATTCTTTAATGGCTAGTGCTTTAAATTCATCTGTATATGTAATTCCTTTTTCACTCACTGACTTTACATAAGGATTTTTCTTAAGTAATTTTTGTTCATAAGTAGTAAATAATTTCTTCGACATAAGTTCTGCTCCATCTAATTGTTTTTTTCATTATAAATAAAAAAATACCCCATAAGAGAGACTTTTTTTAAGTGTCTATCTTATAGGGTACATTTTACTTTCGAAAATAGGCTTTTATTATTGATGATTTGACATTTCTTCAATTTGACGTCGTTGTTCTGCTAACAATTGTTCTACTTGCATTTTTTGAGCAGCCTCTTTTTCTTCCTGTATCCGTTTTTCCTCAGCTACTTGATATTTCTTATAGCCAATTCGGGCAATGACAATACTCACTTCATATAAAACGAAAAGCGGAATAGAAATCATTATATAAGAAATTATATCTGGCGGGGCTACTAATACCGCAATGACAAATAAAACAAAATACGAATACTTACGGAATTTAACCATAAGTTGTGGATTTAATATCCCTAATCTTGCTAAAAATAACATGACAACTGGTAGTTCGAATATTAAACCAAAAGGTACAACCAGTTTAAGTAAAAAGGAGAAATATTCGTTAATACCTATCGTTTGTTGAATTTCAAGGTCATTCGATAAAGTCATCATAAAGTGCAAAACATTTGGGAATAAAATAAAATACCCAAAAGCTAGTCCTCCGATGAACAGTAAAAATGCATAGGGAATATATTTTAATGTCGCTTTTCGTTCCATCTCATGCAACCCTGGTGTAATAAAAGCCCAAAGTTGATAAAGAATAACTGGCGATGTAATGATAATTGCTACAATAAACGTTACTTCTAAATAAACTGTAAGGGGATCCCCTACTTTAAAAGCATTTAAAGTTAATTCCTGTGCTTCTTCACTAATCTGTATAAAACGAATGATGGGCTTTGCAAAATAAAAGCTGACAATTAAAGCTAGAACAAAGAAAACTGCGCAAATAAAAAGTCGCTTCCTCAATTCCTCTATATGTTCAATAACAGTGAGTTCTTTTGGATTCATATTAAAAGACATCCTTAACTTACTTGTTTTCTTTATCTACATTTTGTTGCTCGATGACATTAACGTTCTTTTTATTCATATCTTCGTCATCTTCTACTAACCCTTTTGCTCCCTTTTTGAACTCGCGAAGGGTTGTCCCTACCGCTCTACCTAATTCAGGTAATTTTTTCGGTCCAAAAATTAATAGGGCTACGATACAAATAATAACAACGGCAAATGGTGAAATTGCATTTAAATGCACAACCACTGTAGCCACCTCCTCTAATATATGTACATTTTAACGCATCTTGTCGCAATTTGCTAATACATAATGTAAACACTTTGTGTCAGTCACTATTACGGATTAAGTAAATTAATGCCTCTAGTTCGACTGACAAATCGATATTCATTAACTTCATACTATCCGGTACATTTAAACGGACAGGTGTAAAGTTTAAAATCCCTTTTGCATCAATAGCAGCTAATCGATCAGCCATCATTTGTGCTGAGCGGGAAGATACCGTTAAAATAGCTAATTCTGCGTTATATTCATGGTACATTTCTTCTAAACGATCTGGATGGTAAAGGGGAATCCCATTTACTTCTGTTCCCTCATAAGGTGCTTTTGTATCAAACGCAACGACAATTCTTGTATTGTGGTTTTTTTGAAAATTGTATTTTAAAAAGGCATTTCCTAGGTTCCCCACACCTATTAAGGCAACGTTCGCCCCTTCATCTTGATCAAGGGTCTGTCTAAAGAACTCTAGTAAATAGAGAACATCATATCCGTATCCTTTTTTCCCAAGCGCTCCAAAATAAGAAAAATCACGACGAATCGTAGCTGAATCAATTTTCATTGCTTCACTTAATTCCTGTGATGAGATTCTTCTTTTCCCTTCATTGGCAAAGTTTTGTAAAAAACGATAATAAAGAGGAAGTCTTTTTGTCGTTGCTTGTGGAATTTTCATTTCTTGCTTCACCCATTATCCCCCAATCTTTTCTCGGGGAACTTTTCATTTCCTCGAGTGTCAAAATTTCATCCCTTATAATGATTACGAAATCGAAATCGATTTCATATTACTAAACATGTACAAATAAGTAAAGCATCCACATTGCGAAGGAATTCTTCATCAATTACACTTAAGATAGAACTGAGGTGTAAAAATGATCGTCTTACAAGTAAATCAATTATATAAATCTTTTGTGACAGATGAAATATTAAGCGGCGTTAAATTAGAAATTCAACATAGAGATCGGGTAGCGTTAGTCGGGCGTAACGGAGCAGGAAAATCGACATTACTCAAAATCATCGCTGGGCAAATGTCCTATGATTCCGGTGAGATTATTATTCCAAAGGATGTGAAAATCGGTTATTTGGAGCAACATACTGGGCTCGAATCGAAACTATCCATTTGGGATGAAATGATGACGATTTTCGACTCTTTTCGTAACCAAGAAAAACATTTACGTTCCCTTGAACAAAGAATGGCTGACCCAGCTGTTTATGGCAATGAGGAAGTGTATGCCCGCGTTATGGCAGAGTACGACCAACTTCAGCATGATTTCAAAGAAGCGGGTGGTTATCAATATGAAGCGGATACCCGTTCTGTTTTACATGGCATGCAATTTTATCCCGAAGATTATGATAAACCTATCTCCTCCCTATCAGGTGGACAGAGAACCCGCTTAGCGTTAGCAAAGCTTCTTTTAAGTAAACCTGATTTATTAATTTTGGACGAGCCGACAAACCATCTTGATATTGAAACTTTAAGCTGGTTAGAAAATTACTTAAAAGGGTATGAAGGAGCGATTTTAATCGTATCCCATGACCGTTACTTTTTAGACCAAGTTGTCTCCATTGTTTATGAAGTATCAAGAACCAATGTAACAAAATATGTTGGAAACTATAGTGCTTATCTAGCTGAAAAAGCAAAAAACTATGAACGTGATATGAAATTGTACGAGCGACAACAGGATGAAAAGGCAAAATTAGAAGCATTTATTCAAAAAAATATCGCCCGCGCTTCTACAACGAAAATGGCCCAAAGCCGAAGAAAAGTGCTGGAACGTACCGAATGGATGGATGCTCCGGATGGTGATGAACGTTCTGCTAATTTCGGTTTTACAATTGAACGCCAAAGCGGAAATGATGTACTTTCCATTGATGATTTAATGATTGGCTATGATGGAAAAACGATTTCGAAAAATATTCATATGCGAATTTTCCGGGAAGATCGCATCGCCCTTGTCGGTCCAAATGGAGTTGGAAAATCCACTTTACTAAAAACAATCGTAAAGGATTTACCGATTCTTTCCGGAGATATTCGATATGGTGCAAACGTTCAAATTGGTTACTATGACCAGGAACAAGCAAAATTAAAGAGCAATAAGACTGTTCTTCAGGAGCTTTGGGATGAATGGCCACTTATGAATGAAAAAGATATCCGTACGATATTAGGAAGATTTTTATTTAGTGGTGATGATGTAACAAAAACGGTAAATTCCCTTTCCGGAGGTGAAAAAGCCCGACTTGCTCTAGCTAAGCTCATGATGCAAAAGGCTAATTTACTCGTTCTAGACGAACCGACAAACCATTTAGATTTAGATAGTAAAGAAGTGTTGGAAAACGCCTTAATCGATTATCCAGGAACATTACTTTTCGTTTCCCATGATCGTTATTTTATTAACCGAATCGCATCGAAGGTCGTTGAATTATCTGGAACCGGTTCCTTTGAATATTTAGGTGATTACGATTATTATCTGGAGAAAAAGCAGGAACTACAAGAATTAGCTGAAATGAAAGCTCAAGTTGCAGCTGCCAAAGGGGTTGAATCCCCTTCCCAATCCAAATCCTCTACTTCCCAAATTGATAAAGAAGCAAAAAAACGGGAGCGTCAAATTCGACGGACAGTGGAAGACATTGAAAAGAAGATGGCTACTTTAGATGAACAAATTAACACTATTGAAGAAAAACTATGTGACCCGGAAATTTTTAAAGATCACGAACAAGTTTTGAAATATCAATCGGAGTTAGATTCAGTAAAACAACAACACGATGAATTGGAAGTACAGTGGCTTGAGCTTAATGAAGAGCTAGAAAACATTATTTCATAAACTATACCATGTGCATAAGCACATGGTATTTTTATTATTCATAAATAATTTACATATATCTTGGTCAATAGACAAATTTCGATAAAAAATTTCCACAAATTTATTCACATGAAAGGATTAGTAATATCAACATATCAACACACTTTTCCACATTATCCACAGTTTTATAAAAAAATATCCACATTCTTTTGTGAAAAAATCCATACTATATATAGGTTTACCACAAGTTATACACAAGTTATCCCCAGTTTGTGCATAAGTACGAATGTTCGCCTTGACAATTTCATCATAATATTGTTCGCCTGTGGATAAGATTTCAGAAAAATTATACAAAAAATGAAAAAATCAATAAGTGAAAGGAAATTACACAAAAAATAGCGGTTTACGACACCGTAACTCTATTCCGTATATTTTTCGGCAATATTAAAAAGTCACAAATGTTGATAACTCCACAACATTTGTGACTTCATTATTATATCCAACTCTTTAATTCTTTACCGGGAATACCATTCATGGATAAATCTCCACGAACTCCCGCATCATACATATAGGTTGCAGCAGCTCCGATCATTGCTGCATTGTCCGTACAAAATTTTAATGGTGGTACTGTAAACGGAATCTGTTCTTTTTCAAAGGCTTGTTCTAAACTTGTTCTTAAGCCTTTATTGGCTGATACACCACCAGCAGCAATGACTTGTTTAACGTTAAATTCCTTTGCCGCACGAACCGTTTTTGCAGTTAGAACTTCTACAACACTATCTTGGAAACCTTTTGCGACTTGTTCAGGGATAATTTCTTCTCCACGCTGATCCATATTATGCTTATAGTTAATAACGGCCGATTTTAAACCACTAAAGCTAAAGTCATATGTATCGTCTAGCCAAGCTCGTGGGAACTCTACTCCTTCATTTGCTTCATGGGCAAGTCGGTCAATATGGGGACCTCCTGGATAAGGCATATTTAATACCCGCGCTACTTTATCGTAGGCTTCACCAGCTGCATCATCTCGAGTTTCCCCTATCACTTCAAAACTTCCATGCTCTTTCATAAATACTAATTCTGTATGTCCCCCAGATACGACAAGGGCTAGTAAAGGGAACTGCATCGGTTGCACTAATGCATTCGCATAAATATGACCTGCAATATGATGCACTGGAATAATCGGTAGATTATGAGCGAAAGCAAATGCCTTTGCCGCATTAATTCCGATTAATAAAGCCCCTACCAATCCTGGTCCTTCTGTTACTGCTATAGCCGTTAAATCCGATGGTCGCATGTTCGCTTTTTCCAATGTTTCTTCAATTACAATTGTTATTTGTTCTACATGATGACGAGAAGCGATTTCTGGAACAACACCGCCAAAACGTTTCTGACTTTCTATTTGAGAACTAACTACGTTTGAAATAATTTCATGACCATTTCGAATAATGGCAGCAGCCGTTTCATCGCAACTCGTCTCTATTGCTAAAATAATTCGATCACTCATTTAAATTCACCCACATTACAAGAGCATCCTCTTGATTATCTGTATAATAACCTTTTCGTATTCCACCATCTTGGAACCCAAGCTTTCGATAAAGGTTTTGTGCCACGTTATTTGAAACCCGTACTTCTAAGCTCATAACATCTACACCGTGTTCCTTCGCGATTCGCATTGCCTCTCTCATTAATCCTTCTCCAATTCCTTGTCCTCTCGCAGCATCAATAACTGCAACATTTGTAATTTGAGCAGAATCAATAACAAGCCACATACCGCAAAAGCCGACAATATTGCCATGTTCGTTTTCCGCGACAATATAATAAGCAAATTGATTTTCTCTCATTTCATAATGAAATGAATCTAGCGTCCACGGAGTAGGAAAGGAAGCAAGCTCAATCCCATGTACCGCTTCTACATCCTCTGGGGTCATTCTCCGATAAAGTATCATTTATTATTGCCCCTTTTTTTGATCCTGAATCCAATTCGCTTCAGCTTGCGCCAATCGATGATACTGAGGAACAAAATGATGAACTTCCTCTATACTTGGTAATGGCTTTGTTTCAGCTATCGCTATTAACTTGGAGGCACGGGGTAATGCGATGGTCGATGGTGCAAATATTGCATGCTCACCTAATTTTTCTATCATTTTATCTTTAAAAATCTCTACGTCTGCTCCAATGAATAATACAAGTTTGTTTAATGAATGTAATTGGCTTAATAAATCATCAATTGATACGTGACGTTCTTCCATTACCGTTTCCAATTCCCATCCCTGATAAACACCTGCATAGACATTTTGTCTTCTCGCATCAAATAATGAACAAATGATACCATTAAACAATTCACCGTTTGCTGCTAACGTTTTTAAACTTGATACCCCTACTAATGGCTTTTTTAACGTCCAAGCAAGGGTTTTGGCAATTGTTACGCCGATACGAATGCCTGTATAGGAACCCGGTCCTTCTGAAACTGCAATTGCATCGATATCAGCGGGTTTTAGTTTCGCTTTACTGAATAGTTCCTGTATCGCTGGCATAGCCGTCACCGAATGGGTTAACTTTACATTTTCGACGATTTCAACTAATACTTGTCCATCTTTTACTATTGCTATAGAAAGCGGTGAATTTGATGTTTCTATTCCTAACCAAATCATTTAAATAACTCCTTACATAACCGTTCGTAACGCTTTCCGATTGGTTTTAGTACAAATTTTCGTTTATTGTCATCGATGCGATAAATTTCAATAGCAAGTCTTTCATCAGGTAAATACTCTTCTATTAAATGGGCCCACTCTACTACTGTTACCGCATCACCATAGAAAATTTCATCCCATCCAAGATCTTCGTTACTATCCGCAAGACGATAAACATCTAGATGGTTAAAGGGAAGCCTTCCTTCATACTGCTTCATTATTGTAAAAGTCGGGCTATTTACCGTCCTTGAAATTCCTAATCCTTTTGCAAGGGCTTGCGTAAAAGTTGTTTTACCAGCACCTAAATCCCCTTCAAGGGTTATCGTATCTTGTGGTTCCAATAATTCTGCTAGTTGATGAGCTAATTTTTGAGTTTCCTCTAAGGAGATAACTTCTTTTTCTACAATCATTTTTAACGTATCCTCTCACAATCACATTACCATAAGTTTACCTAAACAGCGTTAAATGTTCAAAGTGTATACCTTCTAATTACAAAATAAAGCACATCTTTCTATCCAATCTATTTATTATTGAGAAAACGGTTCTATTTAAGATGTGCTTTATTTCTTTTTATCGAGATGAATAACCACGTTTTTGAATAATTTTTTTCTGCTCTAACTTTCCATCCTGAAAGTGAATTTCATAAGATTGAGTTAGTAATAGTTCATCATCCCAAATATACACGTCTTCGGATATTTTTTCACCTCTACCCTTTGCTACTCTTACAACATCCGAATAAGACATTCCATCTTCTAATTGTGTAAACTCATCTTCATTCATATACCTTTGCCAACTATAAGAATTTTCATCTTCTATATCATGATATTGATTTACTTCAAAATACCATTTAGCAAATAATACAGCAATCGCCGTAATTAGGATAAATAAAAGGGCTAATAAATTTCTTCTATAACGTTTTTTATTCATAAAATCACCTCGAAAATGACATCACTACTACTATATTTATGTGACCCTGCCAACATGTGACTTTACTTTAAAGTTGAATAATTTGTTATAGACAAAAAATTTTATGAACAGTCTTTTAAACCTAATATTGAAATGTTTATTGAAAGAAAAATGCTTATTAAACGAACAGTAAAATCTTCACTTCTTGCCAAAATCAACTTTGAATGGGAACCATTTGATAAGAAGAACAGTCTATAGTCTTGAGGAAGTCTGTATGTTTAAGGTAAATAGGGTACGTAATTCCACCAAAGAGACAAATACTCTCAATACGTCCTTAGAAGCGGGGCTTTCTTCAGTCAAATAGAAAATCGAGGCCATATAACTTTTAAGAGCTAATTGAAACGTATATAAGGAAATGTAACTCACCTTATACATAATCGGAATAGAAAGTTTGCCATTCACTATGAAACAAAAAAACTAGTTACTAAATAGAATTAAATATCCAAAATCAACTTATGTAACATGTTTCATAACTTTTTTTAATGATTTGGAAGATTACGATCATGGTAGTTCAATTATTCAGCTTTAATCGTTTAGATCCTTAAGTGGAACAAGTACTCCATCTATCTTAGGCAAAACTCTTCCTCAAAAAATAGGAGGAATTTTTTATGAAAAAATCATTAGTTTTATCTACCGTACTAATTGGATCACTTATTGGAGGGAATTCTGTTTTTGCAGCTACAACCCATACTGTAAAGAGTGGAGATACTTTATCTGAAATCGCTCTAGAAAATTCTATTACCGTAAACGAACTTAAATCATTAAACAATTTAAGTTCTAGTCTAATTTTCCCTGGTCAAATTCTTAAATTATCTGATGAAACTTCAAACTCAAAATCAAACACAACAACTAGTTCAACAACTTACATTGTACAAAAGGGAGATTCTCTTTCTAAAATTGCTGCAGCTTATGAGGTGACTGTTAACGATTTACTAAAATGGAACCCGTCTATTAAAAATGCATCATTCATTTCCATTGGACAGAAACTTGTAGTTAATGAAAGTAAAGGAGTAGCTTCTACTATTAATTCTAGTACTACAACAAGCACTAATTCTACTTATATAGTGAAGCAAGGGGATTCCCTTTCTAAAATTGCTGCAAATCAAGGAATTAGTCTTAGTAAACTATTAAGTTATAATCCACAAATCAGTAATCCATCTTATATTTATGTTGGTCAAAAAATTAATTTAGCAAGTTCATCTTCATCTACTTCCAATACGGTTAAAGAGGATATCACAGCTTCTGTCAGTGGTAATGAAATCGTGACTTATGCTAAAAAATTCCTTGGGGCTTCCTATTTATATGGAGCTAGTGTGAATCGAACGGATGCTTTTGACTGTTCTTCATTCACTTATCGAGTTTTCAAAGATGCAGGAAACATTACTTTACCAAGAACATCTAGTGCTCAAGCAACAGTTGGAAAAAGTGTAGCTATTTCTTCTGTACAACCTGGGGATTTAGTTTTCTTTGATACAGATTTTAATGGTGCAATTAACCACGTTGGAATTTATGTTGGTAACGGCCAAATGATTAGTGCTGCGACATCAAGCGGTGTATCCTATGGAAATATAACTTCCGGCTACTGAAAAGAACGTATCGTTAAAGCTACTAGAGTTCTTTAATATATCTATAAAGAAGTCGATTTTAAATCGGCTTCTTTTTTAATACGACTCTCCTGCTTTTGTATGTTGGGAGCTTTTTTGGGTATTAAAAAAGACCACTGAATCTCAGTGGTCTCTATTTGCCTAGCAACGTCCTACTCTCACAGGGGCACCCCTCAACTACCATCGACGCTTTCTGCGAAGCGCGATGACACGTCGGAAAACTGCGTCATCTGCGTCAGTCCGATGCTCATGTACCAAGTACACTGCGCTTCGGGCCTCCTTGATTCCTTGTTTTCCTCGGTCCTCCCGCTTCTCGAGTTTTTCCTTCTGCATTTTTGATCATTCTTAAACGCGCCGATTAAAGCCTTCGGCTTTTGTTTGTTGGGGGCTTTTTGGAT
>NZ_RHLQ01000064.1 GCF_003711845.1 Lysinibacillus halotolerans
TTCACGGCCATTAACTAAAGAAAAAAAGAATTTACACACCAAAATAGAGAAAGGTGAATTTGAGTTTCCTCAAATTCACCTTTCTCACTATTTGAAGCTAGTTATGTCCCAGCCTCTTTTTCTTATTAAAACTTTCCTAAAAATTTCTCTAATCGATCCATACCCTCTTTTAAAACTTCTAATGGCTGCGCAAAGGAAAGACGAATATAACCTTCACCAAAGGAAGAAAAAGCACTCCCTGGTACCGTCGCTAGTTCCTGCTCCTTTAATAAGTCGATACAAAAGTCAAAAGAACTCATTTTAGTGTGTTTAATGGACGGGAAAATATAAAAGGCACCATTTGGTTTTACTACATCCATTCCCATCCCAACAAGGCGATTATACACATAATCACGACGTTCTTTATACTCCTTTTTCATTTCAACAGGATCATTTAAACCAGCTCTTAACGCTTCTAGAGCCGCATATTGGCTTATACTTGTCGCACAACTAATGTAATAACCATTTAATTTAGTCATTTCTTTTGTTAAATATCTTGGTGCAAGGGTATAGCCTATTCGCCACCCCGTCATAGAATGGGATTTGGACACACCATTTATAACAATCGTTTTTTCACGCATTCCTTCATAGGCAGCAATAGATTGATGAGATTTTTCATAAATTAATTCACTATATATTTCATCTGATATAACAAAGATTTCCTTATCCTTTAATAAAGAAGCAATTTTTTGTAATTCTTCCCCTTCAATAATCGTACCCACTGGATTGCATGGTGAAGGAAGGATAATACATCTCGTTTTATCTGTTAAATGTTGTTGGATTCGTTCAGCGGTTAAAACAAAATCTGTATCTGCTGTATCAACACATACTGGTATTGCCCCACATAATTCAATAAGTGGTATATATCCTGGGTATGCAGGGGCTGATAAAATCACTTCACAACCTTCCTCTAAAATCGTTCGTAAAGCAATCGTCAATGCACCCGATGCTCCGTGAGTTACGATAATTTCATCTAGTGGATTGTATGTTAATCCATATTGATTTTCATAAAATTGAGAAATTGCTTTTCGTAATTCGGGTATCCCTGCATTAGGAGTATACGATGTGAAGTTTTGGTCAATTGCCCATTTTGCTTTATCCTTCACATGCTGTGGTGTCGGAAAGTCTGGCTGACCGATTGTTAAATTAATGGCATTTGGATAATCCACCAACATATTCGTAAACTTCCGGATACCAGACAGTTCAATTTTCTTTAAGTTTTTATAAATTAAATGTTCCATTCATTTTACTCCTTCACCTTTATTTATATATACCTATTCAATACGCCCACCTTTATTATAAAACATTCCTCTAAAGGACAACTTATTTAATTTCAATAACATTAGAAAATTCTAATAAAAGGAGTATTTCTCTGTATGTTTTTCCAACGATCCAACTATTTTTTAAATATGAAATAAATGCCGATTTTATTTCATATGATGCAGTGAAAAATACTATTTTAAAGTATTTTATGAATTTATAAGAAAGGAGAAGGTAGAGAGTTGAAAACATTAACGAAAATTTCTAATACGATTATGGAAAAGTATTTACCAGATCCTTATATTTTCGTAGCGATTTTAACAGTATTAGTTTTGTTACTCGGAGTTGGATTAACCGATAGTTCTCCATTGGATATGGTCATCTATTGGGGAGATGGATTTTGGGGTTTACTGTCCTTCACAATGCAAATGGTCATTGTATTAGCTGCAGGTCATATTCTAGCTAACAGTCCATTATTTAAAAAGTTTTTATCCTCTATGGCTAGTAAAATTAAGAAACCAAGTATAGCTATTATTGTCGTTACATTTATCTCGTTAATTGGATGTTGGATTAACTGGGGTTTCGGACTAGTCATAGGTGCTTTATTTGCAAAGGAAATTGCAAGACAAGTTAAAAAAGTGGATTATCGTTTATTAATTGCTAGCGCATACTCTGGATTTGTTATTTGGCATGGGGGCTTAGCTGGTTCGATTCCCCTTTCTATCGCAACAGATGGGCATCCTTTTTCGGAATTAATGGGGGTAGTCCCTACTTCCGGTACAATATTCACACCTTATAATTTATTTATTGTTCTTACAATTGGTCTAACTTTACCGTTCTTCAATCGCTGGATGATGCCGAAAGAGGAAGATGTAGTTGAAGTGGATCCAGCATTATTAGAGGAAGAGACGCAATCATTTCCTCCTGCCGAAAAAACCTTTGCTTCATGGACGGAAAGAAGTACATTTTTAACGATTTTAATTGGACTTATAGGGCTTTCATATTTAATTTATCATTTTGTAACAAAAGGCTTTTCATTGGATTTAAATGTTGTGAACACGATTTTTATTATTTTAGGTATCATTTTCCACGGTACTCCTCAACGTTTTTTAGCAGCTGCACAGCAAGCGATTAAAACAACGACAGGGATTGTATTTCAATTCCCTTTTTATGCAGGAATTATGGGCATGATGACCGCTTCTGGTTTAGCCATTGTGTTTTCGGAATGGTTTATTAACATTTCGAATGACGTTACTTTTTATTTATTTACTTTCTATTCTGCTGGACTAGTGAACTTCTTTGTTCCATCAGGCGGAGGTCAGTGGGCCGTACAAGCTCCCATCATGCTAGAAGCAGCTCAGACAATGGGGGCAGATTATGCAAAAACTGCCATGGCCATTGCATGGGGCGATGCTTGGACAAATATGATTCAGCCATTTTGGGCTTTGCCTGCCTTAGCAATTGCAGGGTTAAAGGCAAAAGATATTATGGGCTTTTGCCTATTCGTTCTAATTTTTACTGGGATAATTATAAGTGTCGGATTCCTATTATTTTAATAAAAAAATAACTTTCACTATGCATATTGCTTCTTTGGCAATATGCATTTTTTTATTAAATTGGAACAAAGTGTATCGTATTACGTTTCCTTCTACAAAGGGGGCTTTCATATGTGTAAAGTAGTAAAATGGCTGGTAATATGTATCGCCCTATGTTTTATTTATTTCATTACCAATTATTTCACCTATGACTTTACCCAGTTTGATGGTGAAAAAGATGGAAAAGCTATTACGTCTCCAGATGGTTCCTATTCCGCTCAAGTTTACTATCAAAATTATGGTGGGGCTGCAGGCGGGGTAAATATGTTTGTTAATGTTATTTTTCATTTAGAAGATAATATCGAGCGAACAGTTTATTTTAGTGATGCAAAAGGAAATGTCCGATTAACTTGGCTAGATGGGAATATACTTTCCATTACAAATTATAACGAATTTGAAAATAGAAATATTAATTTAATAGTTGGAAAAGAAATATATGACGAATTAGGCTCAGCTTGTAGCCATTATAAAATGAAGAAAAAATATATATGTTACAGCTCTGAACAATCTAAAAACGGCTCGTAAAATAAGACCTTCTTTACTGAGTTACTAGGAAAGTATCTTCTATGTAATGGTGGGGATTGCACACTAGTCCATACATAATCAATGCAAAAAAAGAGTAGCAAAAAATTTGCTACTCTTTTTACAGTTTATTTATTAGGGGCAATTACTTCTTTACCACCCATATAAGGTCGAAGTACTTCCGGTATTACGACACTTCCATCTTCTTGTTGGTAATTTTCTAAAATGGCTGCTACTGTACGGCCAATTGCTAAACCTGAACCGTTTAATGTATGAACATATTCTGGTTTTGCTCCTTGTTCACGACGGAAACGAATGTTTGCGCGACGAGCTTGGAAGTCTTCAAAGTTAGAACAAGAAGAAATTTCACGGTACATATTTTGAGTTGGCATCCATACTTCCAAGTCATATTTTTTTGCAGCTGTAAAGCCAAGATCTGCTGTACACATTAATAATTTTCGATAAGGTAATCCTAATAATTGAAGCACTTTTTCAGCATGCCCTGTAAGTTTTTCTAATTCATCATAAGAATCTTCAGGTTTAACAAAACGAACTAACTCCACTTTATTAAATTGATGTTGGCGAATTAAACCGCGAGTATCACGACCGGCAGATCCTGCTTCAGAACGGAAACAAGAGCTATATGCTGCAAAGCCCTTCGGTAAAATTTCTCCATCGATAATTTCATCGCGGAAGAAGTTTGTCACAGGTACTTCAGCTGTTGGAATCATAAAGTAGTCCGTATCCACTAATTTGAATACGTCTTCCTCAAATTTCGGTAATTGTCCCGTTCCAGTTAAGCTATCTCGATTCACAATTACAGGTGGTAACATTTCTTCATACCCATGTTCTTCTGCATGTAAATCCATCATAAAGCTCATTAAAGCCCTTTCTAAGCGAGCCCCTAATCCACGGTAAAATACAAAACGGCTACCCGTTACTTTTCCAGCACGTTCAAAATCTACAATTTGCAGGTCTGTAGCTAAATCCCAGTGGGGTTTGGCTTCAAAATTAAAGTTTGGCAATTCACCCCACTTTAATACTTCAATATTATCGTCTTCTGTTTCCCCTACAGGAACTGATTCGTGGGGAATGTTCGGTAAACGCATCATCATGTATTCAAATTTTTCTTCCACTTCACGCAGTTCGTTATCAAGTTGTTTAATTTCTTCTCCAACTTCACGCATGCGGGCGATTACTTCATCTGCATTTTCTTTGTTTCGTTTCATAATTGAAATTTGTTCTGATACTTTGTTGCGTTCTGCTTTTAATACTTCCGTTTTCGCAATTAAATCCCGGCGTCTTCCATCTAATTCCTCAAACTCATCGAAATTCCCTAAATCTTCATTACGAGTAAGAAGAATTTTTTTTACTTCCTCATAATTTTCACGGACACGTCTAATATCTAACATGTTGATTCCTCCATTTTTTGATTTATAAAAGTACTACCATTGCACCCCTGTCACTTTACTTTGCTAGAGCAATAAAAACATAAAAAAGCCCTCATCCCTAAAAAGGGACGAGAGCTACCCGCGTTGCCACCCTAATTGACTAGACAAACCATCTATCTAATCCACTTATCTCATAACGGCTTTTCAACCGGCCAGAACCTACTGCTAATTCAGCTCGGCAACTCAAGGACGGATTCACAAGGGTTTTTATCAGCTTCCACCAGCCGCTGACTCTCTAGAAAAAACGTGCTTGTTACTACTTCCTATCATCGATGTTAACATATATTTATTGACTATAGTGTTCCCCATTAAAACATTTTAATGAAAGATAAATTTAACCATAGAGTACTATATGCTATTCAATTTTGCAAGAGAAGTGTTATGACATTGTTTAATCATTTCCACAAAATATTTCAGAATACGAACATCTTCTGTTAATTCTGGATGAAAGGAACAGCCTAAAAAATGGCGATCACGGGCAAGTACGATCCGTTCATCTTGTTTCGCTAATACTTCTACTTCTTTTCCTACTGACACAATATGGGGAGCACGAATAAAAACTGCTGGAATATCTTCACCAATATCTTTTATTGATAACTCTACCTCGAAACTATCTACTTGTCTCCCATAAGAATTTCGCTCAACAACTACATCCATTAAACCTAAATGGGGCGATTCGTATCCAACTATTTCGTCAGCTAATAAGATTAAACCTGCACACGTTCCGAATATAGGCAATCCGTTTTGGGCCAATGTTCGAATCGGATTCAACAGTTCATATCGATCTAATAGTTTTCTTATTGTTGTACTTTCTCCACCAGGTAAAATTAGTCCATTAAGATCTTTTAAATCTTCTACACTTTTGACAAGGACTGGCTCACAACCAAGCTTTTCAATTTGATCAATATGTTCTCTAACGGCACCTTGTAAGGCTAATACTCCTATTCTCCACATTACCATCCACGCTCCTGCATTCGTTCACTATCAGACAGTGTCGCAATATCAATTCCTTTCATTGGTGTACCCAGCTCTTTAGAAATTTCTGCAATTAATTTATAGTCTTTATAATGAGTTGTTGCTTCCACAATAGCACGGGCAAACTTCTCAGGGTTTTCCGATTTGAAAATACCAGAACCTACAAATACGCCATCTGCTCCTAGTTCCATCATGAGTGCAGCATCTGCTGGTGTCGCAATTCCACCGGCAGCAAAATTGACTACAGGTAGGCGTCCTAGTTTTTTAATTTCAACGAGCACTTCAAAAGGTGCACCTAATAACTTTGCTTCAGTCATTAATTCATCTGTACTCATTCCAACTACCCGACGTACTTGCGCATTCACTTTACGCATATGACGAACGGCCTCAACAATATTTCCTGTACCTGGTTCACCTTTAGTACGTAGCATCGATGCCCCTTCTCCAATGCGACGGGCTGCCTCCCCAAGGTCACGGCAACCGCATACAAACGGCACAGTATAATCACTTTTTAATAAATGGAATTCTTCATCGGCCGGTGTTAATACTTCACTCTCATCAATATAATCAACACCCATCGCTTCTAACACTCTAGCTTCCACAATATGGCCAATTCGCGCCTTTGCCATAACAGGGATTGTTACAGCATTCATCACTTCTTCAACGATTCGAGGATCCGCCATACGGGCTACTCCTCCCGCTTTACGAATATCTGATGGTACTCTTTCTAATGCCATAACTGCAACGGCACCTGCAGCCTCTGCAATTTTTGCTTGTTCGGCATTAATGACGTCCATAATAACGCCACCCTTTTGCATTTCTGCCATTCCACGTTTTACTCGTTCTGTTCCAACTAATTTCATTTTAAAAAACCTCCCCTGCTTTATTGATTTTTAGTATAATCAATATTGACCATATAAAAAGAGTCAATATTACAAAATATAACAAGGTCAGTTAGGGGTGGGGCAGTTGGATATGCTCATATTTGAACTAGAAAAAAATAGTTCTAAACCTTTGTATGAACAGCTTTATATTGGAATGAAAAATGCAATTATTACAAAACAAATTGACGTCGGGACAAAATTACCTTCTAAACGGAAGCTTGCCGATTTTTTAAATATTAGTCAAACGACGATTGAAATCGCCTATGGACAATTACTTGCTGAAGGTTATATTACTTCGAAACCACGGGTAGGTTTTTTTGTAGAAGAGATTGATACGCTTCCTTATGTTGAAAAAGAACAGTCTAAAGTAACCATCGAAACGCGAATCACTAAAAAATATCAATATGATTTCCATCCAGGGAAAATAGATACCGAGTCCTTTCCCTTTACCCTATGGAGAAAATACGCAAAAGAACTTTTTGACAATACTTCAAAGGAATATTTACAAGTTGGGGAACCTCAAGGTGAATATGAATTACGATTTGAAATAGCAAATTATTTATACCAATCTCGAGGGATTATTTGTAATCCGGAACAAATCGTCATTGGATCAGGGACAGAACAATTACTTCCAATGATTTTGCGCTTACTTGAAGATAGTTCAAAATTTGCTCTAGAAAACCCAGGATATTCGGCAATACCTCGAATCCATTTACAAAATAATGCAATTCCTATTCCCGTTGACGAAGACGGTTTAATCGTAGATGAGTTGGAGAAAACCGACGCTAACATTGTTTATATCACACCATCTCACCAGTTCCCTACTGGGGCAGTGCTATCAGCTGCTCGAAGAACACAACTACTGAAATGGGCTGCTGTCAAAGGGACAAATCGATATATTATTGAAGATGATTATGATAGTGAATTTCGTTATATTGGAAAACCGATTCCAGCTCTGCAAGGAATGGATAAAAATGAAAAAGTAATTTATATGAGTACCTTTACAAAATCATTAATGCCTTCATTACGTGTTGCTTATTTTGTATTACCTTCTACTCTTTTGACAGCCTATAAACAAATATTTAGCGATTATTCCGCAACTGTTCCTAGATTTGATCAACATATTTTAGCAAACTTTATGAAAGACGGTCATTTTGCAAAACATTTAAATCGTATGCGCAAAATTTATAGAAAAAAACATGATAAACTTACGAACACTTTCGAAACCTTTTATCCTGAAATTACTATTACAGGAGACCAAGCCGGCATGCATGTTTTAATATCTGTCCCATTAGAAAAAACTGAACAAGAACTAAAACAACAAGCCAATGAACTGAATATTGCTGTTTACCCTGTATCGGATTATTTATTAAAACCAATTAAATACGAGCGTCCTACCTTTTTACTTGGTTTTGGTGGGATTGACTTAGTTGATATTGAGCCAGCCATCCATCAATTAATGGCTTGTTGGGGTATTCGAAAAAAATGAAATAAGAGGGAGTCTCCTAATGAGACTCCCTCTTTTATTGGTCGATTAATTGAATATTATAATGTTCAAACCAGCGATCGATTTGAATTAAGTAGGCTAGTAATTGGGGACCTGCCATTAATTGTCCAAACCATGGTACTTTAAATGAAGCACCACCAGAAAGTACGAGTTGTTCCAATTGTTCCTTTTCAAACAATTCATGTAGAATCGACTCTTTCCTTTGAAGAAGACTATTTAATAGTTCTTTCACTCCCTCTGTATAAGCAGGGTGATACGTCTTCGGATATGGATTCTTTTTCCGATATAATACTTCTTCTGGTAACAGACCTTCAACCGCTTTTCGTAACAGTCCTTTCTCCATATTTCCCACGTTTTTCATTTCCCAAGGAATATTCCAGACGTATTCTACGATTCGATGGTCTGCAAATGGGACTCGAACCTCTAAACTTCCACCCATACTCATCCGATCTTTTCGTTCCAATAATGTTTGCATAAAATAACGCATATTTAAATAAAATAGTTGTCTTTGTTTCGCTTCTTTTGGATTTTCCCCCTCAAGTGTTGGAGAATCTTTTACTGTTTCTTCAAAGGCATGTTTCATAAATTCCTTTAATTGTAGTTTCGACTGCCATTCTTTTCGTAAAAATCCTTCCCTTTCATCGATGGAACGAATCCATGGGAACTGGTCATAATCTTTATGGAACCACGGATATCCACCAAATACTTCATCGGCACATTCTCCTGATAAAGCTACTGTAAAATTTTCTTTAATAACGCGGCAAGCGAGTAAAAGTGAACTATCAATATCCACCATACCTGGTAAGTCACGTATTAACATTGCTTCTTCTAACTTATCTACTAAATCCTTTTGAGAAAGAATTATATCAAAATGTTTCGTATGGAAAGTTTCCGTCATTTTATTTATCCAATAGCTATCCATAGAGGTTTGGAAATCATTTTTTTCAAAAAATTGTTCGTTTCCTTCATAATCAATGGAATACGTATGGAGAGTACGCCCTTCTTCATTGTACGTATTCGCAGCAATAGCAGTAATAATACTGGAATCCAACCCGCCGGATAAAAATGTACAAAGTGGGACATCAGAAACTAGCTGACGTTTAATTGCATCTGTTACTAAAAAACGTACGTGCTCTACGGTTTCTTCAAAGGACTGTTCGTGCTTTTGACTTTTTACATTCCAATAACGCCATTTCTTTAAACCTTCTTTTGAAAATGTTAAAGCATGCCCTGGCTCTAATTCCTCAATTCCTTTATATACTCCATTACCAGGTACACGAGAAGGCCCGATGCTCAGTAGAGCTGCTAAACCTTGTCGATCAATTTGAGGCGTTATCGATGGGTGGGCAAGTATTGCTTTAATTTCAGATCCAAATAAAAAAGAACCTTCACTTAAAGAATAAAAGAAAGGTTTTACACCTAGACGATCCCTAAAAGCATATAACGTTTCTTGTTGTTCGTCCCATACAGCAAAAGCATAGATTCCATTTAAATAATCCACACACTGCTCTTTCCATTCAATAAAAGAGGCTAACAACACTTCTGTATCTGAAGATGTTGAAAAAGTGTACCCTCTTTTTAATAATTCTTGGCGAATCTCATCCGTATTATAAAGTTCTCCATTATACACGATGACATAGGATGCATTTTGGTGTATCTTCGTCATTGGTTGTTTACCACCAATTAAATCAATAACAGCTAAACGACGATGCCCTAGTAGAGCATGTGTGCTGCACCATACATTGCCATCATCAGGTCCTCTCTTATTTAACGTTTCCGTCATTCCTTTAACAATCTCTTCACTGTTCTTTATCGACCTTGTAAAATCAATCCAACCTGTAATGCCGCACACTTTATCACGCTCCTTCACCTACTAGCTTATGAAGACTTTGGGCAAACTTATTTTGTCCAAGAAAAAAAAGATTGTGAATAGCTATCGCTAAATATAAAAAAGCTGTCCTATAAGCTTTTGCTTACAGAACAGCTTTATTTGTTGCAACATTAATTAAAATAATCCACCAACGAATCCAGAAATACCATCCCAAATATTCCCGAAGAAGCTACCTACTCCTTGGAAGAATAATGAAATGACTCCTGCACGTTCTACGTTACTCGTTGTTACTACATTTGTAGAATAACTTTCCCCATCGATAAATCCGTAATCCGTTCCTTCAGTTCGTTCAATTACAACTTTACCAACGACAGTCCCTTTTTTCACATCCGCTTCAATTGATTTTTGATCTAAAACGACTTTAGGGACATATAAATCTTTTTCATTTGTTTTAACCATGAAAGAAATTGGTTCTTCAACAGCTATTTCTACTTTATCTTCTTTTCCTTTAGTTACATCAATTGTTTCGTTGCCTTTAAATTGATAGTTAGCAGGAACAATCTCTTCTTTTTTAAATTGTCCGAAACCATAATCAAATAATTTTTTCGCAGCATCAAAACGTGCTAAACGTGATTCATTTCCCTTTGCATCTACAGCATTCATAACCACTGCTATTAAACGTGTCCCATTACGTTCTGCCGTTCCTGTGAAACATTGTCCAGCAAAAGGTGTAGAACCCGTTTTAAGGCCGTCTACGCCTTCATATTGGCTTACTAAGCCTTTTAACATCCAGTTCCAGTTTTCCATTTCAATTTGGTCATCTGTGCCTTCACGGAAGTATTTTTTTGGAATACTAGATGTTTCTAAAACTTCCGGATGATCCTTTAATAGATGATAGGCTAATTTTGCCACTGATTTTGCTGGCATAACGTTTTCATCTTCAGCTTTTGTACCTTCTGGATGCATACCAAATAAATCCGAATTATTTAATCCAGTAGAGTTAACAAATTTATAGTCTTCTAAACCGATTTCTTCAGCTTTTTCGTTCATCAATTTGATAAACTCAGTTTCAGATCCAGCAATCGTTTCAGCTATTGCTGCCGTTGCTGCATTGGCTGAGTAAATTGCCATTGCTTCATAAAGTTCCTTAATTGTATAAGTACCATCTTCTCTTAACGGTACATTACTTAATGCACGATCTTGTGACATTTTATATGTATACTCATTAACATGGTACTGCTGATCCCAAGAAATCTTGCCTTCTTTAACCGCATCTAAAAGAATATACTCTGTCATCATTTTTGACATACTCGCAATTCCTAAAGGTTGATCAGCGTTTTCTTCATATAATATTTTTCCTGTTTCAGCATCGATTAATATCGCAGCAGATACATTTATACCTAAATCTGTTTCAGCACTTGCATTACTTGGTGACATAACAAACATGCTGATTAACAGAAGTGGAATCATCATTAGGCTAACCCAAGATGTTTTCTTAGATGTTCTCACAAAAAAATACCTCCATTAAATTTTTTAATCTACTTTCGTCATTTTATCATAGAAAGTGCAAGAAAAATATTACGTTTAAATAAAAAAGCACTTTATTAACATCTACCATAGACGTTAATAAAGTACTTAGGTTCCATTTATTGAATAGAATAGTTTGGAGCTTCTTTTGTAATCTGAACATCATGGGGATGAGATTCCCGAAGTCCTGCTCCAGTCATACGAATAAACTGTGATTTTTCTCGTAAATATTCTAAGTTAGGCGCTCCACAATATCCCATACCTGCACGAATACCACCAACTAATTGATGGATCGTATCTGCTAATGGTCCTTTATAAGGAAGACGACCTTCAATACCTTCAGGAACTAATTTTTTCGCGTCTTCTTGGAAATAACGATCTTTAGAACCTTTTTCCATTGCTGATAATGAACCCATACCACGATAAACTTTAAAACGGCGACCTTGGAAGATTTCCGTTTCACCAGGAGATTCTGAAGTACCTGCTAGTAAAGAACCAAGCATTACAACATGTCCACCTGCAGCAAGTGCTTTTACGATATCACCTGAATATTTAATTCCACCATCTGCTATTATTGTTTTACCCATTTCACGAGCAACAGTAGCACAATCATAAACAGCAGTAATTTGAGGTACCCCAACACCCGCTACTACACGAGTAGTACATATTGAACCAGGTCCAATACCAACTTTTACAACGTCTGCACCAGCTTCAAATAATGCGCGTGTAGCTTCTCCAGTTGCAACGTTACCGGCAATGATTTCTAATTCTGGGTATGCTTCACGAATTTGTTTTACCGTTTCAATTACGCCTTGTGAATGTCCGTGTGCTGTATCAATTACTACAATATCCACTTGAGCTTCTACCAGTTTTGCAATACGTGGCATTGTATCTTTTGATACACCAACAGCAGCACCGACTAATAATCTTCCTAAATTATCTTTAGCTGCATTTGGAAATTCAATAACTTTTTCAATGTCTTTAATTGTAATAAGACCTGTTAATTTACCATCCTCATCAACAATTGGTAATTTCTCAATTTTATATTGTTGAAGAATTTTTCCAGCTTCTTCTAATGTTGTACCAACAGGAGCTGTAATAAGCTCTGCTTTCGTCATAACATCTTCAATTTTTAATGAGTAATCAGAAATAAAACGTAAGTCACGGTTTGTAATGATACCTACTAATGTTAAATCTTCCTCATTTTTTACAATTGGCACACCCGAAATGCGATATTTACCCATTAAATGCTCTGCATCATATACTTGATGTTCTGGCGTTAAAAAGAACGGGTTCGTAATTACGCCATTTTCAGATCGCTTAACTTTTTCAACTTCTTCAGCTTGTTCTTCAATACTCATATTTTTATGAATAATTCCGATTCCACCTTGGCGAGCCATTGCAATAGCCATTTTTGATTCAGTAACAGTATCCATACCTGCACTTACAATTGGAATATTCAGTTTGATCTTTGGAGTAAGTTGTACTGATAAGTCCACAGATTTTGGTAATACTTCTGAATGTGCTGGTACTAATAAAACATCATCAAATGTTAAGCCTTCTTTGGCAAATTTCGTTTCCCACATTTCGTAAATGCCTCCTAGTTCTTAAAGAATATTAATTGTAAGATTATCAACATGAATTGTAAGTGTCAAGATTCTCTAAAAAGAAAGATTATTCCGATTATTTATACTCCCATTTTAAAATAATGAACCAACCTTGATTATTATTTACTTAACTTCGAAATTTATTAAGTAACGATACAGAATTCTATAGATCACTTTTTTAAATATACTTTTTTCTATCACTTTTTAATGTAAACGAATTCAACTAAGTTTCGGTAAATTTTCCTCTTTTAATTTCCACTTATTATTATTAGTGCCTGTTTCTAAGTTTTTATTAAGACTCAATTTATTTACCTATCATTTTTATAAACGTACTGAACTTTGGGGGCTTACTGAAATTCAATGGTCACTATTTGCCTAGCAACGTCCTACTCTCACAGGGGCACCCCTCAACTACCATCGACGCTTTCTGCGAAGCGCGATGACACATCGGAAAACTGCGTCATCTGCGTCAGTCCGATGCTCATGTAACGAGTCACACTGCGCTTCGGGCCTCCTTGATTCCTTGTTTTCCTCGGTCCTCCCACTTCTCGAGTTTTTTCTTCTGTACTTTTGTTTGTTCTTAAACGCGCCGACCAAGCCTTCGGCTTTTGTATGTTGGGGGCTTTTTGGGTATAAAAAAAGACCACTGAATTTCAGTAGTCCTTGTTCGCCTAGCAACGTCCTACTCTCACAGGGGCACCCCTCAACTACCATCGACGCTTTCTGCGAAGCGCGATGACACATCGGAAAACTGCGTCATCTGCGTCAGTCCGATGCTCATGTAACGAGT
>NZ_RHLQ01000065.1 GCF_003711845.1 Lysinibacillus halotolerans
CAATCATTACCGAGGTCAATGGAACTTAAAAAAGATGACGCCTGCACAATACAGTCACCATCTTCTTCAAGTTGCTTAAAAGCCTTTTTTAAAAATGTCCTTTACAAAGGGTACACTTTAAATTTCCACTGTCCCTTTCTTTTATTCTAATTCTATTAATAAATCTCCTGTTGAAATTGCATCTCCACTAGAAATGTAGACTTCTTTTACTACCCCGTCCTTCGGTGCTTGAACTGTTGTTTCCATTTTCATAGCTTCCGTAATTAATAGATGATCTCCACGTTTTACAGGACTACCTTTTGAAACAACAACTTTTAACACAGTTCCTGGCATTGTTGCACCGATTTGATTTGGATTACTTGGGTCTGCTTTTACTGCATTTGTCCCTTCCACTTCAACAGTTAAATCTTGAATGACTAATTCTCGAGATTGACCGTTTAGTTCAAAGTAGATAATGCGAGTACCATTTGGTTGCGGTTCACCAATTTCGATTAATTTAATAATTAACGTTTTCCCTTTTTCAATTTCTACTTCAATTTCTTCCCCTAACTTTAACCCATAAAGGAATGTCGGTGTGTCTAAAACTGAAATATCTCCGAACATGTCTGTCGCCGCTACATATTCTTCAAATACTTTAGGATATAACGCATAAGCTAAAACATCTTTTTTTGTTATAGTACGTCCAAATTTTTCAGTTAGAGTTTTTTCTAGTTCTTCAAAGTTAATCGGTTCCAATAACTCCCCTGGTCGAACCGTAATCGCTTCTCTATCTTTTAAAATCACCTTTTGTAACTCTTTCGGGAATCCGCCATGGACTTGCCCTAAATAACCTTGGAATAACTCCACAACGGAATCCGGGAAGTCCATTGTAAGTCCTCTTTCGAAAATATTTTCTTCGTCTAAATCATTTTGAACCATGAACAATGCCATGTCTCCTACAACTTTAGAGGAAGGTGTCACTTTAACAATATCTCCGAATAGTAAATTAACCCGTGAATACATTTTTTTCACTTCGTCCCAACGGTCGCCTAAGCCAACTGCTTTTGCTTGTTGTTGCAAATTACTATATTGCCCCCCTGGCATTTCGTGTACATAAATTTCAGAATGAGGGCTATTCATTCCACTTTCAAAATCGCTATAGAAAGCACGAACATCTTGCCAATAATAAGAAAGTTGTTCTAAAGCATCAATATCCGCACGTAGTTCCCGCTTGCCGCCTTTCATTGCATAATACAATGAGTTAGCACTTGGTTGTGAAGTTAAACCAGACATGGAACCAAGGGCTGTATCAATAATGTCAACACCGGCTTCGATCGCCTTTGCATAAGTATAAATACCATTTCCGCTTGTATCATGGGTATGCAGATGAATTGGTAGATCTGTTGAATCTTTCAATTCCGAAATCAAACGATAAGCCGCCTCTGGTTTTAATAACCCTGCCATATCTTTAATCGCTAAAATATGAGCTCCTGCCGCCTCTAATTCCTTGGCCATTTCCTTGTAATACTGTACGGAATATTTTGCTCGTGATTCATCGAAAATATCGCCTGTATAACAAATTGCCGCTTCAGCAATTTTTCCCGTTTGACGAACTTCATCAATTGCTACTTCCATTCCTTTAATCCAGTTCAAACTATCGAAAATTCTGAAAACATCTACTCCAGAAGAAGCCGACTCACGAATAAATTCTCTTATTAAATTATCAGGATAATTTTTATAACCTACCGCGTTAGCACCTCGGAATAGCATTTGGAATAACACGTTTGGCATTTGTTTACGAAGCTTTTCTAGACGAACCCATGGATCTTCCTTCAAAAATCTATAAGCTACATCAAATGTTGCTCCACCCCATAATTCAAAGGAGAAGAAATCATGCAACATACGTGCATTATAATCAGCAATTTGGAACATATCTTGGGACCGTACTCTAGTCGCAAGTAATGATTGGTGTGCATCACGGAAAGTTGTATCAGTCAGTAATACATCCTTTTGTTCTTTTACCCAAGAAACAAGACCTTCTGCACCGCGCTCATCTAAAATTTGTTTCGTTCCAGCTGGTATTTCAGTTTTTAGATCGATTTTCGGTTTGTTTGGTTGTACGAAAATTGGTTTCGTACGTTTTTCAATCCCTGGAAAACCATTTAAAGTAACGTTACCAATATAGTTTAATAATTTCGTCCCTCTATCTTTTCGTACTGGGAATTTAAATAATTCAGGCGTTGTATCGATAAAACTTGTATCAAATACACCCGTAATGAATTTATCATGCTGTACAACATTTTCTAAAAACGGAATGTTCGTTTTCACACCGCGAATACGGAACTCTCTTAAGTTACGATGCATTTTAGCCGCTGCTTCTTTAAACGTCATACCCCAAGTAGAGATTTTCACGAGTAATGAATCATAATAAGGTGTGACAACAGCACCTTGGAAACCATTCCCTGCATCTAATCGTACTCCAAAACCACCACTAGAACGATACACCATCAATTTACCAGTATCTGGCATGAAATCGTTTGCAGGATCTTCTGTCGTAACCCGAGATTGGATTGCATATCCGAACAATGGAATTTGATCTTGAGCTGGAATTCCGATTTCTTCCGAATGGATTGCATGTCCTTCAGCAATTTTAATTTGGGCATGTACGATATCAATACCTGTAATCATTTCTGTAATCGTATGTTCTACTTGAATTCGTGGATTAACTTCAATGAAATAAAAGTCATTTCCTGATACTAAAAACTCCACAGTACCTGCGTTTATGTACTGAACATTTTTCATTAATTGGACAGCTGCCTCACAAATTCGATTACGAAGTTCCTTTGAAATCGAATTGGAAGGAGCAATTTCCACTACCTTTTGGTGACGTCTTTGGATAGAACAATCCCGTTCATATAAATGAACAATATTCCCCGTCACATCTCCTAATATTTGTACTTCAATATGTTTTGGTTTAATGATAGCTTTCTCAACATAAACTTCATCAGAACCGAATGCTGCCTTCGCTTCTGACTTTGCTCGTTCAAATGCAGAGGCTAGTTCTTCCTTCGATTGAACTAAACGCATCCCACGTCCGCCACCACCAAGGGCAGCTTTAATCATTAGAGGATAGCCATATTTGTCCCCAAATGCTATGACTTCTTCTACAGTATTAACTGGACCATCACTACCAGGAATCACTGGAATTTTTGCAGCTACCGCTTGTTCTCTTGCTTTTACTTTATCTCCGAACATATCTAAATGTTCAGATGTTGGTCCAATAAAGATAATTCCTTCTTCTTCACAACGTCTAGCAAATTCAACATTTTCCGATAAGAAACCATAACCGGGATGGATTGCATCAACTTCCGCTTGTTTTGCAATTTCAATGATTCCTTCAATATCTAAATAAGCATCAATCGGTTTCTTTCCAACCCCAACTAAATAAGATTCATCCGATTTGTAACGATGATAAGAACCACTATCTTCCCTTGAATAAATTGCAACTGTTTTTAAGTTTAAATCATTACAAGCGCGAAAAATACGAATTGCAATTTCCCCACGGTTTGCTACTAAAATTTTGTTAATTTTCTTCACAATGATTCCCCCTTAGACCTTCTTTTTTCCAGCTTCACATACATGGAAATATTCACTAATATCCCCATTGCAAAAGATAGTAATAATATAGATGTCCCGCCATAACTAATGAATGGTAGCGTTACACCGGTTAACGGAATAAGTCCCGATAATCCCCCAAGATTAATAAATGTTTGAACAGCAATCCAACTACCTATACCTGCTGCAATCATTCTAGCAAGCGGATCCTTCGTTTTTAAGGCAATTGTTAAAGCTCTAAGGACAATGAATCCAAGACCACCTAGTACAATGATGACCCCTAGTATTCCAAGTTCCTCAGCAATAATCGCCATAATAAAATCGGTTTGCGGTTCTGGTAAATAGCCTAATTTTTGAATGGACTGACCTAAGCCAACCCCTTCTAATCCCCCTGAGCCAATCGCAATATACCCATTAATAACTTGATAGCTAGAGCCAGTTTCATATTCAAACGGGTTTAAAAAGGCTTTAATACGGCCAACTCGGTTTTGAGTTAGAATTTCTTCACCTTTAACTAATAAAATAAGCCCTATTAATGCTGAACCAAACCCACCTAATACAGCAAAAAATTTCATAAATTTTTTAAATTGAATCCCACTTGCTGCAACAACCGCAATGGCGATTCCAGATATAATCATAACGGCACCTAAATCGGTTTCGTTCGCAACACAGAAAATCACTAATAACCATACTAAAATCGGATAAATAATATTATTTGGTCCTAAGTTTTCCATTGAATTTTTTAAACTTTTTCGATAGAAGGCACCAGCAAAATATAAAATAATAAATAGTTTTGCAAACTCAGAAGGTTGGAAATTCATGATACCTAAATCAATCCAACTTTGGGAACCTGATTGTTCAGCACCAACCCCGAAATTCCATACCCAAAATAACAGAACTAACATAATGCCTAAAAGTGCCACCATAAGTTTTTTATTACTATAATGTTTATATGGGAAAAAGGCACCCACTATAAAAGCGACACCTGCTACACATAAATTTAATAATTGTTTATTGTAGTAAAAGTCTGGTCCTTGATCTTTGTTTACAATAGCAACCCACATACCGGCACTATAAATCATGACAAGACCGAATAAACATAAAAATACATAAGTAAAGAATAATGGATAATCAAAATTCCTCACATAATAAGCTAAATATTTTCTCATTTTCAATTTCCCCATTTTAGAAAAAAAACTCAAAGCGCTATTTCGCGTTTGAGTTTCTAATTATTTGTTTGTGTACGCTTCATGTAACAAAGAAAGTTCTTTCTCTAATGTGTCGAGAATTTCCTTTCCTCGTTCACGTTCAATTAATCCAAGCTTAACAGCAAAATCAATTTCCCGTGATAAGCCAAACATTTGTGTATCTAATACTTCTTCGTATAAAGGACATGATGGCATTGTTAAATGATCCATTTGAACTTTTATTAAACGTGCAATTTTATCTGCATCCTTAAGCAGTAATTCCAAAGCCTCTTCCTGGAAGGAAGACTGACGTTTCGTATCCATGAGGACGCCCCCATCATTGTGATATTTCTTCTATTCTATCTTATTAAAGTTTATCTTTAAGCTGATAAAAATGCAAGTCCATACATTAGAAAAGAGAACTTTTGATTTATATTTCTTTATTAATTAGTATGAGTAGCGTTATACTAAAAAATGATATATAGATTAGGGGGACTATAAAAATGGAAACGATTATACCAATTAAAGGTGCCGTTAAATATAAAATTACATTAGATCCAACTGTATGGATTTTTGATGATCGCCGATTAGACTTAACGACATATTTTACAGAACAAAAAGAAGATGACGATGAGGATTTAATGTATTTAAAAAATGCTGGTGCTCACTGGTCTAGAGAAATAATGGAAGGGGCAACTTACCCTCCAACTTTAAAAACAGAGCGAAAATTTGATCGACAAGGAATGAAAACTGGAACATTCGGGATGGAAATTAAACATTTCTTAAAAAATGCAGAAATTGAGGAAAATGCGGAACGTGTCGTGTTTGAACTTCAAGATGGTACAGAACACGCCTTCTCCATTGAAGAAGCGTTTACGATTATTTTTAAATATAGTCAAGATGGTAAACCAATTAATGATGGCGGACCTGTTCACCTTATTTTTGGAGACGGGTCAAATATCGACAACCCGATTAAAAATATTGCTGCAATCCGAGTTGAATAGTAGGAGGATTAATCATATGCGAGTCCAATGTGTCATTTGCGATACGATTAACGAACTTGATGACGATGCACCTTTAGCGAAGAAATTACGAAATCGTCCTATTCATACTTATATGTGTAACGAATGCTATGATCGTATAGCGAAAAATACGGATGCCCGAATCGCAACAGGAAACTTCCGTTTTTTCCGTACTTCTTCACCAATTGATGAAGAGTTTTAAAGCCTACTATAAACAAGTTATGTTAACATAACAAAGCATCATTCAAATGATTTTGAATGATGCTTCTTTTTATTCACTTTTAATTAACCGTTTTTCTAACAATTCCACCAGCTGATACATAATGGTTGCAAAGATCGCAATAATGAGCAATGACATTAACACGAGATTGAAATTAAACACTTGGAAGCCGTAAATAATTAAGTAACCTAATCCTTTAGATGATACGAGAAATTCTCCTACAATAACCCCTACCCACGATAATCCAACATTTACTTTTAACGTTGAAATAATTGTAGGAAAAGAAGCAGGTAAAATAGCTTCTTTAAACATTTGGAACCGTGATGCATTAAAGGTTTGCATCACTTTTAAATAGTTCCCATCGACGTTTTTAAAGGAAGTATAGATGACAATCGTTGAAATGATGACTGAAATAATGGCACCCATTGTAATAATCGAATTCATCCCCGGACCCATTGCAACGATTAAAATAGGACCTAAAGCTACTTTCGGCATCGCATTTAATATAACTAAGTATGGATCTAAGACCTTTGATAAAAATGGAGACCACCACAAGATTGCCGCTAAAATTGTTCCAAGTAATGTTCCAATGATAAATCCTAATACCGTTTCAAAGACAGTATACCCTATATGAACAAATATGGTGCCGTCTACTACATTTTCAACTAGTAACGTATAGATTTTTGAAGGCGAACTAAAAATTAATTGGTCAATCCATTTTGATCTTGAAGCGATTTCCCAGAGGGAAAAAAAGGCAATTGAAATTAATAGTTGGTAGAACCGGACCCATCTTTTTTCCTTAATAAGCGACTGTTTAAATTGTTCGTGGAGTTTATGATTGTTCAAGGTTTTCAAGCTCCTTCCAAATGATTTGGAATAGGGGGGAATAACTTGAATGGGACCTTACATCAAAGGGAGTTAATTGTCTTAAATCTTCTGGTACTTCAAAAATTTGATGTAACTTTCCTGGTCTAGGGGAAAATAAGAAAATTCGATCACTCATCGCAATCGCCTCCCCTAAATCATGGGTCACAAGTACTGCTGTTTTACCATACTCTTTTAATTTGTTTGCAACTAAATCTTCGAGTTTTAATTTCGATTGATAATCAAGAGCTGAGAAAGGTTCATCTAATAATAAAATCTTCGGGTCTACTGCAAGGGTTCGCGCTAAAGCAACCCTTTGGCGCATTCCACCAGACAATTCTCTAGGATATTTTTCTCCAATTGGAGGTAATCCAACATCATGTAACAAATCAGAAGTAACCTTTGAAAAGTTTTGGTTATCCTCTTTTAAAAGTTTTAAGCCGAGGGTAATGTTTTCTTCAATGGTCTTCCAAGGAAATAAATAATCTTGTTGAAGCATATATCCGATCGATAAGTCGGAATTTCCATAAACAGCTTGATTTTCAATTTTCACTGTCCCAGAAGTAGGTTGAAACAATCCGGCAATTATGGAGAGAAGTGTCGTTTTTCCACAACCGCTAGGGCCAATAAAAGAGACAAATTCTCCTTTATTAATTGTTAAATTAATATTTTGTAATGCCTCTGTTGCGGCTTCCTTTGAAAAATACGTATGGTGAACGTTGGTGACAGTTAAAAAGTCCATTTTACTCCAAAACCTTCTCTGCAAACGTTGTATCAACTAATTCTTTATAATCCATACGTTTCGGAAGTTCACCAGCTTCTTCCATAATATCTTGTAAATTGTTCCACTCTTCTTCATCTAAAACGGGATCTTTCGCAAAGGATTCTTGTTCACGGTAGCGTTCAACAACCGTTGCAATTAGCTCTATATCTGTATCTTCAAAAAATGGTTGAATCGCTTCTGCTACTTCTTCAACAGAACTTTCATAAACAAAATCTTGGGCTTTCTTTAACGCTCGTGTAAATTTCTCAATCACTTCTGGATTTTCGTTCATAAAGCTATCCTTTGTCATGAATACTGTATATGGTAAAGGACCAGATTCCGTACCAAATGAGGCAACGATATGGCCTTTGCCTTCTTGTTCGAATACGCTAGCAGTCGGTTCAAATAGTTGAACAAAGTCACCTGTACCAGATGCAAAGGCTGTAGATATATTAGCAAAATCTATATTTTGGATTAGCTCTAGATCTTCCTGGGGATCAATGCCATGTTTTTCCAACACATATTCCCCTGCCATTTGCGGCATACCACCTTTACGTTGTCCAAGAAATGTTGAATCTTTTAACATATCCCAAGAAAAGTTTTCAATTTTTTCTCTTGCAACTAAAAATGTTCCGTCTGTTTGTGTTAATTGTGCAAAATTTTTGATTGGATCATTGGCACCTTGAGCAGATACATAAATCGATGTTTCAGAACCAACTAAAGCAATGTCAATCCCATCGGATAAAAGGGCTGTCATCGTTTTATCTCCACCAGCTATTGTAGATAATTCTATTTCTAACCCTTCTTCTTCAAAGAAGCCTTGAGTAATAGCTACATATTGAGGCGCGTAGAATATGGAGCGTGTAACTTCACCGACTTTGACCGTTTGAAGATCCTCTTTATCATTACAAGCAGTTAAAACGATTATAGTAAAGCAAGCTAAAAAGAACAAAATACTGGACTTCACCCAATTTTTCAATGCTCCGACCTCCCCATTCATACTGTTTATCAAAGGTAGGTTATGCATTTAATAAAAAATGTGTGAATCCCTAGAAAATCGTTATTTCTTCGGTATATATTAGAAAATGGATTCTGTTATTATGCAATGATAGTTCATCACAACAATGAGGTGAATAAAGCAACTACCAGCATTGAAATTATGGCATCTTCCAAACCGATTATCGACGATTACGAATTAAATAAAGGATACATTGTCAAATACAATTTAGGTTTTTCGAAACTGGAAGACTACTATTATCATTTAGTGAAACATTTATTTACTATGCCTTATATTTATGAAGTATCAGGACTTCACTCAGGTGCATTTTATGAATATTTAGCTCAACATATGGATCACAACTTGAGCATAAAAAAAGGTAATCCAAAATTGGATTACCTTTTTCAAATCATATTATGAAGCTGCTCTTTTTTCTTCCCGTTTTTCACGCCACAAGCGGATTTTATAAAGAATTAAAATGAGGGAAGCTACAATTAGTCCTTCAATCATTGGTAAGAACAATGCTAAAAACGTTAAAACAATACATCCTATAAAAAGGAAAATATAGATAATCACATTTTTAATAAGGGATAAATCGTTTTTAGCGAAACCAAGTTTATACACAATTGCTGATAAAATAAATACTAATAAAAATACTACATAACCAGCAACAGCATAGCTTGGTAAATTTTCATATAAATAGCGAGTAATACCTGACATGCGTCCGAATACAAACTCATTTTCACTTGCATTCGTAGGTGCAGATGCTTGAATATAATTTAAAGTTCCAAACAAGTTCATCTTTTCCAACACCTTTCATCATTTCCCCAAAACAGTTATTATTGTTCTGCGTATTTTTTCTTTTTCGCCTGTTTCTCACGTTCGTTTTTATCTAAAATTTGTTTACGTAAGCGAATTGATTCTGGCGTTACTTCTAAATACTCATCATCATCTAAAAATTCTAAAGCTTCTTCAAGAGTTAAAATACGTGGACGTTTAATAACGTTTGTTTGGTCTTTTGTCGCTGAACGTACATTTGTTTTTTGTTTCGTTTTCGTAATATTAACCGTAATGTCATTATCACGATTATTTTCACCAACAATCATACCTTCATAAATTTCAGTACCTGGTTCAACAAATAATGTACCACGGTCTTCAATTTGCATCATACCATAAGTTGTCGCTTTACCTGTCTCCATTGACACAAGGGCACCTTGGTGACGTCCACCAACACGACCTGGTACAACAGGTTGGTAAGAATCGAACGTATGGTTAATAATACCAAAACCTTTTGTTAATGACATGAATTCCGTTGTATAACCAATTAATCCACGAGCAGGTACCATGAAGATTAGACGAACTTGTCCATTTCCTTCATTGACCATATCTAACATTTCACCTTTACGGTTACCAAGGGATTCAATGACTGAACCAACACTTTCTTCTGGTACATCAATTTGTACACGTTCGATTGGTTCACATTTTACACCATCGATTTCACGAATAATTACTTGTGGTTTAGACACTTGTAATTCATAACCTTCACGACGCATGTTTTCAATTAAAATAGATAAGTGAAGTTCTCCGCGTCCAGAAACAATCCAAGCGTCTGGTGAATCTGTATCTTCTACACGAAGGGATACGTCCGTCTGTAATTGGGAACGTAGACGTTCTTCAATTTTTCTTGACGTAATCCATTTTCCTTCTCGACCTGCAAATGGAGAATTATTTACTAAGAAAGTCATTTGTAATGTTGGCTCATCAATACGTAACGGCGTTAATGCTTCTTGATGATCAATCGGACATACCGTTTCACCAACATTGATCTCTTCCATTCCGGATACCGCTACTAAATCGCCTGCATACGCTTCTTGAATTTCCTCACGTTTTAAACCAAAGAATCCAAATAATTTTGTTACACGGAAATTTTTCACTGAACCGTCTAACTTCATTAAGGCTACTTGTTGCCCTACATGGATTGTACCGCGGAATACACGTCCGATACCAATACGACCTACGAAGTCATTATAATCTAATAATGCTACTTGGAATTGTAATGGCTCTTCTCGTGTATCAACTGGTGCTGGGATATGCTCGATAATCGATTCAAATAAGCATTGCATCGATTCTTCTTGTTTAGATGGGTCTGGATCAAGGGAGGCCGTACCATTTACACCAGATGCATAAACAACTGGGAATTCTAATTGTTCTTCATCTGCACCTAATTCGATTAATAAATCTAACACTTCATCTACTACTTCTTCAGGACGAGCTGAATCTTTGTCTACTTTATTCACGACAACGATTGGTGTTAATTTTTGCTCTAACGCTTTTTTCAAAACAAAGCGTGTTTGAGGCATACAACCTTCATATGCATCGACAACAAGTAATACACCATCAACCATTTTTAAAATACGTTCAACTTCTCCACCGAAATCGGCATGTCCTGGTGTATCCAGGATATTTATACGTGTACCGTTATAGTTTACTGCTGTATTTTTAGCAAGAATCGTAATACCACGTTCACGTTCAAGATCATTCGAGTCCATTGCTCTTTCTTCTACATGTTCATTTGAACGGAAAGTACCAGATTGTTTTAACAATTGGTCAACTAATGTTGTTTTCCCATGGTCAACGTGTGCGATAATTGCGATATTGCGTAAATCTTCGCGTAACTTTGTCATTATTCCACTCCACATTCTTTTTTCATATGATTAACTGTGTTATTATAGCACAAGAAGAGATACTTGTCTTTTTCATATTTTTACAATTTCGACAAACTTAGATCAATATTGATATTTTTCTATCAAGTAAGGAGGACTACTCTGCATGAATAAAGCAAAAATTGTTATGTTTATCTTTGCAGTAGCAGCAATGTTATCAATGATTTCTGTAGGTTACGCCATTGCAGCCAAAACGATTATTGGAGCTATTGCAGGATTAGTAGCATTATGTGTCGTAATGATGACAGGATTTAAAATGAAACGCAAATTTAGAGAACAAGGTTTACTTTAATTTAACCATTTTTTCTTAGAATGCCACATTTTTATTGGATAATTCAAAAATCGTAGGTAACAAAAATTTGCTACCTACGATTTTTTTCATTTTTCTTCAATATACTCATTTAATATTCGATGATGAATAGAAGGATTTGCGATGATAAATGTATCTTTTGATAGCAGATTACAATCTTCACCTTTTAAATTCGTTGTGATTGCACCAACTTCTTTCGCAATAATGGTTCCTCCACCAATATCCCATGGTGCCAATCTCATCGAAATATAAGCATCTAATTTCCCACTAACAACATAGGCAATTTCCATTGCTGCCGAACCGTAAGAACGTGTTCCGCGAATTGTATGAACAAGCTCAGTCATTTTTTCATGATTGACGAGCCTATTCGGCGTAACCCAAGTTGCATTGATGCCAATTACCGCTTCTTCCAATGGCACAGGTTGGAGTTGACGTAATGGTGAATCGTTGTACCAAGCACCTTGCCCTTCGATTGCATGAAATAGATCTTCTCTCATGACATCAAATATGTATCCGAGTTTTCCTACACCATCTACAAAAAAACCTATTGTAATCATAAAATGGCGATGCTGCTTCACGAAATTCATCGTTCCGTCAATCGGGTCGATAATCCATACTGGACCCTCAAGGGATTTCACATCTTCTCCCATTCCTTCTTCACCTAATATTTTATGTTGGGGGAAGGACGCTTTAATTTTTTCTATAAAAAACAATTCAGTTTCACGATCGATATTCGTAACTAGATCATTTGCTCCTGATTTTGTCTCCACCACTAAATCATAGGAAAAGGCTTCACGTATTCTTTTCCCTGCCTCAAAGATCATTTTTTTCGCAAACTCATCTAATTTATTTATATCCATATAACCCCCACCTTTTTAGTCAACATTTCCCTTTTATTAATTATAACAAAAATCACTTGCTGTCCGATATGGAGCAAGTGATTTTTAATGAATTATTAATTTTTTAAACATATGCGTGGAGACCATCTAGTTCGTCTTGAATTTCCTTTAGACGTTTTTTACTCTTTTCCATTTCCTTTTCATCATTCTCTTGCATCGCTGCATACAAGGAGGCTAGCTCGTAATCCAGCTCTAAACGTAAAATGTGTTCATATTGCTTTTCAATATCAACTTTACGTATAATTTTAATCATCTGTTTCATACTAAATCACTTCCCTTTCATTTTTTTAAAAATTTTTGTCTTATGAAAGAATGGTTGTTACAAAATTTTTCCCAAAAAACTGATAAAATAAACATGTAAATCAAAGAGGGGGCTATAATTAATGGACAAAATTAAATGGACAAACAAAGACTTCGAAGTATTCGAAATAGATGGTTTAGAACAACGGATGGAAGCTCTTTCTACTATTGTTCGCCCAAAGTTCCAACAATTAGGTGAACTGTTTTCTAGTTACTTTAGCTCAAAAACAGGCGATGAATTTTTCCCACATGTAGCTAAGCATGCTAGAAGAACAATCAATCCTCCTAAAGATTCATGGGTTGCGTTTGCTCCGTATAAACGTGGGTATAAATCGCTTCCTCATTTTCAAATTGGACTTTGGAATACACATTTATTCATTATTGTTGCAATTATTTATGAAGCACCACAAAAATCTGAAATGGCAACACGTTTATTAAAAAATATGGAATACTTTAATCAGCTGCCGGAGGATTTCATCATTTCGGGTGATCATATGTCACAAGACGCAATATCTTTAAAATTAGGTCGTGAAGAACAGCTGGAAAATTTATTAATCCGATTACGAGACGTCAAAAAAGGAGAATTTTTAGTTGGACGCCACATTTCAAGAGAAGAAGCTGTAAATCTTTCATCGGAACAATTTTTACAACTTACTGAAGAAACTTTTGAAGCTCTTTTACCTATTTATAACATTATCATTGGTAAATAATTTATAAAGTGTTCATAAAGGCTAAAGTAAAAGTAACCATTTACTTGAACTTTAGCCTCTCCTTATTCTTTACGCTTCTTAATGAACTAAATCCTTTTTTTAAAAGGAATTTATTTAAGGATTGCTTTATTTTGGTGTGTTGTATCATTAATATGCACAAGATGACTACAAACATTACATATTTCTACTAATTTTCTTCCTACAATTTTTAACTATATACGGTATTATTTTAACAAAGAAACAATACCCTCCTACAATTGAGTAGGAAGGAGTGATTAACTCCCGACCTCTCACACCACCGTACGTACGGTTCCGTATACGGCGGTTCAATTAAGATGAATAACGCAAAGTTTCGTAACGAACTTTCAGACTTTTCAGCCCTTGGCTTT
>NZ_RHLQ01000066.1 GCF_003711845.1 Lysinibacillus halotolerans
GAACACTTTAAAGCGAAAATTTTATTAAATAATTTATCTAAGAAAATTGGGATTCATTTAGGATAATCGGGGTGCCGTGTAATATCACTTCACCCCAACATTTGACATAGAACCTAAAAAATAGACTAAGAACGTCTTACCTATAAAAATATTCCTTAAAAAATAAAACCTTAATTTTTCCCGCTATGAGGAAAAACTAAGGTTTTGTAAGTTGAAATAATTTTTATTTATGAAGATACCAATTCTCCCCATTTTGAAAAAATATTCTATCCTGCGCTTCCTTACCGACAGTTTCTTTAATTAATTGTATATCATCATATGAAAATCGATAATTCGCTCGAGTTGATGGTAAATCACTACCAAATATAAGAGAGTTTGGATTTTCTCTATATAATATTGTAATTAATTCTCTAATTTCATCTCGTTCATAACCTACCCGACCAAAACCCGTTAATCGAATCGGAACGTCTGCGTTCACAATTTTTTTCAACTTATCCATTGAACATTTTTGCATCCCTAAATGATCGATGGATACTTTTGGCAAGGTGAAAATTAATTCTTCTAGATCTTTATCAATCGTTTGTAAATTAAGATAGAGTTCTGTCTTCCAATTACATATCTTATATACTCGCTCTGAAAGCTCTTTAATTTCTTTCGGTGATGCAGATAACCCTCTATATAAGTTAAATCTTATTCCCTTTATTCCGATGTCATTTAATTTTAAAATCTCTTCATTGGTCGTATCAAATGGTAGTTGTGTAATACCTACAAAATGATTTCCTAATTCTGAAATGGCATCCGTAAAATAATCTTGATGATATCCTTGAAAGGAGCCTGATACAATGGCTCCTCCAGTTACTTCAATCGACAATTCTTGTAATTCATTTAAATAATCATTCACCGTATAAAAATCAGGTACAAATCCTTGATTTTCTACAAGTGGAAATTTTGGATCAATAATATGAAAATGTGAGTCAAATATTTTTTGCATAGCTACCCCCTATAATATAAACATTAAAATTACCGTTGCAACAATGGCAAACCCTAATCCTAAAGGCGTTGCTTTATAAAGTAAGTCATTATAAAATTTCTTAGATTCTTCTTCACTCAACCCACTATTCCCAAGAATCAAACTACCGCCTGTAGAAAATGGTGCTAACGCTGTTGACTGAGCACCGATAATAATAGCAACTGCAATAAGCGATGCACTATAACCTGTTGGGGCGATTATTCCTGCAATCATTGGGAACATAAGCGGCGCAACAACACCTAACGTACTACTAAAGATTGACATAATTCCCGCAATAATTGTGACAGCAATAGGAACAATAAAGGACGGCATATTATTAATCATAGAAGCTAATAAATCAATTGTACCTGCTTCAACAGCTACATCAATTAACATTCCTACCCCAGAAACTAGCCATAGCGTACTCCAAGGAATTCTTGCCATTACCTCTTTTGGTTGATCCCCAGCTAATTTTAATATGTATGCTGCGATTGCGAACACAACTGCCAGCAAAGTAATATCCGTACGTGAGTTAATAAACTGAATTGTTTCGTTTTCTGGCATAAAAGTGGCGAGCATCGGTATTCCAAGTACAATTACCATAAGTAGCACTATAAGAGAAATATTAACTTTTTGCTTTTTTGAAAACCTTTCTGGCTTTTCAATATTCAGTTCAGCAATTTTGCCATTTTTTCTATCAAAAAACATAAGGATTAACATGATAAATATTGGATAAATAAATGAAACAACAAAAATATCCCTTGTTAGTAAATTCGCCTGTTCAGCAAGAGCGGTTTCACTAATCAATGAATTAAAGAGTACGCCATGGGCACTATACATAAAATTCGCATCAGAAAGGGACCCTAATGAGACTGCAAAGGAAGCATGTAATTTATTCATTCCTGATGATTTACATAAGGCCATCGCAATCGCACCCATTACTGCCACAGAAGTAAAGAAACCAGCACCCATTCCAGAAACTAATGCCGTCACAAAATACAAAATTAATGGCAGCCATTGAGTATGTTTTTGAAATTTATAAAGTAATAAATGGGCAATTTTTTCTAAAGTACCATTTACAACTGCAAAATTAAAGAATAGCGCTAAAGTAAAAATAACTAAAAATAATTTTGTTGGGAACGTTGCCAATAAATCATTTATAGACATTCCTAAAACAAAACAACCAATAATATAAGCAAACGCTAAAGCTACTAATCCCGTATTTATATCAAGCTTTTCACCTAAATAAATCGCAATGATAATTGCTAGTATAATTAAAATAGAATAGAACATAGTTACCTCCTTCGTATATATCGCATATATGTAGTTTATGGTTTTTTTTACTAAGAACTAAAGGATTTAAGATTGAATTATAAAATTTAGAAAAAGATATGTTCCATTTTGCAATTTTGAGATTCGAGCTTGTATGTTAGTTATTCTTTTAGATGTTAAAAACACCAATGGAAGCACTTACAAAATACGATAAACTATATAACAATCAGCTCTTATCGACATTTATTCTAAACTTAAGACGGATTTGTATTTGTACATATCTCCACGATAGGAAGAGGCACCTGTTAAAACACATTTATCTTTTACTTTTAAATCAACACTTCGATATAAAATTGGAGAGCCTACGGAAATTCCAAGGATGTTTGAGATTTCTTCACTAGCAAGAGCAGCTTCTATTTCTATTTCACCGTCGGTAAGGGACATATTAAACTTATTTAAAAATAAATGGGAGAATGAATAATTCACATACTCTTCATCTGTAATTTGTTCACCATATTTTTTTAATAAATAACGGTTATCGATAACAATTGGGATCCCCTCTGATAGACGTAACCGTTTTACTTGATAAACTTCTTCTCCAGGTGTTATCCCCAATTTCACATCGATTCCTTCTGGACATGGTACGGAACCGCGAAATAGCAACTTGACATGAAAGTTTTTCAAATACCACCCTCTAAAGAAAGTATCCAATTTCGCAATATCTGTTTTTAATTTGTCTTTTCGAACAATAAATGTACCCTTTCCTTGGATACGTTGTAAAAGACCTTCTTCGACAAGCAACTGTACTGCCTGACGAATGGTCATTCGGGAGACATCAAACATACTGATGAGTTCATCATCACTTAAAAATCTTTCTTTTCCTTCTTTGTACATTTCATCTACTTTTTTTCTTAATCGTTCAGCAATTTGGACGTATTTTGGAATATGAGGATTATAATTACTCATCTCGACCCTCCGTGGTTCATTTTTAATAAGCTACCGACATTTCATCTATACATCTAGATGACTTGTTTTTTATTTTATAGTACGAAATGTTAAGCGTCAACAATGTATTCTGAATTTTCAATTCCCTAATCTATAAACGATGTAAAGATTAAAAGACGATTCTTCTATTCGAAGATCGCCTTCAGATAATTTTCCTTGTATCAATCTAGATTCTGTTCAAGATAGATCTATTGTTTATTTCCTGTACTTCCCGCAATCGCTTGAACAGCAAATTTCAACGCTTTTATTCTTCTTTCTAAAAGTGTTCTTTGCGGACTTCCAGCTTTTGATTTAGCATAGATTTTCTCCATGGATGGAAATAAACTAGTAAGAACATCGTGGGCTTCTTCTATATCCTCCTTGAAAAAATGATGATTTCTAAGATTCCAAACATTTTCTAGCATTGCTAAACCGATGTTCACAGCCTTTAGTCGCTTTTTTACTAAGGTGGTATTTTTGCCATTATGGCTCATCTGGGACAAGGCATTTTCCAGTTTACGAAGTGTCGATTGTAAAGATTTGATTGATTCTATTCGATCAACATTCGATACGTTTTCCAAAATAGCATCGTCCTTTCTTTTTTACATTATAGTGATTTCACCACATAAAAACAGAACACAAATTTCCATTTAAAATTGTGTTCTGTTTTTGATGTGTTCAAGCATCTCACTTTTTCCTACGTTCCAAGGATCTAGAGTAACCAAAACATTCTCTAAAAAGTTTTCTACCAATATATTGATGAAAATTATTGTATCGATCACGATAAAATTCATTCCAATAGCTAATCATTCTGTTATAGCTTTTACAAAATCCCTCTATATTTTCCATACAAAATCTCTTTATCTTCTCTGTATCTTGTTCTTTCAGAATAACATACGTCATCTCTAGTATTTCAATGATATATTCATCACATATTTTTACAATATAAGGAATAGCCCACTCTTCATAATCCATTAAAAGCAATGAATGTAAATGCTTTTGTCGAACATAACCATCACAATTTCTTGAATAAATGCAATGTAAAATCATTTTTTGTTGTTCGGTTAAATTGTCTATATATTGATCAGAATTATCTTTGAAATAAAGACGATAAGGAATGTTAACCACATAATCATCTTGAATGTATTCTATAGTTTCAAGTAATTCATTAGAGAGATTATGGTAAGTCTTCTTTGGAAGCAGTCGAATTACTTCCATAACATCATCTCTCAAACTAATTGGAAATCCGTATTGTAACATATTTCACATCCTACTTCACAAATTAGTCTACTATTGCTCCATTGAACTTTCATCTATGTATATTTTATCAATCTATACCCTATGTCACCATATAAACAGCACTTTTTTCACTATGTTACTCTTAACTTAGTAAGCTCTTTACTTTATTCTAATTTTTAACTTTTTCATTACATAATGAAACCCCATCCTATAAAAAGAACGGGGTAACAAAATTTTTTTAGTTTTCGGTAAAGTTTACTTTATTATTGTTGAATAATTTGAATCAAATTTCCACACGTATCATCAAAAATTGCTATTGTCATATCACCCATTTTAGTAGGCTCCATTATAAATTTCACGCCCAAATTTTGTAATCGTTCGTACTCATTTTGAATATCGTCTACCCCAAACATAGTTACAGGTATACCATCTTCGAATAGCTTTTTTTGGTAATCTTTAGCAGCTGGATGTTGATTCGGTTCGAGTAACAGTTCTGTACCTTCTTGTCCTTCAGGAGAAACAAGGGTAAGCCATCTATATTCTCCAGTAGGAACGTCATGTTTTTTTATAAATCCTAGTGTCTCCGTATAAAATTTTAACGCCTTTTCTTGATCTTCAACAAATATACTCATAACAATGATTTTCATATATCTTTTCCTCCTCGAATAGATAGTGTGTTTCGTGCGTCCTAAACAGTTTGTGATGAACCAAATATTCCGACTCATTCATCTCATATTTATTTAAACGTTATTCTTACTCAATCCATCCTTTTAATAAGTCTTTAAGCGGTTCATTATTGAACACAAGTACTCGATACTTCCCCTTTCGTTTTGAAAATACTAGTCCTGCATCTTCCAATATAGATAGATGTTTTGCAATACCTTGACGGGAAATGCTAACGTTATGCTTCATAATGAGCCTCGCTGTAAGTTCATACAATGTCATCTCGTTACGTTCTGATAATTCATCTAATATGAGCCTTCGAGTTGAGTCAGCGAGTGCTTTGAATATTATATCTGTATTACGATTCATAATTCGATAATACGCAACTTTTTGGTTGCGCGTCAAGTATAAGCAACTTTTTAGTTGCTTGATAGCAAAATGATTTTTTATAACTATACTACAAGTTACCTTCATATTGAGTTTTATGATCTCCCTCATTTGCTATACTTATTGACCCAAATAAAAAAACGCAATTCTAATTTTTAGAAATGCGCCTATTTATAGAATATAAAGTTGGTTGATTCATTTAGCCATTTCTCTAAACCTTTATAAGATGTAAGATATAGCTTAAACTCATACAAAAGATTATGTACTATAATTGGACTTTATAACATTACTTATCTAGATGACTTATGATGATTTCTTCTTAGATTTTTTATCAAATAAACCTAAGGCTACTACAACAGCAAGAACAATGGCAATCCAACCACTAAAATTCATTTTTTAACACCACCTTTATTTATCTACGTAAAATTTGTTTAAAAGTTTCAGAAAATCTACGGATTTACTACGATTTTATACTTCTTTTACTAACTGCTTCTTTAACAATTTGGCTAAAAAGGTGTACATTTTCTCTAATCATTTCACTACTTTACAAATTTTTCTATACCATAAGTGTAGCATGAATGTTTAGTTAAGATTAATAAACTATTACTCTTGAGATAAATGGTACCAATTTTTTTTCATCGATAGGTTGAATTTTACACTTTGATCCAACTATTTCTAACATTCTTTGATAAGTTTTAATATCCCAAGAATCATCGACATGTTCATATAAGTCTTTTTGTACAAATTCTTGGATAATAAAATTAGTAATAGAACTATTGTCCACTAAATTTCCAAAAAACTGTCTTACCATAATCGAATCATCTCTTCCTAACGGTTCATCGGATAAGATATAGATTTTAAATACATTAACAATGTCATGTATATCTTCTTCATCTAAAAAGCAAAGTGGTTCTAACCTTTTATCCTCTTCTGTAAAAGGTCCTCTCGTATCTTCGATAATGACATACGCTAACATTTTATTTTCTTTATAGAAACGAAAAATTTCTAAATCTCGTAATCTTAATTTTCTATCGATTGAAATCATTTTTCACCTATCCTAACAAATTAACACTTTTTGGAATATCTACTATTTCTACGGTTCTCTCTTATGAAAAGTTTTACTTTCCCGAGACCTATTTCAGTTTGATTAATGTTATTAAAAAATCTGCATGACTCCCCGGGAAGAATCGTGCAGATTTTTAAGTTGGAGTTGGAAATTGTTACGGTTAAGATACTTTAACGAATACTTACAATTTTCTCAATTAACCGTGCCATTTCTTTAAGCTTCGGTAAAAATTCTTCTAACAACTGTTGTTTGGAAACACGACCTGCATGAACAGAACAGTTAATGGCCGCAATCACTTGACCATTTAATTTACGAATAGGTACAGCTATGGAACGAACACCTTCCTCCAACTGCTGGTCAACTCCTCCCCAGCCCTTTTTTCGAATGTCCATTAATATCTCGTACAATTCTTCTTTATCAACAATCGTATTTTCAGTAAATTTTTTAAACTGAAACTTATTTAAACGTTCCTTTAACTCATCATCGGGTAAATAGGCAAGCAATACTTGGCCCATGGAAGTTGAAACCGCCGGCAAACGAGATCCGACTTCTAAATTAATCGACATTATTCTTTTTTCCGAAACTCTTGCCACATATAAAATATTATCATCATCTAAAATCGAAATAGAACTTGATTCACCGGTTTCTCTAACAAAAGATTCCATAACAGGTTGAGCCATCTGCCAGACGGATGTTTGAGAAGAAAGATAAACCGAACTTAACTCGATAATTTTCATAGTTAGTGAAAAATTTGCATGATCTGATTTTACATACCCTAAATATTCCAATGTAAGTAAAATTCTGCGTACTGTTGGTCGACTTAAACCGGTCATTTGGGCAATTTCACTTGTTGTTAATGAAGGATTTTCTGCACTAAACGTATTTAACACTTGAAACATCCGGTCAATTGATTGGATATAATCTTTACTTTCTTTAAAATCTTCCTTATTCATGTTCGATATCATACGATTGCCTCCACAAGTAAAAAATGTACGTTATGTGAAAATGTGTACACATAACGTACATCAACCGAAGGAAATATGCAATCAATTTATCCCATTAATTAAAGTTAACCAATAAAGAAAATTAGTATCTTTTTAGTAATTAAAAGAAACTTTATTTAGTACTGTTAAAGTACTTATTAATAATTTGTTAAACAGGAATAGCCAATTTAGCAGAAGGAACTAAATTCTGTTAATGTATTATTATAGAAAAAATTAGCATCGAACAAAAACTTTACCAAGCAATCGATTTGATAGAAAAGAGATATCCATCAGGCTGGGGTGGAGCCGCAGCCATGTATACGGAAAATGGTCAAATCTTAACCAGTGTAGCACCAGACGTTATCAATGCTTCGACTGAATTATGTATTGAAACGGGTGCCATTCTTGAAGCACATAAACTAAATACAAAAGTCACTCATACGATTTGTGTAGTAAGGGAAGATGAAAATTCCGAATTTACCGTTTTATCTCCCTGTGGTGTATGTCAAGAAAGACTTTTTTACTGGGGAGAAAATGTAAAAGCGGCTGTGACTAATCCAAATGGTAAATTGGAATATAAATCATTAAAAGAAATACAACCATATCATTGGTATAAAGCCTTTCAAGGTTCATTTTAAATAGTGATATTGTTTAAGTTGTAGAAGACAAAAATAGGAACTTTCAGTTAGATGGAAGTTCCTATCTTTATTTAAATAAAGAATATTCAATTGTAAGACTTAAGCATTCCATCTAAAGATTTCCCTTTTATTTAAGTTCAATTTTATCTGTATGTTCATTCCCACTTTGATCAACCCATACGATTTCAATGGTGTAATCCACATTATCCTTTGGAGCATCTCCAAAATATAAATTTGGATAAGAAAAAGGATGTAAAGAGTATTTTGTACCATCAATATCTATGCCATTTTGGAACTTTAATTGTTCGAATATTTTTTTATCATCTTCTAAAAATAGCAATTTTTTAACTGTCAACTCTTCTTTATTTAGTTGTTGGACGGATACTTTCCATCCGATAGAGCTACCTCCAATTTTTTCATTTTTATATTCGGCTTCCCATATTTCATTTTCGGAAGTTCCTTGTAATTTGTTTTGAGAATTAGTCCAAAATACGAAACATCCTATAGCTATAATAATCGTTAAAACTAAAACACCGTAAAATTTCATCATTTTTCTTCTTCCTTTATTTTCAACTTTTCATCTCCTTCATATTATTATACACATTTTTCCAAATCCCTTTAAATTGAATGTTTTTTTATCACATATAGGAAAGAGCATGTAATTTGATCCAACTAATTATATTGAATCAAAACCATGCTCTTAAAATCTATTTATTCCTTCATTCCCATAAGACGTAGACTATTTAATGAGACGAGTAAAGTAGCACCCATATCGGATAAAATAGCAATCCATAACGTTAACCATCCTGGAACGACTAGTAGCAATGCTAAAACTTTAATTCCTATCGCAAAAATAATGTTCATTTTAATAATATTTAACGACTTGCGACTTAACTTTACTGTAAATGGTAGTTTTCTTAAATCATCGGCCATTAAAGCTATATCTGCAGTTTCTAAAGCCGTATCCGTTCCAGCTCCTCCCATTGCGATTCCAACAGTCGAAGCAGCCAATGCAGGTGCATCATTGACACCATCCCCTACCATAGCGACCTTTCCAAATTGAGATTTTAATTGTCTTATCGAATTTAGTTTATCTTCCGGCATCAATTCTGCATTAACAGTTGATACCCCAACGTAACGTCCAATCGCATTCGCAGTACTTTGATTATCTCCTGTAAGCATTATTGTTTCATCAATTCCAAGTTGATGTAATTGTTGAATTACATCCTTACTCGATTCACGCACTTCATCCGCAACAGCAATGACACCTAGAAGTTCCTTTTCTGTACCGATGATCATGATGGTTTTCCCTTCGTTTTGAAGGTCTATGAATAACCGTTCTAAACTTTCGTCAATCGTTAAAAGTTCTTTAAATAGTTTCGTGCTGCCGACATAAACTGTTTTGCCTTGTACAGTTCCTTTAATCCCTTTGCCAGTTAAAGAAGCAAAATCTTCAACCACAATATTTTGATAAACGATAGATGCTTCTTTTGCTTTATTCATGATTGCTGAAGCAAGCGGATGACCAGAACGTGATTCTAATGCTGCTAAGAGGGCTAATAAGTTCTTTTCCTCCATATTTTCGTTCAATACATGAAAATCCGTTACAACTGGAACCCCTTTTGTTAACGTACCTGTTTTATCAAAAGAAATTGCTTTAATAGAGCCCATTTCTTCTAAATAAATGCCACCTTTAATTAAAACGCCTTTTTTTGCTGCATTTCCTATGGCAGAAACAATAGATATAGGAGTTGAAATGACCAAAGCACAAGGACAACCAACGACTAAAACTGATAACCCTTGATAAACCCACGTCGACCAACTTCCACCAAAAAGTAAAGGAGGAATAGCGGCCACAATAACCGCAATCACTATAATGATTGGCGTATAATATCTCGCAAATGTATCTATGAATGCTTGGGATGGGGCCCGTTCTGCTTGGGCTTCTTCAACAAGTTCAATGATTTTCGAAATCGTCGTATCCTCGACTAATTTTGTTATTCGAACTTCAAGTAACCCTTCTTCATTTAAGGTACCTGCAAATACTTCATCGTCTTCCTTTTTATACACAGGAACGGACTCACCTGTAATGGCTGCTTGATTTACGGTTGAATTACCTTTTACGATAATGCCATCCATTGGGATTTTCTGACCTGGTTTCACAATCATCATGTCACCAATTAAAATATCCTCTACAGGTACCAACATTTCTTGATGATTCCTTTTAATAAGAGCTTCTTTTGGAGCAATATCCATTAGTGAGCGAATGGATTGTCTGGCTTTATCCATGGAAAATCGTTCAAGCGCTTCACTTATTGCAAATAAGATGACTACGACCGAAGCTTCCGCCCATTCTCCAATAATCGCTGCACCAATTACTGCAATTGTCATTAATGTTTTCATATCAAAATCAAAACGACGTAAGTTTTGTAAACCTACAATAAAAAGGGAATAACCGCCAATGACAATGGATGTTAAAAATAATAATGAAGTGAGGATGTTTCCTTCCCCATTCACGAACATCGAGAGGTATCCAAAAACAATGAAGAGAGTTGCATAAAGTAAAGTATTGTATTTTTGATAAAATGCTTCATTTTTTACTTTAGAAATTTCCTTTTCTTCCCCGCTTCGGGAACTAATTTTATCAGGAAACACTTGAAGATTCTCAAATGAACCGGCTTTCGTTAGTTCTTCGATGGAAACTTCCCCTACAACACTAATTTTTGATGCGCCAAAATTCACTTTTGCATCATGTACACCTGGAAGTTCTTTTACATTTCTTTCAAACTTTCCTGCACAATTTGCACAGGAAAAACCTTCTACACGGTATACCTTTTTTTCTTCTATTTCTTTTGTAACATCATTCATTTCGAACTCCCTCCCTTTGATGGGCGAAAGCAACTTCAATTAGTTGTTTGACATGATCATCATCTAATGAATAATAAACCAATTTACCTTCTTTTCGGTATTTTGCTATTCCTAAATTTTTCAACAACCTTAAATGATGGGATGCAGTAGCTGTAGTTGCTCCTACAATGTTTGCCACATCACAGACACATAACTCTCCACCTAAAAGTGTATAGGCAATTTTAATTCTTGTCTCATCAGATAAAGCTTTAAAAATTTTTGCCACTTCGAAGGGATTTTCCTTCGATAATTTATTTTGAATTGAAACGACTTTCTCCTCATTTATACACGTAATTTCACATACATCTTTTTCTTTATTCACTCTAGACACCCCATTTATTCAAATGAATATTTGATTGTTAAAACTAATATATTCAATAACATTCAAATAGTCAAATGATTGTTTGAATATTTTGTATAAATTTGTTCTCATTCAATTTTTTATTGTTCCCTACTTCCCATTTATTACGTCCACCAATACTATCCTGTATAAATTTTTTATAGAAATATTTTGTTATCCGCTTTTCCCCATTCGCCCCCCACAATCCTTGAGGAAATATTTATAGATTTTTCGTAAATATCTAAATCCATTTTGAAGGTGATCGAATGAAATTTAAATCAATTAAATAGCGACCTCAAAGTTGATATCGAATTAATAGATAACATTCTCCTTCGTTACATTCCCTTATACGAAAAGTTTCTACAATTTCATCAGTGAATAGAAGGATTGATGTTCCATTTTCCCTCACAATTTTTCTATAATTTAGTTCTAGATTTCAAGATAAAGAAATATGATAGTAAAGTGGTCATATTTTGCTCCCAACAGATTACGAAAAATGAATAAATTTTTATTTATTCTAGTCGATATTTAATCCATCTACTCCAGACACTTTTTACTGCTGTTTTCGTCTAGGAAGTATATAATAGTTTTAACGGAGGTACAGCATGTTAAAAATTAAAAGTATAGATTTTATTAAAACTGTTTATGATGAATCTCTTTCGCATAATATTTTTTCTATAGCAAATATACATTTTTCCAACTATCCACCGATTAACGGAGCCCTTCTATATTGGAAAAAGAATTTGTCCCGTTCGGAATTTACTCCTGAAGGTGATTATAAATTTTTCTATGATTTGGCCAATATAACTTATTACGCCTCTGTTAAGTTTCCGAAAAACATCAAATTAACGAGGGATCAAAAACAGGAATTGGCTTATATTTTATTAGACGAGCGCGGTTCAATCGGAACATATAGTTTAAAAACACATCCAAGTCGAAGAAAAAAATTCAATCCGAAATTATCTTTGGCAAAACTAGATTTCCCAAAAAACTTTGATATTAAATCCATTCCTTCATATGTTGGTCCAATTATCGATGAAATTGATATGACTCACATTCTAGATAATAATCCGGAGATGTCCAAACAATTTATTCATGATTATTGTTTTTGGAGATATAATCTAGTCAAATTGCATCCAACCGAATTTGAAGAATATCTAGATTACGTTGATTTTTCATATATTTGCTATGCTTGTGACCAATTAAATGAACAATATTTAATTGAACATCTAGATCAAGTGGATGTATCAACCCTTCAATACAATTATCCAGTTTTATCTAGACTATCAGCGTCTTTTAAAAACTACATAGTTGAACAACTTAGACGGCAAAAAATAAAAATCAACGAACATTTTGAAGGTGAAATCGAATTATTTATTGAAGATGAAACATATTTTAGCGAATATAGTACAATCCATCTTCTAGATGAAGACGAATTAATAGACGAAGACGAGGAAAAATTTGATTTCCACTTTTTTGAATATGATCGTGGACAATATAAGTGGCCTGGTAGCGAGCATATGGTCAAAGGTATCCCTTCATTAGCTTGTCAAATTTATGATGATATGGGCTATAAAAAACGGTCAAATAAGGAAATGGATAAGATTTTTAATGCCTATTCAAAAAAACAAATGGATTTAATGTGTGCGGTTTTTGAACCTCATTGGTTACATCGTTACCGGGAGCATTTAGATTGGCGTATTGTTTGTCAATATAACGGGTATTTGTCTGAAGACTTTTTAAATGCTCATTTATCTTATATTGATTTTGAAGCACTAGGAAACAATTTATGGTGTGAACTATCGGAAGCATTTATCGAGAAACATATTCATCACTTTAATCATAATCAACCCGTTCCAATAATTATCCGTCATCTTACAGAGGAACTATATTTAAATTATAGAGATAAAATTAAAGTAGATTCTGATTTGTTATATCAATATTACGGTGCTATCGGCAACGATGAATATGAACGTCTACAAGAATTATTAAGTGAATAGAACAATCGGTTATTAGAGGGCAGTGAAAGCTGCTCTTTTTTATTAATATTAGTGCAAACAAAAACAACCTTACTCTTTTCTTTTTATAAGTAAGATTGTTTATGGGATATTTTGAATGATTTGATAAACGTTCAAGTTTAATACCTCGTTTAATTTTCCTTTTGTATTTAATGTCATTTCAACTGTATTTCGCAAGTAAAAATTGAGCCATTTATTAATTAAAAACTGATCCACTTAAACCGAACTATTTTCTAGCCATTCTTTTGTATCTAATATTCGATAAGATGGTCCAACCATGTCTAT